>NZ_AP022577.1:4238836-4844384 GCF_010730955.1 Mycolicibacterium aubagnense | reverse complement strand
CCATCAACGCGACAGCCTCATCGATCGGACCTGGAGCCGCGGCCGCTCCGACAATTCCCCCGAATCTGTTGTGGTCAATCAGCACCACGATGGTCAGCTCATGCCCACCATCGATTCGCGCACTAAGAAAGAGTTCGTCGGTATCTCCGAACACGTCGGTTCTGCGGACCGCACGGTACACGTCAATCTGGGATAGCTCGGCAATCCATCGCGGCAGACGATCGCGGCGTTCTGACAGCTCCTCCCTGCATCGCAGCTGCAGTTCGGGCTCGTCAACGAGCAGTTCCGCGATCACCGCGAGCACCGCCGTCGTCTCCCGATTCCGCACACCAGTCAAGGCACTCAGAATCCGATCCAGAGGCACGGGGTCGCGGCGAACGGACTTCAGAAACGCCAGCTTGTCGGGCTTCGACAGGTGAATCAAATCGCTGGCCAACCGGAGTAGGCCGAGCGGATGGCCACACGACATGGCGCGGCGGAATAGGTCCGTAGGGGCCTCGCCGGCCGCGCCGCCGGCGTTGCGCTTCTTCGCTCGCCGCACATCGCGTCGAGCCTGTTTGAGGCTTCGTAAACGTCGTTTGTCGGTCATGTGACGGACGCTACGCCCGGGCTATGACAACAACGCCGCAGCAGTTTTCACCCCGTTCGCCTGACACCCGGACGTACATCACGTGACATCACGGCAAACAAGCCCGCGTGCGTCAGCCACCGCCTGCGTCGCGGCGGATAGTGACAAGTGTGGACGCTGTAATTCACCCGAACACCGCGTCAAGGGTTTCACCCCCACACCCGGTGTCATCGAATGCCGCTGAACAACACGGTGCGGTCATCGCAGACCGGCACCCGCGAGAAACCTCATCCACCAACACAATCGATGCGCGCGACGGGCTGATCCTCGACGGTCAGGCCGTGCCGGGCGCATGGGTCACCGTGTCGTTCAACGGCGACCCGGACGACATCGACGTCTTCCAGCTCGTCCTGCCCGCCGACGCCAAGCCGCTCGGTGACACCTGCTCCGTGGAGTGCCCGCTAGGAAAGGCGCTCGTCGCCGCTCACGTCGGCGAAACCCGGAGATACATGACAGAATCCGGGCGGAGCATGGCGATCACGGTCCTGGCCGTCGACAGCGTGAATCCGCAGGAGACCGCCGGGCGCTGACCGCTCCCCGACCAATGATGTTCGGGGAGCCCAGGGCACTACTCCGTGGCCCGACCACCCACCACGGCGTGGAAACGCCCCTGCGGGTACGGCAGTGCGATGTCGTGTTCGTCGTAGGCGCGCAGAATCTCGCGGCGAAGCCGGCGCTGCACCGCACCTTGGGTGTTCGGCTTGGTTTTGACCGTCATCCGCAGGATGAGCAGATCAGGCGAGAGTTCCTGGATGCCAAGCATTTCCGGATCGCCCAGCACGTTGTCGGAGATCGCCGGATCAGTGATGGCCGACTCGGCCGCCTCGATGGCCACCTGCTCGGCCCGGTCGAGGTCCGCAGTCAGCGCGACCGGAACCTCAACGTGCGCAACAGCGTAATCCTGGCTCATGTTGCCGACGCGCTTGATCTCGCCGTTGCGGACGTACCAGAGAGTGCCGTCGCCGTCGCGCACGGTGGTGATGCGCAGGCCGACGCTCTGCACCTCGCCGGTCACGTCGCCGAGGTCGACGCTGTCACCGACGCCGTACTGATCCTCGAGCAGCATGAAGATGCCGCTGACGAAGTCGCGCACCAAGTTTTGCGCACCGAAGCCGATCGCGAGGCCGACCACACCGGCCGACGCGATGAACGGGGCGATGTTCACGCCCAGGACGCTCAGGATCGCGAGGACGAGCCACACCAGCAGCAGGATCGACACCGTCGACTTCAGCACCGAGCCGATGGTGTGGGCACGCTGGCGGCGCCGCTCGGCGGCCTTGCGGGCGTTGGACGACGCCGTCCGGTCGCGCAGGTAGCGCAGCAACGGCGGACGGTTGGCTTGCGACTCGTCGTCAACGGCCATGGTCTTGCCGGCCCGCCCGGTCGTGACGCGGTCGATTACGCGGTGCAGCGCCAACCGTGCGATCAGGGCGATGACGCCGTAGGACACGATCCGGATCGGGACCTCGATCAGCCAGTGTCGGTTCGTATCCGTCCATTCGAACGCCAGTTGGTAGACATGCACGGTTTCGACCCTACGAGAGGCCGTGGAATCCCCTGGCCACGGCGATTCCTCGTTGCAGCCGGGACCAGCATCTTTGTCGCGTCGCGAGATCCAGTCGGTGGGCCGCGCTGGTCGTAGCCTGGCTCACACCGCCAGCGCACTTCGGTCGCCGTTCCTGTCAGAAATCCGACAGTCGCCTGTCCGATACCTGTGAACGACAACGAAATTCGCGTCAGCGGCCCCCTAGGGTCCTCGGTAAGCTCCAACCGTCAGCCAATCGCGTTGGGGGTATCGCATGGCCGAGTTACAGGTCGAACCGTCCGAGTTGGTGGCGGTGTCACACGAACTGGCGACTGTCGCCGACGGACTCCGGACCGGGATCACGTCGCTGGACAACGACGTGTCCGGTCTCATGGGCACCGGATGGACGGGCTCCGCCGCCTCGGCATACGCGGACGTCTGGAAGGAATGGCACGAAGGCGCGTCCCAGGTGGTCGCTGGCCTCAGCCGCATGTCGGCACTGCTCAACGATGCGGCGGCGCGGTACGCGAGCACCGATGCCGACGGAGGCGCCCACATCGCGGGGTCGGGCCTCTGATGAGCGAGTTCAGCGTCAACCCCGCGGCACTGGCGGCGGTCATCGACCGGATGACGGCGTTCGACAGCGACCTGGAAGCGCATCTGACGCAGGCGGCCGGTTCCGTCGCCCGACTGGGGTCCAGCTGGTACGGCGACGCCGGCGAGGCTGAACGGTCGGCTCAGGCGCAGTGGGACGAGGGCGCCCGCGAGATGCGGGAGGCGCTGGCCCGGCTTCGCCAGATCGCTGAGGGCGCCCACGAGAACTACTCGACCGCTGCGAGCAAGAACCACCAGATGTGGTCTTGATCTGTGACCGGCCCGATCACGGTCGACCCGACGGCGCTCAATTCGGCCGGTGCATCGGTCGGCGCTGAATCCAACGCCGTCACCAGCGCCGTTTCGACGCTGACGGCCGCCCTGTCCAGGCACGAGTCCGGCTTCGGCCATGATGCTGCGGCGTTTGTCTTTTCCCGCAGCTACACCAATGCGGCGAACGCACTGCTGCACGCGGCAGCGTCGGCCGTCAACGCGTCACGGCGTGCGGGGCAAGGCATCCAGATGTCGGCCTACAACTACGGAATCGCGAACGCGCACTCCACGGTTGGGGGCGGCGAGTCGCCCGTGGCGAAACCGGGCGATCCCGGTACCTTCTCAGCACCGGGCGTGCCGTCGGTGTTCGGCGGTGCCATCGCCGCCCCGATCGGCTGGAGCATTGTCGAGGCCTTTGTCGGCGGGGTGTGGCCGGACGGCGATCCCGCGCAGATGCGAGCGACTGCCACCGCATGGCGGACCTTCGGCTCGGCGATCAGTGGCGGTTCGGGCGCGTTGACCACTGCGGGAACGACTCTGGGCGGATTCCAGATTCCAGAAGCGCCACAGATGCAAAAGGCCGCCAATGACATCGGTGGCGGCTTGACCGGCATCGACAAACAGGCGCAGGCGCTGGCCGGTCAGATCGATTCGTTCGCGACCACTGTCGAAAACGCGCAGAACGCGATCCGAGATCTGCTCCATCAGCTGAGCCTTAGCGGCATTCTCAGCACTATCGGCGGCATGTTCGAGGGTCACAATCCCCTCGACAAGATCAAGCAGATCGCCCACGACATCGACACCGTCCTGAACAACATGAAGCGTGAAGCCAACGCCATGGATCAGGTTGTCAGCCAAGGCATCAACGACCTCGACGGGTTGACCAACAAGCTGGAAGCGTGGGCGAACAAGGAGTTCGTCGCGGTGTTCGGACCAGAGGTCGGCGGCGCGCTATCCATGAACTTCACTGCGCTGGTTGATCCACTTGAAGGCGGCTTCAAATTCGTCGCGCAGACTGCCGAAGGGCTCGAACAGCTTGATCCGACCCGCTTCCTCTACGACCCGGAGGGCGCAGGCAAAGCCTGGCTGAACACCGGCAAGACTCTGGGCGAAGCGGTGCTGGTCGGCGACCCCTTCACTGCTCCGCTGGCGCTAGCGACTCCTGGCATCCGCAATGACTTGACGAATCTCGGCAAGTCGATGTTCGACGTCGAGGATTTCAAGAACGGTCACCCATTACGCGGACTCGCTTACAACGCAGCACAAGCCGGGTCACTCATCATCCCCGGCGTAGGCGAGGCGGCACCGGCAGCCGACGCTGCCGGTGGGGCGGCGCGCGTCGGCGTGGCCGGCGCTGAGACGGAGACGCGGGTGGGTGGCACCGTCGCACGCGATACGGGTGCAGTCGCGTCTCGCGGCGGTGCGGCTGCTGCGGGAGCCGACGAGGTAGCCAGCCGGGCCGGGAACATCACCAGCAACCTGGACAAGGTGGGCGTCCCCGAGGCGGCGCCTGGGCCGACCGCCGCGGGGAAGGCGCCGGTGGAGCCTCCGGCTGCAGTACCCAAGCCGGAACCTGCGCCCGCACCGAAGCCGGAGCCTGCACCCTCCTCAGCGCCGACACACGAGGTGCCTGCACCGCACACTTCGCCCACGGGGCCCGGCGAGCCGCACACACCGGCGCCCGTTGAACACAGCCCCGTGGACCACGGCAGCCCAAGCGAACACCACCCCGCTCCCCCTTCAGAATCCCCACATGCCAGCGACGGCCCAATCGAGAATCACCCATCGCCGCCTGAGCCCAATGACAACCCCCCGCCGTCAACTCCGCCCCCTCCAGTTGCGGGCCACGACTACGGCTTCCCACCCGACAGCGCCTTTGAGCACGTGAGGAACCCCGCAGACGACATCGCCCGGCTTCACGAAGGTGGTGTGCCGCCCAGCGTCACCGACGGATACGACCCGCTGGCGGGCCGGACTGAGGCAGAGTTCAAGAGCGAGTTCACTACAGTCGACGACAAGGGCCGTCTGCAATGGGACTGGGATCGGCAAGCTCCGAACAACGGGTTCGATGGGCCGCCAGCACTCTCGGACCACATTCCCGCCGGGCATCAACTCGATAGGCTGGGCTCGAACGGAGGCGGGTTTATGGGAGATGAAGGGGCGCCTCTCTCCACACGGTCCATGCCGCCTGGAGTCGCCAACGACTATCACACGTTTGTCGGAACCGGGCGGCCAATACCCGACGGCCTCAATTGGAAGGTTGAATACGGACCCGCCAAAGCGGCATTTGGCCAACCCGGCGGAGCTCAGCAATGGGCCGTCATCGATTTGGACACCGGCAGACCTGTTTCGATCGAGGAGCTGACACTATGGCGCCTGATTCGCGAAACAACTGCGAAATGAACCCACGGAGGTGGACATGACAGGAACTGAGTCGAGCGCCGATCCGCGACTGGCAGAACTGGTCAATCGATACGACAAGTGGCGGCGCATCTACACATATGCTGGCCAGCCTGCGCGCGATGCACCTGTATGGGAAGCGGATCGTCTGCACCTTCGACGGGGATATCCATATCCAGACTGGACGTCGTACATCGTTGAGCCGACCGACGGTGGATACAACGTCCTGACCGCAACCACCGAACGCCGCAATGAGCCGCTTGAGAGCCTATCTGGATTCTTCACCGATGCCGACGACGCCGGGAAGTATGTCATTTGGAACGTCGGCGAAAGCCTCCGAATGTCCTGCCGACTGGACCCGATCATGTGGGCCTGGGAGGACGCCGGACTGGACCCGCGCGTCCAACAGACATCCCTCGAGAAGTACGTTTCCAAGTACGAGCTGAAGTCCGAACCCAGCAGGTATTTCATCTTGCGTGCCGGTGGCATCCAACCCGCAAACCATCTGTTGCCTTTGACATACGACGAGCTAGATGCGCAGTTGCTCGCCGGAATGCCAGAATCCGTCCTATCCCACCTATAGGCGACACGGACAATCGGAGTCGATGTCTATTTCTCGACAACTGGAAGAATGGGCGAACCTTGCCAAATTTTCGTTGACGAGGAACACAGAAGGTAGCGACGCTGATATCTTCTGGAATCTAGGCGGCGAGCTCCGTTATTTTGTCCGTGGCAGGGCAGACGGATGGACGCAGGTTACCTGTTCGGACAGGCTTGGACCCGAAGTGTTTGAATTCTCAGGCGCGTCTCCTTCAGTCGTAGAGCGCTTCCTACTCGGTTGGTTTGGGGACACCTATAGAAGCGTCAGGGCGTTGCCAATCTTGGCAAGGCCAATAGCAGGCAGAGACTTGGCCAATGGCCATCGCATCTCATTGCAAGAGTTCGACGGGGTCGATCGGTACACGTCAGTCGATGCGACCGACCGGACTATTGCGGTGAGCAGTGGAGGTCGTCTCATGGCGCCTGATCGACTCACCCGTTTGTCCGTGCTTCTCCATGCCCCTGTCGATAAGATTGAAGAGTCGTTTCGACGGGAAGACGGCAGCCCGTTGTTCGGAGTTCGTGGTTGATGAATCCGCCCAGAGCCATCGTGAGTGAGCGATTTGTATTGCAGAAATTGCTCGCCGCGCCAATATCTCACGCCATCGTAGAATCTGGACTCGATCAGATTGGCGGCTATGTCACCGAAGCTTCGGCAGTAGTCGGGCTGGGGACGCCTGTAGATCTATTGGCGGCGTATGGCGTCGACGCCGCCCCGGATTTCGCTGACGTCGTCCGGTTTGAGCAACCGCGACTGGCAACATTCTCCAAGCCGAGTGACTCGGACCGGCCCTGGCTCGACTTCCCCTACGGTTTTCTTTACGGAGACTCATTGGCCCCGGTATGGCGCATGAGCCGCACGAGATTCTCCTATGGCGCCGAGTACTGGCGAATCCGTTCCGACGGTGAGCAGAAGTGCTTGTCGCGCTACGAGGGGGCCGGCCGTGGCTGGGTACGCGCCAAACGCTGGCGGCCGCCGAGCCCGATAGTGGGCACGTTGGCGCGATGGCAGGGTCGTGAGTTCTTCGCTGACATCATTGCGGAATCCGTACTCCTGACGGCGCTCACCGAAACTGGCCCTGCAGGTTTCGAACGAGTCCGCCCACGTGCGTGGTCCGCGACCGTCCGCCTGCCGGAATGCGAAGTCTTCGAGCGAATTTTCACGGCGCAGGTCGACGGTGTGCCCGTGCGCGTACTGCGTCGCGTGGGTGAAACCGCCGAGGTGCTGGTACTCAGCGATGACCCCGCTGATGCCGAGCGCATCGGAGCTGGACGAGTCGAGGCTGGAGTGTTCGAGGCTGTGGTGGGCAACAACCGCCTGACCGACGTGCAGGGTGTTGAAAACCAATGGGTTCCAAGCGCCGGATAACCGGGGCCAATCCCGACGAAGGGAGAGCCGCGTGTCGGCTGATATCGCCGAAACACTCGCCAAATTGCCTGCGACGCCGGGCATCACGTATCGAGGCATGTCGGGTACGCCTGTGACATCCGCGATCACTTTGACCCACGTGTTGCCGACGTCAGCTGATCCGCGGGTTGCTACGGAGAATTTCACGGCGGAACGCGTCATCGCCATCGTGACCATCACCGGACGGTTCATCGGTCCGTTGTCGCGCTTTCCCGATCAGATGGAAGTCGCATTGCTGCCGGCCACGCTTCTTGTCCCGGTCGGCTCCGTTGCGGTCGGCGGCATCGCCAACGACGTCGTCCTGCTCGCCGAGACAGGAACCGCCCCCGGACTACCGGCAGACCTGCCAGAGCTACAACGGGTCGTCAGCACACAAGTGTCTGCCGCACTCCAACGGCCGCCGGTCACGATCCGCTCCCCCGGTCGATTCTCGACGCCGCGCGCGTAGACAAGGACCTCATAGCATGCGCCGATTGGGTTTCCTCCGCGAAAAGTGAAGCGACACAGCAGGAAATCGGCATAGCGTCGACGACGGTGAAGGCGTGCCCAACAGCCACCACCGAGTAGCTGAACCGGCCTCATCGACCGTGACGCGTTGCCAGACGCACGTGCTGCGCCCCAAAACGCCGCGCGTTGCCGGACTATTCCGCATTTGAGTGTCACAAACCCCACACCTGACCGCCGGTCACATCAATCAGCTTTGGTGGTTCTATCTCAGTAACGAGATCGTTAGCCAGATTGAAAGGAGCACGACATGACCGACGTAGCAGGCAAGGTGGTTCTGGTAACGGGTGGCCGCCGGGGCCTGGGCGCAGCCCTGGTCGACGAGGTGCTGGCCCGCGGAGCGCGCAAGGTGTACTCCACCGCGCGAACCGCCTTCACCGACGACCGCCCCGAGGTGGTCACGTACGGCCTTGAGGTGAGTTCGGCGGATTCGGTTGCCGCACTGGCGGACATCGCCAGTGACGTGGACATCGTGATCAACAACGCCGGAGTCTCACACCTGGACGATCTGCTGACCGCCAGCTGGGATGACATCACGGACACCTTCGGCACCAATGTATTTGGGCCCCTGCGGGTAACACGGGCCTTCGCACCGATCCTTGCCGCCAACGGTGGAGGCGCCCTGGTCAATGTGCACTCAGTGTTGTCCTGGCTCGGCGGCGCCGGCGCCTACGGTGCCTCGAAGGCCGCGATCTGGTCGATCACCAACTCGCTGCGCCAGGAACTGCAGCCGCAGCACACCCAGGTGGTCGGTGTGCATGTCGGGTACATCGACACCGATATGACCGAGGGCATCAACGCACCCAAGCTCGCTCCGGCGGAGGTCGCCCGACGCATCATCGACGGACTGGAAGCCGGTGCTTCTGAGGTGTTGGTCGACGAGCTGTCGACTCATGTCAAGGCAGCCCTGTCCGGACCCGTCGAGAACCTGGCCTTCACCCGGTCGTAGCGAAAGGCATTGATATGTCTACGTTCCTCATCACTGGCGCGACCGGAACTACCGGCATGCCAACCGTCCACAATCTGCTCGACGCCGGGCACCGAGTGCGGGCCTTCGTACACCGTGCCGACAAGCGTTCCGACGCTCTCGCCGCGGCCGGCGCCGAGGTCGTGGTGGGCGACCTGTTGGAATTCCGTGCCGTCAGCTCGGCGATGGCAGGAGTCGACGCCGCCTACTTCTGCTACCCCATCGCGCCAGGTGGCCTGCTGACGGCCACCGCGATCTTCGCCCAAGCCGCCAGCGAGGCCGGCGTGAAGGCGGTGGTCAACATGTCCCAGATTTCGGCCCGCCGTGACGCGAAAAGCAATTCTGCACAACAGCATTGGCTGGCTGAACGGTTGCTGGACCGGTATGCCTTCATCACCACGCACCTGCGCCCGACCTTCTTCGCCGAATGGTTCACTTGGCAGTGGAAACGCGACGGCGGCAGCGGGGTGCTGCAGCTGCCGTTCGGCAACGGTCGCCACGCTCCCATCGCCGCACGCGACCAGGCTGACGTGATCGCGGCGATCCTGCAGAACCCAGCGCCGCATGACCGCCATATCTATCCGCTGGTCGGCGCGGTGGAACTTGACCACTACGCGATCGCATCGCAAATTGGCGAGACGTTAGGTATCCCGGTACGTTATGAGTCGATCGAAATTCCTAGCTTCGCAGCGGCTTTGACGGCCCAGGGCCGAACGGACTTCTTCGTGCAGCACATCAGCAATGTCGCACAGGACTATCGCGACGGAGTTTTCGCTGGCGAGAACAACCTGGTCGAAGTGATCACCGGGCATAAGGCGATGACGGTGCCGGAGTTCGTCGACGCCAATCGGGCCAAATTTGCACAGGATGGGCCGTTGGCGCTGCGGGCGGAGTTGGTTAGTTGAAAGTGCGGGCAACGCCAGTGCCCTATCCAAATCCCTTGGCCTGCTCCTAAACTGCACTACAGAAATCGCAGGCATCATCCAAATTGGCGGTCGCAGCACCATCCGCGGTCCGCCAGCTGACGGGCTCCATCGGCATCGGCGGTCCCCTTCTTCTGATTGGGCGCTAGATTTGCGTCTCCCATTCGTCCCAGGCCGTCGCTCATCTGACTATCCATGGCACACTGCTCGACATGGATAGTCAGATCGAACTGCAGCTCCGCAGGATGATCTACGAACGACTCGAGGAGATCGCCGCCGACCGCGGCGCAGTGACGCGCGGCGATCTCGAGGCCGTCGCGGTCGGCGGCGAGACTTATAAAGCAATCGACCGAAACGCCGGTATCTGGAATCCGGCTGCATTCACCGCGACGCTCTCGGTTCTTTCAGATCCGGATAGCGAGTACGACGACACCGACCTGGGCGATTCGCTGTTTTCCTACGCCTACGAGAAGACCAGCGAGGACGGCAAAAACAAGAAGATGCGCCAGGCACTTCAGCTGGACCTGCCGATCATTTTGCTACGCAAAATCGACGCATCTGCGTTCGTCCCAGTATTTCCGGTGTATGTCGTCGCTGACGACAGACCAAACCGCCGCTTCATACTTGCACTCGACGATAGTCTCAGGATCATTTCGGACCCTCTACATTTGAAGCCCGCCGAACGAGAGTACGCTGAGCGCACCGTAAAGACGCGGCTACACCAACCCGAATTCAGGGGCCGCATCCTGGTGGCTTACGAGCAACGGTGAGCGGTATGCATGTTGAAGCACGGGAAGCTCTTGGACGCCGCACATATCATCGGCGATAACAAGCCGCATGGCGCGCCAGTAGTTCAAAACGGTTTAAGTCTGTGCAAGATTCACCACGCGGCATACGACGCCAACCTGCTTGGCATCGATCCCGACTACGTCGTCCGCATCAACCGCGATCTGATGGAGGAAGTTGACGGCCCTATGTTGCGGCACGGCCTCCAAGACATGCACGGGCGGCCACTGACGGTGCCAGTGCGACGACGGGACCGACCCGACAAAGAACGCCTCGCAGAACGATTCAGCGAGTTCCGCGCCGCAGGATAGAAGCTCGCAAGTGTCCTGGCGTATCGCGAGTTAGCAGCGCGGTCGCGGCAACACCGCACTTCGACCCGCCGAGGAAGTGTCCACCCCGGCGCGGCGGGCACCGGCACGTCTTAAAACCAACACTCTCGGTTTCTCAAATGCCCCATCACCAGAGTTGGCACATCGCCTCTGGCGTGTACGGCCCCCACCCTCTCTGAGCCCAAAAGCGCTGCTTTTCAGGTACGTCGGAGAGATTCTCAACGTCGTGCTCGAATAATGAACCGTCAGGCGTGTAGGTGTCGCACGACACCGACGCGTGAGAGCCTAACGGGACGACGACGTAGTCAGCCGGAGCAATCAGTGTTATCGAATTACCGGCGCAGACTGTGTACGGCACGCTACCAGCCCGAAAGTCAGTACAGGGTGCGTCGCTGTTGGAGACAAAGAAGCTACCGCCGCCGACAGTATCGTGATCCGCGGCCGCCCGCCCAGGGGCCAATGCCATCACAATTGCAGCCGTTACCGCCACCGCCCCGAAAATGGCGGTTACCCGTTGCAGCGGGCGGCGACAAATGGGGCTCTTCTTCGTTTTTCGTGTGGGACCAGTGCGATTCGTCCAGTAGCAACTGACGATGTTGATGGGAATGGGTTCAGCGAGGACTTCGGGCGGTGCCACCGCCACAGCAGCGCCTGTCTCGAACGCCTCGGCGAGCAATGGTCCACGAACCATTGTCATACCCGCCGCGCAGGCTCTGGCCCGGGCATCGCGGTCCGATTGAACGCCGATGCGACCGCTCCGCCGCAGGGGCACATTTGCGCGACGCCACCGTGACCGGCACAGTTCTCGTCTGCGCCCGGGGTAAGGCTGTGGCTCCACAGCCCGTCGACGCATAGTGCAGTTGCGTTGCGCGAATTAGTGTCTGGACGTTCAACGCATTGCGCATGGACCCTGGACCAGTAGTAGCCCGATCCGCACTTCTCGGCACCCGCCACTGGCGGAGCGATGAGTCCGCCGCCGACGGCGATGACTATGCCGATGATGATGCGAAGCATGAAAAACCCCCGGGTAATTAGCAGACCCGACATTATCGGCGTCACGGCCAGACCGAGGCCGAATTGCTAGATCCGTTCGTGAATGCCATTTCCGCTAGCGGAGCTAAGCCCACCCCGACCGGGAGATCGCCACCCAACAAAGCTGGGCTAGTTAGTCGATGTAAACGATCAGGATCGTGCCTTGAGCATTCACGCCGGAGCAACGCTTCGCTCTCGGCCACACGTTGGTCGTGGCCGGCGTGCAGGTCATCAGGTATGACTGGTGGGTTACCGGGCTGTAGGCGATAACGCTCTGGCCTGATTGGGAATACCACGATGAGCGAACGCTGTCGGCGAAAGCGCAACTTGTCTCATCAGAGGCAACGCCAGTCAAGCCTGATGGGCAGATTTTGAAATCCTCGACGGGTCCCGCTCCCGGAGGCGGTGGAACGGCCGGCCGAGGCGGCGGTGCGGCCGCGGTGGGGGCCGGCGCCTGTACCGGCATGTCCTGGAGCGCAAACAAGAATGCGCCAGGGGCCGCCTCCCACACGACCTTGTCGCCATCCGCTGTGACGTCAATCGGCACATCGCGAGTCTTCCCACCCGTCGTCACCGTGGCGATGCCCTTGTATTCGTTGCCCGCTTTGTTGACCAGGTCGACGTGAATCACCTTGACGTGCAGAGGTGAAAGGTCGGGATCAGTGTCCAGCTTGGACTGCATCGACGACTGCACTCTTGCGGCGACCTGGTCGGCCTGAGATACCTTCGGCTCGGGCGTCGTAGCCGGCGTGATCGTTGGCGCAGCCTTCGTACCTTCCCCAGTCGGGCTCGTCAACACGAATACCGCAGAGCCGACTGCGATTACGACGGCCAAACTCACTCCCGCCCACACGGGCCACAGGCGTCGCGCCTTCACTTGTGTCGGCGGCGGCTCTGGGAATTCCTGGGGCGCTGTCGGCGCTCCTGGTTGAATGGCGCCTTCCCATTGGGCGCCATCCCAGTAACGGGCGCCCTGACCGCCCAATGGGTCTGGGTACCAACCGGGCTCAGTCACCATTGCCGTCGACAATCCGCCGGTATTCCGCGGTCGTATGCGACGCGTTGCAATCGCTGCAGGCCTTCTGTCCAGCGATCGCCGGGTCCGCCCCTTGCACACCAGTGTCGGGCAGCAACTCAATTCCCGACGAGGGAACCGACATGCACCGCACCGCGCTTCCGTCAGCGGCGACCACGGTGCTGTTCATGTCAGCGTGAGCGCACGCGCCCGTTCGGGGACCCGATGGGGTGGCCTGCTGCGGCGGCGAGAACGGTGTAGGAGGAGCTGTCGGCGACCACGGACCGTACCCGTCGGGCAGCTTTGGCCCCTGGTAAATCCGAATGAAATAGTCGCCACTTGGACCGCTAAGGCCCTTTTCCAAACCCGGACCGGTCTCGTAGTAAAGCGCACCAACGCTCGTTGTACCGACTGATAGTCCCAGTCCCAGAGCGCGAGCCGCAACTGCAGCCACCGACTTCCCCCGCCTCATGTCCGGATCGTAACCCTTTCCTGGGAGCCTCCTGATGGGATCCGCTACAACGCTTCACTGCCGTCGCGGCGCACACAAGCGCCGCCTCCGACACACCGAACCGCACGGCCACGGACGCTGTAGTACGGGCGTCGATGGTGCGGTTCCCAACAGCACGATTTTGAGAACAGATTTGGGAACGAAACTCGGCGAAACCGACCCTTCAATGGGCCCAACCCAACCTCATCGGCGGTTACACCTTCGGCAACCCCTGGCGACCAACCGGCCAAACCTTCCCCGGCGGCACCGACCCCGGCGGCAGAGGCATCTCCAGCCCGAGTGCATAACTCCCCCACACCACCCACCCGTCCCGCACACTTTGAGTCGTGACAACCCAAGACCGTCTCGCAAAATGGGACCACCGGGCCGAGTGGGCGCTGGCTGCCGTGGCGCTGGTTTTCCTGGCCGCGTACAGCATCGAAGTGCTCGTGCAACCCCGTGGGTTCGCCCAGCACCTCCTCGACATCGTCACGTTCCTGACCTGGGCCGTGTTCGTCGTCGACTACTTCGCCCGGCTGTATCTGGCGACGGATCGGCGAAAGTGGTTCCTGCATCACCTGATTGACCTCGCCGTGGTGCTGCTGCCGCTGCTAAGACCACTGCGGCTCCTCCGACTGGTGGTGCTGGTCAGCGCACTGCAGGAGGCCATCGGCAACGCGATCCGCGGCCGGGTGGTGATCTACACCGTCTCCGGCGCTGTCCTCCTGATCTACGTCGGTGCGTTGGCCGAGCTCGAATCGGAGCGCGCCGCGGCCGGCTCCCACATCACCAACTTCGGCGACGCGGTCTGGTGGGCGATCACCACCATCACCACCGTCGGCTACGGCGACATCTACCCGGTGACGACCACGGGACGCGTCATCGCTGTCCTGATGATGATCGGCGGGATCAGTCTGGTTGGTTCCATCACCGCGACCATCGCGTCCTGGATCATCCATACCGTCTCGGTCGAGGACAAGGCGCACAACGCTGTCACCGCGGCGCAGATCGACGGGCTCCACAACGAAATAGCCCAACTACGAGAGTTGTTGCAGCAGCGCACCGATTGACCGCCCGGCGACGGTCTAGGTCGCTACGCCACCTCGTCCGCCCACACCCGGAAACTCGTCAACGTGTTGGCGCCGAACGCGTTGCTCAGGGCCACATCGGCGGCGTCACGGCCGCGCGCGATCAACACCCGGCCGATGCGCGGCGTGTTGTTGCGCGCGTCGAAGGTATGCCAGTGCCCGTCGAGAAACACCTCGAACCAGGCGGCGAAATCCATTGGCCCATAAGGCGGTGGCACACCGATATCGGGGAGGTACCCGGTGCAGTAGCGCGTCGGTATGTTCATGCAACGGCAGAAGGCCACCGCCAAGTGCGTGAAATCGCGGCAGACGCCGACCCGACCCTCGAACGCCTCCAACGCCGTCCGCGCACTGTCCGCCTGCAGATAATCGAACGTGATGTGTCGGTGCACGTAGTCACAGATGGCCTGGACGCGGTCCCAGCCCGGCGGCGTCTGCTCGAACAGATCCCACGCCGTCTGCGAGAGCCGATCGGTATCGCAATACCGACTACCCAGCAGGAAGATGAGCGTCTCGTCGGGCAGGTCCTCGACCGGTGTCTGGCGCGCCCCCGGGACCAGGACGTCGGGGAGCCCGCTGTCTGTGACGATCGCGTCTCCCGAGATCCGGGTGTACCCCTTCGGCGCGACGATGCGGGTGCACCAGTTGCCGAAGTCGTCACGGTAGGCCGTCATCGGCACAGGTGGGTCGGCCAGTAGCACGTCGCGACCAATGAGGTCGGAGACCCGGGTGTAGTGGACGTTGAGATTGAAGATCATCGGGGTGGGTTTGGGGCAGTCGAAGACCATCTCGAAGCCGACATTGAGTTTCATGGTGTCTCCGTTTTCGCTGTAGCGCTTGGGTTTACGCGGTCGGGTCGGGCTGGGGCGCACAGGCCGCGTCCAGGGAGTCGATCAGCACGCCGCGTAGCGCTGCCCACGGCTGTCCGGCAGCGGCGACGATGCGCTGATTGATCTCCAGTTCGATGCCGACGTACTCACCGGGCCCGAAGCGCTTGCGCAGGTGTGACGTCAGGCCGTCCGCCTTGCCCGCGTACGGATAGTTGCGCCGCACCCGCAGTTCCGGATGAAGCGCCGTGAGCGACGCCTGCCAGCGCGTGCTCAGCTGCACCTCTGCGCGCCGGCGGGGGTCGTAGAGCAACCCGACGTCAGCTTGGCGCACCACCCCGTCCAGTTCTGGAGTGAAGCTGTGTGAGGCGATGTGAATCACCCGGCGTCCGGACGAGACTGACTGTCTGACAAGGTCTTCCACTGCATCACGATGTGGCATGTAGTGCTGCGCAACAATCTGCGCTCTGACTTCCCTCGGCGCCCCACGCGTCATCGGCGAGAACAGCTGCGGGTGGCCGATCGACCGGTTGAGGTCGACGAGGAGGCGGCTGGTGGTCGATGCGATGAGCGGTGCCCGGGTCGCCGCGGCGAGCGCCTCGGCCATCGCCAACGCACCGGGGTCCCATCCCCGGTGGGAGTTCAGCAGCGCCCGATGTTCGGCGAAGAGCGGACCAAACGGCGCGGGTATGACGTTGCCGCCGTGTTCGCACGTGATGAGCTGGACGTCCGGCACGACGCCGTCACCAACGGAGGTCGGGTAGCTTGCTGAATACCGCCCGAGTGCCTTCGCTCCACGCCTCCCGGACGGCCGTGAAGTAGGGGTCACCGTCGTCGAATCGCCGCCGCCACGGCATCTGGAGGCTGTCCCGTTCGTAGCTGATCAGATCGATGGGCATGCCGACCGACAGATTGCTCCGCATGGTCGAATCGAAAGACACCAGAACGCATTTCGTGGCGTCGGCGAGCGAAGTCCGGGGCGTGAGTACCCGGTCGAGGATCGGCTTGCCGTACTTCGTCTCACCGGTCTGCAGGAACATCGTGTCGGTTCCGGCTTCGATGAAGTTTCCCTCCGCGTAGATGCGGAAGAGTCTCATCGGCTCCCCGGCGAGCTGCCCACCGACGATGAATGAGGCGTTGAAGCCGGCCGGGTTGCTGTCCAGGTAGCCCGCGTCGCGTTGGTCGACCTCGCGCATCGCATCCGACACCAACCGGGCGACGTCGAACATCGTCGTCGCTCCGAGCAGATTGGTTGTCGCAGGGCCGTCGGCACACCGCTGCCGCAGCACGCTGATGATGGCCTGGGTGCCGGCCAGGTTGCCCGAACTCAACAACGCGATCACGCGATCGCCCGGAGTCTCGAACACCGTCACCTTGCAGAACTTGGCGAAGTTGTCGACGCCTGCGTTGGTGCGCGAATCAGCCGCGAAGATGATCCCGTCGTCGAGCAGCACGCCGATGCAATACGTCACGGTAAGTGCCTGCCGCACATCTGAATTCCCCGATCCTAGAACGGGTGAATCTGACTCGTGGCAGACGCGGGGCGTATCGGTTCACGTCGGGCGTTGGGCCCGGCTGAACGCCGCCGATGCCTCAACCCTACGCCGCGTGGCGCCAGGGCGCGCGTCGGCTCAGCTCGCCGCCCGCGCGCAGTCGACCGCGCTCCAATACGGGCCTATCGTGGAATTGGACGTCCCAGTCAAAGAGGGCAAGACGATGGTGATCGACGAATCGGCTCTGCTGACGATCCCGGGAACCACACCCGAGGACCGTGAATCGTCCGCACGACAAAAGCCGTTCGCCGACAAGACATTCCAGACCGCTGGCTGCCATCGGTCCCCCGCGCAACGCCAAGCCGCGTCCTACCCCACTAACAGGAGGCTCCATCATGGCTGATGCAGAATCGCTCCAGACCGACATCTCCGGCGTCACCGCCAACGGCATGCCCGAACCCTGGCGCGCGGTCCCGGCCCGCCACCCCCGCAACATCGGCGACATCGTCGACGACCCCAACCGCGGCCCCTGGAACTCCACCCACAACGGCCAGACCTACCCCGGCACCTTCGACGCCTTCGAACAACAAGTCACCACCGCCGAACAAATCGCCTGGATCCACACCTTCAGCGACGGCATCACCCGCGACAGCGGCGACGTCCTCATCGAACTCATGGAATTCGCCATCCAATGGCGCAAAGCAAACGGACTACCCACCACCGCGAAATGAACTGAAAGATGACCACTTTCAGCGACATCGCCGCCAACATCGCCGGCGTCCACCACGTCCGCCACGCCGTCCTCACCTTCGCCGGCACCTGGGCCGCCCCCGGCACCGGCTACCCCTCCGACGTCGTGAACGCCGCCGACCCCGACCTCCTCTACGAAGTCCCCATCCAAGCACCCTGGACCTTCGGCCCCATCCCACCCGGAGCACCCCTGTCCCCCAGCTACGCCGAATCGGTACAGACCGCCGTCACCAACGCGACCGGCTGGATCACCAACCACCCCAAGCAAACCTTCGCCCTCGGCGGCTACAGCCAAGGCGCCGAAGCCGCCTCCCGCATCCTGGCCGAAATCATGACCGGCACCCTGCAATGGGCCCAACCCAACCTCATCGGCGGCTACACCTTCGGCAACCCCTGGCGACCGACCGGCCACACTTTCCCCGGCGGCACCGACCCCGGCGGCAGAGGCATCGCCTCCACCAACCTCACCGCCATACAAATCCCCAAGGACGCCAACGGCATCGACACCTGGTGGGACTTCGCCAACCCCGGAGACCTCTACACCACCACCCCCAACGACCAAGCCGGCGCCGACATCACCGCCGTCTACAAAGCCGCCGTCCAACTCGGCATCAGCATCAACGCCGCCATCGCCCTGATCGCCGGCCTCACCGGCCAAGGCAGCCTCGCCCAACAAGTCCTGGCACTGGTCACCGACCCCATCGTGGGCGGCCCCGCCCTCGTCGAAGCCATCGACCGCGCCGTCGCCTTCTACGCCACCAACCCACCAACCCTGCCCCACATCACCTACGAGGTCGTCGACGCTCTCCCCCACCAGAGCTCGGTGCAGGTCGCGACCAACCACCTCAACCAGATCGCCGCGGCCACCTCGGCGCGGATGGCGGCGTAGCACGATGTGGGCCAACCCGTCGACCGGGCAATGTCTGTGCCTACTCGTACGGTGTCCACCATGAGCGAAGACACGACTCCCCAGATCGGCGAGTTGGCGACCGAAGCACTCGATCTGTTCACCGCCTCGGTACGCGAGGTTCCGGCAGCGCGCTGGGACGATCCGTCGATTCTGCAGGAATGGAATCTGCGCGAATTGGTGGCGCACGGAACCGGCAGCGCCACCAGAGTCATCGTGCTGGTCGAGGACGGCGAACTCTGGGACAGGCCGTCCCAACCCTCCGACTGGATGTATGACGACCCCGCCGAACAGTTGCGCGCGTTGGGCGTTCGCCTTCGACACGCCTTACCCACAGCGGACCTCGATGCCCCACGCAAGTCCCCGCAAGGCGAGGTTCCGCTGCGCCGGGCGTTGATGTTTCCGGTTGCTGATCTGGCGCTGCACAGCTGGGACCTACGCCATTCGCTGGGCGAGACGATCGAGTTGCCCGAGAACTTGCTCACCCTGAGCGAAGGGCTGGTCAAGTCGGTGCCGGAACAGATGCTGCGGCGACCTGGCGCCTTCGGGCCGGAGCAACTCGCTCCGGCGGGCTCCTCGCGTACCACCCAGCTGATGGCATTCCTCGGCCGAGCAATCAGCGACTGAATGCGTAAGGCCGCCCCGTCGACGACGGGGGCGGCCTCAGCGGTGACGGAAAGTCTCAACGGCGGTTGTTCTGGTGGTGATGATGCACCGGAGAGCCCGGCTGCGGGTTGTTCTGCTGGTGCGGGAAGGCCTGGTGGGTGCCGACCGGGCTGCTGGCTGTCGTGACGTCCGCGTGCGCGGTGGCGGCGCCCAGGAAGATGACGGCCGGGGCAGCGACGAGGGCGAATCCGGCGGCGTTGCGGTGGGTGAGGTTCATGTCGACTCCTTTGCGCGGGAAGGCTTTTCAAGTTCTTTCCGGTGTGTTCCGGTGTTGAACCAAGAATGCCGCCGCCAGCCGTCGACTGGTATCCGCCAACCGGCCCCTCCGCCGGATGAATCCCGTGTCCCCCGATTGGGGGAACAGCGTCCTAGCGCCGCCTGAATAGCCCTCAGGCCGGAATCCGACTCAGCCAATCGTCGTCGTCGACGATCTGCCCATTGATCACGACCTGCGGCACGCCGGGGTTCGGAAACTCGTGCAGGAGCGTGAGGTTGTTGGCGGCGATGGCGCGGGAGTCGTAGCCGACCGGCAAGCCGACCCGGATCAGGTCCTGGGCCGACTGCGGGGCGCCAACACTAGCGGCCAAACCAGCCAGCTCATCGTTGCTCAGGTCCGCGGGCCCGCCCTCTTTCGGCTGATGTTCTTTCGAGAAAATCTGCTGGACGAATCGCCACGCCACGTCGCTGGTTTTCGATTCGCCGGCCACCACGAAGGCTGCATAGATGGCCCTCCGGTCGTATGTGCCACTGGCCGAATACTTTTCGAGAAAGTTCACCAGACGCAGGTTCACCCGAATGGCGCCGCTCTCGATGCGGCGGCCCAGCTCGTCGCCCTCTTTCCGGATCAGCTTGCCGCTGTACGGGCACAGCGGGTCCAGGTACAGATCGACCTGCCCGAGGGCGTTGGGGTCACCGATGGAGATGACGTCGCCCGCCGGTGCCGCGACCGCCGCGCGCGCCGGCCCGGCGATCGGGCCGCACAGCAGCGATACAACCACCGCTGCGACAGCGCCGAGCGCGCGAACCAACCGGGTCAGTCGAGTCCAATCCATATCTCCATCATGCCGCGCCACCTGACGTGTTCTGGCCGTTTCCCGTCTACATGCATCCGGTGTACGACCGCAGCCCTATCGACCGGTGGACCACCGGCCGGATCGCGCTGCCCGGGGATGCCGCACATCCGATGACGCCATTCGGCGGGCAGGGCGCCAACCAGGCCATCCAGGAGCCGCCGGGTTTGCCACACAGGTTGGCTCAGCCCACGACGGGTCGCTCAGCGACGCACTGCAGCGCTACCAACGCATCAGAACCGAGCAGACAGCCGAAATCCGGTGTGTGTCATGCGGTTTCGTGGACCGGTGGGCCACCGTGTCGTTGCGGCTCACCGACATCGTCGGCGCGGATCAACGCCGACGGGTGTCGGTCAGGAGCGTTACCAACTGCTCTTCGAGTAATCCTTCAAGAAGCATCCGAAGAGATCCTCACCCAATTCCCCGCGCACAATCGGGTCATAGACCCGCGCAGCACCATCCACCAGATCCAGCGGCGCGTGAAACCCTTCCTCGGCCAGCCGCAGCTTGGTCGGGTGCGGGCGCTCGTCGGTGATCCACCCGGTGTCGACGGCGGTCATGAGAATGCCGTCCTGCTCCAGCATCTCCCCCGCGCTCGTGCGGGTCAGCATGTTCAGCGCAGCCTTGGCCATATTGGTGTGCGGATGCCCGGGTCCCTTGTAGCCCCGGCCGAATTGGCCTTCCATCGCCGACACGTTCACCACGTACTTGCGCCGGGCCGACGAGGCGGCGAGAGCGGGGCGCAACCGGCTCACCAGAATGAACGGCGCCGTCTGATTGCACAGCTGCACCTCGAGGAGCTCCATCGCGTCGACCTCGTGCACCCGTTGGGTCCAGCTGTTCACCGACGCAGTATCTGGAAGCAGCCCGCCCGCGTCGATGGCAATCCCGGCGGAGATCCGCTCCGGCGAGGCGCTGCGCGCGGTCAGGGCCAGCTCGGTCAGCGCGTGCGCGGAAGGGTGCTCGCCGAGGCTTCCGGCGAGGGCATGTGGATGTGCGTCACTGATGTGGTCGAAGGTGATGACGTCCACCAGCGCCGGCGGCGGGGTGCGCTCGGCCTCGACCAGTGCGGCATAGGAGCCCGGCGGACGACGCACCGTCTGCGCCGCATTGTTGATCAGGATGTCCAGCGGCCCCTGTGCGGCCACCTCGTCAGCCAGGGCGACCACCTGGGCCGGGTCACGCAGGTCGATCCCGACCACCCGCAGCCGGTGCAACCAGTCGGCGCTGTCCTCCATCGCGGCGAAGCGACGCACGGCGTCATTGGGAAACCGGGTGGTGATCGTGGTGTGCGCGCCGTCGCGCAACAACCGCAGCGCGATGTACATGCCGATCTTGGCGCGCCCGCCGGTCAGCAGGGCCCTGCGCCCGGTCAGATCGGTCCGGGCGTCGCGCTTGGCCCGGTTGACCGCGGCGCAATCCGGACATAGCTGGTGGTAGAAGGCGTCGACCACGGTGTGATGGTTCTTGCAGATGTAGCAGGCCCGCGAGCGGAGCAGCGTGCCCGCACTGGCCCCGACCGCGGTGGACACCAGCGGTAAGCCCTGGGTCTCGTCATCGATCCGTCCCGGCGCACCCGTGGCGGTGGCGGCGATCACAGCGCGATCAGCGGCCGCGATCGCGTCACGTTTGGCGGACCGGCGAGCCTTCTTCAGCGCCTTGAACATCTTCGCGGTGGCCTGGCGCACAGCAACCGAGTCGGGGTGCTCTGGAGGCAGCGTGTGCACCTCGGACAGCACCCGGAGGCACGTGCTGAGCTGGTCTGGATCGATCGCGGTCACCGTGGAAGGGTACGGGGACTTGGGATCGCTCGGCTATTCCGAGAATCGTCGCAGCTGAACCAGATGCCGCACCTTCGGCTTCGTCAACGCGCCGGCGATTCTGGTGTTCGTGGCGCAGGTCGCGGAATCAGAGCCGGACTCCACGGTGATCTCCACCGGAAGTTGATGTCCGGCAAGAGATTCCGGCGTTTACAAGCCGGTTTCACCACCTCAGTCAGCAATGCAACGAAATCCGATGTGCGATGTTGCGCTGTCCTGCGATTGTGAGGACCGGGCCGCCGGCCGGTACCGATGGCAGTACTCCGGCGCACACAGATGTGAACCACCCTTGAGGGTTTGCATGATCGCCGGGTCACCGGACGGCGAAGGACAGCACCCGGAAACCTCGGGATTGCCCTGATGCCGCGGCACATACCGGGTGGTGGTCCATTCCCACACATTGCCAATCATGTCGATCAGACCAAAACCGTTGGGCGGGAACGCACCTACCGGCGACGTCCCGACCCAGCCCAGCGCACCGTCGTTGCGGTATGGGAACCCGCCCTGCCAGGTATTGGCCATCAACTGCCCGTCCGGCCGCACGTCGTCGCCCCAGGCGTAGACCGTGGTCGCGCCCGCGCGCGCGGCATACTCCCACTGCTGTTCGGTGGGCAGGCGCCGACCCGCCCAGGCCGCGTACGCCGCGGCATCCGGGTAGGCGACCTGCACCACTGGGTGGTCGCGCCGGTCATCAATGGTGGAGCCGGGACCTTTCGGGTGCTTCCAGCATGCGCCTGGGACCCATGTCCACCATTGCCGCCAGTCACGCAGGTTTACCGGTCCCGTGGTGGGCTGGAAAACCAACGCCCCTGGAATGAGCTCCTCCGCGGGCACCCCGGGAAACACCGCCGGATCCAGTTGCTGCTCGGCGACCGTCACGTGCCCCGTGGCCGCCACGAACTCCGCGAATTGCGCATTGGTGACCGGATGGCGTTCGATCGAGAACGGCGCGACGGTCACCTCGTGCACCGGCAGCTCCTCCGGATAGAAATCCCGCGAACCCATGCGGAACGACCCGCCCGGAAGAGCAATCAGTTCGGTGAGCATCCCGACAGGGTATGCATTCGCGCCCCCAAAAGGGGGCCCGAGCGGGTTCCGCACCATGACTCATCGCGGATAGACCACACTGGACCCATGACGGATACCGCTGCCAGCCGCGTAGCGGTCTACCTCGACTTCGACAACATCGTGATATCGCGGTACGACCAGGTCCACGGCCGCAACTCGTTTCAGAAGGACAAGGCCAAGGGCCTCGAACCGGACAAACTGACGCGGGCCACCGTCGACGTCGGGGCCGTGCTGGATTTCGCGTCATCATTCGGCACGTTGGTGCTCACCCGCGCCTATGCCGACTGGTCCGCCGACGTCAACGCCGGCTACCGCCAACAACTTGTCGGCCGCGCGGTCGACTTGGTGCAGCTCTTCCCGGCCGCGGCCTACGGCAAGAACGGCGCTGACATCCGGCTGGCCGTCGACACGGTCGAAGACATGTTCCGACTTCCTGATCTCACCCATGTGGTCATCGCCGCCGGCGATTCGGACTACATTCCGCTGGCCCAACGCTGCAAACGCCTCGGCCGATACGTCGTCGGCATCGGAGTGGCCGGCTCGTCGAGCCGGGCGCTCGCTGCCGCCTGCGACGAATTTGTCAGCTACGACGCACTGCCCGGCGTCCCAGCCCTCGAGACGCCTACTGAACCAGCGCCACCGAAACGCAACCGCCAAACGACTGAGCCCAACGAACCCGAACCCCCGGACCCGCAGATCTCGGCCACCGCCTTGCTGACTCGCGCGCTACAGATAGGCCTGGAGAAGGACGACGTCGAGTGGCTGCACAACTCGGCAGTCAAGGCACAGATGAAGCGGATGGACCCGTCGTTCAGCGAAAAGTCGCTGGGATTCCGGTCTTTCAGCGATTTCCTGCGCTCGCGCACGGACGTCGTCGAACTGGATGAGAGTTCGACGACGCGACTCGTGCGCTTACGCAGCTCAATCTAGAGACTCAGCACCCCCAGCAGCTCTGACAGCGCCACGGTGGCGAAACCGATCGCGGCATCGCCGATGCCGTAGGGCACGACCAAAGTGTTGCCATGGACCATTGCGCCACAGGAGTACACCACGTTGGGCACGTAGCCGTCCTGCTCGTCCGGTTCGGGGCGCAGCAGCGGCTCCGGCAAGCGGCCGATGATCCGGGTCGGGTCATCGAGATCGAGCAGAATCGCGCCGATCGAGTACGTCCGCATCGGACCGACACCATGAGTGAGCACCAACCACCCCTCGTCCGTTTCGATGGGCGCCCCGCAGTTCCCCAATTGCACTGTCTCCCAGGCCTCTGTCGGCCGCTGACAAGCGGACGCACCGCCCCACACCGAGAGGTCATCGGTGTAGGCCACCGTGTTCGATTCCCGGTCTGACCGGGACATCGCCGCGAACCTTCCGGCGATTCGGCGCGGAAACAGCGCCAGGCCCTTGTTCGCCGCCGCCTCGCCGACCATCGGCACCGACGTAAAAGACCGGAAGTCGTTGGTTCTCAACAACTGCTGGCGGATCTGCGACCCGCTGTACGCGGTGTAGGTGGCGTAATAGGTGGCCGCACCGTCGTCGTCGACAAAGCGGACAAAGCGCGCATCCTCCATGCCGGCCACCTCGGCGCTGCTTGCCGGCCACAACAGATGCTCGGAAATCTCTGTATCTGAAGAGAATTCGACAGCGTACGACCGTTGGGCGATGTCCCGGATCAGTGCGATGGTGTCCGCAGCATGCGTGCGGGTGCTGCGATGCAGCAGCAGCTTGTCCAGCTGTTCATCGAGATCGGTGCGGGTGAACTGGTCGCCCAGCGCGTCGAGCACATAGTCGGCGGCCTCGCCGGCCTCATCCAACCGGGCCAGCTCGCTGCGAAAGACCTTCGCGTCGAGCAACGTCGGCACCACCGCGCCGACGGTGGCGAACGGGGGCCCGTCGTCGAGCGCGACACAGCCCGCCTGGTCCACGCTGCCCGTACGAAAGCCGATCGAGGACCGGTGCCCCTCGCCGATACCCCTGACGCTCAGTACAAAACGCAGACTCCCCGCAGCCGCACCTGTTTGATCAGGGTGGGCGACGATGCTCGGGTTGCACAGCGCAGCCCCCTCGACCGCGAACTCACTGGTGAATGTCGCGCCCAGCAACAACATTCGCGCGTCGGAGATCGTGGTGCCGGGGTCCAATCGATCGGCGAGTTCGCGCGCGTGCCGCCGAAAAGTGCCGACCAGGTCACGATGGCGGTGGTCGAATCGCCGGACGACGTCCTCGAGAGCGGCCCGTACGTCGGCCTCGTCCAGAGCGAGCACCCGCGTCAGCACCGCACCGGCGCGGGACTCCTGGAGCTCAAAGCCTTCCTGTCCGGGAACGAACAGCCGGATGATGACTCGCGCCGGGTCCGCGGTCAACCGCAGCCGGCTCCGCGTGACCAGCCCCGACCGCACTGCGGTCACGGCGACACCGATACCAGGCGGCGCGCCTGCTGAAACGTGGACAGCACCGCCAGCGTCGATTCGGCGCCCTGGTTCATGTTGATGCCGTCAGCCTCTAGTCCGTCGAATCCAGCGCCGGTTGCCGGATTCCACATCGTCGCTCCCACGTCGTTCGCGCCCTCGAACCAGGCCGCGGCAACCCGGACGGTGTTGGGCCAGATGGAGCTGGCGTCCACGTCCGCGGCGCGGGCGCACGCATCGGCGAGCGTGGCCACCTCGATGGGCTGCTGGTCGAAGGCGGGCCGATGCTCGCCGGGCGCCCAGCCCCCGGCCGGGCTCACCGACAGATGCCCGTCCACCGTCTCGCAATCGATCAGCCATTCCAGCAGTTCCAAGCCGCGTTGGCAGAGCGTGGAGTCGTCACGGGCGACGCCCGCAGCGATCATCGCCTCGGGCAGCAACGCATTCGCGTATGTCAGCCGCGCCTCCGGCCAGGGCCAATCGAGGTCACCATTGCGCTCCGCAACGCCCGCGGCGTAGTCGTTGATGAGTTGGCGCGCCGGTGCGTGGTCAGGCTGGACACTGAGCAGCTCGGCGGCACCCAGCGCCGCGAACGCCTTGGCCCGCGGCCAGGCCGACCGGCCGCGTGCGGCACGCTCGAACTGGACCGCCGACAGGCTGCGGACCAGACCGATATCGCTGTGCGCGGCGGCCGTGCCCAAACTCCACAGGCAACGTCCCCAGCAGTCCTCGAATGTAAAGTCGTCGGTCCACCGACCGTTGCAGTCCATCCGGTTACGGCAACCACCGGCAAAAGACTGGGCCTCGTTGAGGAACTTCACCGCCAATCTGGCCAGTGCGTGCACCGCGTCCCCAGCGTCCGGTTCGCGACTGGCAACTACCAGAACTCTGGCCATGTCGTCCGTGCAATAACCGTGCTCGATGCGGGGCTCGGCGCCACACGCATGCTCGAAGGTGCCATGCCTATCAGTCATCGCGAGCAGGTGATCGAACTTCGGGCACGGCACTACGGCAGCCACGTTCGCTCCGGTCGCTTGGTCAGAATTCGTTGGGCCAGAGCTTGATACGACCTGGCTGTGATCGGCCATGACATCGCCGGAGCGAGCCGGCGGGCCTCAGCCGACATCGCGCCGGCCAACCGCGGCTGAGTCAGTACCGAGCGCAGCGCCGTGCGTAGCGCGTCGGGGTCATCGTGCGGAACCACGATGCCGGCACCGGTGGACAGCAAGTCGACCGCATGCGGGAAAGCCGTGGCGACAACCGGCCGACCAGTGGCGATGGTGTCGACCAGGACACCGGACGTGGTCTGATCGGTGGAGTCATACGGCAGCACAACCACTGCTGCGGACAGCATCAGCGCGATCAATGACGGCACATCGCGGTAACTGGCATCGAAGCGGACCGCATCGGCCACCCCGATGCGCCGGGCCTGCTCGATACGAGCGTTGCGGTAGGCCTCGCCGTCAGCGGCAAACACCTTTGGATGGGTCTCGCCGGCAATCAGGTAACGCGGCCGGCTGTTGAGATGGTGCAGCTCGCCCATCGCATCGATGACGCGTTCAACCCCCTTGCCCGGTCCCAGTAGGCCCCACGTCAACACCGTCGGCGGACCGCTGCGCTTCGTGTAGCCGTGAACCGGAACGGTCGCGCCGTGCGGGATCGTGCTGATCTTCCGCCGGTCAACGTCGAACCCATGACGCAGTTGCGCATTCGCGGCGTCGGACAGCACCACCACCTGGTCGGCGAGCGTCACGATGGCTTCGAGCACTGAACGCTGGCGTCTGGTCGGATGCCTCGGGATCGTATGCGCGACAACGATCGAGGGGACCCGCAGAGCGCCGATGATGTCCACGACTTGATCGCCGTCTGGGCCGCCGTAGATGCCGTACTCGTGCTGGATCACCGCAACGTCACTCTGGCTGAGCAAGTCCGCTGCCGCTGCCGCTGACGCTGCCGATCCGTTGGTCAGTTCACCGATGACACGACCGTGACTGGTGGGTGACCCGTCTGCGACGCGAACCACGCTGACATCGGCGCCGTTGGCGGCGAGCCCGTGGGTGAGTGCGGCGCTGAAGGTTGCCAGACCGCATCGGGTCGGAGGATACGTGCTGAGAACCCCGAAGCTCGGTAGGCCGGAACTTTGGCGACTCAACACCGGTGTTTTCGAAAATTGAAGAGTGGCTTGAGATTTCATGGTGATCCCGTCGCGTGGTTGTCACCGAGGTGTCCGGCGCGAGCGGCTGCTCGGGGGAAGCCGAGCGGCAAAAGGCTGACAGCGCCCCGAGCTGGCTGGGTTCCCAACCTTTTCCACGCTACACCCCCGGGCCCATCCGAGAGTGGCAAGAAACTGTCCGGGCGACGCCATCGCGAAGGTAAATACCAGCAAACGGGTGTAAGGTGACGGCTGGAGAGAACTTTAGTTGTTCGCGCCCGCATTGGTGACCCTCGGCGCCTCCGGATCACCATGGCCAACAACTCGCCGACATGCCCGTCTGGGCGGCCGAATGCCAAAACTGAAGGTGCACAAAGTGTTCCGTCAAAACCGCTGAGTCCGTTCCGTTGGACAACCAACGGCGGCATCATTACTCGACAGCGGTTGACGAACCCGACGCTGAACTGCAGCACGCACTGGCCTGCTGCACCGAAGACGACAATGGAGATCGATTATGAATTTTGCAAAAACGATGGCCCACAAGGCGAAACGTGGTTCAGATGCCGTCAAGAGCTATTTCGGCCTTGCCATCGGCGACAACGGCCCGAGCGATGAAACGAGGACGCAACAAGCCACGGATGCCGGGCAGGCGCGCGCCAAGATCAAACGCGCCTTCGAGGCCTGACACATCGTCGGCCACCGGCGGTCATCGGCGTGTGCCGGCCCAGGTGCCATCCGGGAGCGCCAGTCGGAAGATGGTGCGCAAGGTCTGCAGGTACTGCCGAGTGAGCGAGCCGGTGGTGTAGGGCACGTCGTACTTGTCGCATAGCTGACGCACCCGAACACTGACCTGCGCCAACCGATTGCTCGGCAGATCCGGAAACAAGTGATGCTCGATCTGGTAACACAGGTTCCCACTCGAAAATGCCAGTGCCCGACCGGCTTTGAAGTTCGCTGCGCCCAGCATTTGGCGCAGATACCATTCCGCCCTGGTCTCGGACTGAAGGACTTCCGGAGCAAATGTCTGCACGCCATCGGGGAAATGCCCGCAGAAGATGACCACATAGGACCAGAGGTTGCGGAGCAGGTTGGCGGTCGCGTTGGCGGTCAGCGTCCGGCGCCAGCGGCGCAGACTCAGGGCGGGCAGGACGAAATAGTCCTTGGCGGTCTGCCGAGCGATCTTCACCAGCATCGCCTTCTTCACAGCCTGCCTGGCCTCGTGGGTGCTTGCCCTCTCCGTCTCGGAGTGAAAGCCGTGGCGCGCGATTCCCCACTCAAAGACCAAGGCCAGAAATATGTTTCGCAGCGGTTGCCACAGATCCGCGGGCTTCCACAGTTGATCGCGGGTCACCCGCAGCACGCCGAATCCAAGGTCGTCATCCACACCGACCACATTGGTGAACACGTGGTGGCGGTAGTTGTGCGAGTAACGCCACTGCGACGACGGCCCCACCATGTCCCATTCCCAGGTGTTCGAATGGATTTCCGGATCGTTCATCCAGTCCCATTGGCCGTGGGAGACATTGTGCCCAATCTCCATATTCTCAATGGTTTTCGCGTAGGCCAGTGCCACGGCGCCCACCGCCCAGCCGCCCCTGGACCGGCTCCGAGCGATCTGTAGCCGAGCGGCAATGTCCAGGAGTCGCTGGAATGCGATGACGCGGCGGATATAGGTGGCGTCTTTCGCGCCGAGGGATTCTTCGATGTCGGCACGAATGGTGTCCAGATCGGCCCCGAAGGCTTCGACGTCCGCTGGGGTCAGCCGCGCATACGCGGCAATATCATTGATAGGCAAAAGAATTCCCGGTCGTCTACACGCGGCAGCGGGGTTTCGGCCACCTGGGGGTGTGTGCAACCCCCAGCCTAGGCTTCTATACGCATCCGCGCTACGTGGCGGCCTCGTCGCACGGCGCCCCATCAGGCGAGGGCGTCACCAACGGCAGCCAACGGCGTTGCCTCACCGTCTGCGGTACGCGTATGGTCAGGTGATAGGGACCATCCAGGCCCCCGAATAAAGGGGCCTGTCATGTCTGACAAATCTCCGCGGCAGAGCATGTCCAAGAAACCCGGTAAGTCTCTCAAAGAGAAACGCGCCGAGAAGCGCGCCAAGACGGACCAGACGCCGACCGACGGCATCCTGCACTCCAAGAAACACTGATTCGGGCAGCGACCAAGCAGTCCAACACTTTTCGTAACGCACGCTGCCCATCGGGCCGAGGGTGCACGGGCGGACCCGATGCGGAAGCCGTGGCCGGCCGGATGGTCTGGTCCGCGAAATCTGCTGTTGTCCAATTGATTTCGGCGACCTGCCGCTGGCACATATCCGCGTGATTCGCTGAACCTTGGGGCTCGGGACCAGCCGACCGCAATCGACGGTGGCCGCGGCCGGAAGTTGGGTGGCCGTTGGCCTGACTCACCACAAAAAGTGCGGGCGGAGGGACTTGAACCCCCACGTTCTTTCGAACACGGACACCTAAAGACCGCGCGTCTGCCATTTCGCCACGCCCGCAGGCCTCCGAGGATACCGCGACCGGGCAGCTCGGCATCGCACGCCCCACCCCGTGGCCCGGGCGGCCGTCGCATATCCCCACCTGCGCGCGGTACCGTTGCCCTATGTCCACTACACGGCGTAGGAGGCCAGCGCTCATCGTGCTGGTGACCCTCGCTGCCCTGGGCTGCATGGCCCTGGCCTGGTGGCAGTGGTCACGGTTCCAGTCGAGCGCGGGCACCTTCCAGAACTTGGGCTACGCCCTGCAGTGGCCGATGTTCGGCGCCTTTTGCTTCTACGGCTACTACAAGTTCGTCCGCTACGAAGACGAAGGCCCTGCCGCGCCGGCGACCAGTGAGCCCACCGAAATCCCCGCGGGTCTGCTCCCCGAGCGCCCCAGGGCCGCCAAAGACACCGCGGACCCGACCCTCAACGAATACAACGCCTACCTGGCCGAACTGGCCGAGAACGACAAACAGGACAGGACCACCACATGACCGAGTCCCAGCCGACCGCCGTGTCGAAAGACTCCATCCGCAAGGCGCTGACCGCCTACCGCGTGATGGCGTGGGCGACCGGTATCTGGCTCATCGCGCTCTGCTACGAGCTGGTCGCGCACTACGTCTTCAACGACGTGAGCCTGAACTGGATCGGCATCGTGCACGGCTGGGTGTACTTCATCTACCTGCTGTGCACGTTCAACCTGGCGGTCAAGGTCCGCTGGCCGCTGGGCCAGACCATCGGCACGCTCTTCGCCGGCACGGTCCCGCTGCTCGGCATCATCGTCGAGCACTTCCGCACCGAAGACGTCAAGAAGCGCTTCGACCTCTGACGGTCTCAGCCGAGGTGCTTGAGCACCTCGGCTGCCAGCTGCTCACCGCGGTCCTCCTGCAGGAAGTGCGACGCACCCTCGATCCGCACCTGCTCGGCCACGGTGGGGATCAGATCGACGAATGCCTCACCCGCGCGCGGGTACGGGAAGACCGGGTCCTGGTCCGAGAACGCCACGAGCGCCGGCTTCTCCCAGCGCGATAGCGCGTCGGTGACCGCCTGCATCTCCGTCGCACCCGCCGCGTCCTCGGTGATCGGCACCAGCAGCGGGAACTGCGCGGCACCGGCCTTGGACTCCACGGTGGGGAACGGCGCATCGTAGGCGGCCACCACCTCAGGAGACAGCTCGGTCGTCGTCGCGCCCTGGATCACGAAACCGACGGGCAAGTCAGGATTGGCCTCGGCGAAGGCACGCCATGCCATGAAGCCCTTGGACACCCGCCCGGTGAACAGCCCGGTGTTGAAAATCGCCAGCGCACCAACCTGATCCGCATTCTCCGTCGCCCACCGCAGGCCGATCGGCCCGCCCCAGTCCTGCACGATGGCGGTGACGTCTCTCAGCTCCAGCCCGCCCAGCACCCGCGTCACCAGCTCGACGTGCCGGTCGTAGCTGTACCAGCCCCGGTCAGTGGGCTTGTCGGACCGGCCGAAGCCCGCGTAGTCCGGCACGATCACCCGATGCCCAGCGTCGACAAACGGGGCGATCATCTTGCGGTAGAGGTACGCCCATGTCGGCTCGCCGTGGAAACAGACGATCGGCTTGCCGTCGCGCGGGCCCTCATCGAGGTAGTGCATGCGCAGCCCGTCGACGTCGACGTAGTTCGGGGCGAAGTCGTATCCCGGCAGATTCTCGAATCGTTCATCAGGGGTGCGGAAGACGTCTGGGGTTGTCATGTCGCAAACCTGCCACGTGTTGACCGACCGGTCAACTATTACCTACAGTTCACAGGTGCCCCGCAGTTCCGACGCCCGCGACCGCCTGGTCGCCACCGCTGCCCGACTCTTCCTCGAACGCAGCTACCAAGCCGTCGGGGTCGATGAACTCTGCCGCGCGACCGATATCCGCAAGGGCAGCTTCTACCACTACTTCTCGTCGAAGTCCGAGCTGGGCAAAGCGGTTATCGACTTGCACGCCAAAGCATTTCAGCGCCAGCTCGCCGGCTCCCCTACCGCGACGCCGGCCGAAAAGCTGCACGCCGTCCCCGACGCCATCGGTGTCATCCAGTCCGCCCTCGAAGCCCAATTCGGCCGCGCGGTGGGCTGCCCCTTCGGCAACTTCGCCGCCGAACTGTCCACCACCGACGACGATCTTCGTGAGCACCTCGCTCGCACTCTCAAGGCGATGGAACACCACTTAGCGCTCATCGCGGACGAAGCCGCAAACGCCGGAGCCCTGCGCCCCGGCACCGATCCCGAGCAGCTCGCGCATGCGCTGCTCGCGCAGTATCAGGGCATCATCCTGCTGGCCAAGCTCAACGATTCCGGCGTGGCGCACCTGGCGCCCACGCTGCACACCTTCCTCGACGGGTATCTGGCCGCGCCGTAGCTCGCCGTACCTGCTGGCCAGGGCGCGGACACGACATCCCGCAGACGCCATTCGGTACCCCGCTCACCGAAATTAATTTGTCTACTTGTCTGACAAGTGCGATAGTTCGTCGAGCCAATCCGAAGGAGAATCCGCATGCCCGCCGAACACCCTGCTCCGCCGAACCCGGCCGTCATGCGAGGCGGATTACTCGCTGAACTCGGCGTGGGCGCGATCGGCGGAATGATCGGCGGCCTCTTCGGCGGCGGCAGCGGCGTCTTCTACGTGCCGGCCCTGGAGCATTTGACCGCGCTGCCGCGGCCAACCCTGCATGGGACGGCCACCGCCGCCAATACCGCCGTCGTCGGGGTCGGCGCGCTGACCTTTGCGTTGGCCGGCGGCAGCATCGACTGGAACGCCGGCTTCGGCATGCTGGTCGGAGGGACGATCGGCGGCCTCTTCGGCGCCAGGCTGATCATGAAGGTGTCCCACGCGACCCTGCGCTGGCTGTTCGTCACCGTGCTCTTGCTGTCGGCGCTCAAGCTTGGCCTGGACATCGCCGGCGTCCACCTGCTGCAAGGCGGGGCGGCGTTATCCGCCGCTGTCGTTCACAACTGGATCTACGTCGCGCCGGTCTCACTAGCCTGCGGGTTGCTGATCGGCGCGTGGGCCGCAGCTGTCGGCCTGGGCGGAGGGCTGCTCGCCGTTCCCACACTGATGGTGTTGTTCGGCTGCGACCTGCATACGGCGATCGGAACCTCGCTGCTGATGTTCGTCCCGAACTCGATCGTCGGATGGATCATGCACGCCCGCCAGGGAACAGCGTCGCCCCGGCTGAGTCTGACCCTCAACCTCGGCGCGCTGCCGGGGGCGATCGCCGGCGCAGTGCTGGCCCTGGGCCTGAACGCCAAGGCACTGTCGGCGACATACGCCGTCTTCTGCCTGTTCGTCGCAATCCGCGAATTGGTCCGGATGTACCGCGCACGGTCCCCACAGGTCGACGCCGCACCCCAGGACAGCGTCGTCGCTGTCGCCGATGCGCCATGAGAGACGGGAATTAGCCCGCAGCCAGCTCCCGCAGCGCCGGCACCAGCTGTGCCAATGCCCGTCCGCGGTGCGACGCCGCATCCTTCTCGGCGGGCGTCAGCTCCGCGGCGGACACTGAACCACCGGCAGGCACGAAGATCGGGTCGTACCCGAACCCGCCCGACCCCCGTGGCTCCCGCGCGATGGCGCCCGGCCACTCACCGCGCACCACCACCGAACCCGCGGCGGAAACCAGGGCGCAGCACGACACGAACGCCGCCCCACGACGCTCGTCGGGCACATCCTCGAGCTGACCCAACAGCAGAGACAGGTTGGCCAGGTCATCCCCGTGCCCACCAGCCCACCGGGCCGACAGCACGCCGGGCATGCCGTTCAGCGCATCGACCGAAACCCCGGAATCGTCTGCGACACAGGGAATGCCGGTGGCCTCGAACCCGTCTCGAGCCTTGGCCAACGCGTTCTCCTCGAACGTCGCCCCGGTCTCGGGCGCCTCGGGATACTCGGGCACGTCGGCCAACGACAACAACGTCAGACCGACAACACCCGCAGCATCAAGGACGCGCTGCAACTCCGCAAGCTTCTTCACATTGCGCGAGGCGACCAGCAGCTCAGGCACCAAATGCCTTCTTCGCAGGACCCGACGGCTCCGGCAGCACACCCGGATACGGCAGCTCCAGAGCCTCACGCTGCAACGCGAACAGTTGGTCGCACGCGGCCAGTGCGGCATCGAGCAGCTTGTCCAGCGTCGAGCGCGGGAACGTCGCACCCTCACCCGTCCCCTGCACTTCCACCAAAGTCCCGGTGTCGGTGGCGACGACGTTCATGTCGACTTCGGCGCGCGAGTCCTCGGTGTAGGGCAGGTCGGTGCGGACGCGGCCGTCGACCACACCGACCGACACGGCGGCGATCGCGCACGACAGCGGTCGCGGATCCTTCAACCGGCCGGCCGCGGCCAGGTACGTCACGGCGTCGGCCAACGCCACATACGCGCCGGTGATCGCCGCGGTACGGGTACCGCCGTCGGCCTGCAGCACGTCGCAGTCGATGGCGATGGTGTTCTCGCCCAACGCACTGAGGTCGATGCACGCGCGCAGCGAGCGGCCGATCAACCGGCTGATCTCCTGGGTCCGCCCACCGACTCGGCCCTTCACCGACTCGCGGTCGGAGCGGTCATGCGTGGCGGCCGGCAGCATCGCGTACTCGGCGGTCAGCCAGCCCAGCCCGGAACCCTTCCGCCAGCGCGGCACCCCTTCGGATACCGAAGCGGTGCACATGACCCGCGTCTCGCCGAACTCCACCAACACCGATCCTGCGGGGTGCTTGGTGAATCCTCGGGTGATCTTTACCGGGCGGAGTTCGTCGTCAAGGCGACCGTCTTCTCGTCTGGACACCGCACAACCCTAGCGGGCCGCGAACAGCTGGGCGGAACCTTACCTACGAGTGATGTCGAACGACTCGTTACACACCACGCCGTGCACGGGTCCATCGAACTCAGCCTTGGCCTCGCTGATGACGTCCTCGCGGGACGTCCACGGCGGGATGTGGGTCAGCAGCAGCTCCCCCACCCCCGCCTCGCGGGCGGCGCGGCCGGCCTCGGCGCCGGACAGATGCAGCTTCGGTGGACGGTCCGGCGAGTCGGTCCACGATGCCTCGCACAGGAACACATCGGCACCGCGGGCCAGGTCGACCAACGCGTCGCAGTAGCCGGTGTCCGCGGAGTAGACGAGCGTAGCGCCGGACGGATCCGTGAAGCGCATGCCGTAGGACTCGGTCGGATGGCACACCAGTCGCGGCGTCACGGTCAGCGCGCCGATCTCGACGTCTTCACCGTCCACCCAGACCTGGATGTCGAAGATGTCGGTGATGTCGTCGATCTCTCCGCCCTCGGGCGACGACGCCGCACCGAGCCGGTGCCACGTGGCCGCCGGACCGAACATCAGCGCGCGACCGACGGGCGGATTCGGGTGATACCGCCGCCAGACGAACAGCCCGGGCAAGTCCAAGCAATGGTCGGCATGCAGATGCGACAGCAATACATTTACGGAACCCGGATCGGCATGACGCTGCAGTGCGCCGAGTACCCCGCCGCCGAAGTCGATAACCATCGGCGTGGTGTCCGGAGCGGTCAGCAGATAGCCCGAGGCCGGAGAATCCGGCCCACCCACGCTGCCGGAGCAACCGAGAATGGTGAGGCGCACACCCCTAGCTTGCCACGTCAACACGTCCTGCGACGAAAAGACGGCACCTTTGGGCGGCCAGTTTCTCGATTACTCCCGAAAGCGATACCGATCACGCTTCCGGCATCGCGATGTGCGGCGAATTCCGAATTCAGCAAATTACGTCGGAATCGACGGCAGCGCCGAACCCTTACGCCGTTCGCGCGCTTCCCTTTCCGGACTGCTCAGCAAATACGCGGCGAGCACTCCCGCGATGCCACCGCACAGATGGCCCTGCCACGACACGCCGAACGTGCCCGGCAGCGCACCCCACAGCACACCGCCATAGACGAACAACACCACGATGCCGACCACAATCTGCCATGCGTGCCGAGTGAAGAAGCCGAACACGATGAGGAACGTCAGCCAGCCGAAGATCAGTCCGGACGCCCCGATGTGCACTGATTCGACACCCTGCGGCGCACCGATGTTGCCAATGAGCCACGTACCGAAACCGCCGAGAATCCAGATGATCAACGTGGCCGCGAGGAACCGGCCCATGCCCGCGAGCGTCACCAGGAACCCGAGCACCAACGCCGGGCCGGTGTTCGCGATCAGGTGCGCCCAATCGGCGTGCAGCAGCGGCGCCCACAAGATGCCCCAGAGTCCGTCGGTCTCCAGCGGGCGGATGCCGTCCTGATTGAGCTCCTGATGATGCAGCGCATCCCAGCCTTCGATCAGCCACAGCAGCGCGACGAAGCTGACGATCGTGACGCCGCCGACCTTCCACGTCGCAGGCGGCTTCGGCTTCGAGGTAGTCGACAGGTCCGAAGTCATGCGCACTCCGCTCCGCTACTCGCTGGCGTCATGCCCCCAGGCTACCTGCGGAGACCGTCAGGCGAAGGCTCCCGGAAGCAGGTCGCGGTAGGTCGGGATTCCCGCGATCGACTCGACGGCCAGCACCCCGACCATCACGGCGGTGGCGAGCGCGTCGGCCGCGGCGGCCCCGATCTCGGAGATGAGTCGCGTCTCTGGATTCATCTGCTCCGGCGTCGCCGGATCCGGCTCGATGTGCACCCGGCCCGTCGCGAGCGCGAAGACGGTGTCGCCGTCGACGGCGGTGTGCGCCGGACGGATGGTGTGGGCCAGTCCGTTGTGCGCGGCGACGGCCACCTTCTTACAGCCGGCCGGGCTGAGCGCGGCGTCGGTCGCGACGACGGCGATGGTCGTGTTGAGCGGCTTCGGGTCCGTCACGCGGGTGCGGTACGCCTCGATCTGCTCGGGTGGCGGAGGCTGCAGCCCGAAGCGGGCGATCTGGTCGGCCGACCACGGCAAGCCGGTCTGTGGATCGACGACGTGGCCCGCCGCGTTGACGATGACGAGCGCGCCGACGGTGACGCCGTTATCGAGCGTGACCGACGCCGTCCCGAGCCCACCCTTGAGCGCCCCGGCCCGCGCACCCGCGCCCGCGCCGACGTTGCCGGTGGGCACGTCGGTGCCGGCATGGGCGACGGCCTGGTAGCCGAACTCCGCCGTCGGCCGGTTGGCCCACGCGCCGACGGGCAGATCGAAGATCACCGCACCCGGCACGATCGGCACCCGGCCGCCGGGCATCTTCACGCCGCGGTCGTGCTCCTCGAGCCAGGTCATGACACCGTCAGCCGCGGCGAGTCCGTAAGCACTGCCGCCGGTGAGCACGATCGCGTCGACGTGCCGCACGCTGTTGGCCGGGTCGAGCAGATCGGTCTCGCGGGTGCCGGGCGCTCCGCCGCGCACGTCCACCGCGCCGACGGTTCCGGGCGGTGCGAGCACAACCGTGGTGCCCGTTGCCCAGCCGCCGCCCAAGGTGGCGTCTTCGATGCGCTGGTAGTTGCCAACCAGGATGTCGGCGACGTCGGTGATGGAGCCCGTCACCGCTCGTCCAGCAGACTCAGCACGAGGTACTCCTGCAGATACGTCAGCCACTGATACACCTCCACATGCCCCGCCATCGGATGGTCCGGCGAAAGACGTTGCGGCCCATCGGGTCCGATGTCGAGCATGGCGCCCAGAGCCAGCCGCACATCATTGATCGCGGCCGCCCAGTCCTCTGCCTGTTCCTCGGTCAACTCGAACTTGCCAGCCGGGTCCGGCAGGGAATCGAGAAGCCGCCCCGCGGCGTGCCGTTTGGCGTCGATGATCGCTGGTTCGTGCAGGCTGCGCAGCGCGCCGTTGAGGCTCTCACCAGCGGCGCGGCCATCGGGATGCTGGGCGGGATCGTGGTAGAAGTCCGGCAGCAACCGGCGCATGGTGTCGTCGTCAGGGGCCTGCGACGGCCCGATCTTCATACCAGTCAGTTCGGCGAGTTCGTCACGCGGTGAAGCGGATTCGCGGTCATCGAGCATCTCGATCAGCGAGCCGACCAAGTTGCGCAGCATGGTGACTTCGTGCGCCTCCAGACCCGACCTGATGCGCACGCCCGACGACGTGTTGACCCGCTTCCACTTGCGCACCGCTCAGCGGTCCTGCTGCATGGTTGCCCACAGTCCCGCTGCATGCAGTTTGGTGACGTCGACTTCCATCGACTCCCGGCTGCCCGCCGAGACGACGGCTTTGCCCTCGGTGTGCACCTGCATCATCAGTTCCGTTGCGCGCACCTCGCTGTAACCGAACAGCTTCTGGAAGACGTAAGTCACGTAGGTCATCAGATTCACCGGGTCGTCCCAGACGATGGTCACCCACGGACTGTCCAGGCCGGCCACCTCTTCGACGTCAGTCGCGGGGCTTGTCCGCGCGACTACCGTCGACGAGCTGGCACCCAGAACCATGAGCCCAGAATAGCCGGGCAGATACGCGGTGAAGAACCAGTACGGTGAGCTCTGTGACCGCCGCGTTGCTGACCGACAAATACGAGCTCACCATGCTCGCTGCTGCCCTGCGCGACAGCACGGCACACCGCCGCGCGTCGTTCGAGGTGTTTGCCAGGCGGCTGCCCTTCGGACGCCGATATGGGGTGGTCGCCGGCACCGCGCGGTTCCTCTCCGCGCTCGCCGACTTCCGATTCGACGACGCGGCGCTGGCCTCTCTGGACTTTCTCGACGACGAGACGCTCCGCTGGCTGGCCGACTACGAGTTCCGCGGCGACATCGACGGCTACTCCGAGGGCGAGCTGTACTTCCCCGATTCGCCGGTGCTGTCGATTCACGGCACGTTCGCCGAGTGCGTCATCCTCGAGACGCTCGTGCTGTCGATCTTCAATCACGACACCGCCATCGCGTCGGCGGCCGCCCGCATGGTCAGCGCCTCGACCGGCCGGCCGCTGATCGAGATGGGATCGCGGCGCACCCACGAGCACGCCGCGGTCGCCGCGGCCCGGGCGGCGTACATCGCCGGGTTCTTCGCGTCCTCGAACTTGGAGGCACAGCGGACCTACGGCGTCCCCGCACTGGGCACCAGCGCACACGCCTTCACCCTGGTGCACACCGCGCCGAGCGGCCCCGACGAGGTTGCCGCGTTCCGCGCCCAGGTCGATGCGCTGGGCGTCGGGACGACGCTGCTGGTCGACACCTACGACATCACCCAGGGCGTGGCCAACGCCGTCGCGGTGGCCGGGCCCGAGCTCGGTGCCGTCCGCATCGACTCGGGAGACCTCGGCGTCATGGCACGCCAGGTCCGCGACCAACTCGACTCGCTGGGCGCTCGCGTCACCAAGATCGTCGTGTCCGGTGACCTCGACGAGTACTCGATCGCCGGCCTGGCCGCCGCGCCGGTCGATGTCTATGGCGTCGGCACGTCGGTCGTCACCGGCTCCGGTGCGCCGACCGCGTCGATGGTCTACAAGCTGGTCGAGGTCGACGGCCGACCCGTGGCAAAACGCAGCACGCACAAGGAATCTCACGGTGGACGCAAAGCTGCCCTCCGCCTGGCCAAGCCGTCCGGAACCGTCATTGAAGAGGTGGTGTACCCGGCCGATTCGGCCCCATCCGACGGCGGGCGAGTCCTGACGGTGCCGCTCATGCGGTCGGGCTCCGTCGTGTGCGACTCGTCGCTCGCCGATGCCCGCGCGCGCGTCGCCGCCGGACTTCGCAGCCTGCCGTGGGACGGCCTCAAACTCTCGCGCGGTGAGCCCGCCATCCCGACCCGACTGGTGAGTGCATGAGCCGCAAGTCCAGCACCACTGATGTGTCCGCACTGCTGTCCATCGCGGTATCCGCCCTCGGCGGCGCCGAACGCAGCGGCCAGATCGAGATGGCCGAAGCCGTCGGCCATGCCTTCGACAACGGTGAGCACCTGGCAGTTCAGGCCGGCACCGGCACCGGCAAGTCGTTGGCGTACCTGGTGCCGTCCATCGCGCATGCCGTCGCGTCGAATCAGCCCGTGGTGGTGTCGACCGCGACCATCGCGCTGCAGCGTCAGCTGGTGGACCGCGACCTGCCCCGCTTGGCCGACGCGCTGGCCCCGCACCTGCCGCGCCGTCCCGAGTTCGCGCTGCTCAAGGGCCGCGGAAATTACTTGTGCCTGAACAAGGTTCACAGCGGAGCCTCTGCCGAAGAGGATCTCCCGCAAGAAGAACTGTTCAACCCTGTGGCCGCGTCGGCGTTGGGCCGTGACGTCAAGCGACTCATCGAATGGTCGTCGGACACCGAGAGCGGTGACCGCGACGAGGTGGTGCCGGGCGTCCTGGACCGAGCCTGGTCGCAGGTCAGTGTCGGCGCCCGGGAGTGCATCGGCGCGACTCGATGCCCTTACGGCACAGACTGTTTCGCCGAGAAGGCCCGCGCCAAGGCGGGTGCGGTCGACGTCATCGTCACCAACCACGCGCTGCTGGCCATCGATGCCATCTCCGAGGTCAACGTCCTGCCCGAACACCAACTACTGGTGGTCGACGAGGCCCACGAACTGGTCGACCGCGTGACGAGCGTGGCCACCGGCGAGCTCTCCGCAACGTCCATGGCCGTGGCACTCCGACGCGCCGCTCGATTGGTGGAACCTGAACTGGCAGAACGCCTCGAGGCCTCCATCGCCACGCTGGGGTCGACCATCCACGACATGGAACCCGGGCGCATCGACGTGCTCGACGACGAGCTCGCCACCTACTTGACAGTGGTCCGCGACTCGACGGACAAGGTCAAGATGGCGATCGATACGGCGCCGTCGGACCCCACCGCCGCCGCGGCCCGTAGCGAGGCCGTCACGGCGCTGACCGACCTGAGCGATACCGCGTCCCGCATCATCGACTCGTTCGTACCGGCCATCCCCGACCGCTATGACGTGGTGTGGCTGGATCGCGAAGAGTCCAGGGGCTCAGTGCGATACATCCTGCGAGTGGCTCCGCTCTCGGTGGCCGGGCTGCTACGTGGCCGACTGTTCGGCGAGGTGACCGCGGTGCTGACCTCGGCGACACTGACCATCGGCGGGCGCTTCGAGTCGATGGCGCGGGCGTGGGGGTTGTCAGTGCCCTCAGAAGAGGGTGCCTCCACCTCGCCCGCTCCGAAGTGGAAGGGCATGGACGTGGGATCGCCCTTCTCCCATGCCAAGTCGGGGATTCTGTACGTCGCGAAGCACCTGCCGCCGCCGGGACGCGACGCCGCCCCACCGGAACAGCTCGACGAGATATACGAACTGATCACCGCCGCCGGCGGACGCACGCTGGGCCTGTTCTCGTCGATGCGCGCCGCCAAGACCGCCGCCGAGATCATGCGCGAACGGCTCGACACCCCCGTGCTGTGCCAGGGCGAGGACTCGACTTCAACGCTGGTGCGCCGCTTCACCGAAGACGCCGAGACGTCGCTGTTCGGCACGCTGTCGCTGTGGCAGGGCGTCGACGTGCCTGGACCGTCGCTGTCACTGGTGATCATCGACCGAATTCCGTTCCCCCGCCCCGACGATCCGCTGCTGACCGCGCGTCAGCGGGCCATCGCCGCACGCGGCGGCAACGGCTTCATGGCGGTGGCGGCATCGCACGCCGCACTGCTGTTGGCGCAGGGTGCCGGACGCCTGCTGCGCAGCGTCAACGACCGTGGCGTCATCGCCATCTTGGACTCCCGCATGGCGACGGCGCGCTACGGCGGGTTCCTGCAGTCGTCGCTGCCGCCCTACTGGTCGACGACGGACCCGGTTCGGGTGCGCAGCGCACTGGAGCGGCTGGCCGCATCCAGCTGACGAATACCGCGGTCCTCGCGTCCACCGTCCTCGCGCCCACCGTCCTCGTGCCCGCAGTCCTCGCGTCCGCAGTCCTCGCGCCCGCAGTCCTCGCGCCCGCGGCCCACGGGAGCTCCTTCCCCACCACTTCGCGCCAGGACCTGTCAGCCGAGGCTGACATTGTCAGCATGTGTTGACGATGTCAGCACATGCTGACGGGTCTGGATCGCACACGTTGCAGACAGCGGCGACACGCCCGATGTCGGTCACATCCCGCGCAGCCGCCCGACATGGTTGCGCTGCAATTCGGTTGCGCGCGTGAGGAACTCGGTGATCAGCTCCAGCTGTTCAGCGCTGTAACGGCTCAGCAGGGTGCGCTTCCCCCCGGCCACCAGCGGGCCGATGAGTTCGAAGGCACGCTCGCGCGCGGTAGTGGTGGCGTGGACCAGCAGTTTGCGCCGATCACTGGGGTGCGCTGAGCGCATCACATAACCGACCTTCTCCAAGCGGTCGAGCATCGTCGTGGCGCTGCCGGTGGTGAGGCCCAGGCGATCAGCCAACTCCCGCGGTGTCAGGCCATCGGGCGTTTCCTGGATCAGAATTTCCAGGCAGCGAGCATCTGTCGCGTTGATGCCGAGCAGCCGCGCGACCTCGCGATCGAAGTCGTCGACCGCCGCCTGATAGGCCTGCACCGCTGCTCCCAAGCGGTCGGCCACGGAATTTTCGCTTGACAATCGAGCGATCCACCTTCCATTCTACTGCTTGATGATCAAGCTATCCGATTGTCGAGCCATCTGGCGACATAGCGAGGAACACGCATGACCGAAGCACTCATCATCGGCGCCGGGGTGGCCGGCCCGGTCCTGGCCATCGCGCTGCAGCGCGTGGGTATCGACGCCCACGTCTTCGAACGCTCACCGTCCGGCGCCGACCTCCGCGGCGCCTGGCTGAACTTTCAGGCCAACGGTATGGATGCGCTGCGGGCCGTCGATGCGGCCGGACCGCTCGAGAACCTGGGCTACCCGAACGACGCCATCAGCTTCATCACCGGCAGCGGCAAGGAGCTGGGTCGAATCCCCATGGCCGCACGGCGCCCGGACGGCCAGCCATCGGTCATGATGCGTCGCGCCGACCTCTACCGCGAACTCAATGCGCTGGCCACCGAACGCGGTGTCCACTACAGCTATGGCAAGGAATTCGTCACCGCGACAACGACTTCCGGCGGCAGGGTCCACGCACAGTTCGCCGACGGCAGTATCGCGACCGGTGATCTGCTGGTCGGCTGCGACGGTATCCATTCCGCGGTACGCCGGGTCATCGACCCGCACGCCCGCGCGCCCCGCTACGTGCCGGTACTCAACGTCGGCGGTTACATCCCGAACTTCACCGTCGATGTGCCGCCACGCGAATTCCGGATGCAGTTCGGCGCGCGGTGCTTCTTCGCCTGGTTTCCGACCCCGGACGGTGGCACCGTCTGGTTCGCCAACCCACCGATGGCCCGCGAACCCGAACGTGGGGTGTTGTCCGACATGACCGACGCCGACTGGCGAAACTGGCTGCACCAGTTGATGTCCGGCGATGCCGGGCCCGCGCACGACATCATCGACGCCGCGCCTGGCCCGATGATCGGGTGGGCCACCTACGACCTGCCAGTGGTGAAGCACTGGCACAATCGGCGCAACCAGATCATCATCGGCGACGCGGCCCATGCCACCGCACCATCGGCAGGCCAAGGCGCGTCGATGTCCGTCGAGGACGCCGTGATTCTCGCGCAGTGCTTGCGTGATTGCCCTGCCATCCCAACGGCATTCACGACATTCGAATCGTTGCGCCGCCGCCGGGTGGAGAAGATCGTCCATCACGGACACCGGTCGGCCAACAGCAAGGCCGCAGGCCCGGTGGGGCGGTTCCTTCGTGAACTGATTCTGCCAGTGGTCTTCCGGCAGGCCGCGAAAGACGATGGCCGCTCGATGATGTGGCTGCAGGGCCACCACATCGACTTCGACAGCACCGTCCAGCCGGTGCCCGCCTAGCTACACCGGCAGCCGCACCACGAACCCAGACTCCAGCGCCACCCACAGCGCGCCATCACGATCGACGGCCAACCCGTGCGGCTCGCTGCCCGGCGGCAGATCGAATGTCGAGACCTCGCCATCGGCGGTGACCCGGGCGATGGCGTCTGCGCCCCACAAACTCACCCATACGCCATCGGCCGCATCGGCGACCACTGCGTGCGGCTTGCCCGGCAGGTCCAATTCCTGGATGGCGTCGTTCAGCGGGATGCGGCCCAACTTGTCCGCACCAATTGCCGTGAACCACACGGCATCGTCGTGGGTGGCGCAGATACCGACCGGACCTGCCGACGGTGTCGGAGTCGGCCGGACCGACAGTTTGCCGTCCACCGTCAGTCGCCCGATGGCGGACTTCTGATTCAGCGTGAACCAGAGTGCGCCGTCACCGCCGGCGGTGATCATCGACGGCATCCCACCGGGCGCGGCGACCTGCTCCACCACGCCATCAGCACCGACGCGACCGACGGTCCCGGCGTCCATGGCGGTGAACCAGACGGCGTCGTCGAGTCCGACCGTGATGCCGAATGGCGCACTGCCCCAATCTAATTCGGTAAACGTCAGGGCACCGTCACCGCTGATCCGGCCCAGCCGGTGGGTACCGGCACAGGTGAACCACATCGCTCCGTCAGGACCTGCGCAGATCTGCATCGGCCGGCTGTCCGCGCCGACCTCGAACAGCCGTACCTCACCGCGAGCGTCAACCCTGGCCACCGAACCTGCCCTCACCGACGTCACCCACATCGCGCCGTCCGGGCCGGCCGCCAGCGCGTACGGTCCACCATCGACCGCAACAGTCAGTGCACTCACGCCAGCGTGACCAGCCCGAGCTCGTTGTCGGCGGCCAGCAATGCGTTGTGCGGCAGCACCCGAACGGTGTACCCGACGGGCCCGGCCACCGGCAGCGGCGTGGTCGCCGAGAAGATTTCGACGCCGCCCTCGCCGGAAGTCGTGTGCGTCATGGGCACCGTCACCGGGTCCACCAGCTGGTCGCCGGTGTCGACCCGCCCCAGAACCGCTTGCACCACAACTTCATCGGTGCGCAGACCAGCCAGCTGCACCTTGGCGGTCAGCGACAACTCCGAACCCAGCAGCGGCGTGTCGGGCAGCCCGTAGCTGTCGACGTCGGTGATCTGAATCTTCGGCCAGGTCTCGGTCACCCGCTGGCGGTAGGCGGCCAGCGATCGGGCCGCACCGAACGGCACGCCGTCGATCGGCTCCACGGTGCGCCGGAACGACTGTGCCGCAGGGGCGTAATACTTCTCGGTGTAGTCGCGCACCATGCGCGACGCCAGCACCTTGGGCCCGAGCGACTGCAGCGTGTGCCGCACCATTTCGACCCACCGCATCGGCACGCCATGTTCGTTGCGCTCGTAGAATTTCGGCGCCACCGAGTTCTGCATCAGGTCGTACAGCGCGGCGGCTTCGAGGTCGTCACGGCGGGCCTCGTCGGTGACACCGTCGGCAGTCGGGATTTCCCAACCGTTTTCGCCGTCGTACCACTCGTCCCACCAGCCGTCGCGGATCGAGAGGTTCAGCCCGCCGTTGAGCGCGCTCTTCATCCCCGACGTGCCACAGGCTTCCAGCGGACGCAACGGGTTGTTGAGCCACACATCGCAGCCCCAGTACAACAGGCGGGCCATCGACATGTCGTAATCCGGCAGGAACGCGATCCGGTGACGCACCTCGGGCCGGTCGGCGAACTTCACCACCTGCTGGATCAGCGCCTTGCCGCCATCGTCGGCCGGATGCGACTTGCCCGCGACGATCAGCTGCACCGGCCGCGACTCGTCGAGCAGCAGCCGTTCCAGTCGTTCCGGGTCGCGCAGCATCAGCGTCAACCGCTTGTACGTGGGCACCCGACGGGCGAAGCCGATGGTCAGCACAGATGGATCGAAAGCCGTTGCGATCCAGCCGAGTTCAGCCTCGGTGGCGCCACGCTCGAGCCAGGAACGCCGCAGCCGGGCCCGCACATCGGCGACGAGCATCTCGCGCAGCTGGGACCGGATCCACCACAGATGACCGGGGTCGACGTCGTGCAGCCGCTGCCACAGCTGCGGCTCCCCCGCCGCCTGGTCGACAGCCGTCATCCCTTTGACGCCGACCAGCTCGCGGCCCAACTCCAGCCATTGCGGCGCCGCCCAGGTGGGCGCGTGTACGCCGTTGGTAATTGACCCGATCGGCACCTCGGCCTGGTCGAAGCCCGGCCACAGTTCGTTGAACATGCCTCGGCTCACCCGGCCGTGCAGCAGCGACACCCCGTTGGCACGCTGTGCGAGCCGTAAACCCATGTGCGCCATGTTGAATTTGTCGGGATCGTCCTCGGCGCCGAACGCGACCACGCGGTACAGCGGCACCTCGGGTAGCAGCGGCGCAGCGACGGTGTCGTCGAAGTAGCGCCGCACCATCTCCACCGGGAACCGGTCGATACCGGCCGGCACCGGGGTGTGGGTCGTGAAGACTGTCGAAGACCGGACCACCGTCAGCGCGGTCTCGAAGTCCAGCCCTGAGCCGCTGATGTACTCCCGAATACGTTCCACGCCAAGGAAGCCCGCGTGGCCTTCGTTCATGTGGTAAACCTCGGGCGCTTCGAGGCCCTCGATCTCGGTGAACGCCCGGATGGCGCGGATGCCACCGATGCCGGCGAGCAGCTCCTGCTTCATCCGGTGTTCCTGGTCGCCGCCGTAGAGCCGATCGGTCACCGAACGCAGTTCGTGCTCGTTCTCGGGGATGTCAGAGTCGAGCAGCAGCAACGGAACTCGCCCGACCTGCGCCACCCACACCCGCGCCCGCAACACCTGCGACTCCGGCAGATTCAGCGACACCAGGGTCGGCTGTCCGTCCGCGCCCGTCAACAGCCGCAGCGGCAGACCCTGAGGGTCCAACGACGGGTAGTTCTCATGCTGCCAGCCGTCGGCGGTCAGCGACTGCTTGAAATAGCCGGACCGGTAGTACAGCCCGACCGCGATCAGCGGGAGACCGAGATCCGACGCCGACTTGAGGTGATCGCCCGCGAGGATGCCGAGGCCACCGGAATAGTTGGGCAGGACCTCAGAGACTCCGAACTCCATGGAGAAATACGCGATGCCTCTCGGCATGGCGGGCCCGCCGTCCTCGGCGTGGTCGGCCTGCTCCTGGTACCACAGCGGCCGGTTCAGATAGTTGTCCAGATCGCTGGCGCGGTGGTTCACCCGGCCGACGAAGTCGTCGTCGGCCGCCAATTCGTCGAGCCGCGCCGGGCTGACCGCACCGAGCAACGCCACCGGGTCGGCACCGACCTGTTCCCACAGCGCCGGATCGATCTCCGCGAACAGCTCCTGAGTGGGCGTGTGCCAGGACCAGCGCAGGTTGATGGACAGCCGCTCCAGAGCGGCGAGGCGTTCGGGCAGGTGGGCACGGACGGTGAACCGGCGGAGGGCTTTCACACAGAAGAACCTTACTGACATTTCGAGTTCATGCAGCGTCAGTTCGACGTCAGCTCGATGCCGATCGAACTGCTCACTGCCCCTCTGGTGTCATCGACTACTACGGTGGGTATCAGAGCACGGGCGGGCCATTGAGGCCACTACGGCACGTAGTGGCCGGTGCCCGGGTAAGGAGTGGTTTGGGTGGCCGGTCGGATCGAGATCGACGACGTCGCACCAGTGGTGTCCGCAGGCCGATATCCCGCCAAGGCCGTGGTCGGCGAAGTGGTTCCGATCAGCGCGACCGTGTGGCGCGAAGGTCACGACGCCGTCGCCGCAACGCTGGTGGTGCGCTACCACGGCCCCGTCTACCCGCAGCTCGCTGAAACCCCACCCGGTGCAACAGCCGTGCCGACTCCGCCGCGCGCGAAAATCAAGCCAACCCGGCTGCCCATGGCGCAGGGCGTCACGCCCGACGTCTTCCACGGCCAGTTCACGCCTGACGAGGTCGGGCTGTGGACCTTCCGGGTCGACGGTTGGGGCGACCCGATCGCGACGTGGCGACACGCCATCAAGGCCAAGCTCGAGGCGGGCCAGAGCGAGGCCGAGTTGTCCAATGACCTGCTGGTCGGGGCGACCCTCCTGGAACGTGCCGCGACGGCCGTCCCCCAGGACGACCGCACGCCGCTGCTCGCGGCCGCGAGGCGGCTCCGGGAACCGGGCGACCCGTATGTCCGAGCCGCGGCAGCGTTGGCGTCCGACGTCACGGATCTGCTGCGCAAGTACCCGCTCCGTGAATTGGTCACTCGGGGAGAGCAATACGGCATCTGGGTCGACCGTCCACGGGCCCGGTTCAGCTCCTGGTACGAGCTGTTCCCCCGGTCCACCGGCGGCTGGGACTCCGACGGCCGGCCGGTGCACGGCACGTTCTCCACGACCGCCAAGGCCATTCCGCGGGTCGCCGCAATGGGTTTCGACGTCCTGTACCTGCCGCCGGTGCATCCGATCGGCAAGGTGCACCGCAAGGGCCCGAACAACAACGTGACGGCCACCCCGGGCGACGTCGGTTCTCCGTGGGCGATCGGCAGCGACGAGGGCGGGCACGACGCGGTGCACCCGGACCTGGGGACCATCGCCGAGTTCGACGACATGGTCGCCACCGCCCGCGACAACGGCCTTGAGGTGGCGCTCGACCTGGCGCTGCAGTGCGCACCCGATCACCCGTGGGCCAAGGAGCACCCGGAGTGGTTCACGGTATTGCCCGACGGCACCATCGCGTACGCGGAGAATCCGCCGAAGAAGTACCAGGACATCTACCCGCTGAACTTCGACAACGACCCGGCCGGCCTGTACGACGAGGTGCTGCGCGTGGTCACGTTCTGGATGTCGCACGGCGTGACGATCTTCCGGGTCGACAATCCGCACACCAAGCCGGCGAACTTCTGGGCCTGGCTCATCGCCCAGGCCAAGAACATCGACCCCGACGTCTTGTTCCTGTCCGAGGCGTTCACCCGGCCGGCCCGACTCTACGGCCTCGCGAAACTCGGCTTCACCCAGTCGTATACGTATTTCACGTGGCGTAACTACAAGTGGGAGATCACCGAATTCGGCCAGCAGATCGCCGAGTACGCCGACTTCTACCGGCCCAACCTGTTCGTCAACACCCCCGACATCCTGCATGCCAGCCTGCAGCACGGCGGTCCGGGCATGTTCGCGATCCGTGCGGTGCTGGCGGCCACGCTGAGCTCGTCCTGGGGCGTCTACTCCGGCTACGAGTTGTTCGAGCACCAGGCGGTGCGCGAGGGCAGCGAGGAGTACCTGGACTCGGAGAAGTACCAGTTGCGGCCACGGGATTTCGAGGCGGCGCTTGCCGGCGGCCGGTCCCTGGAGCCGCTGCTGACCCGGCTCAACGAGATTCGGCGCGTGCATCCGGCGCTCAGCCAATTACGGACCATCAAGTTCCATCACGTCGACAACGACTCGATGTTGGCGTACAGCAAGTTCGACCCCGTTACCGGCGACACCGTCCTTGTGGTGTTGACGCTCAACGCATTCGGCCCCGAGCAGGCAACGCTGTGGCTGGACATGGGCGCCCTCGGCATGGCGGACCACGACCGGTTCTGGGTGCGAGACGAGATCACCGGTGAGGAATATCAATGGGGCGCAGGGAATTACGTGCGACTGGACCCGGACAAAGCAGTAGCCCACGTACTGAACATGCCGCAAATCCCGTACGACAAAAGGCTGAGTCTCCTGCGGAGGCAACCGTGACGAGCCACCTCCACCCACCCGCCGCCGAGCTGGCCCGACTGCTGGCCGGCGAACACCACGACCCGCATTCGATCCTGGGCGCGCACGAATACGGCAAGCGCACCGTCATCCGGGCGCTGCATCCGCACGCCATCGGGGTCACCGCGCTGATCGGCAAGAAGCGCTACCCGATGGAGGCCATCGCGGATGGCGTGTTCGCCGTCCAGGTGCCGTTCAACAAGCTCGCCGACTACCGCTTCGAAGTCGAATACCCGGGCGATGTCGTATACACCACGGCCGACCCCTACCGCTTCCTCCCGACGCTCGGCGACATGGACCTGCACCTGCTGGCCGAGGGCCGGCACGAACGGTTGTGGGAAATCCTTGGCGCCCAACCCCGTTCGTTCACGACACCGGACGGCGTGGTTGACGGCTTCTCGTTCGCGGTGTGGGCGCCCAACGCCAAGGGCGTCAACCTGATCGGCGACTTCAACCACTGGGACGGCAGCGAGGCACCGATGCGAGCCCTGGGCTCGTCCGGGGTGTGGGAGCTGTTCTGGCCCGGCTTCGAAGCCGGCAGTCTGTACAAGTTCCGCATCCGCGCCGGCAATGGATCAGTCAGCGATCGCGCCGACCCGATGGCCTTCAGCACCGAAGTGCCGCCCCTGACGGCGTCGAAAACCTTTGTCAGCGACTACGTCTGGAACGACGACGGGTGGATGACCGCCCGCGCCGAGCTGAACCCGGTATTCGAGCCCATGAGCACCTACGAGGTGCATCTCATGTCCTGGCGCCCCGGGCTCAGCTACCGGGAACTGGCCGTCGAACTCACCGAATACGTGGTGGCGCAGGGCTTCACACACGTCGAGCTCCTGCCCGTGGCCGAGCATCCCTACGGCGGCTCCTGGGGTTACCAGGTGACGTCGTACTATGCGCCGACGTCGCGGCTCGGCACACCCGACGACTTCCGGTATCTGGTCGACACGCTGCACCAGGCCGGCATCGGCGTGATCGTCGACTGGGTGCCCGCCCACTTCCCCAAGGACTCGTGGGCGCTGGGCCGCTTCGACGGCACGCCGCTGTACGAGCACGCCGACCCCCGCCGCGGCGAGCAACTCGATTGGGGCACCTACGTTTTCGACTTCGGACGGAACGAAGTCCGCAACTTCCTGGTGGCCAACGCGCTGTACTGGCTCGAGGAGTTCCACGTCGACGGCCTGCGCGTCGACGCCGTCGCCTCCATGTTGTACCTCGACTACTCCCGCCCCGACGGCGGCTGGACGCCCAACATCTACGGCGGCCGGGAGAATCTGGAAGCAGTACAGTTCCTGCAGGAGATGAACGCCACCGTCCACAAACTGGCCCCCGGCATCGTCACCGTCGCCGAGGAATCCACTTCATGGCCTGGCGTCACCCGCCCGACAAACCTTGGCGGCCTTGGCTTCTCGATGAAGTGGAACATGGGGTGGATGAACGACACCCTGGACTACATCAGCCATAACCCGGTGCATCGCAGCTATCACCACCACGAGATGACGTTCTCGATGCTGTACGCCTACAGCGAGAACTATGTGCTGCCGATCAGCCACGACGAAGTCGTGCACGGCAAGGGCACGCTGTGGACCCGGATGCCCGGCGACGATCACGCCAAGGCCGCCGGCCTCCGTCAGCTCTTGGCTTACCAATGGGCACACCCGGGCAAGCAATTACTGTTCATGGGACAGGAATTCGGCCAGCGCGCCGAGTGGTCCGAGGAACGGGGACTGGACTGGTTCCAGCTCGGCGAGCACAGCTTCTCCACCGGGGTGCAGCAGTTGGTCCGCGACATCAACGGCATCTACCGCGACAACCGCGCGTTGTGGTCCCGCGACAGCAATCCCGAGGGCTACTCGTGGATCGACGCCAACGACTCGAACAACAACGTGCTGAGCTTCCTGCGGTTCGGCGACGACGGGTCGGCCATCGCCTGCGTCTTCAACTTCTCCGGCAGCGAGCACTCGCAGTACCGCCTGGGCCTGCCGCACACCGGGACCTGGCATGAACTGCTGAACACCGACGCGACCGTCTACAACGGTGCGGGCGCAGGCAACATGGGCGCGGTGGAGGCCACCGACGAGCCCTGGCACGGCCGGCCGGCCTCCGCTGTCCTGGTGCTCCCACCGCTGTCAGCGCTCTGGCTCAAGCCCGCCGAGTAGGTTCTCCGCAGGCCGAGGGGCGCCTCAGTAGAGGGCGTTGGCGAGATTGCGCCGGCCCGCGATGACCTGAGGGTCGGCCGGGTCGAACAGCTCGAACAACTCGATGAGCCGGGTACGCACGCGGGTCCGGTCGTCGCCCGAGGTCTTCTTGATGAGCGCGATCAGCCGGTTGAACGCACCGTCGACATCGCGCTGGAAGAGCTGCACATCGGCGGCCGCGAAGGCCAGATCGATGTCATCGGGCGATGCGTCGGCGAGACGCACGGCTTCCGGGCGCTGCGCGGACGCGCGCTGCAGGAACGCGATCTGCTGCACGGCACCCTTGGCCTCCACGTGCGCCGGGTCGGCGTCGAGGATCGCCTGGTACGCGGCCAAGGCGCCGTCGAAGTCTCCGCTGTCCAGGAACTCGCGGGCCTGTGCGAGCGCGGGGTCGACCTGCTCCTCCTCGCCCTCGGCGCCGCCACCGAGCTTGCCGGCGGTCGCCTGCAGCAGCGAGTCCACCCAGCGTCGCAGCTGATCTGCCGGCTGGCCGCCCTCGAAGCTCGTGATCGGCTGTCCCCCGGCCAACGCCACGACCGTCGGTACGCCCTGGATGCCGAACATCTGCGCAATACGCGGTGCGGTGTCGACGTTGACCGTGCCGAACGACCACTTGCCACCGTCCTCGGCAGCCAGCGCGGACAGCGTCTGCCCCAGCTGGACGCTCGAGTCGCTGCGCGGCGACCACAACAGCACCACGACGGGCACCTCGCCGGAGCGGATCAGCACCTCGGCTTCGAGATTGGCCTCGGTGATCTCGATGCCACCGGGCGCGCCACCGGCAGCGGCAGCACCTTCGGCGGGACGGTTCTTGAGCGCGGAGAGGTCCACCGCGCCAGCCAGCGCGGGACCGATAGGACGCGGACGAGTCACGCTGTCCAGTCTGTCACGCGACGGCCGACGTCTCCGGTTCGGCCTCGGCCGCAGCAGCACCGACGGCCAGCGCGCCGTGCCGTTCGGCCCAACGCAGGAAGATCACACTGGCCAGCGGCACGATGCTGGCCAGCGCCGCCGACACCCAGGTGACCGGTGACCAGCGGGCGGCCCGGCCGACGACCAGTCCGGTGGCCAGGAATCCCAGGAACACCACGCCATGGACCATGCCGAAGATGTGCACGCCGATCTCGGTCCGAGGCGTGCCGAGGTACTTGAAGTACATGCCGACCAGCAGACCGATCCAGCTGAAGGCCTCGGCCATCGCGATCAGACGAAACCAGCCCGCCACCCGGGACACCACAGCGCTCATGGCGCCATTGTGCCCGAGTGACGGACTGACTACTACGAGGCGTAGTTCACACTTCGCCGCGGCCTCCGAAATCAGGGACGACGCAGGATCAGGGCGTCACCCTGACCACCGGCGCCACACAGCGCCGCCACCGCGTAACCCGAACCCTTGCGAGCCAGCTCCAGCGCCGCATGCAAGGTGATCCGGGCGCCGGACATGCCGATCGGGTGGCCGATCGCGATGGCGCCACCATTGACGTTCACCTTGTCCCCGTCGACGCCCAGCTCCTTGGTCGAGGCCAGCGACACCGCCGCGAAGGCCTCGTTGATCTCGATGACGTCCAGCTGATCGACCGTGATGCCCTCACGCTCGACGGCCTTCTTGATGGCGTTCGCCGGCTGGGACTGCAGTGTTGAGTCCGGGCCGGCGACGACGCCGTGCGCGCCGATCTCGCACAGCCAGGTCAGACCCAGCGACTCGGCCTTTTCCTTGCTCATCACCACGACGGCACACGCGCCGTCCGAGATCTGCGACGACGAACCAGCGGTGATGGTGCCGTCCTTGCGGAACGCCGGCTTCAGGCCACCCAGGGACTCGGCGGTGGTGTTGCCACGGATGCCCTCGTCCTCGGAGAACTCGATCGGGTCGCCCTTGCGCTGCGGGATGGACACCGGAACGACCTCGTCAGCGAACACGCCGTCCTTCCACGCGGCCGCGGCCTTCTGGTGCGACTGCGCGGCGAACTCGTCCTGCTGGGCGCGGGTGAAGTTGTCCTGGTCGTTGCGCTGCTCGGTCAGGGCGCCCATCGGCTGGTCGGTGAACACGTCGTGCAGACCGTCGTAGGCCAGGTGGTCCAACGCGGTGATGCTGCCGTACTTGTAGCCCTCGCGGCTCTTGGGCAGCAGGTGCGGGGCCTGGCTCATGGACTCCTGGCCACCGGCCACCACGACCTCGAACTCACCGGCGCGAATCAACTGGTCAGCGAGCGCGATGGCGTCGATGCCCGACAAGCACATCTTGTTGATGGTCAGCGCCGGGACGTCCCATGGAATGCCCCCGCCGACGGCCGACTGGCGCGCGGGCATCTGGCCGGCACCGGCGGTCAGGACCTGGCCCATGATCACGTAATCGACCAGCGAGGCATCGATACCGGCCTTTGCCAGCGCACCCTTGATCGCGACAGCGCCCAGGTCGCTACCCGAGAAGTCCTTCAGCGAACCCATCAATTTGCCCACCGGAGTGCGGGCTCCGGCAACAATTACCGAGGTCGTCATTTCCATCCTCCAACAAATCTGTAACGGCTAATGTGGCCGATCACACAGGCGCAAATTCGGTCGTCTCAGGTTACCTTTACGTTATGACCACCGAACACGTCGATGCCCGTCCCGCGCTGGCCAGCGCCCTCGTGACCGCTGTTGATCACGTCGGTATCGCCGTGCCGGATCTGGACGTCGCGATTCGGTGGTACCACGACCACCTCGGCATGATCGTGCTGCACGAAGAGGTCAACGAAGACCAGGGCGTCCGCGAGGCCATGCTTTCCGTCCGCGGCGCGCCGGTCGGCAGCGCCCAGATTCAGCTGCTGGCCCCGCTCGACGAGAAGTCGACCATCGCGAAGTTCATCGACACCCGCGGCCCCGGCCTGCAGCAGCTGGCCTACCGGACCAGCGACATCGAGGCCCTGTCCGAGCGCCTGCGCGCCGACGGTGTCCGCCTGCTCTACGAAGCCCCGCGCCGCGGTACCGCCGACTCGCGCATCAACTTCATCCATCCGAAGGATGCCGGTGGCGTGCTGATCGAGCTGGTCGAGCCGGCCGCCGACGCACACTGACGCGCCGCTCGCGCTCTGGCTAGGACCACCTACGGGTCGGTCCTCTGTTTCCCCGATTCGCCCAGCACGGCGTGTGCCAATGCCGGCGGTCTTCGGCGTCGTCGACCCGTAGCACCACCACATGCGCGGTGCCCGGGCGAATTTCGTGATCGCACCCCGGGCACCGATACGTCTTGACGGCACGCGAACCGGCCACCGGACGCACCTCGTAGTCGTATCCGTCAAGCCCGGTCTCCACCCGGCGCGACGACAGCCCGAGCAGCGGCGGCGGGTCTCGCCGAGGCCGCTGCGGACGTCGCCGAGGCATCAGAACAACCGGAACTCGTCGTTGTCCATGCCGCGCATCTTGTCGTAGTCCAAAGTGACGCAACGGATTCCGCGGTCGGTAGCCAACGTGCGAGCCTGCGGCTTGATCTGCTGGGCGGCGAACACGCCGGCCACCGGCGCCAGCACACTGTCCCGGTTGAGCAGATCGAGATACCGCGTCAGCTGCTCGACGCCGTCGATCTCGCCGCGGCGCTTGATCTCCACCGCGACCGACGCACCGGTCTCGTCGCGGCACAGGAGGTCGACCGGACCGATCGGCGTGGGGTACTCGCGTCGCACCAACGTGTAGCCGACGCCCAGCAGCTCGACATGCTCGGCGAGCAACTCCTGCAGGTGCGCCTCCACACCGTCCTTGACCAAACCAGGATCGACACCGAGCTCATGGCTGGAGTCGTGCTCGATGTCCTCGACGGTGATCCGCAGCTGCTCGCCGGCCTTGTTCTCGACCACCCAGACAACGGCGGCGCCATCCACCGTGCCCGCCGCGGGCTCCTCCACGATCCAACAGGGCGGCGTCATCCAGTTCAGCGGCTTGTAGGCGCGGTCGTCGGCATGCACGCTCACCGATCCGTCCGCCTTGAACAACAGCAGGCGACGGGCTGACGGCAGATGTGCGGTCAAACGTCCGACGTAGTCAACAGTGCACTGGGCGATCACGAGACGCACCCGACCCACCTTAGGGGCACTGAATCCCCGTCCGGACTCACCCCACGAACTAGGCTGACGGCCAATGACTGCGGACCAAGCCGGAAGGACGCGCCTGGTACGGCTACGGGAAGCCATCACCCCACGTACCAGCCTGCAGGCCACACCCGAATACGGGTCGTGGATTCTGGGGCGAGTCTCCGAAACCCAACGCCGACGCCGGATTCGCATCCAACTGATCCTGACCACGTTCGTGGTCGTCGCCAACATGATCGGTGTCGGCGTCTCGATTCTCGTCGAGACGGTGCTGTTCCCGACCCCTAACGTCTTCGGGTCCGACGTGTGGTGGATCACCGCGATCGTGACACCCGCATGCATCTTGCTCGCCTTCCTCGTCGGCGTGGTGTGGGCGACCAACAGGGTGATTCAGAGCGTGCGGTGGGCCATCGAAGAACGCACTCCGACGGTCGAGGATCAGCGCAACACCTTCCGGGCGCCCGGCCAGCTCACTCGCGTATTGCTCTGCCTGTGGGGTGCCGGCGCCGCACTACTGACGACGCTCTACGCACTGCACGACGCTCAGTTCATCCCCAAACTGCTGTTGGGTGTCACGTTCCCCGGCATCGTCGTATCCACCAGCTGCTACCTCTACACCGAGTTCGCGCTGCGGCCGGTCGCCGCCGACGCCCTTCAGGCCGGGCGACCGCCCTCCCGGCTGGCACCCGGGATCATGGGCCGAACCATGGCGGTGTGGGCGTTCGGCTCGGGCGTGCCAATGCTCGGCGTACTTTTGGCCGCGGTGTTCGCGCTGACCCAAAGCACGCTCACCCCAACCCAGTTCGCCTTCGCCGTACTGGGCCTGGCGGTGTTCGCGCTGGTGTTCGGCGCGTTGTTGATGTGGATCGTGGCGTGGCTGACCACCAGCCCGATCCGGATTGTGCGACAGGCGCTGAGCCGTGTCGAGCGGGGCGACCTGACCACGGATCTCGTGGTCTTCGACGGCACCGAATTGGGCCAGCTGCAACGCGGATTCAACTCGATGGTGCACGGGCTGCGGGAACGTGAACGGGTGCGCGATCTGTTCGGCCGCCACGTCGGTCGTGAGGTCGCTGCCCTCGCCGAGCTGGAGAGACCAGAACTGGGCGGCGAAGAACGTCACGCGGCGGTGATCTTCGTCGACGTCATCGGCTCCACCCAACTGGTGACCAGTCGCCCGGCCGGCGAGGTCGTCGAGCTGCTGAACCGGTTCTTCGCCGTGATCGTCGACGAGGTGGACCGTCACCACGGGTTCGTCAACAAATTCGAGGGCGACGCGGTGCTGGCAGTGTTCGGAGCGCCGGTGTCACTGCAGTGCACCGAGGGTGACGCGCTGGCCGCCGCCCGCGCCATCGCATCGCGATTGCGAGACGAGGTGCCCGAGCTCCAAGCCGGGCTCGGCGTCGCCGCCGGGACGGTGGTGGCCGGCAATGTCGGGGCCAAGGAGCGATTCGAGTACACGGTGATCGGCGAACCGGTCAATGCGGCAGCCCGACTGTGCGAGCTCGCCAAGTCCGTGCCGGGTCATCTGGCAATCGCCGCGGACATGCTCGACGCGGTCAGCGAATCGGAAAGTGCGCACTGGGCTTTGGGCGACACCGTCACACTGCGCGGGCTGTCCGAGCCGACGCGGTTGGCCGTGCTCGCCTGAAATTCACACCTGGTTCACACAGATCCGGAGGATCATGGTGAGCATGAAGCGACATTCCGTCATGGCGGCCGCCGCCGGGGCGCTCGCCGTGTCGTTAGCGCTCGCTCCGCAGGCCACGGCCGACACTTACGACACCAGCGGTTCAGCGGCCGATGTCATCAACAATCTCCAGTCCAAGGGTTACCTCGTACACATCAACTGGACCAACGGTTTCGACACCAAACCGCTCGACGTCTGCTGGGTCACCGGCGTGAACAATCCGGGCAATTTCAAGCCCGGCGGTCCGGTGGCCGCAACCGTCTACGTCGACGTGCAATGCCCGAACCACGAGTACTGAGTCACACCTGCGGGTAGGGCGCGAAGCGGTTGTCGAATCCGGCCTTGCGCTGATCAAGGGCCGCTTGCCGTTGTGCGGCAGTGACATACGTGGTCCCAGCCGGCAGGACGGTGCTGAGGTCACTGAGCGCGACGACTTGTGAACTCACCTTCGGCAGATCGGTGCCGGACGTGTCGATGTCCTGAAAGCGGATCGAAATGGTGCCCTGGTTCAGGCCGCCCGTGGACACCCAGTTCGCCACACCGGGATCGGTCGGTGACACCACGATGGTGTAACTGCCGTCCGGGTTGGCCACCGACTGCGCGATGTTGAGGCTGGTCTGCTGATCCCAGTAGTTCTTGGTGATGGTCCAGTCGTTGGTCACCGGTACGACGAAATAGCCCGCATCGCCCGGCTTGATGGTCAGCACCAGCGCCTGATCGTTGGTCAACTGAAAGTACCCCGGGCTCTGCACCTGGGTCGACAGGAACGTGGCGTTGCTCTCGGGATCGGTGAAGACATTGGGTGCCTTCGTCTTTCCCGACGAATCCTTGGTCGCCACATCCATGTACTGCGGCTCCATCTGCAGCCCGAGGGCCAATACCACCGACGCCTCCAGCCCCTTCAGGAATGTCGGCATCACCGGCAGCGGCGGGATGAGCGAGACGAGGTTGGTAAGCAACGAATTGCCGGCAACGAACGAACCCAGGCCGGGAATGGCGAAGCCACCGATCTGCGCGAACAAGCTGTCCGGAGGACCGCCGACCCGCTGGATCGAAAGACTCATCGGCGACTGAGCGTTCCAGTCCGACAACGTGTTTCGGGCCACGATCAACGTGGTGTTGGTCGGAATCTGAAGATGGTTGGTCTCGCCTTGGACGGCCGGACGGGAACTCACCGTCACCGTGAACGTGCCGTCCGGGTTGATCTGCATGTCCTTGGCATTGAGCACCGCCGCCGTGGTGCCACCGAGGCCGGTCAGCACACTGAACGTGGTCTCGGCGGGCATCTGACCGGGCGCGAATTTGCCCGTGATGACGTACGTCGACGTCGAGTTGACGCCCATCATCCGGTAAATGGTGTCGGGATTGTCATACAGGATCCGGGTGCCCGTCACGGACTGACCGAACCAATCATGGGGTGGCATAACCATTTCGAGCACCGTCGGGTTCATGGAGTCCAGCAGTTGGTACTCCATCGCGGCCTGTTGGGCGTATTCGTTCACCGCTTGCCCCAGCTGGTTCAGGTTCGCCGGGTCGGGCCCACCGACCTGGGAGTACTGCTGCTTGGCATTCAGCTGGAACGCAAACGTGAGGATCGCCTTCATGAGCTGCATCGGCAGCGTGCTCACGATGGCGTTGGCCTGCTTCTCCGCAGCCAGCTGCTGGGACGTCCCGAGCACCGTGGCGGTGCTCGGGAGCGTCGTCGGCGCGGCCGCCAATGTCGTTGTCGCGGAAGATGACGCGTTCTCCCGCCGGGTGACGCCGAGCAGTGCGGACAATGCCGCGTTCTGCAGTGGCGCCGCGGGGTTCCCGGACGCATTCGCCGCCCCGTTCGCGCCCACTGCCGCGAGCGAATGCGACACCGCCGCCGTCGCCGCCTCGATCGGCGCGCCGATCGAGGCCACCGGCACGGCCACGTGTGCCCTCGGCACCGTGCTCACGGGTGCGTCCGCCTTCGCGACCGCGGCCACCGGCTCATTCGAGGGCTTGTCAGCCGCCGGCACGGTCGGTGTGGTGGAGACCTTCGTGGTTGTGGGCTTCGTGTCGGGATCCGACGCCTTCTCGGCCGAGTCCTTCGCCGACGACGGCTTCGCCACGTCCGTCTTCCCCGACGGCCGCTTCGACGACTTCTTCCCCGAATTCACGACGCCAGAGGGCTTGTCGCCCGGGTCGGTCTTCGGGTTGTTCGCGTCGGATTTCTCCCCGCCATCCTTGGCAGCACTCTCGCCCTTGGCGTGACTGCCTGATGACGACGCACCGGCGTCGCCCGGCGCGGCGAATGCGACGCCAGGGCTGCTCGCGACGGCCACGCCAATGCCCAGGGCGACGGCCAACGCACCAACCCGGCCGACGAATCTGGCTGCGCCAGTTGGCAACTGCTCACGACCGTTCATTGACATGCGCCTCCCCTATACCCCGACTAGAACACGTTTCAGGTATAACAGGGCCGCACTCGCACGTCAGCCATTTGCGAGACAATTGATTAAAAATGTCTCGCGAGCCACGTTGATGTCGATTTTCCGCTAGTACTCGACACGGCCGCATGCCATTGTCGAAGACATGTACGACGACTTCGACCGCTGCTACCGTGCAGTCCAATCCAAGGACGCGCGGTTCGACGGGTGGTTCGTCACGGCCGTCCTCACCACCGGTATCTACTGCCGCCCCAGTTGCCCGGTCCGGCCACCGTTCGCCCGTAACGTCCGGTTCTACCCAACCGCGGCCGCTGCGCAACGAGCGGGCTTCCGGGCATGCAAGCGCTGCCGGCCCGATGCGTCGCCGGGGTCGCCCGAGTGGAACATTCGCACCGACGTGGTCGCTCGCGCGATGCGCTTGATAGCCGACGGCACGGTCGATCGCGAGGGTGTCACCGGACTGGCTGCCAGGCTCGGCTACACCACCCGGCAGCTCGAGCGCCTGCTCCAGGCGGAGGTCGGCGCGAACCCCTTGGCGCTCGCCCGGGCCCAACGGAGCCAGACCGCGCGGGTACTCATCGAGACCACGAAGCTGCCCTTTGGGGACGTCGCTTTCGCGGCAGGATTCTCCAGCATCCGCCAGTTCAACGACACCATTCGCGAAGTATGCGCACTGACGCCCACCGAGCTCCGCCAACGGGCGCAGGCACGGTTCAGCGCGAACGAAACCACCGGCACGGGAACGCTTTCCGTCCGCCTACCGGTCCGGACACCCTTCGCCTATGAAGGAGTGTTCGGGCATCTCGCGGCCGGCGCGGTGCCCGGCGTCGAAGAAGTGCGCGACGGGGCCTTCCGACGCACTCTCCGCCTGCCCAACGGCACCGGCATCGTCGGTCTGTCGCCGCGCGTCGACCATGTCCAATGCACGCTGGTCCTCGATGACTTCCGAGACCTGGCCACCGCCATCGCCCGATGCCGACGACTGCTCGACCTCGACGCCGACCCCGAGGCCGTCATCGACGTCCTCAACACCGACCGGTATCTGGCACCCATCGTCGCCAAGGCCCCCGGACAGCGCATCCCCCGCACGGTCGACGAGAACGAGTTGGCGCTGCGCGTGGTCATCGGCCAACAGGTGTCCATGAAGGCCGCGGCGACGCATACTCGTCGGCTGGCGATCGCCTACGGCACGACGATCGACGACGCTCTGGGTGGCCTCACCCATGTCTTCCCTTCCGTGTCACAGCTGGCCGAGATCGATCCCAGCCACCTCGCCTTCCCCGAGTCTCGTCGGCGCACCCTTGTCGCGTTGATCGACGCCCTCGCAGCCGGCACCGTTGAACTCGACGCGGGATCGGACTGGCTGCAGGCCCGTACCCAGTTGGCCGAACTGCCCGGGATCGGACCATGGACAGCCGAGGTGATCGCGATGCGGGGGCTCGGCGATCCCGATGCCTTTCCGGCCAGCGATCTCGGAGTCCAGATCGCAGCCAAACAAATTGGACTACCGGACAATTCACGTCAACTGATCGAACACAGTGCGCGATGGCGCCCGTGGCGCGCGTACGCCACACAGCATCTATGGACTTCCCTGGATCATGCGGTCAACCAGTGGCCGCCACTGACCACCAACGCGACGCAATCACCACAACAGGAGCAGGCATGAGCGCCACCTTGCAGACCAGGACCATGCAGAGTCCGGTCGGAACCATCACCCTCGCCGGACGCGATGGCCGCATACGGCATCTGCGCATGGACGATCAGACCTATGAACCCAGCCATGACGGGTGGGAGCCTGACGAGACGGCATTTCAGGAGGCCGTCGAGCAGCTGACGGCGTACTTCGCCGGGGAGCTTCAGGAATTCGATCTGGTACTCGACCTCGTCGGTACTGAATTCCAGCGCCGCGTGTGGGGTGCGCTGTTGACCATTCCTTATGGCGAAACGCGGTCATACGGCGAAATTGCCGTTCAAGTGGGATCACCGGGTGCATCACGGGCTGTCGGATTGGCGAATGGGCATAATCCGGTTGGGATCATCGTGCCCTGCCATCGGGTAATCGGAGCGAATGGCAGCTTGACCGGATATGGCGGCGGACTGGATCGCAAAAAACTGCTTCTGGATCTCGAGAAAAGCCGGGCAGGAACCGACGAGCCGACGCTGTTCGATTGATCGAATGGCGTCGGCCGGCGCCGTCGAACTGCGCGGCACCCGCAAATCAAAATGCCTCAGAAACACAAAATGCCTCAGCCCCCGATTTTCATCGGGGGCTGAGGGCTAATTTGTGTTCGGCGGTGTCCTACTTTTCCGCCCGTGCAGGGCAGTATCATCGGCGCTGGCAGGCTTAGCTTCCGGGTTCGGGATGGGACCGGGCGTTTCCCTGCCGCTGTTGCCGCCGTAACTCTATTTAATTACGCCTCCACCGGTTTTTTGGCACCCCCTTTTGTGGGGGTGTTATTTGGTGGTGGGGTGTGGTCTGTTCGACTTTTGTCGTGGATGTGGTTGCGGGCACGATGTGCAATGTTCTTCGTCTTGTTTTACACACAATTGGTTGTTTTTTGGTGTGTGTAAGTTTTCGGCCGGTTAGTGCCAGTTCCCTAAACCCATTGCTGGGTGTGCAGGTCTGGTCTATCGATCCCGTGGTCTGCGGGGGGCCTTATCCCTCTAAAAGGGTGAGAAACCTGGTCTTGGAAGAGGTTTCCCGCTTAGATGCTTTCAGCGGTTATCCTGTCCGAACGTAGCTATCCAGCCGTGCCCTGGTGGGACAACTGGTAGACCAGAGGTTCGTCCGTCCCGGTCCTCTCGTACTAGGGACAGGTTTCCTCAAGTTTCTGACGCGCGCGGCGGATAGAGACCGAACTGTCTCACGACGTTCTAAACCCAGCTCGCGTGCCGCTTTAATGGGCGAACAGCCCAACCCTTGGGACCTGCTCCAGCCCCAGGATGCGACGAGCCGACATCGAGGTGCCAAACCATCCCGTCGATATGGACTCTTGGGGAAGATCAGCCTGTTATCCCCGGGGTACCTTTTATCCGTTGAGCGACACCCTTCCACTCGGGGGTGCCGGATCACTAGTCCCGACTTTCGTCCCTGCTCGACTTGTAGGTCTCGCAGTCAAGCTCCCTTGTGCACTTACACTCAACACCTGATTGCCGTCCAGGTTGAGGGAACCTTTGGGCGCCTCCGTTACATTTTAGGAGGCAACCGCCCCAGTTAAACTACCCACCAGGCACTGTCCCTGGACCAGATATATGGTCCGAGGTTAGAAGCCCAATACGATCAGAGTGGTATTTCAACAACGACTCCACACACACTGGCGTGTGCGCTTCACAGTCTCCCACCTATCCTACACAAACCGTACCGAACTCCAATACCAAGTTGTAGTGAAGGTCCCGGGGTCTTTTCGTCCTGCCGCGCGTAACGAGCATCTTTACTCGTAGTGCAATTTCGCCGAGTCTATGGTTGAGACAGTTGAGAAGTCGTTACGCCATTCGTGCAGGTCGGAACTTACCCGACAAGGAATTTCGCTACCTTAGGATGGTTATAGTTACCACCGCCGTTTACTGGGGCTTAAATTCTCCGCTTCACCCCCGAAGGAGTTAACAGGTCCTCTTAACCTTCCAGCACCGGGCAGGCGTCAGTCCGTATACATCGTCTTGCGACTTCGCACGGACCTGTGTCTTTTAGTAAACAGTCGCTTCTCACTGGTTTGTGCCACCCACTCATGCTTGGGCCGCGAGGGCTTACACACCATGTGGGTCCCCCTTCTCCCGAAGTTACGGGGGCATTTTGCCGAGTTCCTTAACCATAGTTAACTCGTACGCCTTAGTATTCTCTACCTGACCACCTGTGTTGGTTTGGGGTACGGGCCATGTGTGCACTCGCTAGAGGCTTTTCTTGGCAGCATAGGATCACCGAATTCGCCTCACTCGGCTATGCATCACCTCTCAGGATATATGTCAGACGGATTTGCCTATCTGACTCCCTACAGGCTTACCCCGGTATTACCACTGACCGGTACGGCTACCTTCCTGCGTCACCCCATCGCTTGACTACTACCCACCAGGGTCCCACGCAGCCGGCAACACGTGATCCCCGAAAGGATCATCACGTGCCATTTGGATGGTTAGCACAATGGATTCATCACGGACGCACACACACGGGTACGGGAATATCAACCCGTTGTCCATCGACTACGCCTGTCGGCCTCGCCTTAGGTCCCGACTCACCCTGGGCGGACTGGCCTGCCCCAGGAACCCTTGGTCTTTCGGCGGGCAAGGTTCTCACTTGCCTATTCGCTACTCATGCCTGCATTCTCACTCCCACACCCTCCACAACTCGATCACTCGGCTGCTTCACCGGATGCAGGACGCTCCCCTACCCATCCTTGCGGATGCCGCGACTTCGGCGGTGTGCTTGAGCCCCGCTACATTATCGGCGCACAATCACTTGACCAGTGAGCTATTACGCACTCTTTCAAGGGTGGCTGCTTCTAAGCCAACCTCCTGGTTGTCTTCGCGACTGCACATCCTTTTCCACTTAGCACGCTTAGGGGCCTTAGTCGGCGATCTGGGCTGTTTCCTCTCGACGCACGGAGCTTATCCCCCGCCGTCTCACTGCCACGCTTTTGTCTTACCGGCATTCGGAGTTTGGCTGACGTCAGTAACCTGGTGAGGCCCATCGGCCATCCAGTAGCTCTACCTCCGGCAAGAAACACGCAACGCTGCACCTAAATGCATTTCGGGAGAACCAGCTATCACGGAGTTTGATTGGCCTTTCACCCTACCCACAGCTCATCCCTCAGTCTTCAACCTAAGTGGGTTCGGGCCTCCACGCGGTCTTACCCGCGCTTCACCCTGGCCATGGGTAGATCACTCCGCTTCGGGTCCAGAACATGCCACTACACCCATAATGGGATACGCCCTATTCAGACTCGCTTTCGCTACGGCTACCCCCCACGGGTTAACCTCGCGACATGTCCCTGACTCGCAGGCTCATTCTTCAAAAGGCACGCCATCACCCCACGTAAACGAGGGCTCTGACGGATTGTAGGCACACGGTTTCAGGTACTATTTCACTCCCCTCCCGGGGTACTTTTCACCATTCCCTCACGGTACTAATCCGCTATCGGTCATCAGAAGGTATTTAGGCTTACCGAGTGGTCTCGGCAGATTCACAGCAGATTTCACGGGCCCGCTGCTACTCGGGAACACCATCAAGGCAGACATCGGGTTTTCACGTACGGGACTCTCACCCTCTACGGCAGGCCATCCCAAGCCACTTCCGTTAACCACGACATTTTCTTACTGCCCTCCAGCCGGATAGAACTGGAAAGATAGGTCCCACAACCCCACACACAACCCCTACCCGGTATCACATGCATACGGTTTAGCCTCATCCGCTTTCGCTCGCCACTACTCACGGAATCACAATTGTTTTCTCTTCCTACGGGTACTGAGATGTTTCACTTCCCCGCGTTACCTCCCACACCCTATATATTCAGGCGTGGGTAACACGACATCACTCGTGCTGGGTTTCCCCATTCGGACATCCTCGGATCAACGCTCGGTTGGCAGCTCCCCGAGGCTTATCGCAGCCTCCTACGTCCTTCATCGGCCTCTGATGCCAAGGCATCCACCATGCGCCCTTAAACACTTACGACACAAAAAAAACCAATTGAAAACAAGAATCAAAATTGCACATCAACACACAACAGAACAAGAAACCAACGACCCGAAAGCCGCCGGCAACCATTCGCTGCGCATTAGATGCTCGCAACCACTATCCACAAGTCAAACACCACACCCCACCACCAAAACCGGTGAGGCAACAACAACCCCCCACCATCCCCAACGGGACGATGTCTCCCACCCACAAAGAGAGGAAGCGAACGGGCCTGTTGTCTCAGGACCCAACAGTGTGTTCGGCAATCTTCACGCCCCAAGGCTTTCCACCGGGACGAACGTTTGTTGTATGCACCCACCGAACAACCCACTACAGGCGCCGGCCATCTCCCAACCATGAACCCCGACACTATTGCCGGCACGGGGGAATCGATAAATGGTGCTCCTTAGAAGGAGGTGATCCAGCCGCACCTTCCGGTACGGCTACCTTGTTACGACTTCGTCCCAATCGCCGATCCCACCTTCGACGGCTCCTCCACAAGGGTTAGGCCACCGGCTTCGGGTGTTACCGACTTTCATGACGTGACGGGCGGTGTGTACAAGGCCCGGGAACGTATTCACCGCAGCGTTGCTGATCTGCGATTACTAGCGACTCCGACTTCACGGGGTCGAGTTGCAGACCCCGATCCGAACTGAGACCGGCTTTGAAAGGATTCGCTCCACCTCACGGCATCGCAGCCCTTTGTACCGGCCATTGTAGCATGTGTGAAGCCCTGGACATAAGGGGCATGATGACTTGACGTCATCCCCACCTTCCTCCGAGTTGACCCCGGCAGTCTCCTACGAGTCCCCGGCATAACCCGCTGGCAACATAGGACAAGGGTTGCGCTCGTTGCGGGACTTAACCCAACATCTCACGACACGAGCTGACGACAGCCATGCACCACCTGCACACAGGCCACAAGGGAACTGATATCTCTACCAGCGTCCTGTGCATGTCAAACCCAGGTAAGGTTCTTCGCGTTGCATCGAATTAATCCACATGCTCCGCCGCTTGTGCGGGCCCCCGTCAATTCCTTTGAGTTTTAGCCTTGCGGCCGTACTCCCCAGGCGGGGTACTTAATGCGTTAGCTACGGCACGGATCCCAAGGAAGGAACCCACACCTAGTACCCACCGTTTACGGCGTGGACTACCAGGGTATCTAATCCTGTTCGCTCCCCACGCTTTCGCTCCTCAGCGTCAGTTACTGCCCAGAGACCCGCCTTCGCCACCGGTGTTCCTCCTGATATCTGCGCATTCCACCGCTACACCAGGAATTCCAGTCTCCCCTGCAGTACTCTAGTCTGCCCGTATCGCCCGCACGCCCACAATTGAGTTGTGAGTTTTCACGAACAACGCGACAAACCACCTACGAGCTCTTTACGCCCAGTAATTCCGGACAACGCTCGCACCCTACGTATTACCGCGGCTGCTGGCACGTAGTTGGCCGGTGCTTCTTCTCCAGGTACCGTCACTTGCGCTTCGTCCCTGGTGAAAGAGGTTTACAACCCGAAGGCCGTCATCCCTCACGCGGCGTCGCTGCATCAGGCTTGCGCCCATTGTGCAATATTCCCCACTGCTGCCTCCCGTAGGAGTCTGGGCCGTATCTCAGTCCCAGTGTGGCCGGTCACCCTCTCAGGCCGGCTACCCGTCGTCGCCTTGGTAGGCCATTACCCCACCAACAAGCTGATAGGCCGCGGGCCCATCCCACACCGCAAAAGCTTTCCACCACACCCCATGAAGAGCGTAGTCCTATTCGGTATTAGACCCAGTTTCCCAGGCTTATCCCAAAGTGCAGGGCAGATCACCCACGTGTTACTCACCCGTTCGCCACTCGAGTACCCCGAAGGGCCTTTCCGTTCGACTTGCATGTGTTAAGCACGCCGCCAGCGTTCGTCCTGAGCCAGGATCAAACTCTCCAAACAAAAACAACCCAACCCCAAAAGGCCAGGTGGAATCCGAATCAGAAAAATCCGATCACAAACAAAAGACACCAAAAACTGGCATCAAAAAAACAACAACCACACCCCACAAACGGGAAAACACGGAGTGCAGTCAAAAAACAACAAACAAAAACCACCAAACACACTATTGAGTTCTCAAACAACACGCCGTTTTCGGGCAACCCCACCAACCTACTACCTTTTGGTCGGGCTGTCAAGCTCTTGCTCTGGGCTTTGTTGGCCCCGCTCGCTGCTGACTTGGAATACATTAGCGGGCCGATCTTGATTTTACAAAACGGCTGCATATGGGCGGTTTTTCGCCCAAAACGCGTCGCACAGCCGTCCGTCGGAACGGCTCAGCGCGACACGCCGGCCGCCGTCAACTGACCCGTTCGATCTCCGCGCCCAGACTTACGAGGTTCTCCACGAACAACGGGTACCCGCGATCGATGTGGAAAACGTCGTGAACCTCGGTATCGCCGTCGGCGACCAATCCCGCCAACACCAAACCGGCGCCGGCACGAATATCCGAGGCCCACACCGGCGCACTCGACAACTGCGGAATTCCGCGGACCACCGCGTGATGTCCGTCGGTCCGGGCGTCTGCGCCCAGGCGGATCATCTCCTCGACGAACCGGAACCGCGCCTCGAACACGTTCTCGGTGATCATCGACGTGCCCTCGGCGATGCACGCCAACCCAATGGCCATCGGCTGCAGGTCGGTCGGGAATCCCGGGTACGGCAGCGTCGCGACGTTGACCGCCTTCGGCCGTTCGTACTGCACAACCCGGAAACCGTTGTCGTGCTGGGTCACGGTCGCGCCGGCATCGTGGAGTTTGTGCAGCACCAGCTGCAGGTGTTGCGGGTCCACGCCCGTCACGGCGACGTCGCCCCGCGTCATCGCCGCGGCAATCCCCCAGGTCGCAGCCACAATCCGGTCGCCGATCACCCGGTGCTCCGTCGGATGCAGCTTGTCCACCCCGGTGATGGTCAGGGTCGAGGTCCCTCCCCCACTGACCTTGGCACCCATCTGATTCAGCATGTCGCAGATATCGACGATGTCCGGCTCGCGCGCCGCGTTGTGGATGACGGTCACGCCCTCGGCAAGCACCGCGGCCATCAGGATGTTCTCTGTCGCCCCCACTGACGGAAACTCGAGCTGAATCTCCGCCCCACGCAGGTGGTCAGCCTCGGCAACCACGCAGCCGTGCTCGATGTTGCATCTGGCGCCGAGCTGGCGCAGACCGGATTGATGCATGTCCAGCGGTCGCGATCCGATCGCGTCGCCGCCGGGTAGTGCGACTTTCGCCTTCTTGCAGCGCCCTACCAGCGGGCCGAGCACACACACCGAAGCGCGGAACTGCCGGACCGCGGCGAAATCCGCGTCGTATTTGGGCTCATCGGGTGAGGTGATGCGGGCGACGTCGCCGTCGAGTTCGACGGTCGCCCCGAGACCACGCAGCACCTCGGCCATCAACGGCACATCCAGGATGTCCGGACAGTTGGTGATCGTGGTGGTGCCTTCGGCCAACAATGCTGCGGCCATCAACTTCAGCACGCTGTTCTTAGCGCCCCCCACGGCAACTTCGCCGGACAACCGGCTACCCCCGGCCACCACGAAACGCTCGCTCACGCGGCTAAGTGTAGACAGCGGCGTAGGCCGGTGTCAGGCCACAAGAAGTCTCCGCGAGTACGGTTTGACCATGGCAGTGCACCTGACCCGCATCTACACCCGGACCGGCGACGACGGGTCGACCGGACTCAGCGATTTCAGCCGGGTGTCGAAGAACGATTCGCGCCTGGCCGCATACGCCGACTGTGACGAAGCCAACGCCGCGATCGGCGTCGCCGTCTCGTCGGGCGCGCCTGATGAACGAATTCGCTTGGTACTCATGCAAATTCAGAACGATCTCTTCGATGCGGGCGCTGACCTGTCGACTCCGGTGGTCGAAAATCCGGAATACCCGCCGCTGCGCATCACCCAGCCGTACATCGATCGGCTCGAAGCCTGGTGCGACGAGTTCAACGAGCCGCTGCCGAAGCTCACGTCGTTCATCCTGCCCGGCGGCACTCCCCTGTCGGCGTACCTGCACGTCGCCCGAACCGTCGTCCGCCGGGCGGAACGGGCGGCCTGGCAGGCAATCGACGAACACGGCGACGGCGTCAGCGTCCTGCCGGCCAAATATCTGAATCGACTGTCGGATCTGCTGTTCATCCTGTCGCGGGTCGCGAACCCGGATGGTGACGTGCTGTGGCAGCCCGCCGCGGGACGCGGCAATGGGGAAACAGCGGCGGGATCGTAATTCAGCCCACGCAGCGGCGGGATTCGAGAACTCAGACCGCGCGTCGACGGGACCGCGGCGACGGCCGGGCCTCGAGCCACGACGTGAAAGCCGTCAAAGCTCCACGGTCCAAGGCGATTTCGTAACCGCTGCGCCGTTCGGGACTGTTGTCACGCAGCTCAAGAATGACCGTCTGATCGGTCATGATGTCGAATTCGTCGCCCCGCGGGGCGCGGCGCCCGACGACTTCCAGGCCACGACGGGACAGTGTCCGGTCGGGCCACCAGCGCAGGCTCGACAAACGGTAAAAGCCGGCCTCACCACCGCGGTAGCGCATGACTCCATGCCGCCACCCGTGGCCGCCGGCAGCTGGGTAGTCGCGCAGGATGGCGGCGGTGCCGCCAACCTGACGCAACTTCCACAAGCGGTAACTCAGCGCGGCAACAGCCAGCACCAACACGCCGACAAGCGCGACCATCATCAACATGGACGCGCTCATCGGGGTATCAGTCGAGCTGGCCTACGGCGCGCAGACGCGCCCGGCCCCACGCAGCGGTCGCCTCGTCGTCCGACGCGGCATCGGCCTTGGCCGCATGCGCATCGATCTCCGACTCCAGCGCCGCATCTTCCACCAGAATCCGCACGGTCTCCTCGGTCACCGAGAGGAACCCACCGGACACGGCGATCCGCAGATCATCCTCGCCCTCGCGCTCGACCCGGACCATCGCGTCCTCGACCAGCTGGCCGACCAACGGGATGTGCCGGGGCAGGATGCCGATCTCGCCGGCGGTGGTGCGAGTGAAGACGAATGTGGCCTTACCTGTCCACAGCGCGCGCTCGACGGCGACGATCTCGACGTCCATTTCGGCCATGTCACACCACCTTTCGACTGTGTTGTTTGCTCTTCGCGCAAGCGCTCATCGCATGGGTAACCAACGAAATCACAGCTTGGCGCCGAGGCTTTCGGCCTTCTTCGCCAGGTCGTCGAGACCACCGATGAGGAAGAACGCCTGCTCCGGCAGGTGGTCGAAGTCGCCCTTGGCGAGACGGTCGAACGCCTCGATGGTCTCCTTCAGCGGCACCGTCGAACCCGGCTGGCCGGTGAACTGCTCGGCGGCCATCATGTTCTGGCTCAGGAAGCGCTCGATCTTGCGGGCGCGGTACACGAGCACCTTGTCCTCTTCCGACAGTTCGTCGATACCGAGGATGGCGATGATGTCCTGAAGGTCCTTGTAGCGCTGCAGGATTCGGATAACTTCCTGAGCAACCCGGTAGTGCTCGTCGCCGACGATGCTGGGGTGCAGGATCGTCGAGGACGACGCCAGCGGGTCCACGGCCGGGAAGATGCCCTTCGAGAACACCGCACGAGAAAGCTCGGTGGTGGCGTCCAGGTGGGCGAACGTGGTGGCCGGGGCCGGGTCGGTGTAGTCGTCGGCAGGCACGTAGACGGCCTGCATCGAGGTGATGGAACGACCACGGGTCGAGGTAATGCGCTCCTGGAGCTCACCCATCTCGTCGGCCAGCGTCGGCTGGTAACCCACGGCCGAAGGCATACGACCGAGCAGGGTCGAAACCTCGGAACCGGCCTGGGTGAACCGGAAGATGTTGTCGATGAAGAGCAGCACGTCCTGGTTCTGCTCGTCGCGGAAGTACTCGGCCATGGTCAGGGCCGACAGGGCGACGCGCATACGGGTGCCTGGCGGCTCGTCCATCTGGCCGAACACCAGGGCGGTGTCCTTGAGGACGTTCGCGTCCGCGAGCTCGACCCACAGGTCGTTGCCCTCACGGGTGCGCTCACCGACGCCGGCGAACACCGAGGTACCACCGAAGTTGCGGGCGATACGGTTGATCATCTCCTGGATCAGAACCGTCTTACCCACACCGGCACCACCGAACAGGGCGATCTTGCCACCGCGCACGTACGGGGTCAGCAGGTCGACGACCTTCAGACCGGTCTCCAGCATCTCGGTGCGGGGCTCCAGGTCGGCGAAGGCCGGCGGCTTGCGGTGGATGGACCAGTGCTCGAACTCCTTGCCGTAACCCGGCTCGTCGAGGCAGTCACCCAGGGCGTTGAACACGTGGCCCTTGACGCCGTCACCGACGGGCACCGAGATGGACGCGCCGGTGTCGCGAACGTCGGTGCCACGCACCAGGCCGTCGGTCGGCTGCATGGAGATGCAGCGAACCAGGTGGTCACCGAGGTGCTGGGCAACCTCGAGGGTCAGGGTCTTGGCCAGCGCACCGAAGGTGATGTCGGCGTGCAGGGCGTTGAACAGCTCGGGCACCGAGCCACGCGGGAACTCGATGTCCACCACCGGGCCGGTGATGCGAACCACACGACCCGTGGTCTTGGTCTCTACGGCAGAAGTCATATCTCTCTTCGCTTCCTACGGGGCCTATTTCGCGTCGGCAAGCGCGTTGGCGCCACCGACGATTTCGCTGATTTCCTGGGTGATCTGGGCCTGGCGCTCGCGGTTGGCGGCGAGGGTCAGGGCCTTGATCAGGTCGTCGGCGTTGTCCGTTGCCGACTTCATGGCGCGTCGACGCGAAGCCGACTCCGAGGCCGCGGCCTCAAGCAGTGCCGCGTAGACACGGGTCGCTATATAGCGAGGGAGCAATGCGTCGAACAAAACGTCCGCACTCGGCTCGAACGAGTACAGGGTGTGGACGTCGGTCGGCTCCCCCGTGTACTCGACGGCCAGCGGTGCGATCCGCACGGCCTCGGCGGTCTGCGACAGCATCGACTTGAACTCGGTCGAGACGATGTGCAGTTCGTCGACACCCAGAATGCCGTCGGTTCCCGGTCCGTCACCTTCGTCGTCGGCGCCGGCCATGAACGCAGACACCAGCGTGTCAGCGATCTCCTTGGCGTGGACGTACTCCGGACGCTCAGAGAACCCGGTCCAGGACTCGACGACCGTACGCCCGCGGAAGCTGTAGTAGCCCAACGCCTTTCGGCCGACTACATACAGCACCGGCTCCTTGCCCTCTTCACGCAACAGCGAGAACAGTTCCTCGGCCCGGCGCAGCACGTTGGCGTTGTAGCCGCCGCACAGGCCGCGGTCCGACGACACCACCAGCACCCCGGCACGGCGGGGATTCTCCCGCTCGACGAGCAGCGGGTGATCCAGCGCGCTGGCTCCCGCAAGCTCGGTGAGCATGTTGGTGATCTCGGTGGCGTAGGGCCGGGCTGCATCAACCCGGGCCTGTGCCTTGGCGATCCGCGACGTGGCGATCAGCTCCTGCGCCTTCGTGATCTTCTTGATCGACGAGGCGGATTTGATCCGTCCGCGTAGCTCGCGCAGTGTGGCTGCCATTGGTTACCTAGGCCTTCTTCGGTGCCGGCTTGTGGACCTTCACCGACTCCTGGCCGAGCTCAGCGGGATCCAGTGCCTCGGCAGCGGCTTCCTTGACGACGACCGAGCTACCGTCGGTGGCGGCGAAGCCCTTCTTGAACTCATTGATGACCGAGACCAGCTTCTCCTCGTTCTCCTCGGAGAGCTTCTTGGTCGTCTTGATGCCTTCGAGGATCTCGGCGTGGCTGGCCTTCACGTGCTCCAGCAGTTCCGCAGAGAAACGGGAAACGTCCTCGGCCGGAACCGAATCCAGGTGGCCCTGGGTACCCAGGAAGATCTCGATGACCTGGTCTTCGACCGCCAGCGGGCTGTACTGCGGCTGCTTGAGCAGCTCGACCAGGCGAACACCGCGGTCCAGCTGAGCCTTCGACGCGGCATCCAGGTCCGAGGCGAAGGCCGCGAAGGCCTCCAGCTCGCGGTACTGCGACAGGTCCAGACGCAGCGAGCCGGCAACTTCTTTCATCGCCTTGATCTGGGCGGCGCCACCGACGCGGGACACCGACACACCGACGTTCACGGCCGGGCGCACACCCTGGTTGAACAGGTCGGACTCCAGGAAGCACTGGCCGTCGGTGATCGAGATGACGTTGGTCGGGATGAACGCCGAGATGTCGTTGGCCTTGGTCTCGATGACCGGCAGACCCGTCATCGAACCACCACCGAGCTCGTCGGACAGCTTCGCGCAACGCTCCAGCAGACGCGAGTGCAGGTAGAAGACGTCACCCGGGAAGGCCTCGCGGCCCGGCGGGCGACGCAGCAGCAGCGAGATGGCGCGGTAGGCGTCGGCCTGCTTGGACAGGTCGTCGAACACGATCAGGACGTGCTTGCCGTTGTACATCCAGTGCTGGCCGATGGCCGAGCCGGTGTACGGCGCGAGCCACTTGAAGCCGGCGGGGTCAGAGGCGGGAGCCGCGACGATGGTCGTGTACTCCATGGCGCCACCCTCTTCCAGCGCGCGCTTCACGCTGGCGATGGTGGTGCCCTTCTGGCCGATCGCGACGTAGACGCAGCGCACCTGCTGCTTCGGGTCGCCGGTCTCCCAGGCTTCGCGCTGGTTCAGGATGGTGTCGACGCAGACGGCGGTCTTACCGGTCTTGCGGTCACCGATGATGAGCTGGCGCTGGCCGCGGCCGATCGGGGTCATGGCGTCGATGGCCTTGATACCGGTCTGCAGCGGCTCGCTGACGCTCTGGCGCTGAACGACCGACGGGGCCTGGAGCTCGAGGGCGCGACGGGTCTCGGCCTTGATCTCGCCCTGACCGTCGATGGGCTCACCGAGCGGGTTGATGACGCGGCCCAGGAACTCGTCGCCGACCGGCACCGAGAGCACCTCGCCGGTGCGCTTGACCTGCTGGCCCTCTTCGATCTTCGCGAAATCACCCAAGATGACCGCACCGACGCTGTGCTCGTCGAGGTTCAGGGCCACGCCCAGAACACCGCCGGGGAACTCGAGGAGTTCCTGGGTCATAACCGAGGGCAGACCCTCGACGTGTGCGATGCCGTCACCGGCGTCGACGACGGTGCCGATCTCCTCGCGATCGTTCGAGGCCGAGAACGTGGTTACGTAGTTCTCGATGGCACCTTCGATATCAGCAGCCGAGATTGTCAACTCTGCCATGGTTTTTGGTCTTCCTACCTAGTCTTGGGTGTTTCGGAGTCTGGTTAGTCCGGCAGCCGGTCGGACGCGGCGGCCAGTCGTGACGAGATGGAGCCGTCGATCACCTCGTCCCCGACGGTGATGGTGAGACCACCGAGGAGGCTCGGATCGACATGCAGCTGGACGGACACGGGGTGGCCGTAGATGCGGGTCAGCACCGAGGTGAGTCGGGTCCGCTGGGCATCGGACAGCGCTGCGGCCGCCTCGACGTGGGCGACCACCTCACCGCGGCGGGCAACTGCCAGCTCGGCGAGATCGAGGACCGCCTGGTCGGCACGTTCGCCGCGGAGCAGGCCGACGGTCTGCGTCAGCAGCGCCTTGACGGTGCTGTTGACCGAGCCGTTGGCACCGGTCAGGACCTTGTCCAGCAAGGCAACTCGGCCGTCGATCGGAGTGCCGTAGTCACCGAGCAACGTCGACAGGCGCGGCTGCGCGTCCAGCACACGGCTGAAGCGGAACAGCTGGTCCTCGACCTCGGCCACCTCACCGCTGATCTCGGCCCGCTTGATCAGCGCGAGACGAGCGACGTGCTCGATGGCGTCGACCAGATCGGACTGCTCCGACCACCGCGACGACGCCGCGGAGCGCAGCAGCTCCAGAGCGGCAGCGCCGACCTTGCCGGACAGCACGGCGTCGAGCAGTGCGACCTTGGGCGCGGAGTTGTCGGCGGGCTCGGCGAGGTGCCGGGCAAGGTTGACCTCGGTCAACAGCAGCCGGGCGACGGCAGCCAGATCATCAGACAGCGCGGTCAGCGCGGCCGTGTCCAGACCACCCGCGGTCTCGTCGAACTTCTTGACCAAAGCGGTCAGTGATTCCCGGCTCGCGGCCCGCAGCTTCACCTCGGCGTGGGTACCGACCTCAGCCGAGGACGGCGCCATCTGCTCCAGATCGGCGAGGAAGCGGTCGACGGTGCCGGCCTGAGCAGCGGGCTCCGCGACATACCGGCGCACCAGTTCGTCTGCCTTGGCCACCGACTCCGCGCCCAGCCCCTGACGAAGCTCGCGGATGACGCCCTGGCGCATCAGCTCGACGTGCTGGCCGCCCTGAGCCTTGATCCGCTCGGCGTCGACGCCGGCCTGCTCGGTGAGCTGCTCGACGATGCGCTGCGAATCGTGCCGGGCCTCGTCGGTCACCTTGGTCGACTCGGCTTTCGCGTCGGCGAGAGCCTTGGCGTGCATCTTGTCGGCGTCGGCGAGTTTCTGTGCGGCTTCGGCACTTTCGGCCAGCGCGACACGAACGGCCTCCTGCTGCTTGGCCATGATGCCCTTCACCGGAGGTACCACGTACTTCCAGATGATGGCCACGATGACGGCAAAGCCGATCAGCTGCCCGATGAAGATTTCCATCTACTGGCTCCCGCCTGATTTCACGTCAGAGGCCAACTCGATGCCGAGGATTCGGCTCGCCAGCGTCTGGGACAGGTTGTCGACCGACGACTGCAGTTCGGTCTGTGTGGACTGCCGCTGTGCGGACAGTGCCTGGTCGGCACCCTTGAGGGTTTCGGCCACCTCACCACTCGCCGCTGCACGCGCCTGGTCGACGACCTTGCGGCCCTCGTTGCGAGCCTCGTCGCGGATGGCCGAAGCCTCCGTACGAGCACCCGCCATCGCCGCGTTGTAGTCCGCCTCTGCGGCGGCCACCTGCTCAGCCGACTTCCGGTTGTCAGCAGCGGTCTTGGCCAGCATTTCCTCGCGTTCGACCAAGACCTTGCTGATCGGTGGCACAACCCACTTGCCGATCACGCCGAGCACGATCAGGAAGATGATCAGCACGACGAAGAAGGTCGCGTTGGGGATCAGGAAGTTCTGACCCCCTCCACCACCAGAGCCTTCCGCTGCTGCCTGGCCCGAGGCCAGGATGGTTGCGCTCAATTCACCCATGTCGACGGATTACGACAGGCCCGGGGTGGCGAACACGAAGAGCGCCATGAAGGCCAGGTTGATGAAGTACGCGGCTTCCACCAGACCGACGGTGATGAAGAACGGGGTGAACAGGCGGCCCTGGGCCTCCGGCTGGCGGGCGATGCCCGAGATCAGCGCGTTACCGGCGATACCGTCACCGATACCGGCGCCGATGGCGCCACCGGCCATGATCAGGCCACCGCCGATGAGGGCGCCCTGGATGATAGTGGCGTTCGTTGCTGCGTCGGCCATTCTCTTTTTCCTCCTTGGTAACTGGTAGCTGCGCTACCAGGGTCTTATTTGCGGTTCCTACGGGTCTTGCGCGTACTTAGTGGTGCTCGTCGAGTTCCATCGACTGGCTGAAGTACAGGATCGTCAGCAGGGCGAAGATGAACGCCTGGATCAGGCCGACGAACAGATCGAAGGTCTTCCAGATGGCGTTCGGCGCCCACTGCACGTACCAGGGGAACATCGCGATCAGGGCGACCAGGATGCCACCGGCGAACATGTTTCCGAAGAGTCGCAGAGACAGCGAGACCGGCTTGGCGATCTCCTCGACGATGTTGATCGGAGCCAGGACCGCGACGTGGCCCTTCAGCAGCTTCTTGAAGTGGCCGAAGACACCCCGGCGCCAGATGCCCGCAGCGTGGTAGCAGAGGAACACGAACAGCGCGAGCGCCAACACGTAGTTGATGTCCGAGGCCGGCGGGGCCAGCAGCTCTTTCGCGCCACCGTCTTCCCCACCGAACTGCACCGGCAGGACCGAGAGCCAGTTGGAGATCAGGATGAAGGTGAAGATCGTGACGGCCAGCGGCAGCACGAACGGAGCAATCTTCATACCGATCGCGGTCTCGATCTGCTGGCGCATCTGGATGGTGATGGCCTCGAAGAACAGCTGGACACCGCCGGGCACTCCGGTGGAGGTCACCTTCGCCTTCACGAAGAAGGCCAACGCGATGACGATGACCGCGGCCACGCTGGTGGCGATGATCGTGTCAACGTTGAAGGTGTAGCCCCACAGCTCGTGCTGCTCGTGGTGGCCGACCTCGATGGCGGCCTCGGCGGTGAATTGTTGAATCACTTGGGTCGTCAGTCCTTTGCTTCTGATCCGTCGTGTGCTTCTGGTTGGTCGACGCCGGCACCACCGTCACGCTGGCCGGCGCGGACCTTCTTCATCACCGGCAATGCGGTGCTCATGACAAGAATCGCCTGGAAAAGTGCCACCCCGAAGAGGACGCCGATACCGGCCGGCTTGAAGAGCCAGGTGATCAGCAGGGCGATCACCGAGATGGCCACCAGCCGCATCGCGGAGTTGGCTGCCATCTGCATCTTCAGGGGGTGGTCCTTGGCGGTGACCTTGGCGACCGCGCGACGGACCAGCATCGCGTTGGTCAGACCGAGCGCCATGCCCAGACCGAAGAAGGCGCCGAACTTGAGATTGCCGCTCACTGCGTAGCCGCCGCCGAGCGCGATGGCCGTCACGAGGAGCGAGATAGCAAACAAACGCACGGGCCGAAAAGCCACTGCCGGCAACACCAAAGGCGCGTCCTGCGCTGGTGTCGTCATGGTGTTCACCTCAATCCCGCGGTCACGAGTGCCGTCCCCATATACCTGGCAATCCTGTGTGCGTGCCCACAGAGCGTATCGAAGGTCACATCGAGCGCGTCGGGCACACTGGAATCACCCAAGGGGAAGCTCCCTTTGTCGGTCGTCATTCGGCGCCGATCGGCTTGTGTGAACCGATGGGCCGGGCCGGCAACCCGCGAGGTTTTTCGGGTTCTGCCAGAACCGTACCACATGGTGAGCACCCGAAAACGGGCACCTACTACTTTTTGTCGTACTCGCCTTCTGGCAGGTCATCGCGCCGCCGCAGGAGCGGTATCAGGGTGAAAACAGCGGCCAGCAGGATGGCTCCGAGCATCACCGCACCCGTGTATCGGGGGTCGAAGAAAATGGTGCTGGCCGCCCCCAGCGCCACGATGCCCACCCATAGGTAGATGAGCAGCACGACGCGGCGATGCGAGTGGCCGATCTGCAGCAGCCGATGGTGCAGATGCATCTTGTCGGGACTGAACGGGCTCAGGCCGGCCCGGGTGCGACGCACGATCGCCAGCAGCATGTCGAGGGCCGGCACGAACATCACCGCAACCACCAACAGGAACGGCGACAGCAAAGCAAACACGTCGCGCGCGCCGTAAGCGTTCTGGGAAATCGGGCCGGCTGCGGTGGTCGACGCAGCCGCCAGCATCAGGCCGATCAGCATGGACCCGGAATCCCCCATGAAGATGCGGGCCGGATGGAAGTTGTGCGGCAGGAAACCCAGGCACGCGCCGGCAAGCACCACCGAGATGACGGCCGGCGGGTAGAACAACACGTCACCGCCGTGGTCGCGCAGCAGCCCGACCGAGAAGATGCAGATGGCCGACGCGGTGATGAGGCCGAGCCCGGCAGCCAGGCCGTCGAGCCCGTCGACGAAGTTCATCGCGTTGACGATCGACACCGTCAGCGCCAGGGTCAGCAGGATGGAAGACGCCTGGTCCAGCACGATGGTGCCGACGCCGCCGATCGGGATGTACAGCACACTCCACGCGACGCCCATGGTGACCAGGACGCTGGCCGCGGTGATCTGCCCCGCGAACTTGGTCAGGGCGTCCAGGCCCCAGCGGTCGTCGATCAGGCCGATGAGCATGATCAGGCCGCCGGCCACCACGACCGCCGGCATGCCCGACGAATAGACGAAACCTCGCGTCAGGGCGGGCAATTGGGAGGCCAGCAGCACGGCGGCGACCACCCCGATGTACATGGCCAGCCCGCCCATGCGCGGGACCGGCTGAACGTGGACGTCACGTTCGCGCGGGTAGGCGACCGCACCGAAGCGGAAGGCCAGCGCCCGCACCCAGCCGGTGGCGAAGTAGGTGATGATCGCCGCGGTGAGACCGACCAGCACCAGCTCCCGGAGCGGAACCCCGGTACCCCGGTCGATCTGTGCGAGCAGCCGGCCTGCGTCGGCAACTACAGTCACGGCACCTCGCCGGTCAGCGACTCCGGTGCGACGCCGAGCACTTCGGCGATCTGCGAGACGGAGATCGGTCCTTCGCGCAGCACCCGCGGCGTCGCGCTGGTGAGGTCGACGATCGTGGACGCGGCCTGCTTGGTCGCCGGTCCGGCGTCCAGGTACACCTCGACCTTGTCGCCCAGCTGCGCCCGCGCCTCCTCGGCGTTGACGGCGGGCGGCTGGCCGGAGACGTTGGCGCTGGACACGGCCATGGGGCCGACCTCGCGCAACAGCTCGATGGCCACGGGGTGCAGTGGCATACGCAGCATGACGCTGCCGTTGGTGTCACCGAGGTCCCACGACAGCGACGGGGCCTGACGGACCACCAGGCTCAGCGCGCCCGGCCAGAATGCCTCGATCAGGTCGCGCGCCGACGGCGGCACGGCGTAGACCAGGCCGTCGATGGTGCGCCATGAACCGACCAGGACCGGGACCGGCATGTTGCGGCCCCTCCCCTTTGCGGCCAGCAGCGCCGCCACCGCCTCGCTGTTGAAGGCGTCGGCGCCGAGCCCGTAGACGGTGTCGGTGGGCAGCACGACCAGGCGACCGCCCTTGAGCGCACTGATCGCCGAGGCGATCCCCGTGGTGCGCTTGGCCGCATCGCCGCAGTCGAACGTCTCCATCTATGACTCCTCACGCAAGCATTCGTCGGTTGCCATGCCCCGTTTACCGCCGGGTCGCGGTGACGAACCGGGACCGCCCGGTCAGATCGAGCCGAGCGGTGATGTCTCCGAACGTACCGTCGCGCTCCAACGCGGCCACCACCTGATCCGCCGTGGTGTCGTCGTGCTCGACGCCCAGCGCGCCGCCCGGACGCAGCAACCGCGCCGCCAGCGCGATGATCGGCACGATGACGGACATGCCGTCGGGGCCGCCGAACAGGGCCGCGGCCGGGTCGTGGTCGATGACTTCGGGATCAAGGTCGGCACCGTCCGGGATGTACGGCGGGTTGGATACCAGCAGGTCCACTGTGCCGTTCCGGTCTGCCAGCAGGCCGGGAACTGTGACGTCGGCCGCCAGCACCTCGACGGCGGTGCCGGCACAGTTGCGCCGGGCGTAGACCAGAGCCTCCGGGGATTTCTCGACGGCCACGACCTTTGCCTGCGGCCAGGTGTGCGCCAACGCCAATGCCAGGGCTCCCGACCCGGTGCACAGGTCCACGATCACCGGGCTCGGCGACATTGGCTGTTTCATGGCCCACTCCAGCAGCGCCTCGGTCTCCGGGCGGGGAATGAACACTCCCGGACCGACCTGCACCTCCACCGGACCGAACGCGGCCGTTCCGATCAAGTGCTGCAAGGGAATTCGCTGCGCGCGACGTTCCACCAGGTCACGGAAATGCGGATAGAACGCGGGATCGGGCTCGGCGAACATCACCCGGGCGCGGTCCACCCCCGCAGCGTGCGCGGCGAGGTACTCGGCGTCGACGCGGGCGGAGTCGACGCCCGCGGCAGCGAGCACGGCAGCCGCGTCAGCGATCGCTTGTCTGACGGAGTCACTTTTGCCGGTCACTCTTGCGGGTCACTCCTGCGCGAGCCGGGCCTGCTTGTCGGCGGCCGCCAGGGCGTCGAGCAGCGCGTCCATGTCGCCGTCGAGCACCTGGTCGAGGTTGTGGGCCTTGAAGTTGATGCGGTGATCGGCGATCCGGTTCTCGGGGAAGTTGTAGGTCCGGATGCGCTCGCTGCGGTCGACGGTGCGGATCTGGCTGGCGCGGTCGGCGGATGCGTCCGCCGAGGCCTGCTCTTCGGCCAGCGCCTGCAACCGGGCGGCGAGCACCACCATGGCTCGGGCCTTGTTCTGCAGCTGCGAGCGCTCGTTCTGGCAGGTGACGACGATGCCCGTGGGCAGGTGCGTGATGCGGACCGCTGAGTCGGTCGTGTTGACGCCCTGACCACCCTTGCCGGACGACCGGTACACGTCGATCCGCAGGTCGGATTCGTCGATCTGGACCTGCTCGACGTCCTCGGGCTCCGGGTAGACCAGGACGCCGGCTGCCGAGGTGTGCACGCGACCCTGGGATTCGGTGACGGGCACGCGCTGCACGCGGTGGACACCGCCCTCGAATTTCATGCGGGACCACACGCCGTCGGCCGAGTCGCCCTTGCTGGCGATGGTGATGGTGGCGTCCTTGTAGCCGCCGAGGTCCGACCAGGTCTCGTCGAGCACCGCGACGGTCCAGCCATGGCGCTCGGCGTACCGGATGTACATGCGCGCAAGGTCGGCTGCGAACAGGGCCGATTCTTCGCCGCCCTCACCGGACTTCACTTCGAGGACGACGTCGTCGGCGTCGTGCGGATCACGCGGGGCCAGCAGGTCGGTCAGTTTGGCGTCGAGTTCGGCGACACGGGCCTCCAGCTCGGGCACCTCCGCGGCGAACGCGGCGTCCTCGGCGGCCAGCTCACGAGCCGCTTCGAGGTCACCCTGGGCAGCCTCGAGCTTGCGATAGGTGACGACGATCGGCGACACCTGCGCGAACCGGCGACCGACCTTGCGGGCCGCGCCGGCATCAGCGTGCAGATTCGGGTCGCCCAACTGCCGCTCGAGATCGGCGTGCTCGGCCAACAGCGCCTCGATGCGGGGCGCTGTATCTGTCTCTGCCACTTGAGGACTCCTGCGGTTGTTCTGTGCCGGGTGCCGGGTACGAAAACGGCGCCCGGACCTGACGCGAATGCGACAGATCGGGCGCCGTGAACGAAGCTAGCTCTCGGACGCGGCCTTCGAGCCGGTGTTGCGCTTGCCGTACCGCGCCTCGAAGCGGGCCACGCGGCCGCCGGTGTCGAGAAGCTTCTGCTTGCCCGTGTAGAACGGGTGGCACTGCGAGCACACCTCGACCACGATGTGGCCGTTTTCCTTGGTGCTACGAGTCTGGAAGCTGTTACCGCAACCGCAGACCACGGTGGTCTCAACGTATGCGGGGTGGATACCCGATTTCATGTCATGGTCCTCTGTGATCGATGGCGCCGGGTCGCCCGAGGATTCGGACGTGAACCGGAGCCGAGGGGGTTCGGCGGTCGATTATGCCAGGTCAGCCGCCAAGGTCCTAAACGCGGCCGGGTCGCCGACTATTCCTGGGTGCCGCGCTGCCCCAGCTCAGCCAGCCGGCGCTCCAGGAATCGTCGTTCTGGATCGGTCGTGGCCAGCGCCAGGGCACGTTCGAACGCGCTCCGCGCCTCGCCGGTCCGGCCCAGCCGCCGCAACAATTCCGCCCGAGTCGACGGCAGATAGCGGTAATCACCCAGGTCAAGCGCGTCGATGAGGTCCAGCGCCCGCTCGGGGTCGCCGGCCTCGGCGATGGCCACCGCACGGTTGAGGGCGACAACCGGTGAGCCGGTCAGCTGTTCGAGCCGCTCGTACAAGATCACGACCTCGTGCCAATCGATCTGCTCCTCGGCCTGCAACGAGGCGATGGCCGCCTGCAGCACGTAGGGCCCGCCGGCCAGCCGCAGAGCCAGCGCACGGTCGAGCGCTGCCCGTCCGGCATCGACCTTGGCCTGGTCGTGCAACGCGCGGTCCTGCTCGGCGAGGGGCACGACCCGGCCGTCGACCACGCGGGCCGCTCGTCGCGAATCGTGTAGCAGCATCAGCGCCAGCAGCCCGTACGCCTCGGGCTCGTCGGCCAACAATTCCGCGAGGAGCCGGCCCAGCCTGATCGCTTCGGCGGCGAGGTCGCCGCGCTCGGTGAAGCCCTCGTTGAAGATCAGGTAGATCACTGCGAGGACCGCCGCCACCCGGTCGGGCAGCAGCCGGTCCGCCGGCAGGGCGAACGGGATGTTCGTCGCCTTGATCTTGGCCTTGGCGCGGGAGAGCCGGCGCTTCATCGTGTCCTCGGAGACCAGGAAGGCGCGCCCGATCTCGGCCGTCGTCAGTCCGCCGAGGGCCCGCAGGGTGAGGGCCACCTGGGCTTCGCGGGCCAACGCCGGATGGCAACACATGAAGACGAGCTGCAGGCGCTCGTCGCCGATGGTGCTGTCGTCGAGGTCGATCTCGTCCATGGTCGTCGCCTGTTTATCCGCTTGCAGTAGCCGGGTTTTGGCGCGCAGCGTCTGCTCGCGGCGCAACCGATCGACCGCCACATTGCGTCCGGTCCGCACCAGCCAGGCCACCGGCGCGTCCGGCACGCCGTCGCGGGGCCACCGCTCGGCAGCGCGGACGAACGCCTCCTGCGCGGCGTCCTCGGCGAGCTCGAAGTCGCCGAGGACACCGATGAGCGCGGCCAGGACCCGGCCCCAGTCTCGCTGGAAAACATCGTTGATCAGTGCCTGGACCCTTCCCGTCGCTTCGCTCGCCCTACACCTCCCCCGGCATCTCAACGAGCGGACGCACCTCGACGGCACCCCCGAGGCGTACCGCAGGAATCCGTTGCGCCCACTCCAGAGCCTGGTCGAGGTTGTCGGCTTCGATGACGAAGTAGCCGGCGAACACCTCTTTGGTGTCGGCGTATGGGCCATCGGTGATCAGGCCGTCGGCACGAACCGTGGTGGCCGTCTCGACAGGCTGCAAGTGGCCGCCGCCGACGCACTGCGGCTCGAACCGCAGCGCCATGTACTCAGCGCTCAGCGCGGCCTGCTCATCTTCGGTGAGCTCCGCGTCGTGGCTGCCCGGCCGGGTGTAGATCAGAGTTGCGTATTTCATCGTGGTCTCCTTCTGGGTTGATCGTCCAACAGCAGTGAGACGAACGGGTACCCATCAGAGGGACACGATGCCCGAAATCAGTTTTCGGTCAGCCGCGTGTACTCGGTATCGTCGCGCTTCCACAGCACCCGGCCGGCCGGATCCGCGCCCAGGGCGACCAGTTCCCGCTTGAGAATCTTGTTGGTCGCGGTGCTGGGCAGGTCGTCGGCCAGCCAGACGTACCGCGGCCAGGACTTCGGGGACATGTCCGGCTGCGCGGCCAGGAATTCCGCGAACGACTTCGGGTCGAGGGTCTGACCGTCGCGCAGCACCATGGCCGCCATCACCTGGTCGCCGACGAACTCATCGGGCACCGGGTACACGGCCACCCGGCTGATCACCGGATGCCGCAACAGGATTCGCTCGATGGGCGCCGCGGTGAGGTTCTCGCCGTCGACCCGCATCCAGTCCCCGGTGCGGCCGGCCAGGTAGATCCAGCCGTCCGCATCGCGGTAAGCCAGGTCGCCCGACCAGTACATACCGTGCCGCAGCCGTTCCTCGGTCGCACCCTGGTCGTTGTGGTAGCCACGGAACATCCCGCTGCCGTTGGTGTTCACCAGCTCGCCGGTGGCCGTCTCGGCGTTGCTGAGCGCGCCCGTTTCATCGAAGCGGGCCACCTCGCATTCGGTGACGGTCTCCGGGTCATAGATGGCCACGCCCGGAAAACCCTGCCCGACACTGCCGGCCGGGGTGCCTTCGGACCGCGTGATGATGATCGCGAGCTCGGTCGAGCCGAAACCGTCCCACACGCTGCAGTCGAAGCGACGGCTGAACTCATCGATGTCACGGTCGGCAGCTTCGTTACCGAACGCCACCCGCAGGGGGTTGTCGTGGTCGTCGGGCCGCTCGGCGGTCGCCAAGATGTACGCCAGCGGCTTGCCGACGTAATTCATGTAGGTCGCGCCGTAGCGGCGGACGTCCGGGAGGAAGCTCGACGCGGAGAACTGCGCGGGCGCCATCGCCGCTCCGGATCCGAGTGCGACGCCCCAGCCTGCGTAGACGCCGTTGGAGTGGAACAGCGGCATGGCCAGGTAACAGGTGTCCGCCTCGGTGAGGCCGTAGCGCTGCACGAGCGCCGCGGCGGAGAACAGCACGATGGCATGGGCCACCTCGACGGCCTTGGGCTCACCGCTGGTGCCCGAGGTGAAGATCATCATGAAGGTGTCGTCGGGTCCGACTTCACGATGCGGGGTCAGGTCCCGCTGCGGCCACTCGGTCGCGGTGACGTCGATGACGGTGACGCCCGGCAGATCGAGGCCCTGCAGGAGCTCTCGGCCTTGCTGATCCACCAGCACGATCTGACATTCGACGCGCGCGATGTCACGGGCGAGCGCCTCACCGCGGCGAGTGTTGTTGATACCGCACAGCACATAGCCGCCCAGCGCCGCGGCGGCCAGCGCCGTCAGCATCTCAGGGGTGTTACCCAGCAGGGTGCCCACGTGCAGGGGCCGCAGCGGGTCGGCCTGGCCGATCAGGGCGGCGGCCTGTGCCTGCGCTCCGGCCACGTACTCTCGCCAGGTCCAGGCCATCTCGCCGTACTTGACGGCGACGGTGTCCTGGCCGGCGCGCTCGCGAAGCAACTGCTGAAGGGTGTCCGCCATTTAGGCTCCCGGTGCGGTGGGGGTCACGACGACCACCTAGTGAACAGATTCTTGAAAGTGTCTACCATGGCTGAGGGATAGCGCAATAGCATCTGCACCCTGGCAGAATCGTCGTTCGCCCGGTTGACATGTGAGGAGATACCCGGTGGCAAGCCCAGAATCCCCGCGGAGCGTGCGCGATCGACTGATCGACGCCGCTGAAGAGTGCATGCGTGCCAAGGGAATTCGCGCCACGACGGTATCCGAGGTCGCCGAGGCTGCCGGCGTCTCACGCGGTTGGCTCTACCGGCACTTTCCGGACAAGGTGACGCTGCTGGGCGCGGCGATCGTCCGCCTCAACAACGCCTACTGGTCTGATGCGCACGCCATGCTGGCATCGATCGAAGGCCTGGACAACCAGATAGTCGCCGGAATCCAGCACGGCCGCACCGCATATGACGATCCCGGCGCCCTGCTGATGAAGCTGCGCGTCGAGGAGCCCGACGAGTTCGCCGCCTGCGCCGGCGCCGGCGTGCAGGGCCTGGTGCCCGACCTCGCCGATTTCTGGTCCCGCTATCTCGTCGCCGCACGCGACAACGGCGAAATCCACCCCGACACCGATATCGATGACGCCGCCGAGTGGGTCGCGCGCGTCATCCTGTCGCTCGCCACGATGCCCGGGCAGCGGCTGGACGCCAACAACGCCGACGAGCTGCTCGCACACGTGCGCCGCTACGTGATGCCGGGGCTGAAGGCCCAGCCGTAACGGTCGCCCCCTCGTCAGAATGCACCGAAGGCCGCAACTCGGGCAGAGTTGCGGCCTTCAGCTTCAAGAACGGCGACGGTTAGTCGTTGTCCATGTTGCCCGGCGCGGTCTTGGAAACCTGGACCAGGAATTCGTAGTTGGTCTTGGTCTTACGCAGCTGGCTCATCAGCAGGTCGATGGCCTGATGCGGGTCCAGACCACTGAGCACGCGGCGCAACTTGTGCACCACCGCGAACTCGTCGGTGGACAGCAGCAGTTCGTCCTTACGGGTACCGGACGGGTTGACGTCGACGGCCGGGAACACCCGGCGCTCGGCGATCTTGCGGTCCAGCTTGAGCTCGGCGTTACCCGTGCCCTTGAACTCCTCGAAGATGACAGTGTCACCGGTGGAACCGGTCTCGACCATCGCGGTCGCGATGATGGTCAGCGAGCCACCGTTCTCGATGTTGCGGGCCGCGCCGAGGAACCGCTTCGGCGGGTACAGGGCGGTGGAGTCGACACCACCGGACAGGATGCGGCCCGACGCGGGCGACGCGTTGTTGTACGCGCGGCCCAGACGGGTGATCGAGTCCAGCAGCACCACGACGTCCTTGCCCTGCTCGACCAGGCGCTTGGCCCGCTCGATGGCCAGCTCGGCGGCCTGGGTGTGGTCTGACGGCGGCCGGTCGAAGGTCGAGGCGATGACCTCACCCTTCACCGAGCGCTGCATGTCGGTGACCTCTTCCGGACGCTCGTCGACGAGCACCACCATGAGGTGGCATTCCGGGTTGTTCCTGGTGATCGCGTTGGCGATGTCCTGCATGATCGTCGTCTTACCGGCCTTCGGCGGGGACACGATCAGCGCGCGCTGGCCCTTTCCGATCGGCATGATCAGGTCGATCACGCGGGTGGTGAGCCGGTCCGGAGTGGTCTCCAGGCGCAGCCGCTGGTTCGGGTACAGCGGTGTCAGCTTCTGGAAGTCCGGCCGGTTCTTCGCGTTCTCCACCGGGCCACCGTTGACGCTGTCCAGGCGGACCAGCGGGTTGAACTTCTGGCGCGGGTTGTTTCCACTCTGCGCGCCGCCTTCGCCTTCGCGCGGTACCCGCACGGCACCGGTCACGGCGTCACCACGACGCAGGCCGTTCTTGCGGACCATGTTCATCGAGACGTAGACGTCGTTCGGTCCGGCCAGGTAGCCCGAAGTGCGGACGAACGCGTAGTTGTCCAGTACGTCCAGGATGCCGGCGACCGGCTGCAGGACGTCGTCCTCGCGCAGTTCGGTCTCGGCGTTCCCGCCCTGGTTGTCGCCACGTTCGCCGCGACGACGGCGGTCGCGGTCACGGAACCGGCGGCCGCGACGGCCCTGACGGCTGTCGTCGTCGTCATTGTTGTTCGAGTTGTCGTTGCCGCCCTGGTTGCGGTTGCCGCCCTGATTGTCGCCACCGCGGTCGCGGTTGCCGCCCTGGTCACGGTTGCCACCCTGGTCACGGTTGCCGCCCTGGTTACCTTCGGACTTGTTGCCGCCCTGGTTGCTGCTGTCGGCGTTCCGGTCGCGGGTGCGCTCCTCGCGGGGCGCGTCGGCGTTGTCCGCGTTCTCGGCCTTGGCGGCGGGCTTGTCGCCGGCACCGCCGGATTCACCCTCGACGGCCGAACCGGCACGGCGCGACGCACCACGGCGCTCGCGACGCTGAGGTTGCTCGGCGGGTGCGTCAGCGGCAACTTCGCCGGCGTTGTTCGCGGCCGGAGCCTGTGTTTCCTTGGCCTCGCCGACAGCGTCGTTGCCGTTCACGGCCTCGGCGGCCTTGGTTTCGTTCTTGGCTTCGGCCTTGGGCTCGGTGGCATTGGCGGTCTTGGCCTCGGTCTTGTCGCCGGCCTTGGCGCCGTTGGCCTCGCCGCGGTGTTCGCGGATGGCAGCGATCAATTCGCTCTTGCGCATACCGGAGGTGCCCTTGACGCCTGCTTCGGCGGCGAGCGCACGCAGGTCGGGGAGCAGAAGACTGGTCAGCGATCCGGAGCGTCCGGCCGCCGGCGCTTCAGTTGCCGGGGCATCAGTGTTGCCGTCGGCGGTGAAGAGGTCCGTATCAGTCACGGATTTCCTTTCTGTGCCCTCGCACGTCTGATCAGGCGAGGGTTTTGTTCGCAGTCGGACGGCTTCCCCGAACCGCATTCGTCAAATGCCCTGGTCAGCTGAGGCACTGCCTCAGCAAGCACCGGGATTTGCCGCCGTGCGGCGAACCATCAGTCCACGAGTTGAACATCAAAGAGAAGAGTGGTCGTCCTACTGTAGGCGCAGGTACTAGAGCCTGCGATTGCTGGACGTTGCGAGAATATCTCTGATCCGACAATGAAGCAAGAAACGCCACCCCGGCGTGTGCTTTCTGTTAGACGCCGGCACCGACGATCCAGCGAACCCCTTGGCCCACTGCCATCTTTTCGACTGCGAACCCGTTGGCAGCGCCGAATTCGAGGACTTCGGCGGGCAACTCAGGTTCGGTGCTGAATGCGATAACGGCAGGTCCAGCACCGGAAAGCACCGCTGCCACCCCACAACGCCGGAGCATAGCCAGATATTCCGCGGAGGCCGGCATGGCCGCGGCCCGCTGCGGCTGATGCATCACGTCTTCGGTGGCTGCCATCAGCAAATCCGGACGCTGCGTCAGCGCCACGACCAACAGCGCGGCGCGGCTGACGTTGAACGTGGCGTCCGAGTGCGCGATGAGCTCCGGCAGCACTGCCCGGGTCTCCGCGGTCGACGAGCGCACCTGCGGGATCGCCGGGAACAAGTGGATGTCGGGGTGCAGCGTCAGCGGTGCGGCCGCGTAGGTGGGGCCGGGTTCGGTCCAGGACACCACGGCACCGCCCAGCACCGCGGCGGAGGCGTTGTCGGGATGGCCTTCGAACTCCGACGACAGTTGAACCAGCTGTTCGAGCGTCAGCGGCCGCGAACCCGATTGCGCGATAAGGCCATTGGCGACGGCCAAGCCGCCGACCACTGCGGCCGCCGACGACCCGAGGCCGCGCGAATGCGGAATGACGTTGCGGCACTTGATGTTCAGACCAGGAACCGAGACGCCACCGACGGCCAGGCCACGCCGGATCGCCCGGACGACCAGATGCGACTCGTCGCCTGGAACCTGCCCGGCCCCCTCCCCCGTCACCTCGATGACGAGGCCGGAATCGGTTGTCTCCGCCTGAATTTCGTCGTACAGGCTCAACGCCAGGCCCAGGCTGTCGAAGCCGGGGCCCAGATTGGCGCTCGAGGCGGGTACGACGGCGGTGGCGAGCAGGCCGGCAGGCAGGTTCTCGGTCACTGGTGTCAGACCAGTCCGAGCTGTTCGACCACAGCGGTCGGATCGACCGGGATGGCCTTGACCTCGGGCATGCCCTTGAGAGCGTTGTCGGGGTCCTTCAGGCCGTTGCCGGTGACGGTGCACACCACGGTCGAGCCGGGTTTGACCCAACCGTCCTCGATGGACTTGAGCAGGCCGGCGATGCTGGCGGCCGAGGCCGGCTCGACGAACACGCCTTCGGCCTTGGCGACCAGGTGGTACGCGGCCAGGATCTCTTCGTCGGTGGCGGCGAGGAAGCGGCCATCCGACTGTTCCTTGGCCGCGACGGCGCCGTCCCACGAAGCCGGAGAACCGATTCGGATCGCGGTAGCGATGGTCTCGGGGTTCTTGACGGGCTCACCGAGCACCAACGGCGCCGCGCCGGCGGCCTGCGTGCCGAGCATGCGGGGCAGCCGGTCGGAGACGCCATCACGGTGGTATTCGCGGTAACCGCGCCAGTAGGCGGTGATGTTGCCGGCGTTGCCGACGGGCAGCGAGTGCACGTCAGGCGCGGTGCCGAGCGCGTCGACGATCTCGAACGCCGCCGTCTTCTGCCCCTCGATGCGGACCGGGTTGACGGAGTTGACCAGGGCGATGGTCGGGTAGTCGGCGGTCAGCTTGCGCGCCAGCTCCAGACAGTCGTCGAAGTTGCCGTCGACCTGAATGATCTTGGCGCCGTGCATGACTGCCTGCGCCAGCTTGCCCATGGCGATCTTGCCCTGGGGGATCAGTACCGCGCAGGTGATGCCCGCGCGCGCGGCGTACGCGGCCGCCGACGCCGAGGTGTTGCCCGTGGACGCGCACAGCACGGCCTTCTGGCCGCGCGCCACGGCATCACTGACGGCCATGGTCATGCCGCGGTCCTTGAACGAACCGGTCGGGTTGAGGCCTTCGACCTTCAGATGCACTGTGCAGCCGGTCTGTTCGCTCAGCCGCTTGGCATGGATCAGCGGAGTAGCACCCTCGAGCAGGGTGACAGGCGTCCAGTTCTCGGTGCCGGGCAGACGATCACGGTAGGCCTCGATCAGGCCGGGCCACGGCTTGTGCACTGGATTCTTCCGCGTGGCTTCGCTCGCCCCGGTAGTCATTTACTCGTTCCTTCCATGCGCAGCACACTGTTGATGCTCTGCACTGCTTCGTGATCAGCAAGGGCCGCAACGGTTTCCGACAAGGCTTCGTCGGTGGCCCGGTGGGTGACCACGACGATGCGGGCGCCGCTGCGCTGACCGGCCTCGTCCTCCATGCCCTCCTGGCGGACCTCGGCGATGCTCACCTTACGTTTGGCGAACTCGGCTGCGACAGAAGACAGCACACCGGGGATGTCCGCGACATTCATGCTGACGTAGTAGCGGGTCTCGATCGCACCGATGGGCGCGATAGGCAGCTTGGCGTACTTGGACTCGCGCGGACCACGCCCACCCTGCACGCGGTTACGCGCAGCCATGACCACATCACCCATGACGGCCGAAGCCGTCGGCGCACCACCCGCGCCGCGGCCGTAGAACATCAGCTCACCGGCCGCTTCCGCCTCGACGAAGACGGCATTGAACGCGCCGCTGACCGAGGCCAGCGGGTGCTCCAGCGGCACCAGCGCCGGGTAGACGCGCGCCGAAACCCGTTGCTTGCCTTTACCGGTGGTCAGGCGCTCACAGATGGCGAGCAGCTTGATGGTGCAGCCCAGCGCCTTGGCGGACTCGAAGTCGGCAGCGCTGACCTTCGTCATGCCCTCGCGGTAGACGTCGTCGGCGGTGACCCGGGTATGAAATGCAATCGACGCGAGAATCGCCGCCTTGGCGGCGGCGTCGTAACCCTCGACATCAGCGGTCGGGTCTGCCTCGGCATAACCCAGCACACCGGCTTCGGCGAGTGCGTCGGCGTAGTCGGCGCCGGTCTCGCTCATGGCCGACAGGATGTAGTTGGTGGTGCCGTTGACGATGCCGGCCACCCGCAGCACCACGTCGCCCGCGAGCGACTGGGTCAACGGGCGGATCACCGGGATGGCGCCGGCCACGGCGGCCTCGAAATACAGGTCCACGCGGGCCTTTTCGGCCGCCTGGGCGAGTTCGCCGGTGGACTGCGCCATCAGCGCCTTGTTGGCGGTGACCACCGACTTGCCCTGCTCCAGCGCGGTCATGATCGCCTTGCGGGCCGGCTCGACGGGCCCCATGAGCTCGATGACGATGTCGACGTCATCGCGGGAAACCAACGCCTCGACGTCATCGGTGAGCAGGTCGATCGGCACGCCGCGGCCCTTGGCCACCTTGCGGACGCCGACGCCGCGCAGCTCCAAGGGCGCACCGATGCGAGCAGCCAGGTCGTCAGCACTGTCCTCGATGATCCGGACCACCTCGGTCCCGACGTTCCCGAGTCCGAGAACTGCTACGCCGATTGGCTTTTCACTCATTGACCACTCACCTCCAGGCTCAATAGGTCTTCGACGGTCTCCCGACGCAAGATCAGCCGCGCGTTGCCATCCTTCACCGCGACGACGGCGGGACGGGTCAGCAGGTTGTACCGGCTGGACATCGAGTAGCAGTAGGCGCCGGTGGCAGCGACGGCCAGCAGGTCGCCGGGCGCAAGGTCGTCGGACACCCAGGTATCCCGCACGATGATGTCGCCGCTCTCGCAGTGCTTTCCGACGATCCGCGCGAGGACCGCGGGGGCATCGCTGGCGCGCGACACCAGCCGGGCGTCGTACTGGGCGTCGTACAGGGACGGCCGGATGTTGTCGCTCATGCCGCCGTCGACGCTGACGTAGCGTCGGTACTTGTCGGCCGACACGGCAACGTCTTTCACGGTGCCGACTTCGTACAGCGTGATGGTGCCGGGGCCCGCGATGGCCCGGCCCGGCTCCACGACCAGCTTGGGCGTGGGCAGGCCGACGGCCTCGGACTCGGCCTTCACGATGGCCTTGAGCTTGTCGGCCAGCTCCTTCATGGGCGGTGGATCATCGCTGGGCAGGTATGAGATACCCAGTCCCCCACCGAGATCCATGACGGACATCTGCGCGGTCTTCTCGACACCGAATTCGGCGACCACGTCGCGCAGCAGGCCGATGACGCGGTGAGCGGCGATCTCGAAGCCGGCCACATCGAAGATCTGCGAGCCGACGTGGCAGTGCAGGCCGACCAGGCGCAGGTTGTCGGTGGCGAAGACCTTGCGCACCGCGTCCATGGCCGCGCCGCTGGCCAGCGAAAGACCGAACTTCTGGTCCTCGTGGGCGGTGGAGATGAACTCGTGGGTGTGCGCCTCGACGCCGGGGGTCACGCGGACGAGCACGTCCTGCACCACACCCGCGGCACCGGCGATGGCCTCCAGGCGCTCGATCTCGATCTCGGAGTCCAGCACGATGTGCCCGACGCCGGCCTTGACCGCGGCGGTCAGTTCGGGAACTGATTTGTTGTTGCCGTGCACGGTGATTCGCCCAGCCGGGAACTCGGCGTGCAGGGCCACGGCCAGTTCGCCACCGGTGGCGACGTCGAGGCACAGGCCCTCTTGCGCGACCCAGCGGGCAATCTCGGCGCACAGGAACGCCTTTCCGGCGTAGTGCACGTGCTCGCCACCCCCGAAGGCGCCGGCGATCTCGCGGCAGCGGGACCGGAAGTCGTCCTCGTCGATGACGAACAGCGGGGTACCGAACTGCTCGGCCAGCGCACCGACCGTCACACCGGCGACGCTGACCTGCCCGTCCGGGTTGCGAACGAGGTTGCGCGGCCAGACATTCGGGGCCAGCAAGTTGATCTCGTCGGCCGTGCGCGGCTTCTCCGGCACCGCGTTGCCGGTGGGCTGCCCGCTCACATCCGCTCCGGAGCGCTGACGCCGAGGATGTGCAGGCCGTTGGCGATGACCTGGCGGGTGGCCGCACACAGTGCGAGCCGCGCCCGGTGCAGGTCGCTGTGCTCCTCGTCGCCCATCGGCAGTACGCGGCAGGAGTCGTAGAACCGGTGATAGTCACCGGCCAGGTCTTCGAGGTACCGGCACACGCGGTGCGGCTCCCGAAGGGCCGCAGCGGTTTTGAGCACCCGCGGGAACTCCCCGATGGTGCGCATCAGGGTCGCTTCACGGTCGTGGTCGAGCAGGTCGAGGTGTCCGAGGTCCACCTGCAGGCCAAGGTCGGCGGCGTTACGTGCCAGGGCCGACAGCCGGGCGTGCGCGTACTGCACGTAGTAGACGGGGTTTTCGTTGGACGCGCTGGCCCACAGACCCAGGTCGATGTCGATGGGACTGTTCACCGACGACCGGATCAGTACGTAGCGGGCCGCGTCCACGCCGATGGCGTCGACCAGGTCTTCCAGCGTGATCACGGTGCCGGCGCGCTTGCTCATACGCATCGGCTGGCCGTCCTTGACCAGGTTGACCATCTGGCCGATCAGCACCTCGACGGTGTCGGGGTCCTCGCCGAGCGCCGCGGCGACGGCCTTCAGCCGGCCGATGTAGCCGTGGTGGTCGGCCCCGAGCATGTAGATGCACAGGTCGAATCCGCGCTGACGCTTGTCCAGGTAGTACGCGATGTCACCGGCGACGTACGCCGGGTTGCCGTCGCTCTTGATGACGACGCGGTCCTTGTCGTCACCGAAATCGGTGGTGCGCAACCAGATTGCGCCGTCCTGCTCGTAGATCGAACCGTTCTCGCGCAGCTTGTCGATGGCCTGCTCCACGCGGCCCGAGGTGTGCATCGAGTCTTCGTGGGTGTAGACGTCGAAGTCGGTGCCGAAGTCGTGCAGCGACTGCTTGATCGACGCGAACATCAGCTCCACGCCGAGTTCACGGAACACTTCCTGGCACTCGTCAGCAGGCAGGTTCGGCGCGTCGGGCCGCTTGGCCACGACGTCGGCAGCGATGTCCTTGATGTAGTCGCCGCCGTAGCCGTCCTCCGGCGCCGGCTCGCCCTTGGCCGCCGCGACCAGGGAGCGGGCGAAGCGGTCGATCTGCCCGCCGTGGTCGTTGAAGTAGTACTCACGGACGACGGTGGCGTCCTGCGTGGCCAGCAGGCGGCCCAGCGCGTCGCCGACGGCGGCCCAGCGGGTGCCGCCGATGTGGATGGGGCCGGTCGGGTTGGCCGAGACGAACTCCAGGTTGATGTGGCGGCCCTTGAGCTCCTCGGACGTGCCGTAGCTGGCCCCGCCACCCAGGACGTTGAGGACTACGACGCTCTGGGCGGACGCCTCGATGCGCAGATTCACAAAGCCCGGGCCGGCGATGCTGGCATCGGCGATGCCGTCGGCGTCGATCAGGGCCTCGGCCAGCCATTCGCCCAGCTGGCGGGGGTTGACGCCGACCTTCTTGCCCAGCTGCAGCGCCAGATTGGTGGCGTAATCGCCGTGCTCGGGGTTGCGCGGACGCTCGATAGCCACTGTGTCGGGCAGCGCGGCGATGTCCAGGCTGTGTTCGGCCAGGACCGCAGCGGCGGTGTTCTTCAGCAGTTCAGCCAGATCGGCGGGGGTCACGGGGGTCCATCCTATGGGCTGAGCTGCGCACGCTTGTCCTCGCCTGCTGGTTGACTGATTGTCCGCTGGCGGTTGACACCGATTCGGGAGCCGGGCCACCGATGCGCTAGTCTGTGATCGCCCAACGGCGCCGCTGGCTCGTCAGCATCAAGCGCCCCCGTAGCTCAGGGGATAGAGCGTCTGCCTCCGGAGCAGAAGGCCGCAGGTTCGAATCCTGCCGGGGGCACTCTCCAACTCACGCAGGTGCGATTCCGCACACCTGGCCGTCCCAAGAATTCCCCAAGCCGTCCGGCGCAGTCTGTGGCTACCAACCAGCCCAGACGAGGACGGACCAACTCATGAACCGACGCATCGCAGCACTGGCAGCCGCCATGTTGGCGACCTGCGGCATGGCGCCGGCCGCTCCCGCCGAGGCCGGTCCCCTGCCGCCGCACACGTGGTGCCCGGGCGACAACATGACCTACTCCCGCTACGACATGTCGTCGGGACCGGGCATCGCGTACCAATGGGACATGAACGTCTGCCACACCTGGTACTTCGTCAAGGGCAGCCTGGGCAATGTGCCGTATCAGGGTCACCTACCGAGTGGCGTCTGGGACGGCGACAATCCACCTGATGTTCGTCAGGATTCGTGCGACTTCTGCTCGTAGGAATCAGCGACGTCCGCTACCGGAGTTGTACCCCGGCGCGGCCACATCCGCTGGAGTGAGCTCGAACGGTGCCGGCGCGATGACCTCAGGGGCAAAGAAATTGCCGCCGGTCGGAGTTCCTACCTCGGCAGGTGCTGCACTCTCGGCTGGTGGCGTGCTGATGATCTCGCTGGTCCCGACCGGGCCCTCGTCCATCTCCACAGCCTCACTGGGTGTGCCACCGATCGGCGCGCCGGGGACCCAGACCATGAGGTCCTGCATGCCGTCGTTGTAGACGACGCTGTTCGGCACATCGCCGACGACGTCGAAGTAGAGCTTTCCGGTCGCCGTCCCGCCAGGAGGTGCCGAGGGTACGTTCCCGCTGATGACCCGGTAGTTCTCTCCGCTCTCCGCTCGGGCGTTGAAGAACGCGGTGATGGGGTTGGCCCAGCCGCCGAGCCCTTCCACCTTCACGGTCGCCGAGTAAAGCTGGCCGTTGTGCGGTACGGGGTCCGAACTCGGGTGGAGGCCCTTGACCGTGTAGCCGATTTCGTTCAGCGCCTCCTGCTGACCGAACGGCTTGATGTTGTTGGCCGCCGAGGCGGGTCCTGCCGCCACGACCATGCCGAACGCGATCGCGGCGATGCCAACGGGCGCCACAAATTTCATCTTCACCGTTACTCCCCTTCGTACCGCCAGGCAGTGTTCAACGCGGAGGTTACCTCGCCGGTCACCGTCGCGAGCAGTAACGCTCACGAGAATGCTCCCTTGACACGGGATACCGGAGACGGCGTCGAGATCGATATTCGTCGCCACCAAGCGTCAGCGATCTCCACCGGTCAGGATCGAATCCGGGAATGTCCAGATACTCCGAGCCGCCGGCACCTGCCAGCAAAGACCTCATCTGGTCGACAGCCAAACCAGCACACATAGCGTCCAGACCGTTAATTTTCAGCAACTTCACTGCGCGCGCAGCGCGGTAATGCGACGATTCGAGCTGTGATCGACTCCCCCGACGTCGCCCAGGCGGCTCGCCTCCGAGCAGAACTGTGGCGCCAGGTCGAGGAGATATCGCTTGAACTCGAACATGCTGAACGCCGGGAGCGCCGCCTGTCCGACTGGCGCCACCGCGCGAGCCACCGGTTGCGCACCGAACTCTACGAAGCGCACCGCCTCATCGATGCACTCAATAGACGCTTTCCGACTCTGGACGCCGTCGACTCCTGTCTCGACACGTCAGAGCCCTACCCGCTATCGAGCTGACCCCGACCGGCTGACTACGCCCCGCGCCGATACCGTCAGTTCAGCAGGCCACCGTCCAGCTGCTGGGAGACCGCCCAAAAGCGAACGGCTACAACCAGGACAGCGCCGCGACCACGAGTGCCTCGGTGCCGGTGTCCAGCGTCGGCTGAATCACCGGGCCGAAGGTCGGCGAGTGGTTCACCGGGATGTCCTGGCTGATCCGGCCGGCTTCGGCGGCGCGGGTGAACTCGGCGGCATCGATGCCACCGAACATCCAGTACGTGTACGGCACCCCGAGCGCCCGTGGGATGTCGCTGAAATCCTCACTGGCGGACGCCGGCGGGATCGTCAGTACCCGGTCGCCGAAGTGCTCGACGAACGCGCCGTGTACTCGGTTGGTGGCAGCCTCGTCGTTGTCGGTCACCGGAAACTGGTCGTAGAAGTCGAATTCCGGCTCTTTCGGGGAATCCGACGCCTGGCACTCGGCAACGACGATGCGCTTGATGGCCGCGATCACCGCAGTGCGCACGGCATCGTCGTAGGTGCGCAGGTTCAGCTCCAGCACCGCGTGGTCACCGATGATGTTGCTCTTGGTGCCCGAATTGATGCTGCCGACGGTGAGCACGACGGTCTCGCTGGGCGCGACTTCGCGCGACACGATGGTCTGCAGCCGGATCACGATCATGGCGGCCAGCACGACCGGATCGATGGTGGCGTGCGGCATGGACCCGTGGCCACCTCGCCCATACACCGTCACTCGGATGCTGTCAGCGGCAGCCAAAACCGGCCCGCTGCGGGTGCCGACGTAGCCGGCGGGCGCCGGAGCGACATGCTGGCCCAGGGCCACGTCGACGTTGCCGACGATGCTCGCCAGCCCGTCGGCAACCATGCCGGCAGCACCGCCACCGACCTCTTCGGCCGGCTGGAACAACGCAATCGCCGTGCCCTGCCAGTGATCTCGCCCGCCGGCCAGCAGCGCGGCCGCGCCGAGCAGGCAGGTGACGTGGGTGTCATGGCCGCATGCGTGCATCACGGGCACGTCCTTGCCTGCGGCATCCGTGGCCCGGACCGTGCTGGCGTACGGCAGCCCGGTGGCCTCGGCGACCGGCAGGGCGTCCATGTCGGCACGCATCAGCACCGACGCACCGTCACCGTTGCGCAGAATGCCCACCACACCGGTACCGCCGACGCCGTCGGTCACCTGGTAGCCGAGCTCTGTCAGCTTGTCCGACACCAGTTTTGCGGTGCGCTGTTCCTGGTGCGACAGCTCTGGATGCTCATGCAGGTCCCGGTACAGGTTCTCCTGCCACACCCGCACCTCGGGCAGGCCGGCCAGCATGTCTGTCGCACGACTCATAGCGATGCCTCTCCGGTGAAGTCCTTGACGACGTCGGCCACCCGGCGCAGCTGGTCGATGTCCGAACTGGTCGGAATCAGATGCACCTCGTCGGTGCCGATGTCATCGAATTTCTGCAGTACATCGAGCAATTCGTCTTCGGTGCCGGCCCAGCCCGTGGTCGGCGCCATCGCATCGACATACTCTTCCGGAATCCAGTTCATGTACCGGCGTAGGTGACGGTGCACCTGGTCGCGTGCCTCGTCCTTGTCGCCGAGTGCGAACCAGAACGAGGTGGCCAAGTGCGGCTTGGGTTTTCCGGCCTCGGCCCAGGCCGCGCGGGCGACGTCGAACAGTTCACTCTCGCGTTCCACGTTGAGGTCCAGCGTGGTGCCGGCCATGCCGTCGGCCCAATGCGCCGCGCTGCGTACGGTTTTCGGACCGATGGTGCCGACCAGCAGCCGCGGCCCGCCCGGCTGAACGGATGCGGGGCCAACAGGCAGCACGGATTCGGTGAGCTTCTCCCCCGCCCAGACCCGCTTCATCAGGGCCACGCGCTCGGCCATGCCGCGCATGGTCTGGGTCTCGGGGTCGGCGCCGACGGCGTGGTAGTCCTCATGGCGGCCCCCGACGCCGATGCCGACGGTGAGCCGTCCGCCACTGAGCATGTCGCCGGTGGCAAGTGCTTTCGCGAGCATCACCGGATCATGCAGTTGCGGGACGATGACGGTGGTGACCAGGCGCACCCGGTCGGTCCAGGCGGCCAGCGCACCGAGCAGGGTCAGGGAATCGGGATTGTCGAAGGCGATGCGCTCTCCCCAACACAAGGACGAGAAGGGCCCGCCGTCGATCACTCTCGCCCACGCGGTCAGCGTCGCCGCATCGAGGTTGGGCTCCATCACTGGCATTGTCATCCCGATCTGCACACAGCCGATTCTGGCACGCGCGTCCAGCGCGAGGGGCCGCCTTGCCCGACTCGGCGCTGGGACTGGACCTGCCGGCGACCCCTGGTGCGGGGACAACCGGTGGGGGTTAACCCCCGCAAAAATCGCGGGAAAACGCCGTGTCTCCGCACTCGGCCGGTGCCTAAGTTGGAGGCATGGTTGCAACAGCTACAGGCCCCACGTCGGCCGAGCCGACAAATCCGACGACGGCGCCGATAGTGCCGACCGTGCAGCGAGATCTCGGTGTCGTCCCCACGGCGTCGATGATCGTCGGCGCCATGGCCGGCATGTTCTGGTTCTGGATACCGTTGTCTCTGCTCATCCTGGCCGTCACCTCCATTCCGTCGGTGATCGGGACTGTGCTCGGCGGAGTCGTGTTCGTCTATGCCGTCCGCGCCACCGACCGGGTGGAACGGCTACGCAGCGAAGCGGTGTTCGCCTTCGGTATCGCCACCCCGTACCGAAAGATGACTCCCTACACCGGGTTTCAGGGGTGGGCCCACCAGCTGTGGCTGGACATCAGCAGCGGCCGGTTCTGGAAGGTGTTGGCCCACAGCTACCTCCGCATGGTTTTCGACATCCTCGCGGTCGGATTGACTTTCACCCTTCTCGCCTTCGCGCTGATCGGGCCCGCCGCGGCGACCGCGATCGACAACAGCGACGCGGCCGCCGGGCTGAGCTTCATCTCACCGCCGCTGTCCTGGCTGCTGGCGGCCATTGCGCTGGCAGCCGCCGGAGCCATCCTGGTGTTCGGCCCCCGCGTGGACGCGGTAATCGACCGATGGCTGCTGCCGTCGTCACCGACCGAAGCGCTGCAGCACGAGGTCAGCGCCCTGCACCAGGCCCGCCGCGGCGCGGTGTCGTCGGCGTCCACCGAACGGCACCGCATCGAACGCGACCTGCATGACAGCGTGCAGCCCCGGCTCGTGTCGTTGGCCATGACCATCGGGCTGGCCCAGACCAAGCTGGACTCCGACCTGCCCGAGGCGCGCAAGCTGATCGCCGAGGCCCACGACGATGCCAAAGCCGCACTCCTCGAACTGCGCAACGTGGTGCGCGGTATCGCGCCGACGATCCTGGCCGACCGCGGCCTGGATGCCGCACTGTCGGCGGTGGTGCAGCGCACCGAAACTGCCGGGGTCCCGGTGACGCTGGAACTGCAACTGCCGAAACGCTTTTCCGACGAAGTCGAATCCTGCGCATATTTCGTGGTCGCCGAGTCGTTGACCAACATCGCCAAGCACGCCCAGGCCACTCACGCCGTGGTCTCGGTGCGCTACCACGAGCCCACGGACCAGCTACACATCTCGGTGTTCGATGACGGTATCGGCGGCGCCCAATCCGGTGGCGACGACACCACGGGCCTGCGCGGGCTGGGCGAACGGGTGCGTGCCGCGCGCGGCACCTTCACCGTCTCCAGCCCAGAAACCGGAACGACGACTGTGACGGCGGTACTGCCATGCGCATTGTGATCGCCGAGGATTCGGCCCTGCTGCGCGCGGGGATCGAACGCATCCTGACCGACGCCGGCCATGACGTGCTCGCCGGGGTGCCTGACGCCACGGAGCTGTTGCGTGCCGTCAACGAGCACCAGCCCGACCTCGTCATCGTCGATGTCCGGATGCCACCGACGTTCACCGACGAAGGCATCCGCGCCGCCGCCCTGCTCCGCAGCCAGAATCCCGAGTCACCGGTGCTGGTGCTCTCGCACTACGTCGAAGAACGGTACGCAGCGGACCTGATCGCTTCGGACACAAGGGGTTTCGGGTACCTGCTGAAGGACCGCGTGGCAGACGTTCCGGCGTTCCTCGACGCCGTGACCACGGTCGGCACCGGTGGCACCGTCCTGGATCCCGAAGTGGTGTCACAAATCCTGGTGCGCACGCACCGCCGCGCGACCCTGGCCGTGCTAACCCCACGCGAGCAGGAGGTGATGCAACTGATGGCGGAAGGCAAGACCAACTCGGCCATCGCCACCCAGCTGCACATCTCGATCGGCTCCGCGGAAAAACACATCGCGTCCATCTTCACCAAGCTCGACCTGACCCCCGACGACAGTGAGAACCGGCGGGTCCTCGCCGTCTTGCGCTATCTCGAATCCTGAAGAGAGAAAAGGATTTCCAATGACTTCGAATGTGGACTTCGAACCAGTGACCGAGCCGGTCCCGGCCGCCGCACCCGCACTGTCACCGGGCGGGCGTTCGGCGATCCGGACGCTGCTGGTCCTGGTCGCTCTGGTGGGCACGGTGTCCGCCACCGCAGGGCTCGGCGGATTGGCCTGGGGCATCAGCTCGGTGCGCGTGGCCGCAGACACCGAAACACTGCCGGCCGACATGAGCTCACTCACCATCGACACCGGCGACATGCCCACTGCTGTGCGGATCACCAGCGACCGCAACGTCCGTGAGCCACGCGTGCGGATGCGCTTGCTGAATACCTCGCAAGACGACCAGCAGGCGCTGAAGGTGACGCGGACCGGCGGCACCGTCGGGCTGACCGTCGCCGGCACCCCGTCCCCGCTGTTCGACTTCGGTCCGCCCGGGGAAATCACCGTGACCCTGCCACCCGATGTCGCGCACCGGCTTTCGGTCACCACCAAGCAGCAGGTCGGCATCCTGCTGAGCCAGACCGACCTGGACCAGCTGACCGTGCACAACACGGACGGCGCCGTGGTGCTCGGCGGCAACGCCCGCCGCATCGAAATCCACACGCAGAGCGGCGACGTCCAGACCCGCGACCCGATCGTGGTCACCGACGCCTTCATCGCCGACTCCACGGACGGCCACATCGGTGTCGACTTCAAGGAAGCCGCCCCGCGCACCGTGACCGTCACCAGCCAGAACTCCGACGTCGACATCACCCTGCCGCCCGGTGGGCCGTACCTGGTGCGGGCACAGGCCGGCGATCGCGCGAAAGTGCGAGTGCCCCAGACCGACGATGCCTCTCGTGCCGTCGCGCAGGTCACCGCGCGGGCGGACGAGGGCAGTGTGGTGATCGTTACGCGCCGGTGAACGGACCCACCCGCAACGTCGGGTACGCCGTACTGGCACACGCAGTATCGGCATGGCCGATGATGATCGGCTCGGTCTCGCCCGGCAGGTTGACCTGTAAGCCACCGACCGGCACGGCATCACAGTCTGCCGGGAAGTTGCCCGCGTTGACCACACCCAGGTTCGCCGACGTGGACTGGCCGGGTCCGATCACCACCACGCCGATGGTGTCCGGATCCTGGCTCGCGGCCACCCCGACCGGATGGTTGTCAGAGCCCGCGATGAATGACACCGCCGGATAGCCCGACATGCTGCACGGTGCATCACCGGAGTTCTTCAGGATCACCGGATAGAACGTGGTGCCGGCGGCCCCATCGGGCGGACCGAGGCTGGGCGTCAATTGCGCACTGGCACAACGTGGTACTTGAACGGGGTCGGCATGAGCGACAGTGCTCGGCCAGACACAGGCCACCGCCAAGGGGACAGCGACAACGGCTCGCACACCGGCTCCCTTCACAATGCTCACCTGAGCCCGGCCATGATGTCGGCGACCGACCCCGACCGGATTTTCCGGAACCCGGTGCCCGCCCACACGTTTGTCCCGTCCGGATCACCGGCAGCAACGGCCGCCTTCCGCACCGGACTGGTGAGATAGTGCACCTCCGGATAGCCCAGCGGCGCGTGCGCGTCGTGTTCATCGACGAACCGGTTCCGGAGCCCTCGCGCGTAGCGGCCCGAGAAGGCCTTCGTGACAACCGTTTCGGTGAACCGCGGGTCGACGAGCGCGGTGCGGTGCGCCGGGCTCGAGCCGGACTCGTCGGCGAGCAGGAACGCCGTGCCGAGTTGCGCAGCCACCGCACCGGCGGCGATCACCGCGGCAACATCGTCGGCCGTCATCAGGCCGCCGGCCGCCACGATCGGCAGGTCCGTGGCGGCGAGCACGTCGGCCAGCAGTTCGGTGAGCGGCTGAGTCGCGGGCGTGGCCAGCGGGTCATAGGTGCCGCGATGTCCCCCGGCCTCGGGTCCCTGGACGGCGAGGGCGTCGACGCCGGACGCCACCGCCACCCGGGCTTCGTCGGCAGTGGTGACGGTCGCGACGGTCGTGATGCCGGCCTGACGCAATCGCGCGCACTCGTCGGCGGTGGGACCGCCGAAGGTGAACGACACGACTTCGGGCCGCAGCTCGACGACGACGTCGAGCTTTGCCGCCCAATCGTCGTCGTTGTAGGTGGGCTCGCCGAGCGCGGCACCGTACCGCGCGGCTTCGCCGGCGAGTTCGCCGGCGTAACGCTCGATCTCACCAGGCTGGGCGGTACTGGGCTGGGACGCAAAGAGATTCACGCCGAGCGGGCCGGTGGTCAGTGCGCGCGCAGCGGTGATGCGATCGGCGAGCGCCTGCGCGGTCAGGTAGCCGGCAGCCACGAACCCCAGGCCACCCGCCGAGGAGCCTGCCGCGGCCAGTTCAGGCGTTGTCGGCCCGCCTGCCATGGGCGCGACGATGACCGGAACTGCCAGCTCACGTAGATCGAAGGCCATGCCTAGATCATGACAGGCCGGGACGCTCCGGATCGGCAGTGACGCGGCGCGGGCGGGAGGGTAGAACGGAGAGACATGGCCATCACCTTCAACCACACCATCGTCCACTCGACCGACCGCTCGGCCGCGGCCACCTTTTTCACCGAGCTCTTCGGTTTGCCGCCCGCCAGAGAATTCGGGCACTTCCTGGCCGTCGAACTGAACCACGGCGTCAGCTTGGATTTCAGCCAGATGCCGGAGGGCACCGACGTCGTCCCGCAGCACTATGCGTTCCTGGTGTCCGAGGACGAATTCACGGCGATCTACGACCGGATTCGGGGACGCGGGCTGCAACATTGGGCCGACCCACGGGCACAGCATCCCGGCGAGATCAATCACCACGACGGCGGTCGGGGCGTCTACTTCCAGGACCCCAGTGGGCACTATCTGGAGATCATCACCCGGCCGTACGGCTCGGGCGGCTGAGCACCCGGTCAGCCAACGCCTCGACGCCATCGCCCTCCAGTTGAGGCAACATCTTCGGCCGGTTACCCAGCACCGAGATCAGCTCGGCTGCACGGCCCGCCACGGTCGGGCCCGTGTCGCCGTGGCGCCAGCCGGTGTCGACAGCGACGAGCCGCAGTCCCCGGCTGTTGCGGTATGCCGGGACGAACGGATTCGGAAAAGCCACCTGGGTGTCGAGTACTGCGTCGAGCAGGCGCGGCGGGATGTGCGGTTCACGGCCGATCGCGAACAGGATGTCCAGCTCGTGGGTGATGTGGTCGCCCAGTAGCAGTCGCGCCGGAAAGTATCTGCCGACGCCGGCCGGACGTGCGCTGACCGTGCGGAAATCGCTCAGGAGCGCCGCCGCGCCGCGGTCGCGCGCGACCTCCCGGGCGGCCGCGGTGTTGGCGCGGTCGAAATTCCGGTGCCGGACCATGGTGCCGAACAGCGCGCCGACGGGATGGCTGCACCCGACCACCAGATGCGCCAGGACGTCACGGTTGCGCCATTCCGTGCACAGGCTCGGCGCAGCCCATTCGCCGGGTGTCAGGTCGGCGACGACGCCGGCGAAGCGTTGGTCGTTGGCGCGCAACACATCACGGCGCGACATCACAGATGCTTCGTCAAGAAGGCCACCTGGTCATGGAGCACGCGCGGCAGGAGCGGCGGGTGATAGATGGCGAAGTGATCGGATTCGTAGTGCTTCGCGAGACCTCGTGGCGCCTGTTCCGCCACGGCTTCGGCGTACCGCGGATCCATCAACGTCTCCTGGTCGCAGACGCACACCAGCAGCGGCGCCTGCACCCGAGCCGCGTGGCGCAATGCAGATCTCGTGATCAACAGCGCAGCGTCCACCGCCGTGATCCGATTGTCGAATGCCGCTCCGGCCGGCACCGTCGAGCGCCACCCGTCCTCCGCACCGGCGACGGTCACGAGCGCATCGGTCCCCGGCTGCCCGACGATCGGTACGTAGCGACGGCGGCGCCGGAACACCGCGCGGACCGCGTCCTCGACGATCGCGGGTGTCAGTCGCAGCGCTCCACGGATACCGACAGCGCCGGCCGCTGCCGGTCCGTGCGTGATGGGACACTGCACCACCGCCGCCGCAATGTCGTTCCGTGTCGCTGCCACGCGGATCACGTTCATGCCACCGAGGCTGGTGCCCCACAGGCCGATCCGGCCCGCGTCCACGTGCCGGTGCCGCCGGAGGACGTCGATCGCAGCAGCCACGTCGCGACATTGTTCAGGAATCGAAATATGTTGCCGCGGTTCACCTCCGGATGCCCCGGTAAAACGGTAATCGAACGACAGCGTGGCAATGCCCGCCGTAGCGAAGTGCTGTTCGTACTGCGGCAGCATCATGTCGCGGGTAGCGCCGAGACCGTGCACCAACACCACTGCCGGGTACGGCCCGGGTCCGGGCGGCAACGTGAGCCAGGCCGCGCACCGGTCGCCGCCGCTGTCGAAATCCGATCGCTCGACCGAAATCGCTGATGTCATGCCCACTCCTCACATAAGTACATCGTACGTATGGCCTACACTTCATTACGTACGACGTACTTGTCAAGGGGCTGCTCATGCGTGCACGGTTTACCACGGACGAAATCGCTTCCGCCGCACTGCGAATCGTCGACGAATCGGGATTGGCCGCGCTGAGCATGCGGTCGCTCGCGGCCGCACTCGGGACCGGGCCGATGACGATGTACAACTACGTCGCCGACAAGGAGGGCCTCGAGGAACTCGTGGTCGCCGCGGTGGCTGCCAACATCGTCGTACCCGAACCCACGGACGACTGGGCGGCCGACGTGCACGCCACCGCGTCCGCCATGTGGCACGGCGTGCGCGCACACCCCGCCGCCATCCCCCTGGTGCTGACCCGGCGAATGGCGTCCGCCACCGGATTCGCGATCGCCGACGCTCTCGTCGCTGCGTTGAGCCGAGCCGGCTTGTCCGATACCGGCCGCTTGTCCGCCTTTCACGCGGTACTGGGACTGGTGACCGGTTCCGCTCAGGCCCAGTTGGCCGGACCCTTTTCCGGGAATGCGGCCGACACCGCGGCCCGCATCGGGTCAGCGTCCGGCGACCGCTATCCGCACATCACCGCACTGTCTGCCGTCGCCGCCACCATGTCGGTCGAGGAAGATTTCGACGGCGGGCTGCGGATGCTGATCGCGGGGATCGCCGCGGCGGGCAGTTAGCGCGCCCTCGACGGCGGTGAGAGTGCGCAAAGTGCCCGCGACACACCGCGAACCGCCGGACAGACACGCACGCTCGCGGGAGGGTGGCTAGCTGTGGCCGCGGCGCACTTCCTGGCTGCGGTAGTCGCCGGCGAGCGTGGCGACGTGCTCGGGCAGGTTGCCCTTGGCCACGTCGGCCAGGCTGGTCTGCTCGAGCACCGAACGCATGCTGGCGCGCAGGGCCCGCCACACATCGGTGAGCGCGGCCGTCGGACCGGAGTAGGGCAGGTCGCCCAACCCCATGTCCCGGACACTGGCCAGCGGACCGTCGATGCAACGCAGGACGTCGGCGATGCTGATGTCCGCCGCCGCCCGGGCCAGCTCGTATCCGCCGTCACGGCCGCGATGGCTGCGCACCAGGCGGTCGGTGCGCAGGTTGGTCAGGATGTCGACGAGGAACTGGGCCGGGATGCCCTGCGCCTTGGCCAGGTCCTCGGTTTTGACCAGCACGCCCGCGTCGGCGGTGGCCAGTTCGACCATGGCGCGGACGGCGTACTCCGCCTTGGCTGACATCCGCATCAGCCAATCATGCCATTCCGGGTCGGATTAGTCCGGAATAGCGGCTGCGTCGGGAGCCACCACCGCCACCAGATCGGCCAATCCGGCCAGACTCGCCGCCTGCAGCGCCGCGGCGGGCACCGCCTGACCGTCTGGGCCGGCCAGGGTACGGGTCGCCGTCGCCGCGGCCACGACCGTCGGGGCGTACCCGAGGCTGAACGCGCCACGGGCAGTGGAGTTCACGCACATGTGCGTCATGAAACCGGCGAGCACCAGGTTCGATGCACCGAGGGCCGTAAGCCGCTCATCGAGATCGGTCTGCACGAACGAGTTCGGGAACTGCTTGACGATCACCGGCTCGTCGCCGCGCGGGGCCACCCGGTCGACGATCGCGCCGATGTCGGCGCCGATGTCGTAGAGCGAGCCCGGCCCGTCGTCGTGCTGGATATGGATGACGGGAATGCCGGCGGTGCGCGCACGGTCGAGCAATGCGGCAGTCTCATCGAGGGCGGCCTGCACGCCCTCGAGTTCCATCACCCCTTGCGTGTAGGTGTTCTGGCAGTCGATCAGCACCAGGGCCGAGTCCGCCAGGCGAACCGGTTCCACCGGCAGGCTGGACAATTCACGCAGGGTGGGGCGAGTCATCCTATGAGCCTAGTGGCTCAAAGATGTTTCCAGGAGCCATTTTTCGTCGGCAGTCAGTTGTTGCCGTTGAGGCCCGGATGCAGCCCAGGTACCACGCTCGACGGCCCCGGCGCGGTGACGCCCGGGCTGAACAGATTGCCTCCGGTGGGGCTGATGCTCTTCTCGGTCGGTACCACCGACGGCGCCGTGGTCGTGGTCATTGTCGTGGTCGTCGTCGTGGACGGCGACTGCCCGCCGTTGTTGCTGCAGCCCGCGGTGAGCACGCCCATCGCAACGAGAGCGGCGCCGCCGGCCGCGGCCATCAACCTGCGAGTGGACAGATATGTACTCATACGAACACAAAATAGCCCTGACCGGGCGTTATCGCCACCGCTCGCTCAGCCGGCCCCGGCGGACCGCTGGCCGAGGATCGCCGCACCCAGCCAGCGCCGGAGAAAGGCCCTCAATTCGTCGGGGGTGCGTCCGTCGCCGGCCGGCGCCAGGAAGTAGGACAGCATGATGCGCAGCGTGAATTCGACCAGTTCGCGCAGCGCCGCGTCGTCGTATCCGTAACTCGCCCAGTCGACGTCAAACCGGGTGATCATCTGCATGCCGAAGTCCTGTGCCTCGGTGGAGGCCATGTCACTGCTGTGCACGCTGACGTACGGCGCCGACATCAGGATGCCAAGGTGCGGCGTCCGGGTCACCGCATCCAGCGTGTAGAGCACACCTTCCGTCATCGCGTCCGCCGGATCGTGGATCCCGTGCACGTGCTCGCTGAGCTGGTCCAGAAATCCGTCGACGGAGGCGATGGCGGCCGCTCGCATCAGCTCGTCGGCGGTCGGGAAGTACCGGTAGACCGTCTGCCGGATGACTCCGAGCGATTCGGCGACATCGGCGATGGTGATCGCGGTCCCCGTACTGGACAGCAGTTCGACGGCAGCGGCGACGATGCGCCGGGTTGCCTCTTCGTCATCGGCGGGCGGCTCCCCGCCCCAACCGCGACGTTTGCGTGCCATGCGCCGGACGGTACACGCCGGACACCGGCGCGAGCATTGACGGAACCGCTCGCGCACTGTAACCATACAAAGACGACATAGTTTGTATGATTACTGATCGAGGTGCCCAGTGACCGACCTCCAGGTCCGCAAGATGCGGTTCGCTTTCGCGGACCACCCCGTGCCGTTCCTCTGGAACGAGACCAACCCCGCGTTCTCCGCAATGGCAAACGCGGTGTCCTTCTTGGCAATTGCGTTCGAGAAGATGATCGTCAGCACCATGGCCGAGGCCAAGCCGCTGCTGACCGACCCGGTGATCGCCGAAGAAGCCGATGCTTTCGTACGGCAGGAGGGCCAGCATTCGATGGCCCACCGCGCGCACGCCCGCGGACTGATCAAGGCCCACCCGGCCCTCAAGGAAACGCTCGACGAGGTGATCGCCGCGTTCGACGATCTCGTCGCCAACAAGCCCCTCAACTACCGGCTGGCCTACACCGCCGATCTGGAGGCGACGTTCACGCCGGTGTTCAAGTTGATGCTCGACCATGACGACACGCTGTTCGCCCCGGGCGACGACCGCGTCGCGTCACTGTTCCTGTGGCACTTCGTCGAAGAGGTCGAACACCGGAGCTCGGCGCTCATCATCCACAACGGTCTGGTCGACGATCCGTGGTACCGCATGCGGGTGGCACCGTCGATCTTCAAGCACGTCATGGATGTGATGCGGCTGGCGTGCAACGGGTTCAACAAGCATCTGCCGCTGGAGGTCCGCAAGGTCGACGCACTGTCGGCGTTCGCACTGGAGCGCCGGAAGAACACGATCCTGAAGCGACTGGGCCGGATCCCTGACTTCGGACCGTTTACCAGCGCGTTCCACGACCTCCCGGTCCGCGAGCAATTGGTGGCGCTGTCCGGCATCGTCCGCAGCCAGATTCCGGGCCACAACCCGGAGCACGAGAAGCTGCCCGCACTGGCGGCCGAATGGTTCGATCGTTACGACGCCGGCTACGACGTCACCCACTGGTACACCGCCGGAAAGCAGGCCGCCAATGTCTGATCTGTGCTCGGCGACGTTCGCTGATCTGGCTGGGCGCCTTGGGTTTTCCTGCAAAACGGCCGGCGGCCTGGTCGAGGTCCGCAATCCGCTGCAGCTGGAGAACTGGACCCTGCCGGTCCTCGAGCTGACGGTGATCACCGGTGCGGTGCTGACGCTCGTCTACGCGATCATCCGCCTGCGGCGCCACGGTGACGCCACCAACATCGCCCTGTGGTTCGGCGCGGTGGCCTACCTGTTGATCATCGAACCGCCGCTGTACTTCCCGGCGGCCTTCGGCATCGCCGAGCGGGTTGACACCATGTTCGCGCACAACGTGTTCACGGTGGACTTCCTGTGGGGCCGGCTGCCGCTGTACATCGTGGCGATCTACCCGATGATGGCGACCGTCGCGTTCGAAATCGTCCGCAGCCTAGGAGTTTTCCGGCGCTACGGCACTCTGATCGGCGCCGCGTGCGTGGGCTTCGTCCACCACGCGTTCTACGAGATCTTCGACCACCTGGGCCCGCAGCTGCGGTGGTGGGAATGGTCGGTGCACAACCCGATGAACCAGCCGATGTTCGACTCCGTGCCGCTGCCCAGCGTGGTCGTCTTCGCCGCGCTATGGCCGATGTCGCTGGCGCTGTGCGTGCAGTTCTTCGTGGGCCGGCACGCCGATCGGGGCCGCCACTTCACCGGTATCCAGATCGTCTGGCGCACTGTGGTTGCCGGGGTGTTGGCGTCGTTGGGCACCGCGATCCTGCCGCTGCCCGCGACCGTGATCGGCGGTGTGACCGGCAGCAGCACAGCGGGCGGCATTGCCTATGCCGCCGAACTGGTGGCGGTCTGCGCCGTGGCGGTCTGGGCGCTCGTCTCCCAGTGGTGCCGGCTCCGCAGCACCGTGGCCAGCCCGACCGAGCCACGCTATACGAGCCCGCCGTGGTTGGTCGGATACGCCGTCGCCTACCTGGTGGTCATGGCGGGGCTCTGGCTCAGTGCGCTGCCCGCCTACTTCGGCGCGGTCAACGGCGTTACCGCACATGGCGATCCGATCGGCAGCCTGTGGTACACCGTCGCGTGCTTCGCGATCGCCGTCGCGTGCATCGTGGCGGTACGCACCGCGGCGCCGACCAAATCCCCTAGACCAGATCTGGCGGCCGTGTCGAGCTAGACCGTCCGAGACAGCCGAAATGGCTGTGGAATCATGCGGTCCCACAGCCATTTCGTCGATGTCGAGGGGGCTACTGCGCGGCGGTGACCGCCAATACCCGCTCGGCCAATTCGGGCCGGCACACGACCAGGTCGGACAACTTCGGGTCTTCACGGTTGTAGACCAGCGGCGAACCGTCGATACGCGAGGTGTGCAGTCCGGCCGCGCGGGCCACCGCGACGGGCGCGGCGGAGTCCCACTCGTACTGCCCACCGGCGTGGACGTACACGTCGGCCCGGCCCTGGATCACGGCCGCGACTTTCGCTCCGGCCGAACCCATTTCGACCAGAACGCCGCCGAGCGCGTCCCGCACCGCAAGGGCGATGGCCGGCGGACGGGTGCGTGACACCACGATCCGCGGCGGGCCGTCGACCGCGCGGGGCGCGGCCACCTCGGGTGTGTGCAGCGTGGTGTTCTGCGCAGGCAACGCCACAGCGCCGGCGACCAACTCGCCGGACTCCCACAGCGCGACGTGCACGGCCCAGTCGTCACGGTCCAGCTCAGAGAACTCGCGCGTGCCATCGAGCGGATCGATGATCCACACCCGGTCGGACGTCAGCCGGGCGTTGTTGGCCCGCTCTTCCTCCGTCGCTTCCTCGGAGAGCACCGCGTCGCCCGGGCGCAGCCGCGCCAGCTCCGTCATCAGGAACTCGTGAGAGCGCTTGTCCCCCGCCGCTTTCCGCTCGGACGCATCGGCGTTGGCATACTCGGCGCGCACGTCCAGCAGCAGCTCGCCGGCGCGGGTGGCCAGCCGCTCAGCGACATCGTGATCGATCATCAGCGGCCCACCAGCATGTCGACCACGCGCTGGGCCTGGGCATCCAGGTCACCCGGCACGAGAGCCAGAGCCGGGTTCTTCGGCCGCTGGTAGGGGCTGTCGATGCCGGTGAAGTGCGTGATCTCACCGGCCCGCGCCTTGGCGTACAGCCCCTTGGGGTCTCGGGCCTCGCAGTCGGCCAACGGGGTGTCCATGAACACCTCGAAGAACTCGAATCCCTGGTCGGTGTGGACCTTTCGCGCCAGCTCACGGTGTTCTTCCAGCGGGCTGATGGCCGGCACCAGCACGATCTGACCGGAATCGGCCAGCAGTGTGGCGATGTGGGCCAACCGGCGCAGGTTCTCCGAGCGGTCAGCCATGGAGAAGCCCAGGTCGGCGTTCAGCCCGTGGCGCAGGTTGTCGCCATCGAGAACGTATGCGGGACGGCCCAATTCGAGCAACTTGCGCTCGACCAGCATGGCCACCGACGACTTGCCCGAGCCGGACAGACCGGTGAACCACACCGTGCTGCCCTTGGACAGCCGGTTCTCGGCCGTGACGAGATTGGCGTGCCGCACCGCATTGGGGCTCGCGGACCGGCTCGCGGCCGGGGTGGTGTCGCGCACCATGCCCGCGGCGACGGTGCCATTGGTGTCCGGGTCGATCAGGATGAACGACCCGGTCACCGCATTGCGTGAGTACTCGTCGAGCAGCAGCGGCTGCTGCGTGCGCAGCGTCACGCGGCCGAGTTCGTTGAGCTTCAACGCCGTTGCACTCTTGTCGCGGTGCAGGGTGTTGACGTCCAGGCGGTAGTCCAGGTCCGCAACCCGGGCCCGCGTGGTGCGGGTGGTGTGCTTGATGATGTAGTCCCGACCCGGCTCGAGCGTCGCGTCGTCGGACATCCAGCAGACCGTGGCGTCGAATTCCTGCGTCGTGTACGGCTGGTTGTGCACCCGGGCGATCATGTCGCCACGCGAGATGTCGATGTCGTCGGCGAGGCTGATCGACACCGCCATCGAGGCAAAAGCCTCCTCGAGCTGGCCGGTCGGTCCGTCGATCGCGGTGATGGTGCTGGTCTTTCCCGCTGGGAGGACGACGATCTCGTCGCCGGGGCGCATGACGCCACTGGCGACGGTGCCCGCGTAGCTGCGGTGGTCGGCGTGCTCGTGGGTCTGCGGCCGGATGACGTACTGCACCGGGAAGCGGACGTCCTTGAGGTTGCGGTCACCGGCGATGTACACCTCTTCGAGGTGGCTCAGCAGCGCCGGACCCTCGTACCACGGGGTCTTGTCCGACTTCGTCACCACGTTGTCGCCGGCCAGCGCCGACAGCGGGATGGTGGTGACATCCTGGATGTCCAGGCGGGCCGCGAACTCATGAAAATCATCACGGATCGTCTCGAATTGCTTTTGGTCCCAATCGATCAGGTCCATCTTGTTGACCGCCAGCACGATGTGCTGGATGCCCAGCAGCGACGCCAGGAAGGCGTGTCGGCGCGACTGCTCGAGCAGACCGTGACGAGCGTCGACCAGCACGATGGCCAGCTGCGCCGTCGAGGTACCGGTGACCATGTTCCGGGTGTACTGGATGTGCCCCGGGGTGTCGGCGATGATGAATTTCCGCTTGGCCGTGGCGAAGTAGCGGTAGGCGACATCGATGGTGATGCCCTGCTCCCGCTCGGCGCGCAGGCCGTCGGTGACCAGCGCGAGGTCGGTGTACCCGTGGCCACGCTCCTTGGAGGTGCGCTCGACGGCAGCCAGCTGGTCTTCCATGACGGCCTTGCTGTCATAGAGCAGCCGGCCGATCAGCGTGGACTTACCGTCATCCACCGAACCCGCGGTGGCGATGCGGAGCAACGTTGCCATCAGAAGTAACCCTCTCGCTTGCGGTCTTCCATACCGGCCTCAGAAATCCGGTCATCTGCGCGGGTCGCGCCGCGCTCGGTCAGTCGGGATACCGCGGTCTCGGCGATGACCTCTTCGACAGTCGAAGCCTCCGACTCGACGCAGCCGGTGCAGGTGACGTCGCCGACGGTGCGGAAGCGCACGGTCTTGGTGATCACCGGCTCGTCCTCGCGGGGCTTCAGGTATTCGTGCACAGCCAGCAGCATGCCGTCGCGCTCGAAGACCTGGCGCTCGTGGGCGTAGTAGATGCTCGGCAGCGCGATCTCCTCGGCGCCGATGTAGGCCCAGATGTCGTACTCGGTCCAGTTCGACAGCGGGAAGACGCGGATGTGCTCGCCCTTGCGGTGCCGCCCGTTGTACAGGTTCCACAGCTCGGGGCGCTGGTTCTTGGGGTCCCACTGGCCGAACTCGTCACGGAAGCTGAAGACGCGCTCCTTGGCGCGGGCCTTCTCCTCGTCGCGGCGGGCGCCACCGAAGGCGGCGTCGAACTTGTTCTCGCGGATGCCGCGCAGCAGCGACACGGTCTGCAGCGGGTTACGCGACGGGCCGTTGTCGACGACGCGGCCGGCGTCGATGTCGTCCTGAACGCTGGCCACGACCAGCCGCAGGTTGTGCTTCTCGACCAGGGCGTCGCGGGTGGCGATGACCTCTTCGAAGTTGTGGCCCGTGTCCACGTGCATGACGGGGAACGGCAGCCGGCCCGGCGCGAACGCCTTGATGGCCAGGTGCAGCATCACGATCGAGTCCTTGCCGCCGGAGAACAGCAGCACCGGCCGCTCGAACTCCGCGGCGACCTCGCGGATGATGTGGATGGCCTCGGCCTCCAACGATCGCAGATGGCTCAATTCGTATTTGGCGGCCCGGTGGTCCACCTTGGACGCCTCGGCGGCGTCGGGAGTGACGGTCATCATTTCCCCGTAAAGTTGGTAGAACTGGTCAAGATAAGAACCATGGTCAGAATTTACGTGCCGGGTGGTGCGGTGTCAACGGTTGCAATCACCGGATCAGGTGGAACAACGCGGCGCGGTGTCCAGCGTCTTCCCGACTCCACTGACGTGGGCTCCGGCGGACCGCGGCAGCTGCCACGACTCCGCGATGGTCAGTGCCATCACCGCCCCGAGCACCAGGAACGTCCCTGGGTACGAGCCCATCCGGCTGAGCAACAGCGCCCCCACCGCGACACCGAGACCCGCTGCGAGTTCCTGGATGGAGGCATTGAGGGTGTTGGCGTGGGTGAGGTCATCGCCGTCGACATCGGAGAACGCCAGGTTGTTGTAGGCGGTGAAACCGATGGACCGCAGCGCGCCGCTCACATACAGGATCACGGCGATCACGGGTAGTGGAAGCGAGGGTCGCAGAATCGCCAACAGCCCAAAACAGGCCACCGATGCGATGCCGTTGACCAGCAACACGTTGCGAATCCCGAACCGCCGCATCAACGGCGTCGTCGCCGGCTTGATGGTCAGGTTGCCGAGGAACAGGGCCGCCACCATGGCGCCGGCCGCCAACGGATTCCAGCCGAATTCCAGCTGGAACTGCAGGGTCAGCAGGAACGGCACCGCAACGATGACCAGCCGGTACAGCGACCCGGCACTGACCGTGATGCGCAGGGTCTGCACCCGCAGTACCGGGAGATCGACGAGGGGTGAATCGGTGCGCAGCAGATGCCACACCGCGGCCACCAGCAGCACGACTGCCGCCACGCCACAGCCACCGACAATGGACCAGTCCGTGCCCGCCACGCGGATGTGCTCCAGCGCAACCAGCGCGGTGCCGATACCGCCGCCCAGCGCCAGCACGCCCCGCCAGTCGAGGGGACGGGTCGACGGTTGCGGGCCCCCGCGAACCAGCCTGAGTGCCAGGACAATTCCCAGCACTCCGAGCGGGATGTTGACCACAAATATCCACCGCCAGGACCCGAGCGTCACTATCGCCCCACCAAGCATCGGGGCCAGCACCGGGGCCGCCATCGCAGGCCAGGTCAGCACCGCGATGGCGCGCACCAGATGCGACTTGTCGCTGTCCCGCAACACCGCGAGCCGACCGACCGGCACCATCATGGCGCCGCCCACTCCCTGCACAATCCGCATCGCCACCAGCACCGACAACGAGGCACTGAGCGCACAGCCGATCGAGGCCAGGGTGAACACCACGATCGCCGAGATGAACACCCGCCGGATGCCGTAGCGGTCGGCCAGCCAGCCGGTGACCGGAATCAGCACCGCAACAGTGACGAGGTAAGCCGAGATCGCGACGTTGACGTCGATCGGTGTCACCCGAAACGACGAGGCGACCAGCGGAATGGCCGGCGTGATGATGGTCCCGTCGAGGACCTCCATGAAGTACGCAGCGGCCACCAGCAGCGCCAGTGCTCTCGGGAACGGTGGGCTCGGGTCGGGGGCCACGGCGGCAATGTAACCCGCCTACCTGGCAGGTAATTGAATCTGGACCGCCCAGGCCACAGACTCCATGGGCATGAGTCCGCACACCGGCGCCGAAGTCATGGCGCAATTCATTCCGCAGTCGCCGCTGGTCGCCAAGCTCGGCATCGTCGCCGAAGCCCTCGATGCCCCCGAGGTGCGGTTACGGATGCCGTGGGACCCGTCCAACACCACACTCGCCGACATGGTGCACGGCGGCGCGATCGCGGCGCTGGCGGACGTCACCGTCATGGCCGCGGCGTGGTCGACCGAGCAGGCGCCGGAATCGCTTCGCGGCGTGACGATCTCGATGTCGGTTCAGTACCTGGCACCGGCCCGGTCGACCGACCTGATCGCTTCCGGCCGGGTCCTGCACCGCGGAAAGTCGTTGGTGCACTGCGAAGTCGAGATCACGACTCCGGGCCGCGACCCGGTGGCCAAGGCCGTCGGTACCTACAAGATCGGGTGATCTATCGGAGTCGTCGGCGCCTCGAGGTCATACACGGTGGCGCCACCGACATCGAGCTTGGCGAAATGGCCGGTCACCCACGAGGTGATCTCCGCGGCACTCCCCCGTTCCCGACCACCGCCGGGACCGCGCTTGTGATCGCCGACGATGAAGTAGTGAATCTGGCCGTCCTCGACGTACTGGCGGAACTGCGCCAGGGTCGGTGCGTTGTCGCCACCGGAGAAGCCACCGATCGCCATCAACGAATTGCCGGTGCTCAATTCCAGGTCTCCGGCCTGGAAGGAGCCCACCGTGGCAGCGGCCCACCGGTTGTTGGCACCGCGAAGCAGGTTCTCGAGGTCAGCGTTGGGCCCATCCCGGCCGGGTCCGCCAGGACCGCCACCCGGCCACGAGTCACCGCCGGGCCGCGGCGGGCCGGACATCGACCCGGGACCGCTGCTGTGGCCCTGCGCCACGTTGTACACGGTGAATGAGGCCGATCCGGCCACGCCGGCCGCGATCGCGACGGCGGCGATGACGGCCACCAGCCGTCCGGAACGTTGCCCTGCCACCACGACGGCCACCGCCGACAGAAGCGCCACCACCGCGATGTACCAGCGCAGCGCGGGCATCCAATCCGGGGTGCGGGACAGCAGCGCGAATGCCCAACCGGCCGAGACGACGAGCAGCAGCGCGAGCAGCAGGCGGGCCGACAGCGTGACCCGGCGCTGCCAGAGGTGCGCGACCGTCATCCCGGCCAACGCGGCGACCGCAGGGGCGAGTGCGACGTTGTAGTACGGGTGCACCGTGCCGTCCATGAAGCTGAACACCGCGCCGGTCACCAAAAGCCAACCGCCCCACAGCAGTACGCCGGCACGACGGAGGTCTGTGCGCGGAGCGCGGAAACTCGTCCACAACAACAGCACCAGGCCGATCAACGCCACGGGCAGCAACCACGACACTTCGACGCCCATCGACGGGCCGAACAGTCGGGTGATGCCAGCGTGCCCGCCGAAGAACAGGTTGTCCCGCATGCCACCACCGGGACCGGGGCCGCCGCTGGGACGGTCGCCGCCGGTGATCCGCTCGATGCCGTTGTAGCCCAAGGCCAGTTGCAACAGACTGTTGTCGGTGGAGCCGGCGATGTACGGACGGGCGTCGGCGGGCCACAGACTGACCAGCGCGAGGTACCAGCCCGCCGAAACCACCAGGGCCGCACCCGCCATCAGCAGCGCGCTGACCCGGCGCCAAAACCCGAACGGCGCGGCGACCAGGAACGCCAGGGCCAGTCCCGGCACCGGTAGGAACGCTTGCAGCATCTTGGTCAGGAAGGCGAAGCCGACGATGGCTCCAGTCAGCGTCATCCACCGGGCCGACGCGGCGAATTCGGTGGACTGGATGGCCCGCACCGTGCAGTAGGCCGCGGTGATCAGCAGCAGCACAAGCAACGCATCGGGGTTGTTGAACCGGAACATCAGCGCCGCAACGGGAGTCACCGCCAGCACCAGGCCGGCCAGCAGCCCGGCGGCCGCGCCACTGGTGCGTCGGACCGTCGCGTAGAGCATCCCGACCGCGGCCACCCCCATGAGAGCCTGCGGCAGCAGCATGCTGAATGCACTGAATCCGAAGAGACGGCCAGACAGGCCCATCAGCCACAGCGCGGCCGGAGGCTTGTCGACCGTGATGGCGTTGCCCGCGTCGAAGGAGCCGAACAGCAGCGCTTCCCAGTTCTGGGTTCCGGCCTGGGCCGCGGCCGCGTAGTAGGAGTTGGCCCAGCCCGACGAGCCGAGCGCCCACAGGTACAGCACCGCCGTCCCGGCCAGCAGCGTCAACAGCGCCGATCGTTCCCATACCGGGCGAGTCCAGATTCGCGAGCCGCGGCGGGGTTTCGGCAACTGAGCAACACGGGGCGCAGTGGCGATCACGAGTGGGCCTCCTCGGAAGCAGTTGTGGTGCCGGTCAATTCGTGCGCTTGGGGTGGAACACCCACCCGCGCAGCAGCACGAACCGCACCGCGGTCGCAAGCAGGTTCGCGGCCACCAACACGCTCAACTCGACGAGGTGGTGGGCCTGCGGGACGAACACGTGTAGCCCGGCCAGTGCGCCGCTGGTGATCGCCAGCGCAATACCGAAGACGATCAACCCTTCGAACTGGTGCCGGGTCGCGCTGGCGGCACCGCCGCCGCGGACGCCAAAGGTGAAGCGCCGGTTGGCCGCAGTGTTGACGACCGCCGTGAGCAGCAGCGCGACAAGGTTGGCCGTCTGCGCGCCGAGCGGCGCGTGCATCATCATGAACAGCAACAGGTAGGCCAGGGTGGACGCGACGCCGATGGTGCCGAACCGGACGACCTGACGCAGCAGCGACCGAGGCGCCCCGGACCGGGGGGACGAACCCAATTGGGCGGCAATGGTGTGCACCGGGATGGAGCCGTTGGCGAAACCACGCAGCAGCCGGCCGACACCCTTCAGGTCGGCGGTGGCGGTGGCGATGATGTCGACCCGGCTGTCGGGGTCGTCGACCCAGTCCACCGGAACTTCGTGGATCCGGAGGCCGGTGCGCTCGGCGAGCACCAGCAGTTCGGTGTCGAAGAACCAGCCGGTGTCCTCGACAAGCGGGAGCAGCGCGTGCGCCACGTCGGCCCGGATGGCCTTGAAGCCGCACTGGGCGTCAGAGAACTTGGCAGACAGCGCGCCACGCAGGATCAGGTTGTAGCAGCGGGAGATGAACTCGCGCTTCGGTCCGCGCACGACCCGGGAGGCGCGAGCCAGCCGGGTGCCGATCGCCAGATCGGAGTGGCCGGAGATCAGCGGAGCCACCAGCGGGCCGAGGGCGGCCAGGTCGGTGGAGAGGTCGACGTCCATGTAGACCAGTACCGGCGACGGCGAGTTCGACCACGCTTCGTGCAGCGCACGGCCCCGGCCCTTGAGGTCCAGGTGCAGGACGCGGACGTTGTCCAGCTCGGCGGCCAGCTCCGCGGCGACGCGGGCGGTGTCGTCGATGCTCGCGTTGTCGGCGATGGTGATCTGCACCGGGTACGGGAAGTGCTCTTCCAGGTGGCGGTGCAGGCGGCGGATCGAGCCGGGCAACGCGACCTGCTCGTTGTAGACCGGGACTACGACGTCCAGCACCGGGACACCGGCGGCACGCGCGGCGAGGGCAGCATTGGGGCGGGTCGTGAAGCGTTGCTCGGCGTCGCGCTCGACCAGGTTCGTCATGACACTGATTCTTGGGCCGCAGCTTTAGCCCGCCATGGGGTGAAGCTATGCGCAAGCTATGAGTTTTGAGCGGCGAGTCGACGCGGGTGGCTCAGGTCGTAGACGACGGTGCCCTCGACCGTGGTGGCCGTGAATTGCGAGCTCACCCACGTGGCGATCTGCTGAGATTCCTGGCCGGCGTTGTCCTGGTCCTGATGGCCCCAGCCCATCTTGACGTCGCCGTCGATGAAGTAATGAATCTGGCCGGTGGCCACGTACTGCTCGAACTGTGTCAGCGTGGGCGCCGGGTCGGTGCCGTTGAAACCACCGACCGCCATCACCGGGACACGCGCCGCCAACTGGTAACCGGCGGCGTTGTTGGAGCCGACGACGGCAGCGGCCCACCGGTACTTCGCGGCGTCGGTGCCCAACAGCGCGGTCAAGGCTGCCCCGGGTACCGGCGAATCGAGGAGCCCGCCGCCCGGCCGCAGTCCTTGTGGCGGCGCACCCATCGCGTGGGCGGGTCCACCGGCCGGCCCCCGGGCCTTGCCGCTTCCCGGAGGTGGCCCCCAATTTCCGTGCCCGCCTGCCGGTCCCACCGACGGCATCGCGCCGGTGTGCGAGACCCCGGCAGTGGCAACCGAATACACCGCCGGCGCGGCCAGGCAGGCCGCGACCGCCAACACTGCGGCGAGCCGCGCCGGGCGGAATCGCGGCGGCACCAGTAACAGCGCTACAGCGACCGCTCCGATGATCGGCACCGCCACCCGCAGCCAGCTCAGGCTGCCGCCGCGGCTCAGCAGCATCTCGACCACTGCCGCCGTGACGACCACTGCGCCCGCCATGGTCAGCCGGGCGGGTAACGCCGTGCGATGGCGCCACATCAGGACCGAACCGATACCGAGGCACGCACCGATGGCCGGAGCCAGCGCGACGGTGTAGTACGGGTGCACGATGCCGTTGGCGAAGCTGAACACGGCAGCGGTGAAAACCAGCCACCCGCCCCAGAGGATCAGTGCCGCCCGCGTCGTATCGGCGCGCGGCGCCCGGCGGGTCAGCCACAGCCCCGCAACAAGACAGATCAGGGCCGCAGGCACGAGCCATCCCGCATAGGTTCCCATGCTCGCGCCCAGGAGCCGGTCCCAGCCGGCGTCGAAATTCGGGTTGCCGAGGCCGCCGGGCTCGTTGCCGTTCAACCGGCCCACGCCGTTGTAACCCAGAGCGAGTTCGATGATCGAATCATGTTGCGATCCACCGACATACGGCCGCGCCGACGAGGGCCACAGTTCGACGAGCAACAGGTACCAACCGCCGGAGACGACCATTGCCGCCGTGCCGCCGAGCAGGCGCCAGAACCGCGTACGCAGCTGCGACGGCCCGGCCACCAGGTACGCCGCGGCGAACGCCGGCAGCACCAGGAACGCTTGCAGCATCTTGGCCAGGAACGCGAACCCGGCAGCCACGCCCGCGGCGATCAACCAGCCACGACCGGCGTCTTCCTCGCAGGCGCGTTGCACGCAGTACGCGCTCACCACCAGCAGCAGGACCAGCAGCGCATCGGGATTGTTGAACCGGAACATCAAGGTGGCCACCGGCGTCAAGGCGAACACCGCCCCGGCCAGTAGAGCGGCGGCCGGCCCGGCAGCGCGGCGGACCGCGGCGTAGAGCACCGCCACCGCGGCCACGCCCATCAGGGCCTGCGGCACCAGGATGCTCCACGAGCTGAGCCCGAAAAGCCGCACCGAGAGGTCCATCACCCACAGCGCGCCCGGGGTCTTGTCGACGGTGATGGCATTGCCGGAATCGCTGGCGCCGAACAACATCGCGGTCCAGTCGCTGGCACCGGCCTGTGCCGCCGCTGAATAGAAGCTGTTGGCCCAACCACTGGCCGACAGGTTCCACAGGTACAACACAGCCGTCGCCGTCAGCAGGACGCCGAGCTGGAGCCGCTCCCCGACGGGGCGGCGCAATACGAGAGTCACCGGTCTGATTGTGGGCGAGCCGGCTAGGCGGACGTCGAGGCGACGCTATGCGGTGGCTGTGAGACCGAACCCGCCGGAACCGCGGGCAACCGCACCGTGAATACCGTGGCTCCGGGTCGGCTGTCGGCGCTGATGGTGCCGCCGTGCGCCTTCACCACGGCGGCGACGATGGCCAGCCCCAGTCCGGTGCTACCGGCCTGCCGGGACCGCGACGAGTCACCGCGGGCGAACCGCTCGAACACCTCGGGCTGCAACGCCTTTGGAATGCCCGGGCCGTCGTCGGCGACGCTGATCACCGTCGCGTCCGGATCAGCGGTCAGCGCGATGGTCACCGATGTCCCCGCCGGCGTGTGGGTACGGGCATTCGCCAACAGGTTCACCAGCACCTGGTGCAGCCGGGCCGGATCACCCTCGATGGTGATGGGTTCGTCGGGCAGGTCCAGCGACCAGTCGTGATCGGGACCGGCGACGTGTGCATCGCTGACGGCATCGACGATCAGTTGCGACAGGTCGACGCTCTCCATCTCCAGCGGCCGGCCGGCGTCCAGTCGCGCCAGCAGGAGCATGTCCTCGACGAGCCGGGTCATGCGCGCTGTCTCGGATTCGACGCGGTTCATCGCGTGGGCAACGTCGGCGGGAAGCTCGCCGCTCTTGCGTTGCGCCAGTTCGGTATAGCCGCGGATCGCGGCGAGCGGTGTGCGGAGTTCGTGACTGGCGTCGGCCACGAACTGGCGCACCCGCGTCTCACTGGCATGACGGGCCGCGAGGGCGGCGGCGACCCGGTCCAGCATGCGATTCAGCGCCGAACCCAGTTGGCCCACTTCGGTGTGCGCGGCGACCGGGTCGACGTGGACGATCTCCGGCGGCAGCTGCACCTCTCCCCTGTCCAGTTCCCGGTCGGCCACGTCGCGCGCGGCGGCGGAAACCCTTGACAGCGGGGCGAGTTGGCGCCGGATGATCCAGACGCCGACCGTCGTCGCGCCGATCAGCGCCAGTGCCCCCACCGCACAGAACATGCCGAGCACCCATAGCAGCGTGTTGTCGACGTGTCTGGTGGGCAGCCCGGTCACGATGGTCTGTGGCCCGCCGTGCCGGGGAGGCAGGCCGATGACGCGATAGCGGCCCAGCCCGTCGATCTCCATGGTCCGGATCTTGCGGTCCGGCGGTACCTGCGCCAATTGTGCTGTGGCCGTGGTACTCAACGACGCGCGACTACCCTCGGAAGTGATGACGCCGGCGTCGACCTGGCCGCGGAACACCACCGCCCCGAGGGTGCCGACGGCCTGCCCGGGTGCGTTGAGGAAGCCGGGGCCGGGGCCGGCCTCGGGGTCGAAGCGCATGCGGAAATGCGGATCCATGGACGGCCGCGGTACCCCACCGGTCAGGGGCGGCGCCATGGGCGGTGGCGGCAGCTCGAAGATGGCGGCCGAGCGCCGGCCCGCCTCCAGTACCTGGTCGTTCAGCTGGTGCAGCAGAAAACGTTGCAGCGCAAACTCGGTCGCCGCACCGACGCCGATGATGACCAGTGCCAGCAGCAGCACCTGGGTGACCAGCAAGCGGACCCGCAGCGACCAGCTCCGCGGCTGCCAGACCCGCGTGCCGGACGCCTCAGCGGGCAGGTCGGAGGACATATCCGGCGCCACGCAGGGTATGGATCATGGGCTCGCGTCCACTGTCGATCTTCTTGCGCAGGTAGGACACATACAGCTCAACGATGTTGGAGCGGCCGCCGAAGTCGTAGCTCCACACCCGGTCGAGGATCTGAGCCTTGCTCAGCACCCGTTTTGAGTTGCGCATCATGTACCGCAGCAGCTCGAACTCGGTCGCGGTCAACGTGATCTGCTCGCCGCCGCGCGTCACCTCGTGGCTGTCCTCGTCGAGCACCAGGTCGCCGACGACGATCTGCGCGCCACCGGCTTCGTTGGCCACCCCCGTGCGTCGCAGCAGCGCGCGCAGTCGTAGCACCACTTCCTCGATGCTGAACGGCTTGGTGACGTAGTCGTCGCCGCCCGCGGTCAAGCCGGCAATGCGGTCCTCGACCGAATCCTTCGCGGTCAGCAGCAGCAGCGGCAGCCCCGGAATCTGCTCACGCAACTTGCGCAGCACGTCGAGCCCGCTCATGTCGGGCAGCATCACATCCAGCACGACCACATCAGGCGGGTTGTCCTTGGCCAGCGCGATCGCGGCCGCACCATCGCCGGCGGTGGCGATATCCCAGCCCTCGTAGCGCAAGGCCATGGAAACGAGCTCGGCCAGGACCGGCTCGTCGTCGACGACCAGGACGTTGATCGGCTTCCCGTCGGCCCGGTGCATCACGACGCGCGGGGTTTCACTGTCACGGGCGGGACTGCTGGGACCACTCACAGCTCTATTATTCGCACTGCTGTGGGACTCGACTGTGACAAGTCTATGTGCGAGCTATGAATCGGAGCCCGCCCGGCTAGCCCTGCGGGTTGGTGTTCGGGGACTGACCCGCGAACAGCGGTGCCTTGCCGGTGATCGCCGGCGCCGCAAAGGTGACGGGCGCGGTCGTGCTTGTCGAAGTGATCAGCGTGCTGTCGGCACTCGTCGACTGGGACGGGGCGGCCAACACGCCCGCACATACCGCTACCGCACCCATCGCGGCGCTTCCGCCGATGATGCCGATCGCCCATTTCGTGGTGATGCCGGAAGTCTCTGCTCGACTCATGGGTTCCCTCCCGTGTACTTGGGACCACTGCGCTGCGCCGCGCCGTCGGTGCACGCGGCCGGTCAGATATTCCAAGTGAACAGGGTGAATCTGGCAGGGTCCTGGATTGGTTCTGGTAGTTCACCAACATCGCCACGAGGCGGTAATCACGCCTGCACCCGCCGTCATCTCTTAACCTGTGCGCATGCGGTTATCGGTGAGCGGCCCATGACGCGGTTCCTGATCCGCCGATTGTTCAATTACGCGATCCTGTTGACGCTGGCGACATTTCTCACTTTCGCGCTCACCTCGGTGACCTTTCACCCGCTGGACAATCTGTTGCAGCGCAACCCCCGCCCGCCGCAGTCCGTGATCGACGCCAAGGCGCACGACCTCGGCCTCGACAAGCCGTTGCTGCCGCGCTACGCCAACTGGGTATCCGGGGCCGCACATGGCGACTTCGGAAAAACCGTTACCGGGCAGCCTGTTTCAGGAGAATTGGGACGGCGGGTGTGGACCAGCCTGCGGCTGGTGGCCATCGGATCGATCCTGGGCAGCATCATCGGCGTGATCATCGGGGCCTGGGGCGCCGTCCGGCAGTACCGGCTCTCCGACCGGACCATCACCGTGGTGGCGCTGTTGATCCTCAGCGCCCCGACGTTCGTCATCGCCAACCTGCTGATTCTCGGCGCGCTCGGCGTGAACGAGGTGCTCGGTTTCCAGCTCTTCCAGTACACGGGCGAGACCTCGCCGTACGCGGCAGGTGGCTGGCCCGGGTTCATCGATCGGCTGCAGCACCTGGTGCTGCCGACCACCACCCTGGCCCTCGGCGCCATCGCGGGATACAGCCGCTACCAGCGCAACGCGATGCTCGACGTGCTCGGCCAGGACTTCATCCGCACCGCACGTGCCAAGGGCCTGACGCGACGCCAGGCGCTCTTCAAACACGGCCTGCGCACCGCGCTGATCCCGATGGCCACGCTCTTCGCCTACGGAGTCGCCGGGCTGGTCACCGGCGCGGTGTTCGTCGAGAAGATCTTCGGCTGGCACGGCATGGGTGAATGGATGGTGCAGGGTATCCAAGCTCAGGACGCCAACATCGTCGCCGCGTTCACCTTGTTCTCCGGGACCACGATCCTCATCGGCGGCCTGCTGTCCGACGTCGTCTACGCCGCCCTCGACCCCCGGGTGCGGGTCTCATGAGCGTCCAGCTCGGGCTGCCCCGCGCCCGGTTCGCATCGCGCCGCACGCTGGTGGCGCGGCGGTTCGTCCGCAACCGGCCCGCGGTGGTGGCGTTGTGTGCGTTGTGCCTGCTCTTCCTGGGCTGCTACGCGCTGCCGCCGCTGCTCCCGTACTCGTACACCGACATGGACTTCGGCGCGCTGCTGCAACCACCGGACGGCCGGCACCTATTCGGCACCAACGCCCTCGGGCAGGACGTTTTCGCACAGACGTTGCGCGGCATGCAGAAGTCGATGCTGATCGGTGTCTGCGTGGCCGTGATCTCGACGGCCATCGCCGCGACGGTCGGCTCGGTCGCGGGTTACTTCGGTGGCTGGCGGGACCGGGCCTTGATGTGGATCGTGGACCTGCTGTTGGTGATCCCGAGCCTCATCATCATCATGATCATCACCCCGCGACTCGGTCAGTCCAGCCGGGTCTTCTGGTTGATCGTGCTGTTCTCGATATTCGGCTGGATGATCAGCTCACGCATGGTGCGTGGCCTGACCATGAGCCTGCGCGAACGCGAGTTCGTCACGGCCGCACGGTACATGGGGGTCAGCCACGCCAGGATCATCGCGCGGCACATCGTGCCGAATGTGGCCTCGATCCTCATCATCGACACGACGCTCAACGTGGGCATGGCGATCCTCGCCGAAACCGGTTTGAGTTTCCTGGGTTTCGGGATCCAGCCGCCCGACGTATCCCTGGGCACGTTGATCGCCGACGGCACCCCGTCGGTCACCACATTTCCCTGGGTGTTTTTGTTCCCGGCCGGGGTGCTGGTGCTGATCGTGCTGTGCGCCAACCTGATCGGTGACGGGTTGCGCGACGCGCTCGATCCCTCGGCGCGGCCCCGGCGGCGACGGGCTCCGAGGGTGACCAAATGAGCGCCCCGCTGCTCGAGGTCCGCGACCTCACTGTCAGCTTCCAGACCGCCGACGAAGACGTGTCGGCGGTGCGAGGCATGAACTTTCACATCGCCCCCGGTGAGGTGCTGGCGTTGGTCGGCGAGTCCGGTGCGGGCAAATCAGCCACCGCCATGGCGGTGGTGGGACTGCTGCCCGAGCATGCCCAGGTGACCGGTTCGGTGACATTACAGGGCAAGCAGCTCGTCGGGCTCGACGACGCCGCGATGTCCGAGGTGCGCGGCCGCGTGATCGGGACGGTGTTCCAGGACCCGATGTCGGCACTCACCCCGGTGTACACCGTCGGCGACCAGATTGCCGAAGCCCTTCGCGTGCACGACCGTTCGGTGGGGCGGCAGGCCGCGCGCAAGCGCGCGGTCGAACTGCTGGAGCTGGTCGGCATCAAACAGCCCGAGGTCCGCGCCAAGGCATTCCCGCACGAGTTGTCCGGCGGCGAGCGGCAGCGCGTCGTCATCGCCACCGCGATCGCCAACGACCCCGACCTCATCATCTGCGATGAACCCACCACCGCACTCGACGTCACCGTGCAGGCGCAGATCCTCGACGTGCTGCGCACCGCCCGCGACGTGACCGGCGCCGGGGTGCTGATGATCACCCACGATCTGGGGGTGGTCGCCGAATTCGCCGACCGCGCAATGGTGATGTACGCGGGCCGGGCGGTTGAGACCGCGCCCGTGGCGAACCTGTACCGCGACCGGGTGATGCCATACACCGTCGGCCTGCTGGGGTCGGTGCCGCGGCTCGATGCCCCGCAGGGCTCGCGGTTGGTGCCGATTCCCGGTTCACCGCCATCGATGGCCGGCCTCGCGCCGGGCTGCCCGTTCGCGCCGCGCTGCCCCCTGGCGGACGACGACTGCCGGGCGGCAGAGCCGCCACTACTCGAAGTCGGGCCCGGGCATGCGGCCGCCTGCATCCACACCGACCAGGTGACGGGCCGCAGCGCGGCCGAAATCTACGGGGTGGCAACCGAACCCGAGGTCGTGGCTGATGACGACGCCGACCGGCCCGTGGTGCTCGTGGTCAGCGACCTGGTCAAGACCTTCAAACTCAGTGGCGGAATGTTGCGGCGCACGGTCGGTGAACTGCGGGCGGTCGACCACGTCAGCCTGCAGCTGCGGCAGGGCCGGACCCTCGGCATCGTCGGCGAGTCCGGCTCCGGCAAGACCACCACGCTGCATCAGATTCTGAATCTGACGGCACCGCAATCGGGTTCGATCACGGTGCTTGGTCATGACGTGGCCGGCCTGAACCGTGACACGCGGCGGGAGCTGCGCGGCGACCTCCAGGTGGTGTTCCAGGACCCGGTGGCCGCTCTTGATCCCCGCCTGCCGGTGTTCGATGTCCTGGCCGAACCGTTGCGGGTCGGCACGTTCGACAAGAACCGCATCGAGGACCGCGTCAGCGAGCTCCTCGGCATCGTCGGCCTGCGGCACGAGGACGCCGCGCGCTACCCCGCCGAGTTCTCCGGCGGGCAGAAACAGCGCATCGGCATCGCCCGGGCACTGGCACGGCAGCCCAAGATTCTGGCGCTCGACGAACCGGTGTCGGCACTGGACGTCTCGATCCAGGCCGGCATCATCAACCTGCTACTGGACCTGCAGCAGCGCTTCGACCTGTCGTACCTGTTTGTCTCGCACGATCTTTCCGTGGTCCGGCATCTGGCCCACACCGTGGCGGTGATGTACAAGGGCGCTGTCGTCGAACAGGGAGACGCCGCACAGATTTTCCGCGATCCGCAGGACCCGTACACCCAGCGGTTGCTGAGTGCCGTGCCGCAGCCGGGAGGTGAATGATGGCTTCTCGTCGTAACCGGCTGCTGACGGTCCTGGTGGCCCTACTCGCCATAGCCGCGCTGGGCGTCTCGATCAGCGGCTGCTCGAGCCAGTACCGCGGATCCAGCGCCGGCGCACCGAAACTCGGTGCGGCCAACGACCTCAATCCGCGAGATCCGTCGACCCTGATGCAGGGCGGCAATCTGCGCCTCGCGCTCACCGCGTTTCCGGACAACTTCAACACGCTGAATATCGATGGCAACTCGGTCGACACCGCCTCGATCCTCAGGCCGACCCTGCCCCGGGCCTTCATCGTCGGCCCCGACGGTTCGACGACCGTCAACCACGACTACTTCACGGACATCCAGCTCACGAGCACCGACCCGCAGGTGGTCACCTACACGATCAACCCCAAGGCGGTGTGGAGCGACGGCACCCCGATCACCTGGCAGGACATCGCTTCACAGATCACCGCGACGCGGGGCAAGGACCCGGCCTATCAGATCGCCAGCCCCAACGGCAGTGAACGCGTCGCGTCGGTGACCCGCGGCGTCGACGACCGGCAGGCGGTCATGACCTTCACCAGCCACTACGCCGACTGGCGCGGCATGTTCGCCGGCAACGGCATGCTGCTGCCGAAGGTTTCCACGGCCAACCCCGAGGTGTTCAACAAGGGCCAACTGACCACACCCGGCCCGTCGGCGGGGCCGTTCGTCATCTCGAACGTCGACCGCGGTGCGCAGCGAATCACGTTGACCCGCAATCCTCGATGGTGGGGCGCCCGGCCGCTGCTGGACAGCATCACGTTTCTCGTGCTCGACGACGCCGCCCGCATCCCGGCGCTGCAGAACAACGCCATCGATGCCACCGGGCTGGGGTCACTCGATGACATGGTGCGTGCCCGACGCACGAAAGGCGTCGACATCCGCACCGCCCCGGGACCCACGTGGTCGCACCTGACCTTCAACGGCGCGCCCGGTTCGATCCTCGCCGACCCGGCGCTGCGCCACGCCGTCGCGATGGGCATCGATCGGCAGACCATCGTCACTGTCCTGCAGCACGGTCTGGTGGACCATCCGGTGCCGCTCAACAGCCACATCTACGTCGCCGGCCAAGAGGGCTATCAGGACAACAGTGGCGGAACACCTTTCGACCCGGTGGCGGCACGACACGAGCTCGACTCGCTGGGCTGGACGCTGCCTGCGGGCCGCTCGGTGCGGGAGAAGGACGGCCGGCCGTTGAGCGTTCGGCTCGTCTTCTATGACGCCTCCGGCGGCCGGCAGATCGGGCAGATCGCCCAGAAGACCCTCGCCGACATCGGCGTCCGGCTCGATCTGGTGGTGTCCTCGGGCGCAGACCTGTTCAGCCAGTACATCATTCCCGGCAACTTCGACATCGCCGCGTTCGCCTGGCAGGGCGACGCCTTCCCGTTGAGCGGTCTGACCCAGATCTATGCCGCCGACGGTGAGAGCAACTTCGGCAAGATCGGCAGCCGCGAAATCGACGCCAAGATCGAGCAGACGCTCGACGAACTCGATCCCGTCAAAGCACAGGCGCTGGCGAATCAGCTGGATCGGCTGTTGTGGGCCGAAACCTTCAGCCTGCCGCTCGCCCAGTCCCCCGGAAACGTCGCGGTCCGAAGCACTTTGGCCAACTTCGGCCCAGCGGGCCTGGGCGACCTGAACTACATGACGATCGGGTTCACCAAGTCCTGAGCTGGCGGATGGCCCGCGGCAGCGCGGCAGGCACCAACGCCTCCGCGGCCGCGGCGGTCGTGATGCCCCGAACCATCAGGCGGACCGCGAAATCCAGCGGTTCGTTGTCCAATTCTGTTGCCCGGTCCGGCAATCCGGCCTGCTCGCCGGCGACCACCGCGGCGGCGATGGCCAGCGCCGATCCCTCCCGCATGTCGAGCACACTGTGTCCCGCGGACGGCAGTTCCAGTAGTACAGCGTCGGGAATCAGCGCCGCGACCCGCCGCGCGACCGCCGGCGGCGTGATCAGGTCACGACCGCCGGAGATCACCACGGTCGGCCAGTCGAATCCCGGCATGGCCGACACCAGATCGAACGGTTCGGCGACGAAATCCGCATCGCCGGTGGCAGATTCGCGATACGCCAGGGCCGGGTCGATCGGCAGGCCGTCGGGCTCGGGGGCGTAGTTGAGTTCCTGGTAACCGATGTGCTCGACGAGATCGGGTTCATGCCGGTACGGCGTCTTGCTCTCGAACAGTAGCTTGGTGCTGTGCCCGATGGCGTGCCACAGCAATCCCCTTCCGGTGAGCAGCAATTCGAGCTGCTGCTCCAGCACCTCCGGACCGACCAGGCCGTATAGCCCGGCCGCCAATTGCACTACCCAGGGCGTCAGTTTCCCGTCCGCGGCCAGGTCCCGGACCCGGCTCGCCAGGCCCTCGGTGGACGGCGCGGTGCCCTCCCATAACGCGGCGCGGGTGGCCTCTCGCACCGCCTTGATGTCATCAGCGCAGAGCAAAGGTGAGTCGAGCACCATCGCGTGCACCCTCTCGGGATGACGGACGCCGACACCCGCCGCCAGGTAGCTGCCGTAGGACGTGCCGTAGACCACCGCCGACCGGGCGCCGGCGTGCTCCACCACCGCCGCGATGTCGTCGACGGCGGCCTCGATGGTCAGCGCCTCAGCGGGCAGGTCGGCGCCGGCATCGTCGTGCCGGGACATCCCGACGCCACGGTGCTCGACCATGATGACGTCGAGGCCCGCAGCCGTCGCCCGGCGGCGCAGATTGCGGTAGTGCCCGATCGACGCCGCGCCCGGCCCGCCAGGGATGATCACCAGCGGATGGTCGCTGGGCGGGCCGGTCCGCACGTAGAACAGCTCGAATTCCTCTGCGCCGCTTGGCCGGACCGGTCGGCGCACCGACGTCACCCCGGGTAGTGCCGCGAGCTTGTCGTGCGCTCGGCGGCGTTTGGCGTTCATGGTCATCGAGACTCATTGTGCCGTGCGCAGCTTCGGCATCACTGGGAGTAGTGATGTGATCCCTCAGGAGGTGATGAGGTCGGCGGCCTTCTCCCCGATCAGCACGCTCGGGGCGTGCGTGTGGCCGCGGATGATCGTCGGCATCACCGAGGCGTCGGCCACTCGCAGCCCGTCGACGCCGCGTACCCGCAGCTGCGGGTCCACCACGCTGGCCTCGTCGGTGCCCATCCGGCACGTCGTGGTCGGGTGATAAAGCGTGTGCGACGTAGTGGCAAGGGCTAGCTCCAGCGTCCTGTCGTCTAGCTCCCGTGCGCCGACCGGCCGGGCGATGTCGCCGAGCAGGCCCTTCAGCGCCGGTGCCTGGGCGATGTCTGCCAGCATCCGCAAGCCCGCCAGCAGCGCCGCGCGATCGGCACCCTCGGGGTCGGAGAGGTAACGCGGGTCGATGATCGGCTTGGCCAGCGGATCAGCCGACCCCAGGCGGATGGTGCCGGTGCTCTTGGGCTTCACGAGAATGGGTCCCATCGCCACCGCATCGCGCGGGTATGCCTCGCCGATGCCCTCATCGAAGAACGGCGCGGGCGCGAAGATCAGCTCGACGTCGGGCTGAGCGAGATCGGGATTGCTGCGCACGAACCCGTACGCCTCACCGACGTTCGACGTCAGCATGCCGCGGCGACGGCCCAGGTAGTTGAGCAGTTGCACCGGCTTTTCGGCGCTGATCAGGGTCTCACAGTTGGCATCGAATCCGACCAGCACCACGAGGTGGTCCAGCAGATTCGAGCCGACGCCGGGCGCATCGTGGACGACGTCGATGCCGTGCTCGGCCAAATGCTCGCGCGGACCGATTCCGGACAGCATCAGCAGCTGCGGGCTGTTGATCGCACCGCCAGACAGGATCACCTCGCGGCGCGCCCGGACGATCTGGCGACGGCCGTCCGCCTCGTACTCGACGCCGACCGCCCGGCCGTCCTCGATCAGTACCCGCGTGGCGGTAGCACCCGTACGCAGATGCAGGTTGGACCGTCGCAGCGCCGGCCGCAGGTACGCGTCGGCGGTACTCCACCGGGCGCCGCGGCGCTGGCAGACCGTGGTCTCGACGAATCCCTCGTGGCCACACTGGCCCGCAGCCTCCAGCCACGCCGCGGTGATGCCGCGCGGGCTGCGCTGCGGGCTGAGCACCAGGGGCCCGGCCTCTATCCGGTCGAAGTACTTCTCGACAGCCGCGTACGACCACTCTTCACCGGCGAGCTCACCCCACTCGTCGTAGTCGGCGGGCATCCCGCGGACCCACATCATGGCGTTCATCGACGACGAGCCGCCGAGGGTCTTGCCGCGCGGCCAGAAGATCTTCCGGTCGGCGAGCTCGGGCTGTGGTTCGGTCGAGTAGTCCCAATCGAATTCACCGCGGAACAGCTTCGCGAAGGCGGCGGGGATGCGGATGAACTGGTTCTTGTCGGCGGCCCCCGCCTCGAGTACCACCACCTGCGAGGCGCCGTCGGCGCTCAGACGATCAGCCAGCACCGCGCCGGCCGAGCCGGTCCCTACGACGACGAAATCAGCGATCACCGCCGCAGTCTAGGCGGTGAGCTCGATTCTCGTGGCGTCCTCGACACTGGCGTAACGCTCTGGGCTGCAGGTCAACACGATCACCTGGCCGTCACCGCCGACCGCGTCGAACACCTCCCCCATCCGGGCCAACCGGCCGGCGTCGGTGAAACCCAATGCATCGTCGATGATCACCGGGACGGTGTCCTCTTTGGCCACCAACGCCGCCCCGGCGAGCCGAGCCACGATTCCGAGCTGTTCCTTGGCCCCGCCCGACAGGCTGTCATACGGCACCGTGGTGCCGGCGACGGTGCGACTGCAAATCCGCAGATCACTGTCGACCTCGACGGCGAAGCTGTCGCCGAACACGATGCGCCCCAGCCGTTCCACCTCGGTGCGGAACGGCGCCACGTACCGTTGCCTGGCCTGGTCACGGTGCCGGCCCATGACGGTGCGCAGCAGCTCAGCCGCCCGAGCGCGACGGCCCACCGCGGCATACTCGGACTCCGCGTGCCGCAACGCCACCTCGGCGACATCCAGTTGGCTCTGCCGCCCCTGGGTGCCGTACACCTTCAATTGTGCTGCGACATCCCGCAATTGGTCGTCGAGCTCGAGGCGCCGGGCAACGATTCGGGCCGAATCCGCGGTGGCCGTTGCCAGTTCGGCGTCGACGACCTCGGGTGTGGTGGCCGCCAGCGCGGCGGCCAGTTCCTGTTCGCGCGCCGCGGCGACGGCAGCCTGCTCCGTCAACGTCGCGGCACGCTGGCTCAACGCGGCGTCGTCTTCGAGTTCGCGCTGCCGAGCCAGTCGCTCGCCGGCCTCGGTCAGCGCGGTCGTCGCCGCGGTCACCTTCTCGCGAGCGACCGTCGCCGCAGTCAGCGCGGCAGCCGCGGCCGCCGCCGCAGTGGTTGCTGCATCCCGGCACTGCTCGTAATCGGTTGCCGCACGCCGCTGTTCGGCGTCCGCAGCCTCCAGCTCCGCCCGGGCAGCCCCGACATCGATGGGATCGGCGTCGCCGAACTGCTCCCGCAGCCCCGCCAGCCGAGCCGCGAGCACCTCGACCGTGTCGGCGCCCAGCAGCGTCTGCCGGGTGACGGTCAGCCGATCACGTTCGGCCTCCAGTTCACGGCGGCGGGCGTCCAACGCACGCACGGCCTCGACATCGGCCACACCGTGCGGCTGCAGTGCATCCGCCAGGGCACGGCGCGCAGCGTCGAGGACAGCGCTGGTATCCGCGGCCGGAGTGCCGGGCAGGACCCGTACGGTCAGCAGACCCGGGAGCTCCACATCGGTCCGGCCGCCCACGCTGCTGGTCCATTCCGCCCCGGCGGACAAGGTGATGTCCTGGTCTCCGACCCGCAGTTGAACGTCACCGTGAGCAACCAATTCGATTCGCGCCGAGGCGAGTTCAGCGGCTGCGGCAGCGCGGTCCACCGCCGCGGCGGCCGTTTCGATGGCGCGCATGCCCGCCGCGGTCAGCGTGATCTTCGCCAGCTGCTCGGCGACCACCGCGAGTTCCTCGACGGCGGTCCGCACCCGTTTCAGTTGGCCGGCCAGCCGATCGGCTTCGGCACGCTGGGACAGCTGGTCCACCACTCGCCGGGCCGCGTCCAGGCGCACCCGACCGGCCTCCACCACGGACCGCGCCACTGCCACCGCGTTATCCGCGGTGTGCTGGAGCTGCGCCGCGGCGACGTGCTGCTGCCCGGCGTACTCGGCCGCGGCGGCCAGGTCACCGATGCTGCCGGTCCGCTGCTCGACGTCGGCCTGGAGCCGCTGCCGCTCGTCCAGCGCACTTCGGGCCGCGGTCGACGTGGCCACCGCGGCTTGCGCCTGCACCCGCGCCTGAGCGAGCTCGTCGCGGATTCGAGCCACCGCGCCGGCCGCCTCGCGGGCCGCGGCCAGCCGCACGTCAGCGGCCGTCAATTGCTCTGCGGCCGTGGCCAATTCAGCGGTCAGCTCGCCGTGCCGCCGCACCGCGTCGTCGACCTCGGCCACGGCTGCGGCGCGCGCGGCAACCTCGGTCTGTGCAGCCTTGAGGCCCTTGATGGCCTCGGCCCACACACCGGTGGGACGGCCGGTTTGGGTGAAATACTTCAAGTATTCGACGTCGATCCGGTCGACCAGCAGCGGCTCGTTGCCCGACAGGGCACCCTCGAGCGCCCCGGCCTGACCGGCCGCCACATCGAGTGCCCGCGCCAGCGCGTCGCAGCCGGCCAGATCGACCGGCATCATCGCCGCGGACTGCAGGATGCGCTGAGCCCGCCACAGTTCGGTGTCAACGGTCTCGTCGAGCATGGCCCGCACCCGGTCGTGCGCCTCGTCGCCGGTGAGCTGCTCGCGGCGCGGCGCCAGGATGGTCAGCCGCGTCTCGGCCTTCTTGTGGAACCGCTTGTAATACTCGAACCGGTAGGGGCCGGTGGAGATTTCGGCCGTCACCTCGGCGCCGACATCGACATGCGTCGGCTTGACCTGCTTGACCTCTTTCTTGGTCGAGCGGTCCTTGGACTCCAACAGCAGATCGAGTGCCTCGATCATGGAGGACTTACCGATCTCGTTGGCGCCGGCGACCACAACCACGCCGCGATCGGGAAAATCGATCTCACGGTGGGTGATTCCGCGGTAATTGGTGAGGACCAGACGGTGCAGCTTCATGCCGCGGTCCCCCGATCGACCAGACGCAGCAGCAGCGCGAGAGCCGCCCGGGCGTCCTCGGCGTCGTCACCCGATGCGCTTGCGGTGCCGACGAGTTCGTCGACCGCTGCCGCGGCGAACCCGCCGATGCCCAAGTCCGAGAATTCGCCGTCCGCCGGGACAACCACGAGGTCGGTGTGCCGCTCCCATGTGGTGAGTGCCGCGAACAAGCGCGCGTAACGATCCAGGCAGGCGTCGAGCACAGCCTTGTCGGAAATGGTCAGCGACCCCGTCAGCGCCAGCCGGACCACGGTGCGCTCCTTGTCCGGCAGGCCGTCGAGATTCAGGTCCACGTCGGCGATATCGCGGTCCGTGTCGACGATGCGCCGCAGCGTGACGAACCGCCACTGCCCCACCCGCCGGGCCTCGACCGTCACAGTTTTGGCCTCGGCTGCGACATCCAAGTCCACCACCAGCACGTGACCCGAATCCGCTTCGATGTCATCGTAATTCGTGACTTCCGGCGCGCCGGAATACCACACCCGTCCGGTGCTGCCGACCTCGGTACGAGAGTGCTTGTCCCCCAACGCCACGTAGTGCACAGCGCCCCGGCGCACGGCGGCCTCGACGGCGTCCAGCCGGATCAGCGACGGTTTGGTGGGATCAGGATCGAGGACGTCAACCCCGCCGTGGCCCACCACAATTCGGGTGACGCCGTCGGCCGGCAGGTCGCCGATCGCATCGCCCGTCAGGTCCGTGGTGGGCGCCTTGGAGCGCCACGGTGCACCGACGAGCTGCACCCCGGGCCGCAGCTCGTGCACACCGTCGAGCACCGTGACGTTCGGCGGGCATTCGGCGAGGAACAAGGTGCTCGTGTACACCGACGACGGATCCAGCGGATCGTGATTGCCGGGCAACAGGAAGACCGGGACCTTGATGGCCCGCATGGCCTCGAGTGACAGGCTGACCTCACGCGGGTCGAGCTGGTTGTGCTCGAAGACGTCGCCCGCCACGACGACGAACTCGGCACCGACCTCAGCGCACAGGGCACCGAGGCGAGCCACCGCGTCACGACGTGCGGCCGAGTAGCGCGGCTGCGCCTCACCGCCCAGGAAATGCCGGGTCATACCGAGCTGCCAGTCGGCGGTGTGGACGAAACGCATGCGGCGAGTGTAAAACCGGGCACCGACAACTTCGGGGATCTACGGTGGGCGGGTGACGGCAACCCGAACATTGATCCTGCTGCGGCACGCGAAATCCGACTATCCCGACGGGGTCGCCGACCATGACCGGCCGCTGGCCAAGCGCGGCATTCGCGAAGCGGCACTGGCCGGGGACTGGATTCGGGAGCAGCTACCGCCCGTTGACGCCGTCCTGTGCTCGACCGCCACCCGGACCCAGCAGACGCTCGCCCGCACCGGGATCGACGCACCCGTGACGTACGCCGAACGCCTCTACGACGCGACGGCAGGCATCGCCATCGACGTCATCAACGGCGCGCCGGAGGCCGCGGATACGCTGCTGGTGATCGGCCACGAGCCGGTCATGTCGTCGCTCGCGCTGAGTTTGGCGTCGCTCGACACCAGCGACCGCGACGCCGCCGGCCAGATCGCGCTGAAGTACCCGACGTCGGCGATCGCGGTACTGCACACCGACCGGCACTGGTCACAACTGGAACTGCACAGCGCCAGGTTGGTGGAGTTCCACATCCCCCGTTAGGAGTTGGTGGCGAGCGTCAGCTCCATCAGCTTGGTGGCCATCCCGCAGGTGTCCGCACCCGGCCCCTGCGGGTTCACCCACCAGCCCACGACACCCGCGGCGTCGCTGGCCACACCGCACGAACCGTTGGGGTCGTTCGGGTGCATGATGATCGACTTCACGCCGGCGATCGCCTTGTTCTCGTACTTGTAGTTGAGGTGCTGGGCGACCTTCGTCTCCTCGTCGAGGCTGCCCTGCTCGTACCAGAACCGGGTGATGTCGATGAGGCCCGCGGACTGGTTCAGTGCCTGCCAGCGGCACACCGCGCCCACGAAGGTGCTCTGGATGTCCAGCGGGTCCGCACCGACCGTCTTGGCCAGCACGTCGTTGGTCAGGACGTCACACTCTTTGAGCAGGTTGGGGTACGAGTCGGCCGAATGCTCACTGCCGCCGCCGGCACCTTCCTTCATCGCGGTGCCCTCGACCGACCGGGCGCATCCCACGAGCGCCAGCGCCGACATCACGACGACGGCTCCAGCCAGTTTTCGCTGTGTCATTTCGCGTTCGCAATCGATTGCCGGGCCAGTTCCTTCGCGACGTCGCACGGGTCGGGGAAGGGCTTCTGGGAGAAGCTGATGGACCATTCGATGAAGTCGTCATCGAACTGGATGCCGACCTCACACAGGCTCTTGCCGATCATCGGGTCCTCACCGAGTGCGACGAAACCCGAGTGGCCCTGGATGTTGATGTCGTTGACGTCGGCGCGCGTCCGCTCCTCGGTCTTGCGTTCGCGGCCGATTGGGCTGCCCCGGTACCAGGTGAACGAGAAGTGCGGACCGAGGATGCCGCCGTTGACCAGCCACTGGCAGCCGACGGAGTTCTTCGCGGTGTTGACGAGGCCAGCGACCTGGGTCAGCTGGCTGACGGTCTGATCACTGACGCCGCCGCACACCGGGAACATCGGGCCGTGCTTGGCCGGGCCCGACGCCGACGGGCTCGAGGGGCCGCCTGCAGGAGTGCCGCCGCTGTTGCCCTGGTCCGAGCAGGCGGACATCGCCGGGATCATGGCCGCGGCAAGCACGGTCGCGGCGGCGGTCTTCACCTGTCTGCGGGTCACGCCATGCACTGTAGCGGCAGGTTCTGAGGTCAACCACCGACATGCCGACTGACCTGGTCTTTCTACAAGCTTTGCCGGGTGTGCCACAGTAACCGCATGCTCTGGGCACTGCTGCGGCAGTACACGAGACCGTATCGGCGGCAGCTGACGGTGGTGGCGACGCTGCAGCTGATCAGCACGCTGGCCTCGCTGTACCTGCCCACACTCAACGCCCGGATCATCGACCACGGCGTCGCCCGCGGCGACACCGCCGTCATCGGGCGACTCGGCGGCATCATGCTGGCAGTCAGCGCACTGCAGGTGCTGTGTGCGATCGGTGCGGTCTACTTCGGTTCCCGCGCCGGCATGGGGTTCGGCCGCGACCTGCGGTGGGCGGTGTTCCACCGGGTGCTCGGCTGGTCCAATGCCGAGGCCGTGCGCTTCGGGGCGCCCACCCTCATGACGCGCACCACCAACGACGTCCAGCAGATCCAGGTACTCGTGCAGATGACCTGCACCATGCTGATCACCGCGCCCATCATGAGCATCGGCGGCATCGCGATGGCCGTGCACCAGAACGCCGGGCTGTCCTGGCTGTTGCTGGTCAGCGTGCCGGTGATGGCGATCTGCAACTACCTGATCATCTCGCGCCTCTTGCCGCTGTTCCGCAGCATGCAGCGGTTGATCGACAACATCAATCGGGTGCTGCGCGAACAGCTCACCGGTATCCGCGTCGTTCGCGCGTTCTCTCGGGAAGACGACGAACGCGAGCGGTTCGCGGAGGCCAACCACGCGCTGACCGACACCACCCTGACGGTCGGCCGGTGGCAAGCGTTGATGCTGCCGGCGACGACGCTCGTGGTGAACCTCTCCAGTGTCGCGGTGATCTGGTTCGGCGGCATCCGCATCGACCACGGCCAGATGGAGGTCGGCTCGCTGATCGCCTTCCTGTCCTACTTCATGCAGATCCTGATGGCCGTGTTGATGGTGACCATCGTGCTGGTGATCCTGCCGCGGGCATCGGTGTGCGCCGAGCGGATCACCAATGTGCTCGCGACCGAGCCGACGATCGTGGCGCCCGCTGCGCCGGTGGTGCCGGACGTTCGGCGCGGGGAAATACAGGTGGCGGCAGCCACCTTCGGGTATCCCGGGGCCGACGATCCTGTGCTGCACGGGGTTTCGCTGACCGCCCGACCCGGGACGGTGACGGCTGTCGTCGGATCGACAGGGTCAGGGAAGTCGACACTGATGGCGCTGCTGTGCCGCATGTATGACGTGACCTCCGGTGCGGTTCTGGTCGACGGCGTCGACGTGCGCGACTACGACCCCGAACAGCTGTGGTCGATGATCGGCGTGGTGCCCCAGCGCGGGCACATGTTCTCCGGCACCGTCGCCGACAACCTGCGGTTCGGCAAGGCCGATGCCACCGACGCCGAGATGTGGGCCGCGCTCGGTGTCGCGTCGGCTGAATTCGTGGCGGACCATCCCGAAGGACTCGGCATGCCCGTCGCCCAGGGCGGCACGAATTTCTCCGGTGGCCAGCGCCAGCGTCTGGCCATTGCCCGTGCAGTGATCCGCCGGCCGGCGGTGTATCTGTTCGACGACGCGTTCTCGGCGCTAGACGTCCACACCGATGCCCGGGTGCGGGCCGCGTTGTCCGCGACGGCTGCCGATGCCACGGTGGTCATTGTTGCCCAACGTCTTTCGACGGTCGCCGCTGCCGACCAGATCGCCGTATTGGACAACGGCCAGGTGGTGGGCCTCGGGACGCATTCCGAGCTGATCGAGTCGTGCCCGGTGTACCGCGAATTCGCGGAATCGCAGGCGGTTGTGTCCGGAGGTGTGGCGTGACCCGGCCGCCGTCCGCCGCGATGCTGGCTTCGGCGCAGCGGTCCGAGAACTTCCTCGGCACGGCGCTGCGGCTGGTGAAACAGCTGGCGCCGCAACGCGGTCGGGTGATCGTGGTGATGCTGTTGGGCATCGGGGGGATCGCCGTCGGCGTGCTCGGGCCCCGCATCCTGGGCCACGCCACCGACCTGTTGTTCAACGGCGTACTGGGCCGCGGCTTGCCGGCGGGGATCACCCGCGAGCAGGCGGTCGCCGCGGCCCGGGCGCGCGGCGACAACACCTTTGCCGACCTGCTCGCCGGCTCCAATGCGATTCCGGGACAGGGCGTCGACTTCAGCGCGATCGGTCATGTGCTCACTGTTGCGTTGCTGCTGTATCTCGGTTCGGCGGTCATGGTGTGGGCCGAGGCGCGGCTGCTCAACACCATCGTCCAACGCACCATGCTCACGCTGCGCGCGCACGTCGAGGACAAGATTCACCGGCTGCCGTTGGCCTACTTCGATTCCCGGCCCCGGGGTGAAATCCTCAGCCGGGTCACCAACGACATCGACAACGTCCAGACCTCGCTGACGATCACCGTCAGCCAGCTGCTGACGTCGGCACTGACGGTGGTGGCGGTACTGGCGGCGATGATCTGGATTTCGCCGCTGCTGGCGTTGATCACCGTGCTGACCGTACCGTTCACCTTGCTCGCGACGCGGATCATCACCAAGCGGTCGCGGCAACAGTTCATGGCGCAATGGCGCAACATGGGCCGGCTCAACGCCCACATCGAAGAGACCTACAGCGGCTTCACCGTGGTCAAGACGTTCGGGCACCGGGCACTGGCCGAAGCGAAGTTCCGCGAGCTGAATGACGATGTGTACCAGGCGAGTTTCGGCGCGCAGTCGCTGTCCGGCCTGGTCTCCCCCATCACGACGTTCATCGGCAACATCAGCTACGTCGGCGTCGCGGTGGTCGGTGGCATCCAGGTGGCGACCGGGCAGATCAGCCTCGGCAGCATCCAGGCGTTCATCCAATACGTACGGCAGTTCAATCAGCCACTGACCCAGATCGCGTCCATGTACAACACCATGCAGTCCGGGATGGCCAGCGCGGAACGGGTTTTCGAGTTCCTGGACGCGGACGAGGAAGTCGCTGACGCGGCACCGGCTCCCGTTCGCGCGGCGGATGCGGCAGACCGGGTGGAGTTCGAGCGGGTCGACTTCTCCTACCTACCCGGCACGCCGGTGATCGAGGACCTGTCGTTCGTCGCCGACCCGGGTAGCACCGTAGCCATCGTGGGGCCGACCGGGGCCGGCAAGACCACGCTGGTGAATCTGCTGATGCGCTTCTACGAACCGGATTCGGGCCGAATCCTGCTGGGCGGTCGCGACATCGCCACGATGAGCCGAGCCGAGTTGCGGTCGCGTATCGGCATGGTGCTGCAGGACACCTGGCTGATCGGCGGCACCATCTACGACAACATCGCCTACGGACGCCCGGACGCCACCGAGGCCGAGGTCATCGCGGCCGCCCGCACCGCCCGCGTCGACCATTTCGTGCACACCCTGCCGAACGGCTATCAGACGCGGCTGAACGAAAACGGCGTGAACATCAGCGTCGGCGAGAAGCAGCTGATCACCATCGCCCGCGCACTGCTGCGGCAACCCCAGCTGCTGATCCTCGACGAAGCCACCAGTTCCGTCGACAGCCGCACCGAGCTGCTGATCGCCCAGGCCACCGCAGAACTCCGCCGTAATCGGACGAGTTTCATTATCGCGCACCGGCTTTCCACCATCCGCGACGCCGATCTGATCCTGGTGGTCCAGGCCGGCCGGATCGTCGAGCGCGGGTCCCACGACGAGCTGCTCCAGCGCCGCGGGGCGTACTGGAAGATGACGCAGGCCTGATCTCGAACACGGCGGGCGCCGCCTGCTGTGACTTTCCTGTCGGTTCCCGCATCACCGGTCGCCTCCTACACCCACCCGCCACAATTGACGGATCCGATAAATAATCGGCGCGACGAATTTCTTGAAATTCGGGAGGCAGCCATGACGGCCGCGCGACCTACCTGCATCTGGCTCGGAGCCGGCGCCATCACTCTCGGGCTCGGGGCCGCCCTCGCCGGCGGAACGGCCGCCGCCGACGCGACCGGCTCCCACCCCGACCGGCCGCCGAACAGCACGCATAGCCACCAGGCACTGAGCCGCGCAACATCTTCTGCCAGCGTCATCCCGACGCCCGCGAATCACCAGAAGACGGCGAGTGCTGACATCAAAGCCGCCGCAAGTGCACCCGGCGCGCCGTCCGGCCGCAACGTGCCGGCCAAGAGCACACCTCTCGCAGCTACCAAGCCCTCCGCCAGTCCCAGTAGCGCCGCATCCGCACAACCCCCGGCCACCTCCCGGGCGCACACCGCGATCGCAGCGGTAGCCGCGTCCGCGCCGACGAAACCCGCGGCGGCGGTCAGCACGCCAGTCGCAAACGCGCCTACCCCGGCAGGTAATCCCGGTGGATTCGTCCAGACGCTGATCGCAAACTTGCTGGGCGCGGTTAATGGGTTGTCCGACGCACTGACCGGACGCCCGCTGATCGGCAATGGCGTGGCGGGCATCACCAACGCGCAGGGCGTAGGTACGCCCGGTGGGCCCGGCGGCTGGCTCGCCGGCAACGGCGGCGCCGGCGGCGACAGCACTGCCGTTGGCACAGTTGGCGGAGCCGGGGGCACGGGCGGACTGCTGCTCGGCAACGGTGGACCCGGCGGGGCCGGCGGGCCGGACGGCATGGGCGGAACCGGGGGCGCGGGCGGCCTGCTGCTCGGCGACGGTGGACCGGGCGGTACGGGCGGGGAACTCGCCCAAGGCGGTGCCGGCGGCCATGGCGGCTTCGTGATCGGCAATGGCGGGCCAGGCGGCTCCGGCGGAGTTCTGGCTTCCGGCGGGTCTGGCGGCGCCAGTGGCCTGTTGGGCCAACCGGGCGCGATGGGCACCGCCGGCGGGCCGCCGTCGGTTGCGCTGTCCTACTCGACGACGAACGAATACACAACGATCGGCATCTCGGTCGGCGGCGGCCCAATCACACCTACTGAAATCGACACGGGGTCCAGCGGGCTGGAAATACCGATCACACAGGTCAACGCCGACAACATCGGGCAACCGACCGGAATTACGGGCATGACCCAGTTCGGAAGTTGGGGAAAGTTCTATTACACCGAGTACAAGACGTCAGTCGACTTCGGCAATGGCCTGGTCACCGCGCCAACCGACATCGGAGTCATCACCAGAGTGTCGGAACTGATCAACGGAACGTGGACCGACATACCTCAATCCGAGTGGTCCGATCCGAAGTACGCCGTGGACGCGAACATGGGCGTCTGCTGGGGAACGGATTCCGGAGGCCTCGCCAGTCCCGTGCACGCTCTGCCCGGCAGCCTCGATCAGGGGCTCTTGCTCGACGAGCCCGCGGGCCAGCTTGTCTTCGGCGCAAATCCGCTGACGCCCGTCACCACGGTATCCGGTTGGTATTCCACAACTTTGGATGTACAAACCAGCTACAACGGCGTGCAATCGGGCGTGCAGCAGATTGTCGACAACGTGACGATCGACAGCGGCGGCCTCGGCGGAAACATCCCGGACGACGTCCTCACCACCAGCCTGTCGAACTACCACGTCGGCGATTACCTACCGGCCGGCACCACCGTTTCCGTTTACACCGCCGATGGACAGGCCGAGCTCTACACGATGACGGTTTCGTCGGCCGACTACACAGCCGGCAGCGGCCCATCCATCTCGACGAAGTCCGACGGCTTCAACACCGGCATCTTCCCGTTCCTCCAGGGACCGATTTACTTCTCATACACTCCGGCCAACCAGGGCACGACGACGTTCGACTACCTACCCGCAGCCTGAAGTGAAAACCGCACTGCGCATGAGGCTTTGACGTCGACGGGACATCAAAGAACCCATCACTCAGGCCGCGAACGCGGACGACAGTTGAACCCGGATGACCGGATCGGAGTCGAGACGATGACGGAGCGCACTCTCGAATTGCCAGATGGACGCGAAATCATGGTCCAGTCGGCAGTCGACGGCCGCCGCCGCGCCGGACGGCGGCGGACTGTCGGCGATGTGGTCGGCGACGGGTTCGAGCAAGGTCCGCGGCGCCGCGAGGTAGTAACCGGGATTCGGACCGCCGACCTCGGCCGCGTACAGCAGGCCGTGCTCGGTGATGACGATGTGCGTGGCCAGCACCCGCACCGGCCCGTGCCGCTCCGCGGTGCCCCACTCCTCGGCCGCCAGCCGCCCCTGGATCACGTGCAGCCGCACGTCGTCGGTCAGGAATTTCGTGAAATCACGCGGCCCGAGCACACGGGCAGACGCGAGGTCAGCATCCAGGCCACCGCACAGCATCTCTCCGATGTAATTCAACAACCGATCGCTCATGTCGCGCTCCCATCGGGCCGTACCTTGAGCCTGCACCCGCCCGGTGGCGAACGTCAATGGTTATTCAGAGCTGCGGGCCCTCCGCACGGAGATCGTCGACCGTGGTCATGGCGTCACGCAGTTTCGCGAGCCATTCCTCGGCATGCTCACCGACGAGCCGTACCGACCAGGCCAGCGCATCTGAACGCGACCGTGCCACCCCGGCGTCCACCAGAGTGTCGAGCACCTGACGCTCCGGCTGCTTGAGTCTGGTCATCACAGGAACGGCCAAGTGAGTGAACAGGGTTCGCTCCGAGTCGCCCACCGATACTCCCCAGGCCACTTTACGGCCGTAGCGCGCTTCCGCCTCGTCGGCGATCCGCATGCGCTCAGACCGGGTCTCTTCCCGGAAGCGTGCGACGCGCCCGGACGCCCGAGCAGCGGTTTCCGGGTTCTCCGGCTCGGGCAGCCGCCCGATGACGATGATCTCCTCGCGGTCCACCGTGACGTCCGGGTCTCCGGCGAACCACTCGTCTGGGAGCCGACCGGCGAACCAGTCGGCGGCGTCGCCCGCGTCGGGCTGCTGCGCTTGTTGCCAGCCGCCGCGGCGGTCCTGGCCAGGATGACGTTGCTTCATGCTTACATGATTACATCGTTACAGCTGTAAGAACACAGCCTTTCACCCGAGGCGAACACCGGTTTCGTCAGAGGTTGCGCCGCAACACCACGCCGCCGGCCACGAGCAGGGCGAGCGCAAGCAACACCGCCCAACCAGTGCCGACGAATACGCCCACGAGGACGACGGCGACAATCGCGGGCGAGGCCAGGAACAGGATCATGCCCGGGTGCTGCTTTGCGACAGCCAGAGCGCTCTTGGCTCGAATGGGGTCGATTTCCTTGCGTGCCATGGGAACCAGGATGCCACCCGGCCCGACCTAAAGACGAGGAAGACCGAGACCCACCTCACACCTCTACCCATACCCCCTATGGGTATATACTCGGGGCATGAGTCAGGTACTTGAAGTTCAGGGAATGTCGTGCGGACACTGCGTCGCGTCCATCACCTCCGCTGTCGAGCCGCTGGCCGGCGTGACCGGCGTCGAGGTCGATCTGGCGGCCGGAACCGTACGCGTCGATGGTGAGCCCGACCCGGCCGCCGTTGCCGCCGCGATCGAAGACGCCGGATACGACGTCGTCCAACCAGCATGACCACGTCGGTCACGCTGTCCGTGGGCGGTATGACGTGTTCGTCATGTGCTGCCCGAATCGAGAAGCGGCTCAACCGGATTGACGGAGTTCACGCCACCGTGAACTTCGCGACCGAACAGGCGGCCATCACTTACCCGGACAGCGTGACCACCGACGACCTCGTAGTGGCCGTGGAGGCCACCGGCTACACCGCGAGCATCGACAAGGCCGATACGCCAACCGAAACGGCGTACCTGCCGCGGCTGTTGGTTTCCCTGGCCCTGACCATCCCGGTGCTCGCCCTGTCGATGATCCCGGCCCTGCACTTCCCGCACTGGCCGTTGTGGGCGTTGGCGCTCACCACCCCGGTGGTGTTCTGGGGTGCCTGGCCGCTGCACCACGCCGCGTGGACCAACCTGCGGCACGGCGCGGCCACCATGGACACCCTGGTGTCGCTCGGCGTCCTCACCTCGTACCTCTGGTCGGTATGGATGCTGACCACAGGCGGCGAGCACCTCTACCTGGAGGTAGCCGCCACCGTCACGACGCTGATCCTGGCCGGCAAATTCTTCGAAACCCGCGCCAAGCGGCAATCCGGCGCGGCGCTGCGCGCGCTGCTCGATCTCGGCGCCAAGGACGTGGCGGTACTCCGGGACGGCCGCGAAACCCGGTTACCCGTCGAGCAATTGACGGTCGGCGACACGTTCGTGGTCCGCCCTGGCGAGAAGGTCGCCACCGATGGCGTCGTGATCAGCGGGACATCCGCGGTCGACGCGTCGATGCTGACCGGCGAATCGGTCCCGGTCGAGGTCGGCCCCGGCGACCAGCTCGCCGGAGCGACGGTGAACGCCGGTGGGCGCCTCGAGGTTCGGGCCACGCGCGTCGGCGCGGACACCCAGCTGGCGCAGATGGCGCGCTTGGTGGCCGATGCGCAGAGCGGCAAGGCCGAAGTGCAACGGCTCGCCGATCGGGTGTCTGCGGTGTTCGTGCCGGTGGTCATCGGGCTGGCGCTGCTGACGCTGATCGGCTGGCTGGTCGCCGGCGGGTTCGGGGCGAGCACGGCGACGGGGGAAGGTCCGGTCAGCGCCGCACTGACCGCTGCCGTGTCGGTGCTGATCATCGCGTGCCCCTGCGCACTTGGGCTGGCCACGCCGACGGCGCTGCTTGTCGGCACTGGTCGCGGCGCACAGCTGGGCATCTTGATCAAGGGTCCGCAGGTGCTCGAATCGACCCGCAAGGTCGACACCGTCGTGCTGGACAAGACCGGCACGGTGACCACCGGAAAGATGACGGTGGCCGCGGTACATGCCCAGTCCGACAACGTATTACGACTCGCAGGTGCGCTGGAGCACGCTTCGGAGCACCCCATCGCCCAGGCCATCGCAACCCGCGCGGCCCAGGATGGCACATTGCCGCCGGTCACGGACTTCGTCAACCACGACGGTCGCGGCGTCACCGGCGTGGTGGACGGTCACAACGTCGCCGTCGGGCGGTACGGTTGGCTGGCCACGGAGGCCCCGCCGGAGTTGCAGTCCGCCGCACGCACCGCCGAATCCGAGGGCCGCACCCCGGTGTGGGTAGCGGTCGACGGCGCCATCGCGGGCGTCATCGTGGTCTCGGACACAGTGAAAGACACTGCTGCCGAAGCCATTGCCGATCTCAAGAAACTGGGTCTGACTCCCGTCCTGCTGTCCGGCGACAACGCCCGCGCGGCCGGTGCGGTGGCCGCCGAAGTCGGCATCGATACAGTGATCGCCGAGGTGCTGCCCGCCGACAAGGTCGACGAGATCAAGCGGCTGCAGGACCAGGGCCGGGTCGTGGCGATGGTCGGTGACGGCGTGAATGATGCTGCCGCCCTTGTCCAAGCCGATTTGGGACTGGCAATGGGTACCGGCACCGATGTGGCGATCGAGGCCTCCGACCTGACCCTGGTCAGCGGCGATCTTCGCGCGGCAGGCGACGCCATCCGGCTTTCCCGAGCGACGCTCAAGACCATCAAGGGCAACCTGTTCTGGGCGTTTGCCTACAACGTCGCGGCGATCCCGCTGGCGGCCATGGGCCTGCTCAACCCGATGATCGCCAGCGCGGCAATGGCTTTCAGCTCGCTGTTCGTCGTGAGCAACAGCCTGCGACTGCGCAGCTTCAAGCCCAGCCGGTAGCTACCAGATCCGCACCCAGTCGATCAACATGTCCGCCGGGTAGGTGCCGGCGCCAGGATCGCCACCACCAGAACCTGCGACCGCGAGGTCGATGATCGGGAACAGGGTGTAGCCAGGATCGTTGAAGTGCCAGTTGGGCAACGACTTGGCCGGCACGTTGAAGTACGGCTGGGCGCCGTCGGTGTAGTCGAGCCAGAACCGGATACCGGCGTCGTCCCACTGGCAACGCCACGTGTGCCAATTGCTGTCCGGCGCGATGGTCTGCGAAACATGTTCGCCGCCATTGAGGTTGGCGTGCACAGTGGTACCAGGGGCCCAGTGCCCGTTGCCGTACCACTCCATGATGTCGACCTCGCCGCCGACGACCGGGTCGCTGTTGGCCAGATACCAGGCCGGCCAGCAGCCCGGCGTCAGACAGTTGAGCTTGATCCGAGCCTCGAAGGTATGGCCGATGCCGGCGCGGAAGGTGCCGAAAATCTTGCCGCCGTAGAACGTGTTTCCGTCCTTCGCGGCACGGATCACCAGGTTCGACTTGCCATCCAGGAAAAGGTTCTTGCGGTCGTTGCGGTACTGGCCGACGTGCTCGGGGAGCTCCCAGTACGTCGGGTCCTTCATCGATTCGCGGGCCGTCGCGATCTCCCATTTCGAGGTATCGGGCGACGATCCGGCCGGTCCGTCGAAGTTGTCCTCGAAGATCAGCTTTCCGGGCGTATCGGCCCGGGCCTCGGCGATCGGGAGCGTGGCGGCCAACAGGCCCAGCCCCGCCATCGACATCATGCTGCGACGATCAATGTCTGGCATGTCTACCCATGTAAGCCGGGTCCGCGGCCCGGTGCAAATCGGGCGCCGGCGCCGCGACTAGCCCTGGACGCGCCGAGCCCGGAACAATTTCACCTCGTCACGGATACCTTTCAGCCGCCGCGCACCGGCGAATGACCAGGCGAAACCCGGCGCCTCACCGACCGCCTCGCGGGCTGATTCAGCCAGCAGGACGGCGCCGGGCCGGGCCACGCCCGTCACGCGGCTGGCCTGATTGACGGGACTGCCGAACCAGTCCCCCGCCCGGCTCACTGCCGGCCCCGTCGCCATTCCGGCTTTGAGCCGCGGCAGCGTCTCGTCGTCGTCAGCTGCCGCCACCAATTGCAGCAGAATGTTCAGCAGCGGCACCGGCTCCGAGCTGACCAGCATGACGGCGTCCCCGATGGTCTTGACGAATCGCACCGGCGGTTCGGCGAGATCGCGCGCCAAGTCCGCCAGGCGCTGCGACAGGCGCTCCAAATCTTCCGGCGGCAGCTGCTCACCGAGGGTGGTGAACCCCACCAGATCGGCGAACGCGACGGATACCTGCCCGGCTCCGGGCAGTGGCCGGCCGGCAATCCGCTCGCTGGCGCTGACCTCTTCCTCCGACATCGCGTGCAACAGCTGAGTGCGCAGCATGTCCTGGATCATCGGGCCGAGCAGCGGTGCGACCCGACTGACGAGCGCCGTAGTCGCCTTGGCGCTGTCCAGTTCGCTGGTTCCCGGTTGCACGATGGCGGACAGCGCGGCAACACGCATGACCTCGACGGTGCGGGCCAGTCCGTCAGCCATGACCTGGACCACTGCCACCACCTCATCCTCGGGCAGGCCCAGCCGAATGCACTGCTGCCCGTATCCGATCAACTCGCCGTCGACCGGCAGGTAGAGCGCGGCATCAGGATCCTCGGAGCGGGGCCGGCCCGCAGCGTGCAGAATTCGTTGCAGGCGATCGAGATCCATGCCCCGCTGCGCGCTGATCTGCCGCGCCGACAGCCGGGTGCCGTCATCACCCAACGCTCGCCGGGCGGGCAGCAACACCGGTGCGAACGACTCGTTGATCTGGTCTTCGGTAAACCCCTCGGCCAGCAACCAGTCGGTCAGCTCTGCGCGGTCGGCAGGCTCGGCAGCTTGTTCGCTCACCCGGCCAACTTAGCGTGACTGGTAGACACGCAGAATGGCGCACATGACCGAGCCACAGATGCCGCTTCGCACGGGACTGCCGGCGATTGTCGGCGCCAATCCACGGGTGCTGATCCTCGGTTCGTTTCCCAGCGAGAAGTCGTTGGACACCGGCGAGTACTACGCCAACACCCGCAACCAGTTCTGGCGGCTGCTCGGCGCGCTGTTCGGATTCGACGCGGAGCTGCCCTATCCCGAGCGCATCGCTGCTGTCACCAGAGCCGGGGTGGCGCTGTGGGACGTCGTGTGCAGCTGCCGACGGGCCGGCAGCATGGATGCGAACATCGATCGGAAGACGTTGGTGCTCAACGATTTCAACGCATTCCTGACTGAGCATCCGACGATCGAGCGGGGATTCGTCAACGGACTCACCGCGTACACGCTGTTTCAGCAAGCCGACATCGCGCTGCCCGCCGCTCGGCTCCCGTCGAGCAGCGGAGCATTGACCATGTCGTTCACCGAAAAACTCGCCGCATGGCGAGTAGTCGGCTGAGCGTTTCACCTGCTCCGATCGGGGTATGCCGTGTGCATCCGCATCCGGACCCAGGGGGTTTACCCATGTCACGCATCACTACGAACCTGCCGGGAGTTACGAAGTTTCTGGGTGCGGCCCTGGCCGCACTGACTGTCGCCGGTGTCATTTCTGCGACGCCGGCCGGCGCATTCTCCCGACCGGGACTCCCCATCGAATACCTGAACGTGCCGTCCGCGGCCATGGGCCGCAACGTCAAAGTCGAATTCCAGGGTGGCGGTCCGCACGCCCTGTACCTGTTGGACGGTCTGCGCGCCCAGGATGACACCAACGGCTGGGACATCAACACCCCGGCCTTCGAGTGGTACAACGGATCGGGCCTGTCGGTGGTCATGCCGGTCGGCGGCATGTCGAGCTTCTATACAGACTGGTACCAGCCGGCCGTCGGCAACGGCACCACTCAGACTTATAAGTGGGAAACCTTCCTGACCAGCGAATTGCCGGCCTGGTTGGCGGCCAACAAGCACATCTCAACCGGCGGTAATGCGGTCGTCGGGCTTTCGATGAGCGGCTCGACCGCACTGATCTATGCCGCCGACCACTCGAACATATTCCGGTACGCCGGCTCGCTGTCGGGATTCCTCAACCTGTCCGACCCCTTCTGGCCACCGCTGGTCGGGCTGGCGATGAACGATGCCGGTGGCTTCAATCCCGGCGCGATGTGGGGTCCGCCGAGTGACCCGGCATGGGCCCGCAACGATCCGACGGTCAACGTCGGCAAGATCGTCGCCTCCGGCGCCCGGCTGTGGGTGTATTGCGGCACGGGCACACCCGACGACTTGGCAGGTGCCACCAGTGGTGCGCCGCAACAGTTCCTGGAGAACTTCACGCTGGCGTCCAACACCAAGTTCCAGGCCGCGTACGTCGCCGCCGGCGGGCACAACGCCACCTTCAATTTCCCACCGACCGGCACCCACACCTGGGCCTACTGGGGTCAGCAACTCCTGCAGATGAAGCCGGACATCCAGGCCACGCTCGGCGCGCGCTAGCCGATGGATGGCCGCCGATCAGCCCAGGGCCGGGCTGCTTCGAGCTGTGCGCTCAGAGACAGCAAGGTCGCCTCGTCAAAGGGCCTGCCCACCAACTGAATCGAGGTCGGGATGCCGGTGTCGTCCAGCCCCCAGGGCACGACCGCTGCCGGTTGGCCGGTGACGTTGAACATGGCCTGGAACGGCACCCGCGCCGCGACTGACGCCAAGGTGGAGACGGCGCCGCGGCGCTGGTATTTCCCGATCCGAGACGGTCCGGACGCCGCCCCCGGGGTGATCACCACGTCGACGGTGTCGAACACCGACTGCACCCGTGCGGTCAGCGCAGGTTCGGCGGCGCGAATCGCATCGATGCGTCGCTGGGAGATCAGCCCACCGATCCTGGCGAAGGCGCGGGTCCGGCGGTCCAACCGGTCCGGGTGCGGCAACGCAGACACGTCGTCGTAGACCCCGCGGAAGTACCGGGGCAGGGCGTGCCCGTACACCGCTGACACCGGATAGTCGGGGTCCCGCTCGACGACATCGTGGCCCAGTTCCTTGAGCAGTGCCCCCGCCTGCTGCACCGCGGCGCGTTGCGTCGCTCCCACCCGCGCGGTCACCAACGGAGGCACCTTGGTGCTCAACGCAATCCGCAGCCGTCCGGGCGCTCGTCGGGCGGCCTCGCTGAAACCTCCGTCGGTGGTGGCGTCCAGGAACACCGCCGCGTCTGCCACGGTGCGGGCCAGTGGCCCGTACGCCACCAGACCGCACCACGAATCGTCGTGTGGGCTCGTGGGAATCCGGTCACGCTGCGGTTTGATGCCGAACAACCCGCACCACGTGGCCGGAATCCGGATCGAGCCCATGCCATCGGAACCCAGCGCCATGGCAGCCAGACCGGCGGCGACCGCCGCGCCACTGCCGCCGCTGCTGCCGCCCGGTGCATAACCCGGGTTCCAGGGATTCCGCGTCGCACCATAGGTCAGCGTCTCGGTGAAGGGCCAGATCATCATCTCGGGCACCGAGGTCTTGCCCAGGATCACCGCGCCGGCGGCGCGCAGGCGGCGGATCACCTCGGCATCCGCGGCGGCGGCCGATCCGTGGGCACTGCTGCCGTAGGTGGTCAGTTCGCCCACCACATCGGTGTCGTCCTTGACGGCGATCGGCACACCGAGCAGCGGTAGCCGCTCCCCCGCGTCCAGCCGGGCCTGTGCGGCGCGGGCCTCCGCCCGGGCGCTCTCGGCCAGAACAACACGGTAACAACGCAATTCGGGATCGATACGCCGAATCCGGTCCAGATACAGTTCCACGAGTTCGGGCGCGCTCACCGCGCCGGTTGCGAGCAGCCGGGCCTGCTGGGCGGCGCCGGCGAACGCCAGTTCACGAGGGTCCATGCGGCGCAGACTACCTATCGCCGGCGATGTTTTGTGGCGTACTCGCCCGGCGTGCAGCCGAGCATGGAGCGGAAATCGTTGATGAAATGCGCCTGGTCGTACCAGCCCAAACGCACTGCCAGATCGGCGAAGTCGAGATCGGGGACCGTCTCGATCTGCAGCGCCGCATGCTGCAGGCGGTAGCGGCACAGCACCCATTTCACCGGCACGCCGACGTAGCGGCGGAACAGTCGCTGGGTGGTGCGCTCGCTCCAGGGAGACAGCGCCATCACCTGTTCGACGCGGTGCAGCTGTGGATCGTTGCCGACCCGGTCGAGCAGCGTCAGCAGGTCGCGGTAGGTGGTGTCCGCGTCGGTGTGGTCGCCGATCACGTCGTCGAGAACAGCGGCCGCCTGTTCGATGTCGTCGGCAAAAGAGACTGGTGTGCCAAACAATTCGTCGTCAGCAGGTAGGACGCGGCCCGTCAGCGCGCCGGCGTCCCGGCCGAACCGGGCCGCGAAACCACCGGGCCGAAAGCGCGCTCCCACCACCGAGCCCGACGACGACAGCGTGGTGACGAACACCCGCTCGACCACACCGTGCACGAGCGTCGCCGGCAGCGGGTGACCGTGCCGAACAACATCGGTGCCCCACTCGTGGGTCAGGTGCACCGCGGGAAACGTGATGACGGTGCTGTCGAACGGCTCTGCGTCGCGTAAGTCCCACATGACCGACCAGAGATACTCGACCCAGACGGCTGCCGCGGCGGACGGCTGCCACTGATGCAGGTCGAACACCGAGCCCGTGTTCGCACGGCCGACCACACCCAGCCGCGGAGCTGTTGTCGGGTTTTTCCAAGCCGCCACACCACCGACCCTACGAAACTGGGTGCCGTGAGTGTGCAACCAATTCCCCAGGGCTACACCAGCCTCACTCCATTCCTGGTGATCGACGGGGCCGCAGCCGCCATCGACTTCTACGTCGAGGTGTTCGGTGCTCAGCTGATCGAGAAGATGGACGGGAGTGACGGCACCGTGGCACACGCCGAACTGGACTTCGGTACCGGCCGGCTGCAACTGTCCGATCCCAATCCCGACTACGAGCTGATCGCGCCGCCACGCAGCGGCCCGGTGACGCATTCTGTGGTGCTGTACTGCCCCGACGTCGACGCGGTGGTCGACCGGGCCGAGCGCGCCGGAGCGACAATCCGGGAAGCCGCACAGACTTTCGTCACCGGTGACCGGTTCGCATCGATCGTCGATCCGTTCGGTCAGCGCTGGGCCGTGATGACGCGGGTCGAAGAGGTCGACGCCGCCGAGCGCGACCGCCGGTTGTCGGAGTGGGCGGCCACCAACGTCTGACCTGCCTGGCCTACCGTGGACTGATGGCCTGTGTGTTCTGCGACATCATCGCCGGGACGGCGCCCGCCGTGCGCGTCTACGAGGACGACGACTATGTGGCGTTCCTCGACATCCGCCCGTTCTCCCGTGGCCATACCCTCGTGGTCCCGAAACGGCACTACGAGAACCTGGTCGACACCCCGCCGGACGTGGTGGCCGGTATGGCCAAGCTCGGCCAGCGCATCGCGCAGGCGTCGCGGGAGTCCGGCCTGCATGCCGACGGCAACAACATCGCGATCAATGACGGCAAAGCCGCGTTTCAGACGGTATTTCACATCCATCTGCACGTCGTCCCGCGCAAGACCGGCGACAAGCTGGCGTTCGCCAAGGGCATGCTGTTACGCCGCGATCCGGACCGAGAAACCAGTGGAAAGATCCTACTGGAGGCGGTGGCGCGGCTCTCTGATCCGCAGGCAGACTTGAGCACATGAGTATGCCCCTGTGGGAGAAATATCTCGGCCTCCCGTTGCTGAAGCTGCACGACCGCATCTACCAGAAGACGGAAGGCCGCATCGGACATCAGATTCCCGGTGTCCCGCCCAGCCTGCTGCTGCATACCGTCGGCGCCAAGACCGGCCTGGCGCGCACCACGTCGCTGACCTACGCGAAGGACGGCGACGCCTATCTGGTGGTCGCATCCAAGGGCGGCGAGCCGACGGCACCCGGCTGGTACTTCAATTTGAAGGCCAAGCCCGAGATCGAAATCAACGTCGGCCCAAAGCGATTCCCGGTCACCGCCCGTGTGGTCGGCAGGGACGACCCGGACTACCCGCGGATGTGGCAGGTCGTGAACAAGAACAACGCCAACCGGTACGCGGGCTATCAGAAGCGCACGACCCGGCCCATCCCGGTGGTCGCACTGACACCGCGTTAGAGCAGCTGCTCGGCCAGGAGCCGTAGCGTCGTCTCCCGGGCCGGGGCGGTGGCTGGATCGCAGCCCCGGCGAGCGGAGGCGACGGGGCTGACCATCACCTCGTCGACACCGAAATACGATGCCAGGTCCCGGATTTGCTGCGCGGCCTCGGCAGGTGCGCCGACGATGGCCCGCTCCATCCCGGCGGCCACGATGGCCTGCTGGGGTGCGGTGAGCTCGTTTCGCTCGGAGTCCTCGACCAGGTCCAGCGCGCGCAGCGGTTCACCGGTCCGCAGCCAAGCCATCATCTGCAGGTTCGGCCGGATCAGCTCCTCGGCCTCCCGCCGCGTCTCCGCCACGCACGCATTGACCGTCATGAATGTCGTTGGCTTGTCGGCGAATTCGCTGGGCCGGAACTCCTCGCGATAGGTGGTCAGCGCTTCCTCGGTGCCCTGCCCGGAGAAGTGGTGGGCGAACACGTACGGCAATCCCTTGGCGGCGGCGAGGTGTGCCGAATACATCGACGAGCCGAGCAGCCACAGTTTCGGCGGACTCACAGCCGACGGGGTGGCCTTCAGAATGTAATTCTGGTCCAACAGGTTTCGCCCCTCGAGAGAGACCTTGACGCCGCCGGGGCTCATGAGCGCGACGACGTCGTCGAGGTACTCGGGAAAGCGGTGGATGTCCTCATCGCTGCGTCCGGCCGGGCCGCGCAGCGCGATCGAGGTGACGGGGTCGGTCCCCGGTGCCCGCCCGACGCCCAAGTCGATGCGGCCCGGCGCGGCTGCCTCCAACAGTGCGAACTGCTCGGCGACCGCCAGCGGGGCATGGTTGGGCAGCATCACGCCGCCCGAGCCGAGCCGGATCCGTGAGGTCTGCGCAGCCAGGTAGCCCAGCACCACCGGCGGGCTGGTGGCGGCGACCGCGGGCATGTTGTGGTGTTCTGCCACCCAGTAGCGGGTATAGCCAAGCTCGTCGGCGACCTTGGCGAGGCGCACGGTGGCGGCGAAGGCATCGACGGTGGACTGGTCGCTACGGACCGGGACGAGATCAAGGACGGACAACTGCACGCTCTAATCCAACTCTTTCTCGCCTGACGCGATTCCCTTGGCCACGGTGAACACGTCATCGAGCATGGCCGGGGTGAGCCTGCCGGTGAACGTGTTCTGCTGGCTGGGGTGGTAGCAGCCCAGCAGACGACGCCCGTCGGGAAGCGCGGCCAGCGCGCCGTGGCCGAACTTCGGAACGGGTCGTCCCGCGCCGGTCAGCGCCAGCGCGGCCTTCCAGGCGAAGGCGCCGAGCGCGACGACAACCCGGACGTCCTGGGCCGTCAGCCGCCACTCCGCGCGCAGCCACGGCTCGCACGTATCACGTTCGGCCGGCGTCGGGGCGTTGTCGGGCGGCGCGCATCGGACCGCGGCGACCACGCGAATATCGTTGAGGGTCAACCCATCTGCGGCATCGATGCTCTCGGCACTGCTGGCCAGGCCGGCGCGGTGCAGGGCCGCGAAGAGGAAGTCGCCCGACCTGTCACCGGTGAACACCCGACCGGTGCGGTTGGCGCCGTGCGCGGCCGGCGCCAGTCCCAGTACCCAGATCCGCGGCCGGTCCACCCCGAGACCCGGCGCCGGCCGGCCCCAGTACGGCTCGCCGGCGTACGCCTTGCGCGTGGCCACCGTCCGCGTCGCGACGTCCTCACGCCAGGTGACCAGGCGCGGACACCCGCGGCACACGGATACCTGGGCGTCGAGCTCGGCCACCTCGATGCAGCGGCGGGCACTGGCCCGGACCTGCGCCGCGGTGCGGGCGACGGGCGTGTCGGCGTCGGCCGGGTCCCCGGGCCAACCCGAACCGGCCGGCACCGGGGAGGGGAACAACACTCCGGTTCGGGGATGCGGCAGCACTCCCAGATTCTGCGCCTGGGCCGCGCGACTATGCGGCGAAGCTGTCCAATTGGACGCTGTGGTAGGCCGACCGCAGCCGTTCGTAGCGGTACCGGTTGTACGCCAGCGGATCAAGAACGAGCGCTCGCGGCAGGTACCGCCAGACCAGCTGCGACGCCCTCAGGTACAGCGCATATTCAATACGGTTCAAGGGTGTCGACCGAATGGCGAGCAGCTCTTGCATCTTCGGGTGAGCATGGCGCCGCCCCAACACCTTGGGCACCCGCAACACCACGGGGGTCACCGCGGACCACAACGGCGACATGATCGACCTCAGCAGCTTCGGGAGCAGCGCGGGGACCGGCAGGGTGTCGAAGCTGTCATCGGCGTACTGCAGGAATCCGTTGTCCGCCAAGGACTCCTCGGCGACCCGGTCGTAGTACGCCAGCATGTCGGCAAGCGTTTCCGGCAGCTTGGCCCGAGCGCTGGGCAACTCGAGATAGCTCGCCATCCATCGCACGGTCTGGTACACGACTTCGCGCTCCTCGGAGTCGAGATCACGGCCGCATATCGCCAGATAGCCGCGGTACAGGGCATTCAGCCCGCTCACCGCGACCCACTTCCAGAGGTCAGGGTCGAGCGCGCTGAACCTCGTGTCGGCGAACTCGCCGTTGCCGGTGCCTTTCACCGCGGAGTGCAGACGCTTCAGCCCCTCGGTGTCGAGGCGCCGGTCGGATTCGTCGCCGAAGAGCATCAACATGGTGTAGGCCAGCGACCTGATGCCGCGATCGGTGAAGTTCTCCTGAAACCGGCCGGAGTGGTCCACGGCCGCGGCGACAGGCCGGTACGCCACCTGATCGAGCGCCAGGCGCCCGAAGAGACCGAGACTCAGCGGCGAGCCGACCCACCATCTGACATCGGCGGCGAGCGCAGCGTGAGGCCGGCCGGGCTGCCACGGCGCAACGCCGGCCTCAACCGGCGAGGCAGTCATGGTCATGCGCACATCCAATCTGTCATCAAGCGTTGATAGATGAGATCAGGCAACCATCTGTCAACGCGTGTGTCAAGATTGGTGACGTGAGTGAGGCAAGGCACTACGGCGGACTGAGCGGAGCCGACCGCATCGCCGAGCGGCGGCGGCGGTTCGTCGCCGCCGGCCTGGACCTCATGGGTACCAAGGGCATCGCCGCGACAACCTTGCGCGGCGTCGCCGAGCGGGCCGGGCTCGCTGCGCGGTACTTCGCCGAGTCGTTTCCGACCATCGAGGACCTGCACCTGGCGGTGTTCGACAGCATCATGGCCGAGGTCGAAGAGCGTGGGCTCGCCGCGATCGCCGACACCGAAGGCAGCCCCCGGGCGCGGGCACGCGCGGCGCTCAGCGCGCTCGCCGACGTCGCGCTGACAGATCAACGCAAGGGCCGCATCGTCCTGATCGAGGCGGTTTCCTCAACGGCCCTCGGACCGCGCCGCCTCGCCGAGGCTCAGCGGTTCGCCGGCATCGTCGCCGGGCTGAGCGGTTCCGAGACCAACCCACAGCCGCTGGATGTGCGGTTGGCCGCACAGTTTGTCATCGGCGGAGTGGCCGAGACGCTGACCGCCGTCCTCGTCGGGGCGATCACCATCGACCGCGAACACCTCATCGACATGCTGAACAACCTGTTGTTTGCTTCACTGCGCGCAGTCCGCACGACTGCCGGCGCGGTCAGAACGGGATGACCGACTCGCTGTTGAGATTCAGCCACACCCGACGCGCCCAGCGCCGAACCGGCCCGGCGGACAAATGGGCGATGAGTTCGCGGTCGTCGATCAGATAGCCCCCGGGGGCCCGCTGCCAGAGGCCGGCCATCCAAAGCTCCAGCGCCGCAATGGTTGTCACCGAGCCGGGCGCGATGGCGTCGAGGGCCGCATCGGCCACGAAAGCCGGGCGACGCGTGCGCACACTGCGACTCACGGCGCGCACATGAAGTTCGATCGCAGTCGCAGACACATGCGCCCCGCGACGGCTGTCGCGCAGCGCCTCCATCTCGGCCAACAGGGCCTTGCTGTACACGCTATCGAGCGTACCGGTAACACGGTCGTTACACGGGATTAATGCACATGGCACATGGCGCACGCCGTCGCTGGTCGGCGCGCCGCTCCTAGACTTGCCGAGTGCACACCGCGCTGCCGAGCCTCATCGCCGACCTGCCCGCCGACGCCGTCGTCACCGATCCGGACATCGTCGCGTCCTACCGACAGGACCGCGCGCTGGATCCGGACGCCGGCACGCCCATCGCCGTGGTGCGGCCGCGGAGCACCGAAGAGGTACAGACGATCCTGCGGTGGGCCAGTGCTCACAAAATTGCGGTGGTGCCGCGCGGCGCCGGCACCAGCCTGTCCGGCGGCGCGACGGCCGTCGACGGCGGCATCGTGCTGACCACCGAACGGATGCGCGACATCGTCGTCGACACGGCCACCCGCACCGCCGTGGTGCAGCCCGGCCTGCTCAACGCCGAGGTGAAGAAAGCCGTTGCGGCCCAAGGACTCTGGTACCCACCCGATCCGTCGTCGTTCGAAATCTGCAGCATCGGCGGCAATGTGGCCACCAACGCCGGCGGCCTGTGCTGTGTGAAATACGGCGTCACGACCGACTACATTCTCGGCCTGCAGGTGGTCCTGGCCGACGGCACCGCGGTACGGCTCGGCGGGCCGCGGCTGAAGGACGTTGCGGGACTGAGCCTCACCAAACTGTTCGTCGGCAGCGAAGGCACACTCGGCGTCGTCACCGAGGCGACGCTGCGCCTGCTGCCGCCACAGCACCGCGGGTGCACTGTCGTGGCGAGCTTCGACTCGGTGCGGGCGGCAGCCGATGCCGTCGTGACCGTCACCGGCCGGATTCGCCCGTCGATGCTGGAGTTCATGGACGACGTCGCGATCAACGCGGTCGAGGACAAACTCAAGATGGGACTGGACCGCACCGCCAAGGCGATGCTGGTGGCGGCATCTGACGATCGCGGCGCCGCGGGCGTCGAGGACACCGCGTTCATGGCCCGCGTGTTCACCGAAGCCGGTGCGACAGAGGTGTTTTCGACCGACGACCCGGACGAGGGCGAAGCCTTCGTGGCCGCCCGGCGGTTCGCCATCCCGGCCGTGGAAGCCAAGGGCCCACTGCTCCTGGAGGACGTCGGGGTGCCGTTGCCCGCGCTGGCGGACCTGGTCGACGGCGTGGGTGCCATCGCCCGGAAGCACGACCTGCTGATCTCGGTGATCGCGCACGCCGGGGACGGCAACACCCACCCGCTGATCGTTCACGACCCGAACGACGCCGATAACACCCGACGGGCCAACATCGCGTTCGGCGAGATCATGGACCTCGCCGTGTCGCTGGGCGGCACCATCACCGGCGAACACGGCGTCGGCCGGCTCAAGCGGCCCTGGCTGGCCGGTCAACTCGGTCCCGAAGTCATGGAACTGAACCGCCGGATCAAGGCGGCACTGGACCCCGACAACATCCTGAATCCGGGCGCGGGCATCTGATTCGGCATTGACACGTCCGGTCAACCGCCGTACATATAAGACATGACGGCGATTTTGTCTCACGAGACATCCGACTCCCCCGTGGCGTTCCAGCTTGCCGATTCCGCCGGGTGGGTCGATCCCTGGCCGATGTACCGGTCATTGCGCGACTACGATCCCGTGCACCACGTGGTGCCCGCCGACCATCCCGGCGCCGACTACTACGTGCTGTCCCGGCACGCCGACATCTGGACCGCCGCCCGCGACCACGAGACGTTCTCCTCGGCGCAGGGCCTGACCGTCAACTACGGCGAGCTCGAACTCATTGGACTGCAGGACAACCCGCCGATGGTGATGACGGACCCGCCCGTGCACACCGAATTCCGCAAGCTGGTGTCGCGCGGCTTCACCCCGCGCCAGGTCGAGGCCGTCGAGCCCAAGGTCCGCGAATTCGTCGTGCAACGGCTGGAGAAGCTCAAGGCCGCCGGTGGTGGAGACATCGTGGCCGAGCTGTTCAAGCCGCTGCCGTCGATGGTCGTCGCGCATTACCTGGGCGTGCCCGAGGCCGACCGCGATCAGTTCGACGGCTGGACCGAGGCCATCGTCGCGGCCAACACCGCCGAGGGTGGCCTGGGTGGTGCGCTCGAGACGCTGGGCAGCGCGCTCGGCGACATGATGGGGTACTTCACCGCGCTGATCGAGCGCCGTCGCAAGGAGCCCGAAGATGACACGGTGTCACACCTGGTCGCCGCCGGGCAAGAAGAAGGGGCTGCCGACACCGTTGATCTGCTGTCGATCCTCGCGTTCACCTTCACGATGGTCACCGGCGGCAACGACACCACCACCGGAATGCTGGGCGGCTCCGTGCAGCTCCTGCACCGGCAACCCGACCAGCGCCGCCTGCTCGTCGAAAACCCCGACCTCGTCACCGAATCCATCGACGAACTGCTCCGGCTCACCTCGCCGGTCCAGGGCCTCGCGCGCACTGCCACACGCGACGTGACCATCGGCGACACCACCATTCCGGCCGGTCGCAAGACGTTGCTGCTCTACGGCTCGGGCAACCGCGACGAGCGCCAATACGGCCCGGGCGCAGGCGAATTGGATGTGACGCGCGCACCACGCAATATCCTGACGTTCAGTCACGGCGCACACCACTGCCTGGGCGCGGCGGCCGCGCGGATGCAGTCTCGCGTCGCGCTGACCGAACTGCTCTCGCGGATACCGGAATTCACCGTCGATGAGGACAACATCGAGTGGGCCGGCGGCAGCTATGTGCGACGTCCGTTATCGGTGCCGTTTACCATCTGCTGATGGCAAATGACTGGCTGGCCGGCCGACGCACCGAGGTCGCAGCGGAGGCCATCCTGGACGCCGCCGACCGCCTGTTCGCCGAACAGGATGCCGCGACCGTCGGAATGCTCGAAATCGCCAGGGCGGCAGGCTGTTCCCGCGCTACGCTCTACCGGTACTACGAGAACCGTGACGTGTTGCACCTGGCCTATGTGCACCGAGAGGCGTTTCGGGTGTTCGCCCACGTCGGCGAGCAGATCGCAGATATCAGCGACCCCCGCACCCGGCTGCTCGACGGTGTGGCGATCGCGCTGCGCAGCGTGCGGGAAAGTCCCGCCCTGTCATCGTGGTTCGTCGCCACCCAGCGGCCCATCGGCGGTGAGGTGGCCGCGCAGTCGGACGTCATCACCGGCCTGGTGGCAGCGTTCCTGTCAGAGTTGTGGCCGGACCTCGAGACGGCGGCCGCGCACCGCCGGGCCAACTGGCTGGTGCGGATGATGGTGTCGCTGTTGATGTTCCCCGGCGCCGACGAAGACGACGAGCGCGCGATGCTCGACGAATTCGTCGTGGCCCAGCTCGCCCCGAGAGATCAAGCCTCCCAGTAGGCCCGGGCTTTGATGGCCTTCTTCGGAATCTGGTAGTCCTCACGCAGCACCTTGACCACCGACCGGGTGGTCCGGTTGTCGCATGCCACCCAACCGAAATGACCCGAGCCGTCGAACGCCGAGGCCCGCACAGTATCGACCAGCGCCTCGCCGTTGTTCTTGCGATCGACCCAGGTCACGGTCAGTCCCGGCGCCCCGGTACCCACCTGAAGATCGCGGTCGTCGTCGTGTCCGGCCTCCAGGTACACCTGGATGGGCGCCTCGCCGATGGCCTGCAGCAGCGAGTTGATGGCCGGCAGCGATGCGGTGTCGCCGACCAGGACGTAGCCGGCCGGCGCAGGCTCGGGCAGCTCGAAGCTGCTGCCGAGCAGCGTCACCTCGAGGGTGTCGCCGGGCTTGGCATCCTGGGCCCAGCGGGTGGCCAGACCGTCATGGAGCGCAAAGTCGATGTCGGTGGTGGCGGCAACCGGATCGGGGTTGACCAGCGTGTAGCCACGCTGGTGCGCCCTGTCTCCGTCGGGGAACCAACCGCGGACCCACATGGTCGGGTGTACCGGCCGTTCGGCCAACAGGTTTCCGGTGGTGAAGTGCAGCCGCAGGTAGTTCGGGGTGATCTGGGTGCGGCCGGTGACGGTCAGCTCGAAGTCGCCGCCTCGCCAGAGTTTGACCAGCGCCCCCTGGATTCCACGCGACGGTTTCGACTCGTTCATTAGGGCAGCATAACCTAATTTATATCCTGGTTGGTTTCTCTGCGGTTTGTGCACCGGCTGCTGACGCGCGAATTACGGCGGGCGGTGACCCGGACCTTCAGCCGTGCGGGGTTCGACGCGACGGATGTGCCGCCCGACGCCGGCGCGCCGCTCGCGTCGTTCGGTGACGTGCCGTTGGAGGGTGGCACCGGCGAAGAACTCGACGAAGAGAATCCCGACGAGAAGGCCGAGCGGAAGGCGGGCTGGTTCGACGGCTGCTGGACGTGCGACTGTTGTTGTGATTGCGGGGATTGCGACTGCTGCTGCGACTGCGGGGACTGTTGCGACTGCTAGTTTCGGACTCGCGTGAATCGGTGCAGTAGCCACGCCGCCGGAACGGTGAACAGCATTGTCAGGGTGAACAACGCCAAAGTCGACCCCGTCCAGATGTGCTGGTGCATCACTTCGACCATGACCAGTTCCATGATGACCAGGTGCACCAGGAAGATCTCGTAGGAGATCTCACCGAGGAAGACCACCGGCCGGCTGCCCAGCAGTGACGCGTACCAACCGCGGTTCCCCAGACCCAGCGGTGCGACGAGCAATGTGGCGATGGCCGCGTAGAGCACCGCCTTCCACAGGCTTTGCGGCAGCGTCGCGGGCGAGGTGGTCGGAGCCCCGGCGATGGGCGTCGACGCGATGAGGTAGCAGACCAATGCCAGTGGGATGCACAGGAATCCGTAGGCACGCACACCCATCGCGGACAACACGGACAGCAGCATGCCGCCGACGAACCAGATCAAGTAGGTGGGCAACCACAGCCGGGCGCCGTCGGGCAGGAAATGCGTGGTGTGCACCAGGGTCAGCCACCCGAAGCTCGATGCGGCCAGGGTCCCGAGCGCCCCGAGCAACACCCCCGGCCGCCATTGCCGCCGGCACAGCACCACCATCAGCAGGTAGGCCAGCACCGGAAGGGCAACGTAGAACGCGGCTTCCACCGCCAGGCTCCACATCTGGGTGAGGCCCTGATGCAGCCAGGAGAACAGGTAGTTGTCGGTGTAGATCTGGGTGAGCGTGAGGTTGCGGATCAGCCCCAGCCAGGTGTGGCCGGGATTCGGTCCGGCCGTCCGGAAGTGATACAACGCGTAGGCCGCCAACACCGTGACCACGTAGGCGGGCATGATCCGTCGGACCCGGTGCCGGGCGTAACGCCGCACTGACGGTGCCTCGTAAGGCTTTTCGGCATCGGTACGAGCCAACGCCTTCACCCACGGGGTGAACAGCAGGAAGCCCGACAGCACGAAGAAGATCGGCACGCCGATCTCGGCGCGCGAGTACATCAACCCGACGTAGTCTTGCGTGTACTTACCCGTCGTGAATGCCGCGTGGGTCAGCACCACCAGCAAAGCGGCGAGAGCACGGACCCCGGTGAGTGAATCAACCCGGGTCACTTGTACTTGCGCTTGCCCTCGCCTCGGCTTTCGTGCTTGCCGCCACGGCGATCGTCGTCACGTCCGCCACCCTGACGTGGCCCACGGTCCTGGCGGCCGCCGCGGTCGGAGTACGAACCCCGGTCCGAGCCACGGTCAGGGCGTCCGCCACGATCCTGGTAACCGCCGGAATGCCCACCCTTGTCCAGCTCCAGGTGGATCAACTGGCCCGAAATGCGGGTGCTCTCAAGCTTTTTGAGCGTGTCCTTGCTCAACTTGGCGGGCAGCTCGACCAGCGAGTGGTCGACGCGGATGCTGATGTGCCCGAAATCGCTGCGATTGAGGCCACCCTCGTTGGCGATGGCGCCGACGATGGCACCCGGCATCACCTTGTGCCGCTTGCCCACCGCAATGCGGTAGGTGGCCAGGTCGTCGCGGGTCGACCGGGGCTTACGTTCGCGGTCCCCACGGTCACCACGGTCGTCCCGATCCGGACGCTCGCGCCGCTTCTCCGGCGGCGGCTCCTTCATCAGGAACTCTTCGCCGCCCTGAGTCAGCGCTGCCAATGCCGCCGCGACGTCGCCCATCGGCACATTGTTGTCGCGTTCGTAGTCCTCGATCAGCCGGCGGAACAACTCGATGCCCGGTGCATTGAGGGCATCGGTGATCGAGTCGCGGAACTTGGCGACCCGCTGCGCATTGACGTCGTCGACCGAAGGCAGCTGGGACTCGATGAGTTTCTTCCGCGTGACGCGCTCGATCGAGTTGAGCAGGTGCCGTTCGCGCGGCGTGACGAACAGCAGCGCGGTGCCCGACCGACCCGCGCGGCCGGTACGCCCGATGCGGTGCACGTAGGACTCGGGGTCGTGCGGGATGTCGTAGTTCAGCACGTGCGAGATACGTTCGACGTCCAGGCCACGGGCCGCGACATCGGTGGCGATCAGGATGTCGATCGAGCCGTCCTTGAGCGCGTTGATGGTGCGCTCACGAACCGCCTGGGCAATGTCGCCGTTGATGGCGGCCGCGGAAAAGCCACGGGCCCTGAGCTTTTCGGCAACTTCCTCGGTGGCCTGCTTGGTGCGGACGAAGACGATCATCGCCTCGAACGGCTCGACCTCGAGCAGCCGGGTGATGGCGTCCATCTTGCGGGGTCCGGCCACCTGGATGTACCGCTGCGTGATGTTCTCGGCGGTCTGCGCCTTGGCCTTGATGGTCACTTCGACCGGGTCGTGCAGATACCGGGCGGTGATCTTCTTGATGGCCGGCGGCATGGTCGCCGAGAAGAGTGCGACCTGCTTGTACTCCGGGGTGTCGGCCAGGATGCGCTCGACGTCCTCGGCGAAGCCCATCTGCAGCATCTCGTCAGCCTCGTCGAGCACCAGGTAATCCAGGTGCGAGAGGTCCAGGCTGCCCTTCGACAGGTGGTCGATCACGCGGCCCGGGGTACCGACCACCACCTGCGCACCGCGCTTCAGACCGGCCAACTGCGGCGTATACGACGAGCCGCCGTAGATGGGCAGCACGTTGATGTTCAGGTGCGCGCCGTACTTGCCGAACGCCTCGGCCACCTGCAGCGCCAGCTCGCGAGTCGGCGCCAGCACCAGACACTGGGTGTTGCGGCTGGTGGGGTCGATCTTGGACAGCACGGGAACCGCGAAGGCGGCGGTCTTGCCGGTACCGGTCTGGGCGAGGCCGACGACGTCGGACCCGTTCAGAATCGCGGGGATGGTGGCCGCCTGGATGGGCGACGGAGACTCGTAGCCGACGTCGGTCAGCGCCCGCAGCACCTCCGGACGGATGTTCAGGTCGGCGAAGGTGACCTCGGCGCCGGTTTCGGCGGAGGTGTCAGAAGCGGGTTCAGTGGTGGTGTTCTGGCCGCCCGAATCCGGGTCGGCCTCGGGCAAAGACGTCGTCATTATGCGAGAAGTCTAGTGGGTGATCGGCCCAGGTACGCCCAGCATGGCCGACGGGGACTCCTTATAGGGTGGCCGGGTGCGCTGCGCCGAACCGAAACTGATGACGATCGCGGTGGCCGCACTCGCGGCGGCAAGCCTGTCCGCATGTGGGTCGGGCGACTCGACGGCCTCCAAGACTCCTGATCCGACGGCGCCGGCCGCAGTCAAGAAATCTGCCGCGCCGACCGTCGTCGCAGGTCCGACGACCAGCGCGGCACCGGCGGACCCCTGCGCCGTCAGTCTCACCGCTCCTGATATCGCCAAAGCGGTGTCCACGCTGCCGGCCGATCCCCGCAGCAAGCAGGGCTGGAGCCCGGAGCCACTGGCCGGCAACTACAACCAGTGCGCGCCACTGTCGGTGGTGATTGTGAAGGCGAACACCAACGCCGAGCAGCCGAACACCCGGGCCGTGATGTTCCACCTGGGCCAATTCATCCCGACCGGTGTGCCCGACACATACGGGTTCAACGGCATCGACCTGGCCGCAACCACCGGCGACACCGTCGCCCTGAGCTACACCAACCCGGCGACCGGGCTCAAGAGCCTCGTGCGATTCCACTGGAACGGCAACGGCGTCGAGTTGATCGGCAATACGCGCTAGGTCACGCGCGCAGCACATTCTCCATGGCCTTGCCCTTGGCCAGCTCGTCGACCAGCTTGTCCAGGTAGCGGATTTTCCGCATCAGTGGGTCCTCGATGTTCTCGACGCGGACGCCGCACACCAACCCCGTGATGAGTGCGGCGTTCGGGTTCAGCGTCGCGGCGGCGGTTTGTCACCGGGCTGCCATATGGTGACGACGTGTTCCTCAGTCCGACGGATCAGACCGCGCCGGTCATCTACAGCGCGTCCGATCTCGCGGCCGCGGCGCGGTGCGAGTACGCGCTGCTGCGCCGGTTCGACGGGATGCTGGGCTGGGGACCGAAAGCCGCCGTAGACGACGACCTGCTGGCCCGCACCGCCGAACTCGGCGACGCCCATGAGCAACGGCACCTGGAGCAGCTGCGGGACGCGTCCGGGGACAACGTCACGATGATCGGTCGCCCGCGGCCGTACACGGTGGCCGGGCTGCTCGCGGCGGCCGAGGCCACCCGGGCAGCCGTCGACCGCCGGGCACCGGTGATCTATCAGGCGGCGATGTTCGACGGCCGCTTCCTGGGTTTCGCCGACTTCCTGATCCTGGATGACGGGCGTTATCGACTTCGGGACACAAAGCTCGCCCGCTCGGTGAAGGTCGAAGCACTCCTGCAGCTGGCGGCCTACGCCGATGCGCTGGAGCAGGCAGGCGTGCCGGTCGCACCGGAGGTCGACCTGGTGCTCGGGGACGGCACCGTCGCCAGTTATCCGGTGGCCGAACTGCTTCCGGTCTACCTGCCGCGGCGGGCCGCGCTGCAGCGGCTGCTCGACGAGCACCGGGCCGGCGGGGCGCCGGTGTCCTGGGAGACCCCGCACCTGCGGGCCTGTCACCAATGCGATGACTGCGAAGTCGAAGTCCGCGAGCGGGACGATCTGCTGCTGGTGGCCGGCATGCGGGTGAGCCAGCGGGCCCGGCTGCTCGACGCCGGGATCACCACCATGCACGAGTTGGCCGAACACGCCGGCACGGTGCCCGGACTCTCGTCACGCATCGTGGCGAATCTCGTCGGGCAGGCGCGCCTGCAGGTCGCTCCCCCCATCGCGGGCAAGCCCCAGTTCGAGGTGATCGACGCGCAGCCCTTGACCGGCCTGCCCGAGCCCGACCGTGGCGACCTGTTCTTCGACTACGAAGGTGACCCCCTGTGGACCGAGAACGGCAGGGACTGGGGTCTGGAATACCTGTGGGGCACCCTGACCGCGACCGGCGAGTTCCATCCGCTGTGGGCGCACGACCGGGCCAGTGAACGGCAGGCGCTCATCGACTTCCTGGCGTTGGTGCGCAAGCAGCGCAAGCGGTACCCGAACATGCACATCTACCACTACGCGGCCTACGAGAAGAGCACGCTGCTGCGGTTGTCCGGGCGCTACGGCGTCGGCGAGGCCGAGGTGGACGAGCTGCTCCGCAACGGCGTGCTGGTGGACCTTCTGCCGTTGGTACGCAAGAGCATTCGCGTCGGTACCGAGAGCTACAGCATCAAGTACCTGGAGCCCCTGTACATGGGCGGCGAGCTGCGCGTCGGCGAGGTCACCAAAGCCACCGACTCGATCACGCAGTACGCGCGCTACACCGAGCTGCAGGCCGCCGGGGAGCACGAGGAAGCGGCGACGGTCCTCAAGGAGATCGAGGACTACAACCACTACGACTGCCGCTCCACGCTGCGGCTGCGCGAGTGGCTGCTCGGGGTGGCGTGGGCCGAGGGCATCGCGCCCCGCGGACCGGTCAGCGGCGGGCCCGCACAACCCGAGACCGCGGCGCCGGCCGACGACGCGACGCAGCGTGCCCTGACCAAGTACGCAGGCGACGGCACCACGGCGCGCGCCACCGAGCAGCAGGCCGTGGCCATGATCGCCGCAGCCCGCGGGTACCACCAACGCGAGGAAAAGCCGTTCTGGTGGGAGCATTTCGACCGCATCAACAATCCGGTCGACGAATGGGCCGACAGCGCAGACGTTTTCGTGGCCACGACCACCCCGCACATCGCCGTCGATTGGAACACACCGCCCAAGGCCCGAAAGCCACAGCGCCAGGTGCTGTTGCGCGGCGAGATCGCCGCCGGCTCGATCTCGCCCGGCGCCGAGGTCTTCGCCCTCTATGAACCACCTTCTCCGACCGGGCTCTCCGACGATCCGGACGTCCGGGCCGCCGGCGCCGCCAAGGTGTTGGACTGCAACGAGGACGGCACCGAGGTGCTGATCATGCACCGCACCGGCAAGGACGGCGACGAGTTCGAACAGCTGCCGTTCGCCCTGACGCCCGGCCCGCCGCCGAACACCAAACCACTGCGGACCGCGATCGAGACGACCGCAGGCGCGGTGGCCGCAGCGTTGCCGTCACTTCCGCCCAATGCGGCGTTGGACATCCTGTTGCGCTGCGCCCCACGCACCGGATCCAAGGGGCCGCTCCCCCGTACCGGTGACACTGCGCGGGATATCGTTGCCGCCCTTCGGGATCTGGATTCCTCGTACCTCGCTGTGCACGGCCCGCCGGGAACCGGAAAGACCTTCACCGCCTCGAAGGTCATCGCCGAGCTGGTCAACCACGACCACTGGCGCATCGGTGTGGTGGCGCAGTCACACGCTGTCGTGGAGAACGTGCTCAGCAGCGTGGTCAAGGCCGGGGTCGACGGCCGAGTGGTCGGCAAGAAGCGCGCGCCCGACGATGCCCCGTTCACCGACGTCCCGGACAACCAGTACGCACGCTTCGTCGAGGACAGCACTGGCTGCGTGATCGGCGGCACCGCGTGGGATTTCGCCAACGACGGGCGCGTCCCGGCGGGCTGCCTCGATCTGCTCGTCATCGAGGAGGCCGGCCAGTTCAGCCTGGCCAACACCATCGCCGTCGCGTCGGCAGCGCACAATCTGCTGTTGCTCGGTGATCCGCAGCAGCTGCCGCAGGTCAGCCAGGGCACCCACCCGGAGCCGGTGGACGAGTCGGCCCTGAGCTGGCTGGTCGAGGGGCGCCACACGCTGCCCGCCGAACGCGGCTACTTCCTGGAGGTCTCGTACCGGATGCACCCGGCCGTGTGCGCCCCGGTATCGGCACTGTCGTACGACAACCGCCTGCTGGCCGCCGAAAGTGTCAGCGGCGCGCGGAGATTGGCCGGTATCGAACCCGGCGTGCACCTGATGACGGTCGACCACGACGGCAACGCGACCGACAGCCCCGAGGAAGCCGAGGCGATCATCGCGGCCATCGGCGATCTGGTCGGCCGGCAGTGGTCCGACGAGGACGGCACGAAAACCCTTGGCCCCGAAGATGTTCTGATCGTGGCCCCGTACAACGCGCAGGTGGTGCTGCTACGCGAGCGGATGGACGCGGCCGGGTACGGCGAGGTCCAGGTGGGCACCGTCGACAAGTTCCAGGGGCGACAGGCGCCCGTGGTGTTCGTGTCGATGACGGCGTCATCCATCGCCGAGGTCCCCCGCGGCATGGGTTTCCTGCTGAACCGCAACCGGCTCAACGTGGCGATCAGCCGCGCCAAGTACGCCGCCTACGTGGTGCGTTCGGCGTTGTTGACCGACTACCTCCCGTCGACCCCGGACGGGATGATCGAGCTCGGCGCGTTCCTGTCGGTGACCGCATGACCATGCCGCCGCCGGGCCCGCAGACGCCGCCCGTTCATCACGTCTGGACGGCCGGCCCGTCCGACCGCCGGCACTTCACGTGGCTCTCCACTCGGCAAGCCCTGACCCGGTGGCAGCTGTGGCTGATACTCGTGGTCGCCATCGGGTTCGCGGCGGCCGGTGCCGGATCCGTGCCGACTGCCATCGGCGTCGCGATCGTCGTGCTGCCGATGTTCTTCGCCGTCATCGCGGCCATAACCTGGTACCGCGTCTATCGGGCGTTGGGGCACACCATGTTTCCCGGCGCTCAATGGGCCTCCGGATTCAACGATTACGGGTTCATGCTGGCGACCCCGGGCGGCACCGTCACGCTCGGCTGGCCCTCGGTCACCGCGGTCCGGCCAGGCGCCGAGTTGGTGGCATTCCACACCAAGACCGGCCGCGTCGGTATTCCGAGCGCTCTCGTACCACCGCCCGCGGTCGACTACGCGCGGACTCAGATCGCTCGGCAGCAGCGATGACCGATCCCCTGATCGAACGGCTCACCGCGGTCGTCGGCGCGGCATACGTCACCACCGACGCCGACGTAGTCGCCGGCCGCGTCGTCGACCACACCGGACGCTACCGCGGCCGCGCTCAGGCTTTGGTCCGTCCTGGCAGCGACGCCGAAGTCGCGGCGGTACTGCGCGCGTGCCGGGCCGCGGGCGCCTACGTCACGGTCCAGGGCGGGCGGACGTCGCTCGTCGCCGGGACCGTCCCCGAGCATGACGACATCCTGCTGTCCACGGAACGGTTGTCGACGGTCGAAGTTGTCGACACCGAGGAACGCCGGGTCCGGGCCGGGGCCGGCGCGACCTGCGCCGCGGTTCAGCACGCCGCTGCCGCCGCGGGTCTGGTGTTCGGCGTCGACCTCGCCTCCCGTGATTCGGCGACTGTCGGCGGTATGGCGTCGACGAATGCCGGCGGGCTGCGCACCGTGCGCTACGGCAATATGCGTGAGCAGATTCTGGGGCTCGACGTGGCGTTGCCCGACGGCTCGCTGGTGCGCCGGCACAGTCAGGTCCGCAGCGACAACACCGGTTACGACCTGACCTCACTGTTCGTCGGCGCGGAGGGCACGCTCGGGGTGATCACCGGCGTGGACCTGCGGCTGCACCCGCTGCCGCCGCACCGGGTGACGGCCCTGGCGGGCTTCGACGACCTCGACGCCCTGATCGCGACCGGACGCCGACTCCGGGATACCGACGGTATCGCGGCGCTGGAACTGATCGACGCGCGCGCCAGCGCCCTGACCGCGGAGCACCTCGGCGTCCGTGCCGTCGTCGACGGCTCCTGGCAGCTGCTGGTCGAAATGGCCGGCGACACGGACCAATCCGACATGCTGGCCTCGGTGTTGGGCGACGCCGCACTGACCGGCGAACCCGCGGTGGGCGTCGACGTCAGCGCACAGCAGCGGCTATGGCAGGTCCGGGAAGCCATCGGAGAGGTCTTGGGCTGGTACGGGCCGCCACTGAAATTCGATGTGTCGCTGCCGCTTTCGAGCGTTGCCGAGTTCATCGCGCGGGCCGTCGCCATCACCGCCGCGCATGCACCCGATGCCATCCCGGTACTGTTCGGCCACATCGGCGAGGGCAACTTGCACCTGAACCTGTTGCGCTGCAACGTATCTGACGAAACCGAACGAGCCCTCTACACCGCGATGATGACACTGATCGCCGACTGCGGAGGAAACGTCAGCTCCGAACACGGCGTCGGTACCCGCAAGCGGGACTACCTGACCATGTCGCGCACCGATGCCGACATCACCGCCATGCGCACCGTGAAGGCCGCCTTCGACCCGACTGGCTACCTGAATTCGGCGGTGTTGTTCCGCTGATCCCATCCCGGCGAAGCGTGGGGCCAGGACCGGAAGCCGCACGGTTTCGTGCTGTCCGCGCAGGGCAGCCGCGTCTACTGACTCACATCGAGCGCAGGCCGTAGACACCCGGATCGGTGGCCTCGTCGTCTTCCCGGTAGTGCCGGCCGGGTTGCGGCGGCGCCGGCTCGATGTGCACCGGAATCGGTGAGGTGAACGGCTCGTCGGATTCGTCGCGCTCGTCGTACCAGTCCCAGGATTCGGACTCGGCCTCATCCACGGCATCGAATGCGGCGCGGTCGACGGTGTACTCGACGTAGTCGTCGTCATCGGGAAAGTAGTTGGGCTCGGGCGACTCCGGAACCGAACCGCGCGGCCGAACCAGCGGCGCGGCCGTCGCCTGGCCCCGCAGGAACAGGGCGGCGACGACACCGAACAACGCGACGAACGCCGGCAGTAGCAGCGACTGCGACATCGCGGTCGCGAACGGCTCGCGCAGGAACGGCGGCAGGGTCACGGACGCGTCCGCACCGGTGGGCGGCCGGCCGCCGGTCGGCATCTCGGCGCTGATCCGCGACGTCATGTAGGCGGCCATGCCCGCGCTGCCCAGCACCGAACCGACCTGCCGCGTCGCGTTGTAGACGCCGGACCCGGCGCCGGCCAGCCGCGGCGGCAGGTTGCGGGTGGCGGTCGCCGCCAACGGCGACCAGATGAACGCCATGCCGATGCCCATGACAATGAACGGCAGCACCAGCTGCCAGAGCGGCGTGGTCGGGGTCAGCCCGAACGACAGCCAGGTCAGCCCGATCGCCAGCGCAGAGAAGCCCGACCCGACGATGGGTTGCGGCGGGTACTGATCGATCAGCCGGCCCACGAGCGGCGCCAGCATCCCGGACACCACCGCCATCGGCGCAGTGAGCAGAGCTGACTCGGTCGCACTCAGACCGAGAACCGCCTGGGCGTGGAACATCACCGGAAGGATCATTGCGGTGACACAGAAGCCGATGGTGGCCACGGCCACGTTGGACAGGCAGAAGTCGTTGTCGTGGAACACCGTCAACGGGATCAGCGGCTCATCGGGGTTGACCGACTGCCAGTACACGAAGGCGGCCATGAAGCCCACTCCGGCGAGGATCACCAGCCAGATCCACCACGCCCAGTCGTGAGTCTGGCCCTCCTGCAGGCCGAACACGATGCCGAACATGCCGACGCCCGACAGCACCACGCCGAGCCAGTCGAACCGATGCTGTTCGGTGGGCAGCTCCGGGACCAGCACCCAGGCCAGGGCCAGGCCGACGATGCCGATAGGGACGTTGACGAAGAAGATCCACTGCCAGCCGAGGTGGTCCACCAGCACGCCGCCGGCCAGCGGACCGACCAGCGTCGCCACTCCCGCAGTGGCACCCCACACGCTCATGGCCGCGCCCCGGCGATCGGGCGGGAAGATGCGGGTGATCGTGGACAAGGTCTGGGGAGTCAGCAGTGCGGCGCCGAGGCCCTGCACCACGCGGGCGGCGATGAGCATCCCGACACTGCCGGACAAGCCGCACCACAGAGATGCCAGCGTGAATACGGCAAGGCCGGCCACGTACAGGTTCCGTGGGCCGAAGCGGTCGCCGAGCCGGCCCGCGACCAGCAGCGGTACCGCGTAGGCCAGCAGGTATGCGCTGGTCACCCAGATCACGCCGTCGTAGTCGGTACCGAGCTTCTGCATGATGACGACGTTGGCGACGGCGACGATCGTGGAGTCGACCAGGATCATGAAGAAGCCGAACATCATGGCCCAGAGGGCGCGCCAGGGTCGACTGACTTGCGCAGTACTCACCGGCGGGCTCCGGCGGAAATCAACGTGTGCATGCAGTGGGTATCAAGTCTGGGGGCCGGCGGGTGTGCCGGTCTCGGCTTCGACGCTACGGACAGTCGCGAATCCGAACAAGTCACCAGCTCGGCCGTGCCGCCAAGTGACCCAAGGGGCTATGCCCGGTGACGCTCGTGTCCCGACGAACCCATGTCACCGACGGCCACCAACGCCAGCAGCGCGACCACCACACCCGTCGTCATCACGCCCGCGAGTGCCAACTCACCATTGCCGAGAACGCCGACGAGTGGTGCCACCGCCGCGCCGAGCCCGAACTGGGCGGCACCCAGAGCGGCGGCCGCGGTGCCGGCGGCATCGGGGTGCCGGGCCAGTGCGACGGCGGGTGTGTTCGGAATCACCAGGCCCATCGCGGCGAGCATTGCCCAGACCGGAATCAGGAAGCCCGCCAGTCCGCCGACATGCAGGGCCGTCAGCGCGACGAACCCCAGGCCGAACACCGAGGCAGCGACCAGCGCCACGACCGCGATCTTCTGCGGGGCGAACCGGCGCAGCAGCACGACGTTGAACTGGGTGGCGCCGATGAGCGCGATCGCACCGGCCGCGAAGACCAGGGCAAATGTCTGTTGATCCAGGCCATAGCGGCCCTGCAGCACGAAGGCGGCGCCCGCGATGTACGCGAACAGGCCGGACATGCCGAGGGCACCGACGAGCACCAGCACCACGAACCGGATGTCGCTGAGCACCTCGACGAACGTGCGCAGGATGGCCCGTAGTTGTAGCGGACGCCGGTCTGCGACCGCGAGGGTCTCGGGCAGCGCCAGCACTGCCACCGCCAGGATCGCGCCACCCAATACCGCGAGCGCGGCGAACACCCAGTGCCACGACCCGCGCAACAACACCGCGGCGCCCAGCGAGGGCGCCAACACCGGCGCCACGCCCAGGACCAGGATCAAGCGGGACATCACGACGGCCGCGACGGACTCTTCGAACAGGTCACTCACCACCGCAATGGCCACGACCGAGGCGGCAGCAGCCCCGACGCCCTGCAATGTACGGGCGATGCCGAGCACTTCGATGTTCGGCGCGAACAGGCACAGCACCGAGGCCGCCATGTGCAGCAGGATGCCCGCGATCAAGGGCCGCCGGCGGCCCAGCGCGTCCGACAGCGGGCCGACGATCAGCTGACCGAGGGCCAGTCCGCCAAGTGTTCCGGTCAGCGTCAGCTGCGCGACCGATGACGACAACCCCAGCTCAGAAGCGATCCGGGGCAACGCGGGAAGGTACATGTCGATGGTCAGCGGGCCGAGCGCGACCAGCAGTCCGAGCACCACGATCATTCGGGTCCGGCTCAGCGTCCGGGGTACCTCCGGCGCCTCGGCGGGCGCGCCGCTATCGGCGGCGTCGCCTACCGCTGTCAGATCCACAAGGGGCGATGCTGCCATGAATATGGTTAGCAATGCATACCGGTTTTTTCTTCCCGGCAAACGGGGCGCAGGCAACTGGCCCGGACGGTTCGGCGGGAGTGATCCGCATTACCAGCTCAGCCGGTGTGGGCACTTAGATGCCACGCCGATCGTTGACCACGCGTTAGCCTGAATTCCTGAGAGTACGGAGATGGAGAGGCCGGCCGATGAGTGCTCGCTCCAGCATGAAGGGGCAGTTGCCCGTGAAGCATGACGCCCACGCCGAGAACCCTGGCGCTGCCGCCAAGGCACTCTCGCACATCCTCGAGGGCGGTGCCCGGGTGCAGGCGCCGGCGGTGGCCGCCTACGTCAACCGGTTGCGTGAGCACAACCCCGGTGCCACCCCCGCCGAGATCATCACCAAGCTCGAGAAGTACTACCTCGCCGCGACCATGGCCAGCGGCGCCGCAGTCGGATCGGCCGCGGCCTTCCCCGGCATCGGCACCATCGTCGCGATGTCGGCGGTGGCCGGCGAGACCGTGGTGTTCCTCGAAGCGACCGCGGTGTTCGCCCTCGCGGTGGCCGAGGTGCACGGCATCCCGGTCGGTCAGCGGGAGCGTCGGCGCGCCCTGGTCCTGGCGGTGCTCGTCGGCGACGAGGGCAAGCACGCCATCGGAGATCTGCTCGGCACCGGCCGCACCAGTGGCGCGTGGCTGGCCGACGGCGCCGCGACGGTACCGTTGCCGGCTGTCTCGCAACTGAATTCGCGGCTGCTGAAGTTCTTCGTGAAGAAGTACACGCTCAAGCGCGGCGCCATCGCCGTCGGCAAGCTGCTGCCCGTCGGCATCGGCGCGGTGATCGGCGGTGTCGGCAACCGGTTGATGAGCAAGAAGATCATCGAGAACGCCCGCACGGCCTTCGGGCCGCCCCCGGCACGGTGGCGCCAGACGCTGCATGTGCTGCCCGAGGCGCGGGGTTAGCAAACTGTCCGCAGATTGATGCACCAATTGGTGGGGCTTCCGCCGTCCACGGATTCGGCCGACGGGTTAGCCTTAGGCGGCACGGGGGCGGGCGACCGCCAACACAACACATGGCGGGTACGCCGGGCTTGGGCCCGGCGCCCGTCGGGCAGAAGGAAACGAGGCGAATAGCGGCCGTGAGCACATCACCTTCACCATTCGGTCAGAACGAGTGGCTGGTCGAAGAGATGTATCGCAAATTCCGTGAGGACCCGTCCTCGGTGGACCATAGCTGGCACGACTTCCTGGTTGACTACAACCCAGAATCCAGCACGGACACAACGGATTCCGTCGCCGTGGCGGCCCCGGCTCCCGCCGCAGCCCCTGCTGCTCCGGCCCCCGCCGCGCCCGCTCCGACTCCCGCCGCAGCCCCTGCTGCTCCGGCCCCCGCCGCGCCCGCTAAGGCCGCGCCGGCCAAGCCCTCCGCGGTGGGAACGGCGCCCGCCGAAGACTCCGAGACGCAGGTACTGCGCGGTGCCGCGGCCGCCGTCGTCAAGAACATGAACGCGTCGCTCGATGTGCCGACCGCCACAAGCGTGCGCGCCATCCCCGCGAAGCTGATGATCGACAACCGCATCGTCATCAACAACCACCTCAAGCGCACCCGCGGCGGCAAGATCAGCTTCACCCACCTGCTCGGCTACGCGATCGTCCAGGCGGTCAAGCAGTTCCCGAACATGAACCGGTACTTCGCCGAGGTGGACGGCAAGCCGACAGCGGTCACCCCGGCTCATACCAACCTCGGCCTGGCCATCGACCTGCAGAACAAAGACGGCTCGCGCCAGCTCGTCGTCGCGGCCATCAAGCGTTGCGAGACAATGCAATTCGGCCAGTTCATCGCCGCCTATGAGGACATCGTCCGGCGTGCGCGTGACGGCAAGCTGACGGCCGAGGACTTCAGCGGCGTCACCATCTCGCTCACCAACCCGGGCACCATCGGCACGGTGCACTCGGTACCGCGCCTGATGCGCGGCCAGGGCGCGATCATCGGTGCGGGCGCCATGGAGTACCCGGCCGAGTTCCAGGGCGCCAGCGAAGAGCGCATCGCCGATCTCGGCATCGGCAAGCTCATCACGCTGACCTCGACCTATGACCACCGCATCATCCAGGGCGCCGAGTCCGGCGACTTCCTGCGCACCGTTCACCACCTGCTGCTGGACGACGCCTTCTTCGACGAGATCTTCCGCGAACTCGGCATCCCCTACGAGCCGGTGCGCTGGCGGATCGACAACCCGGACTCGATCTCCCACAAGAACGCGCGCATCATCGAGCTGATCGCGGCCTACCGCAACCGCGGCCACCTGATGGCCGACATCGACCCGCTGCGCCTGGACAAGACCCGCTTCCGCAGCCACCCCGACCTCGACGTCAACACTCACGGCCTGACGCTGTGGGACCTGGACCGCGAGTTCAAGGTCGACGGCTTCGCCGGTAAGCAGTTCATGAAGCTGCGTGACGTGCTGTCGGTACTCCGTGATGCCTACTGCCGCCACGTCGGTGTCGAGTACACCCACATCCTCGAACCCGAGCAGCAGAAGTGGCTGCAGGAGCGCGTCGAGGTCAAACACGACAAGCCGACGGTCGGCGAGCAGAAGTACATCCTGTCCAAGCTCAACGCCGCCGAGGCCTTCGAAACCTTCCTGCACACCAAATACGTTGGGCAGAAGCGCTTCTCACTGGAAGGCGCGGAGACCGTCATCCCGATGATGGACGCTGCCATCGACCAGGCCGCCGAGCATGGACTCGACGAAGTGGTCATCGGCATGCCGCACCGCGGCCGCCTCAACGTCCTGGCCAACATCGTCGGCAAGCCGTACGCGAAGATCTTCAGCGAGTTCGAGGGCAACCTGAACCCGTCCCTGGCGCACGGCTCCGGCGACGTGAAGTACCACCTCGGTGCCACCGGCCACTACCTGCAGATGTTCGGCGACAACGAGATCGACGTGTCGCTGGTGGCCAACCCCAGCCACCTCGAGGCCGTCGACCCGGTACTGGAGGGTCTGGTCCGCGCCAAACAGGACCTGCTGGCGGTCGAGCACAGCGACAGCGACGAACACGGCCGCTTCTCGATCATGCCGATGATGCTGCACGGCGACGCCGCGTTCGCCGGCCAGGGCGTGGTGGCCGAGACGCTGAACCTGGCGCTGCTGAAGGGCTACCGCACCGGCGGCACCATCCACATCGTGGTGAACAACCAGATCGGATTCACCACGGCCCCAACGGATTCGCGCTCCAGCGAGTACTGCACCGACGTGGCCAAGATGATCGGCGCCCCGATCTTCCACGTCAACGGCGACGACCCCGAGGCCTGCAACTGGGTGGCCCGCCTGGCCGTCGACTTCCGTGAGGCGTTCAAGAAGGACGTCGTCATCGACATGCTGTGCTACCGCCGCCGCGGTCACAACGAAGGCGACGACCCGTCGATGACGCAGCCGTACATGTACGACGTCATCGACACCAAGCGCGGCGTCCGCAAGACCTACACCGAAGCCCTCATCGGCCGTGGTGACATCTCCATGAAAGAGGCCGAGGACGCACTGCGCGACTACCAGGGTCAGCTGGAGCGCGTCTTCAACGAGGTCCGTGACCTGGAGAAGCACGAGATCGAGCCGAGCGAATCGGTCGAGTCCGACCAGACCATCCCGCAGCGGCTGCTGACCGCGGTGGACAAGTCGCTGCTGGCCCGCATCGGCGACGCCCACCTGGCGGTACCCGAGGGCTTCACCGTGCACCCGCGCGTCAAGCCGGTGCTGGAGAAGCGCCGCGAGATGGCCTACGAAGGCAAGATCGACTGGGCGTTCGGCGAGTTGCTCGCACTGGGCTCGATGATCGCCGAGGGCCGGCTGATCCGGCTGTCCGGCCAGGACACCCAGCGCGGCACCTTCACGCAACGGCACGCGGTCCTCATCGATCGCAAGACCGGCGAGGAGTTCACTCCGCTGCAGCTGCTGGCGACCAACACCGACGGCACCCCGACCGGCGGCAAACTGCTGGTCTACAACTCGGCACTGTCCGAGTATGCGGCCGTCGGTTTCGAGTACGGCTACTCGGTGGGCAACCCCGACGCCATGGTGCTGTGGGAAGCCCAGTTCGGTGACTTCGTCAACGGCGCGCAGTCGATCATCGACGAGTTCATCAGCTCCGGCGAGGCCAAGTGGGGCCAGCTCTCCGACGTCGTGCTGCTGCTGCCGCACGGTCACGAGGGCCAGGGTCCGGACCACACCTCGGGCCGCATCGAGCGGTTCCTGCAGGTGTGCGCCGAGGGCTCGATGACCGTGGCGCAGCCGTCCACCCCGGCCAACTACTTCCACCTGCTGCGCAGGCACGGCCTCGACGGCATCCACCGCCCGCTGATCGTCTTCACCCCGAAGTCCATGCTGCGCAACAAGGCGGCGGTCAGCGACGTCAAGGACTTCACCGAGATCAAGTTCCGCTCGGTGCTCGAAGAGCCCACCTATGAGGACGGCATCGGCGACCGGTCGAAGGTCACCCGGGTGTTGCTGTGCAGCGGCAAGCTGTACTACGACCTGGTGGCCCGCAAGGCCAAGGGCAACCGCGAGGACATCGCGATCGTCCGCATCGAGCAGCTGTACCCACTGCCCAAGCGCCGGCTCGAGGCGACGCTGGCGCAATACCCGAACGTGCAGCAGTACTTCTGGGTGCAGGAAGAACCGGCGAACCAGGGTGCCTGGCCGACGTTCGGCCTGAGCCTGCCGGAACTGCTGCCGGACCGCCTGGCCGGCATCAAGCGCATCTCGCGCCGGGCCATGAGCGCACCGTCGTCGGGTAGCTCGAAGGTGCACGCCATCGAGCAGCAGGCCATCATCGACGAGGCCTTTGCCTAGTCCTCGAGAACGGCAATGAAGTGGTCGCTGTCATCTGATGACAGCGACCATTTCGCCGTTCTGAGGGTGCGGGCCCGGGCCGGGCCGCCAGGTCAACGCGTCAGCACCAGCGGACCCGCTTCGGTGATCGCCACGGTGTCCTCGGTGTGGGCCGTCCGAGAGCCGTCAGCCGATCGGATGGTCCAACCGTCGCGGTCGTAGCGGATGCGGTTGGTGCCTGCGGCCCACCACGGCTCCAATGCCAGCGTCATCCCCGCCCGCAGCTTCAGGCCCCGGCCGGGTCTGCCGACGTTCGACACGTGTGGGTCCTCGTGCATGGTCCGGCCGAGCCCGTGCCCGCCGAACTCGGCGTTCACCGAATAGCCGTGGTCAGCGGCGACGGCACCGATGGCAGCCGAGATATCGCCGAGCCGGTTACCCGGCCGGGCCGCGGTGGTGCCGGCAGCCAGCGCCTCCTCGGTGGCCCGAACCAGCCGCACGTCGGCGTCAGTGGGCGTGCCGACGATCACGGTGCGGGCCGCATCGGCCACCCAGCCGTCGATGGATACCGCGAAATCCATGGTGAGCACATCGCCATCACATAGCCGGTAATCGTGCGGAAGACCATGCAGCACAGCATCATTCACCGACAGGCAGATGACGTTACGGAACGGCCCCGTACCGAAGGACGGGTCGTAGTCCCAGTAGCAGGACTGGGCGCCGCGGCGTTTGACCAGGTCGCGCGCGTGGTGCTCCAGATCGAGGAGATTGACCCCGATGGCGGCCAGACCGCTCAGCTCGGTCAGCACTTCGGCCACGAAGCCGCCTGTGACCCGCATCTTGTCGATCTCGGCGGCGGTCTTCAGTTCGATCATGCAGCACCCTCCGGATTGGTATTTAAATACCAGGGCAAGCCTAGCGGTATTTGAATACCGACGCTACGGTGGTCCCATGGTCCGCACCCCGCTGAGTCCCGAGCAGGTCGCGGCAGGCCGCCGGCTCGGCGCGGCGCTGCGCACCGCGCGGGGCGCCCGCACCCTCGAAGACGTGGCCCGTTCGGCGGGCATCTCCCCCGAGACATTGCGCAAGATCGAAACCGGCCGCCTACCCTCTCCCGCGTTCGGCACCGTCATCGGACTCAGCGACGCGCTCGGCATGCCCTTGGAGGTCTTGGCAGATGTATGGCGACCGGCCCGGGCCGCGGCCTCATAACCGGCAGCAGGATCGGTCCGATGAGCACGCCCGCCGACGCAATCTGGGTTGGCGGATGTGGTGGGGCCCCGGCATGTCCACCTATCCGGTCAGCGCAACCAAACCTGCCGGGGATAGAACCGCGGGTATCGGCTAGCCTGACGCCAAGTCAAGACGCGTCAACACAAGGGAGTGTTCATGGAGGGCTTCGCCGGGAAAGTCTGTGTCGTCACCGGAGCCGGATCGGGTATCGGTCAAGCCCTTGCCATCGAACTCGCCCGCTCGGGCGCCAAGCTGGCGATCAGTGACGTCAACACCGAGGGCCTCGCCGAGACCGAGGCCCAGATCAAGGCCATCGGCGCCCCCGTCAAGACCGACCGCCTCAACGTCACCGAGCGCGAAGCCTTCGCGCTGTACGCCGACGCCGTGGCCGAGCACTTCGGCAAGGTCAACCAGATCTACAACAACGCCGGCATCGCCTTCACCGGCGACATCGAGATCAGCCAGTTCAAAGACATCGAACGCGTCATGGACGTCAACTTCTGGGGCGTCGTCAACGGCACCAAGGAGTTCCTGCCGCACCTGATCGCCTCCGGCGACGGCCACGTCATCAACGTCTCCAGTGTCTTCGGCCTGTTCGCCGTCCCTGGCCAGGCCGCCTACAACGCCTCCAAGTTCGCCGTCCGCGGTTTCACCGAGGCCCTGCGCCAGGAGATGAAACTGGCCGGCCACCCGGTCAAGGTCACCACCGTGCACCCCGGTGGCATCAAGACCGGCATCGCCCGCAACGCCACGGCAGCCGAGGGCATCGACCCGAAAGAACTGGCCAAGGCCTTCGACGCGAAGCTGGCCAAAACCACCCCTGAACGCGCTGCCACGATCATCCTGGAGGCGGTCCGCAAGGGCCACGCCCGCGTGCTCGTCGGACCGGACGCCAAGCTGCTGGACCTGATCATCCGAGCCACCGGCTCGGGTGCCTACCAGGACCTGTTCTCGCGGGTCACGTCCCGCGTCATGCCGTCGCGTTCGCGCTGACAACTCAAGGAGCACTCATGGACGGATTCGCCGGCAAGGTCTGTGTGATCACCGGGGCCGGATCGGGTATCGGCCAGGCATTGGCCATCGAGCTGGCCCGCTCGGGCGCGAGCCTGGCGATCAGCGACATCGACACCGACGGCCTGGCCAAGACAGAGGAGCAGGTCAAGGCCATCGGCGCCCCGGTGAAAGCCGACCGCCTCAACGTCGCCGAGCGTGAGGCCTTCGCGGTCTACGCCGGCGAGGTGGTCAAGCACTTCGGCAAGGTCAACCAGATCTACAACAACGCCGGGATCGCCTTCACCGGCGACGTCGAGGTCAGCCAGTTCAAGGACATCGAACGGGTCATGGACGTCGACTTCTGGGGCGTCGTGAACGGCACCAAGGTGTTCCTGCCGCACCTGATCGCCTCCGGCGACGGACACGTCGTCAACGTCTCGAGCATCTTCGGCCTGTTCGCGGTGCCCAGCCAATCCGCTTACAACGCAGCCAAATTCGCGGTGCGCGGCTTCACCGAGGCCCTACGCCAGGAGATGAAGCTGGCCGGTCATCCCGTCAAGGTCACCACCGTGCATCCGGGCGGCATCAAGACCAACATCGTGCGCAACTCCACCGCCGCAGCCGATATCGACTCCGCGGGCCTGAACAAGTTGTTCGACAGGTGCGCCCTCACCACCCCGGAACAGGCCGCCAAGATCATCCTCGAGGCGGTCCGCAAGGGCCATGCCCGGGTACTGGTCGGACCGGACGCCAAGATCGTCGACGTGATCGTCCGGATCACGGGATCCGGCGCCTACCAGGGATTGTTCGCGGCCATCGCGGGACGAGTGCTGCCGAAACTCGGCTAGTGGTCCAGCGGGTGCTGGGCCAACCACGCACCCGCCACCGCCGCCGGGTCGGCACCCTTGTCCACCTGACCGATCATGTCGGTCAGCGTGGCGGTGTCCAGTTCACCGGCAATTCCGTTGAGCGCCAACACCTGTTGCTCGCCGAGGACATTGCGGCGGTACAACGGCACCACGTTCTCGGCGCGGATCAGCGCGGTCCGGTCGGTCAGTACCGTGACCCCTGCCGGCGCAGCCGGCGCCGCCGTGGAGGTCCACGCCAGCTTCACGGCACCCGCCTTCAGCGCTGCGAAAAGATTTGCGATATCCGGAAATTCACGCGCCGCCGGCAAGACGCAGTCCCCCACCCGCTTGGGATGGGCGGCCCCCACGACGACGCCGACGGACACGTCACGGCAATGGTTCGGCAGCACCGCGGCGTCGCGGGAACCCCACGTCGCCGCCGTCGCGTCGGTAACCGCGACGGCCGGTTTGTCCTGCGCTGACGCGGTGTAGTCGGCCGCGGCCACACCTTCGGGCAGCGCCGAGATCATCGACCGGTACACCTGCTCGTCAGCCCGCGCCGTGGCGTGCGGGGCGAACCTCGCGAGGAGTTCACCAGTCAGACCCGGTGCCACCGTGACATCGGCGGAATCAAGGGCCGCAACAGGATCCGGGACCTGGTGCACCCGGGTCGGGATACCGAAATATCCCAGTGCCGCAGAGTACAGATGGGCCAGCAGCTTCGACTCGTTGGTCGGCGCTGCACCGACCGTCAGTGCGGGGGCAGACGGCGCGGGTTGGTCGCTGCCGCAGCCCGCCGTCGTCGCGGTGAGCAGTGCGGCCAACGCCACACCGCCCGCCGCGACCCAGCGGTTCACGATGTTCAGGCTTGCGATGCGGCAGCCACCGCGGCTGCCACCGCCGGACCCACGCGCGGGTCGAGCGCGCTGGGCACGATGTAATCGACGGACAGGTCATCACCCACGACGGAGAAAATGGCTTCTGCGGCAGCCACTTTCATGGCTTCGGTGATGCGGCGGGCACCGGCGTCCAGGGCCCCGCGGAACACACCCGGGAAGGCCAGCACGTTGTTGATCTGGTTCGGGAAGTCGCTGCGGCCGGTGGCCACCACGGCCGCGTACTTGCGCGCGGTGTCCGGGTGGATCTCCGGGTCCGGGTTCGACAGCGCGAACACGATGCCGCCCGGTGCCATGGTGGCGATGGATTCTTCAGGCACCACACCGGCGGACACCCCGAGGAAGACGTCAGCTCCGTCGAGGGCCTCGGCCACGCCGCCGGTGATGCCACGCGGGTTGGTGCGCTCGGCCAGCGTCGCCTTGAAGGAGTTGAGGTCGCCGCGGCCCGAGTGCACGATGCCCTTGCTGTCGAGGACGATGATGTCGCGGATACCGCTTTCGAGCATGATCTTGGTGCACGCGACGCCGGCCGCACCGGCGCCGGACACCACGACCTTGAGGTTGTGCATGTCGCGCTCGAGCACCTTGGTGGCGCCCATCAGGGCGGCGAGCACCACGATGGCGGTGCCGTGCTGATCGTCGTGCATTACGGGGCAGTCCAGCGCCTCGATGACGCGGCGCTCGATCTCGAAACACCGCGGAGCGGAGATGTCCTCCAGGTTGACGGCGCCGAACGTCGGACGCAGCCGGATGAGGGTTTCGACGATTTCGTCGGGGTCCTTGGTGTCCAGCACGATCGGGATGGAGTCGAGGCCGCCGAAGGTCTTGAACAGGGCGCTCTTGCCCTCCATGACCGGCAGCGAGGCCGCCGGTCCGATGTCGCCGAGGCCGAGGACGGCGCTGCCATCGCTGACGACGGCGACCAGGCGGTTGGCCCAGGTGTACTTCTTGGCCAGGGTCGCATCGGCCGCGATGGCGCGGCTGACCTGGGCGACGCCCGGCGTGTAGGCGATCGACAACGCGCGCTGGGTATCCAGCGGCTCATTGAGGGCTACGGAGAGCTTGCCCCCTTCGTGGGCGGCGAAAATCTCCGCATCATCGATGACCACCTGGGGTGTGCGCACGGCACCTGACTTCTCTGACACCGCGTTAGGCTACTTCACACAAAAGCTACCCGCGGGTTACGCGTAGCATTTGCGACGGCCGTATGGGCCTACACAGTCCGCCCCACGGGAGGTCTTGCCGCATGCCCTCGTTTCGCGCACTACAACCTTCGAACTTCCGGCCCACCCCGAAGAAGGCCGCTACCGGCCCTGATGCCAGCTCCATCCACGTGCCGGTCGCGCGCGCCATGGTGGACTGCGGTGTCTACGTCGACGGGGCGCGCCTCCCGGGCAAGTACACCCACGGCGCCGCGGTCGCCAAGGTGCGGGAACTGCGCGCCGATGGACAAGACGCGTTCGTCTGGATCGGGCTGCACGAGCCCGACCACCATCAGATGCAGGCCGTCGCGGACGTCTTCGAGCTGCATGAACTGGCCGTCGAGGACGCGGTCTGCGCACATCAGCGACCCAAGCTGGAGCGGTACGACCAGACCCTGTTCCTGGTACTCAAGACGGTCAGCTACGTGGCACACGAATCGGTGGTCAACGCCCGCGAGATCGTCGAGACCGGTGAGATCATGGTGTTCGTCGGCCCCGAATTCGTGGTCACCGTCCGGCACGGAGAACACACCGGTCTGGCCGGGGTGCGGCATCGGTTGGAGCAGACGCCCGGCATTCTGAGGCTCGGACCGTACGCGGTGATGCACGCCATCGCCGACCATGTGGTGGACAGCTATCTCGATGTGACCCAGCTGGTCGAAAACGACATCGACACCGTCGAGCAGAGCGTGTTCTCGTCGCACGCCCAGACCGACATCGAGAGCATCTACCTGCTCAAGCGCGAGGTGGTCGAGTTGCGGCATTCCGTGAACCCGCTGACCATGGCCTTACAGCGCTTGCTGTCCGATCACAACGACCTGATCTCGAAAGAGGTCCGGCGCTACATCCGCGACGTCAATGACCACAACAGCCAGGCCGCCGACCGGATCACCGGCTTCGACGACCTGCTCAGTTCCCTGGTGCAGGCCGCTCTCGGCAAAGTCGGGATGGAACAGAACGTCGATATGCGCAAGATCTCAGCGTGGGTAGCCATCGCCGCGGTGCCGACCATGATCGCCGGCATCTACGGCATGAACTTCGAAAACATGCCCGAATTGCATTGGCATTACGGGTATTTCGTAGTCCTGGCGGTCATGGCGACGGTGTGCACAGGGTTGTACCGGACCTTCCGGCGCAACCATTGGCTCTAGCTCGTGAACCGACGGCAACGCGGAGCCGAACGGCATCTTTCGCAAAACGCAACACCGAATGACGCAGGTCAGGCATGATTTCGAGATGAAAATCGGAACCACGTCCCTCGCGGTGGCAGTCGCCTTCGCGAGTGCTGCGCTTGCCGGCGTCGCCGCGCCGGCCGCCCACGCCAACGGCGCGGACGCCGTCATCAGAGACCTCGAGGCCGAGGGCTACATCGTCAGAATCAACTGGCTCAACGGCAACAAGCCGACGCTGCTGCCGCGCTGCTCGGTGGTCAGGGTCAACAACCCGTCCTCGGACGAACCGGCCGAGGGCGACGTCGTGTGGGCTGATGTCACCTGTCCGAACAACGCGTCTTAAGCCCGGTCAACTCGGCTCGGCAGCGCGGCGGCGTTGATCGAGGACGTCGACGCCGTCCTGCTGCCAGGCTTCGCGCATCGCGTCGGCGCCCTTGAGCCGCACCCAGGCGGCCTCGGTGGCGGTGATCGGCGTCGCGGTGAGGATCCGCACCGGCTGGTACGGCTCGGGTAGCGCAACCTCACCAATGTCGCTGGTGCCCAACAGAAATGCGGTGAACGCCGCACCCTGCCATACAGGTCCCTGAAGGTCGATGAGGGCATCCGGCTCGAGGATCAGGCCTTCGACGGTCGGCGCGGACGCCAGTATCGCGATCGAGCGGGCCAGACCCGGGGGCGTCGGGCCACGCAGGGAAAGCACTGATTCCGCACGTGGACCACTGATCCCGTCGGCCATCATGTCCGTCGGGTCCGCCATGGGATACCGCGAACACCCTTGGGAAACATAGTGATACACGTCATCGTCGGTCGGGCCGAAGCGCAGCACCTCGATGGGGTCGGCACCGAGAAAGGTGACGCTGGCGCCCACCGGCTCGGCGGTGCTGCCGCGCCCGGCGAAATACCCCGCCACATGGGCCTTTACCGCTCCGAGAACGTCGGTCACTGCGGTAATGACAGGTTGCGGCCCGTGGCGGGGTCGAACAGAGTCAGTTTGGACGTGTCGAGCGCGAGCTCGACCTTGCTGCCCGCGGTCGCCGACGACTTGGCCGAAACCCGTGCCACATAGGTGTTCTCACTCGAGCCGGCGTCCGCGGTGTCGTGCGCCAGCTGCTCCAGCTGGGCAGCCTGCACGCCGGCACCTTCGATCCGGAAGTGCACATACTTGTCGGCGCCGAGCGACTCCACCAGCTCGGCATCGACCTCGAAGGTCAGTGACTGGATGCGCGCATAGGCGTCGATCACCGAGGCATCGTCGAACTGCTCGGGGCGCACGCCGGCGATCAGGTCGGCCGACGGCCGGTGCTGGTCCAGCGCCGCCCGCGCCTCGTCGCTCAAGGTGACTTCGCCGAACGGGAGCTGAATCCCGACATCGGTCCGGCTGGCCGAGAAGAAGTTCATCGATGGGGAACCGATGAAGCCCGCGACGAACAGGTTCGCCGGCTGGTTGTACAGCTCGTCGGGCGTGCCGACCTGTTGCGCGACACCGCCGCTCATCACCACCACCCGGTCTCCCAGCGTCATCGCCTCGGTCTGGTCGTGGGTGACGTACACGGTGGTGGTGCCCAGCCGGGCCTGCAGGCGGGCAATCTCTGTGCGCATCTGCACCCGCAGCTTGGCGTCCAGGTTGGACAACGGCTCGTCCATCAGGAAGGCCTTGGGGCTGCGCACGATGGCGCGGCCCATCGCCACGCGCTGACGCTGGCCGCCGGACAGCTGGGCGGGCTTGCGGTCCAGAAGCGGGGTCAGGTCAAGGATTTTCGCGGTTTCCTCGACCTTGGCCGCGATCTCGGCCTTCGGCATCTTCGCGAGGGTGAGCGGGAACGCGATGTTCTGCCGCACTGTCATGTGCGGGTACAGCGCGTAGGACTGGAACACCATGGCGATGTCCCGGTCCCGCGGCTCCTTCTCGTTGACCCGTTCGCCACCGATGCGCAGTTCGCCGGAGCTGATGTCCTCCAACCCGGCGATCATGTTGAGCGTCGTCGACTTTCCGCACCCCGACGGCCCGACCAGGATGAGGAACTCACCGTCGGCGATGGTCAGCGACAGGTCCTGCACGGCCGTCGCCCCACCGGTGTAACTCTTGGTGACGTGGTCCAAAACGATTTCGGCCATGACTTACCCCTTCACCGCACCGGACGTCAGGCCCGCGACGATCCGTCGTTGGAAGATCAGAACAAAGATGATGATGGGCACCGTGATGACCATCGCCCCGGCGGCGATGGATCCGGTCGGCTCCTCGAATTGCGAACTGCCCGTGAAGTTCGCGATCGCCACCGGCGCCGTGATGGCCCGCTGCGTGGCCGTCAGCGACAACGCGAGCAACAGGTCGTTCCAGGCGAAGATGAACACCAGGATCGCCGCGGTGACGATGCCGGGGGCGGCCAGCGGCGCGATCACCTTGCGGAACGCCTGCCCCGGCGTGGCGCCGTCCATCTTGGCGGCCTTCTCCAGATCCCAAGGGATTTCCCGGAAGAACGCCGACAGCGTGTAGATCGCCAGCGGCAGCGCGAAGGTGATGTACGGCAGGATCAGGCCCGGCCAGGTGTCGAACAGCCCGACGGTGCGCTCGATGTTGAACAGCGGTGTCACGAGCGAGATCTGGGGGAACATCGAGATCAACAACGCCAGACCGACCAGCAGCCGCTTGCCCGGAAAGGCCAGGCGCGCCACGGCATACGCGGCCATGCCGCCGATCGTCACCGCGATGGCGGTGGTGATCAGCCCGATGCCGATCGAGTTGACCAGCGCCGAGCCGAAGCCGCCGCCAGTGAAGATGCCCTTGTAGTTGTCGAACGTGACCTGACGCGGAATCAAATTGCCGTCCTTGACCGTTGACGTCGGCTTGAGTGACAGCGAGAAAATCCACAGCACCGGCAGCAGCGCGTAGACCACCACCAGGACGTTGACCACACCCCAACCGGCCAACCGGCCGCCACGAGTCTGATCGCTCATCACCGCACCTCGGCTTCCGCACCGGGCGCCGAGGCACCGAAGATCGTGATGTAAATGAACGCGATGATCGCGACGGTGGCGAAGATCAGCACGCTGATCGCCGATCCCAGCCCGATGTTGAACGCCTTGAACAGGTTGTCGTAACCCAAGATCGACACCGAGCCGGTGTTGTTGGTGCCGCCGGTCAGCACGTAGATGTTGTCGAAGATGCGGAACGCATCCAAGGTGCGGAACAGCAGGGCGACCAGGATGGCCGGTTTCATCAGCGGCAGAGTCACTTTGGCGAATCGTTGCCAGCGGCCCGCGCCGTCCACCTGGGCGGCATCGAGCAGATCTTGGGGCACCAGCACCAGCCCGGCCAACAGCAACAGCGACATGAACGGCGTCGTCTTCCACACCTCGGCCAGCACCACGATGGCCAGTGACGGCAACTGCTCGGTGAGCGGAGCGCTGCCCGTGGGCAGCAGGTTCGCGAGATATCCGGTGCCCGGCGTCCACGCGTAATACCAACTGTAAGAAGCGGCTACGGTCACGATGCCGTAAGGAATGAGGATGGCGGTGCGTACCACAGAGCTGCCGAACATGGTCCGGTGCATCACCACCGCCAGCGCCATGCCGAGCACGAACTCGATGGCCACCGACACCACCGTGATGCCGAGGGTGACCACGAATGCCGTCCACCAGTAATGGTCGGTGAGGATCGTCGCGTAGTTGTCGAGCCCCACGAACCGGGTCTCCCCCGGCGCCGCGAGGTTGTCCCGGTGCAGGCTCAGCCACACCGCGTAGCCGACGGGGTACGCGGCGACCGCGAGCATCACGAGCACAGCGGGCGCGATCAACGCGTATGCGAGTCGCCGCTCTGGGTTGTCGATGCGGCCCGGGGCCGGTCTGTTCGCTCGGCGAGCCTCGCTCACGGGATCAGCCCCTTGCCGTCGATCGCCTGTTGCACCTCGGAGGTCAGCTTGTCAGCGGTGGCCTCTGGGTCGATCTTGGTGATCGGTGCCAGCGTCGCCGAAATCCGCGTCGAGACAGCCTGATACTGCGGCGTGGCGGGCCGCACCGCGGCATCGGCGAGTTGACGACGGATCACCGCGTACTGCGGGTACTTGGCCTGGAACTTGGGCTCGTCGTACAGCGATGCGCGCACCGCGGGCAGCCCACCCTCCACCGAGGTGTACTCCTGGTTGGTCGCGCTGCGCATGCACCGAATGGCTTCGAAGGCCTCCGCCTTGTGCGTACTGTCCTTGCCCACAGCGAGATTCAGCCCACCGATGGTGACCTTGGCCGGCACCCCGGGTTGCACCGACGGGTAGTCCGCGAAGCCGAACACCTTCTTGCTCTCGTCGTAGGCAGTGTTGAACTGCGCGTCGTCGGGCGCAAACGTGCCGACGTCGTTGATGGCGCTCTTGAGGTCCGCGCGCTCGTTCAGCGGCAGGAACGGCACGCCGCCCTTGACCGCGTTCTCCAGCATGGACGGCAGCACGAACGGCCAGTTCACCTCGAGCGCGGCCTTACCCTGCTCGAGCGCCAGCCGCGCTGTCCCCTCGTCGGTCTGGGTGATCGACGGGTCGGCGCCGGGCGCGGTGGCCACGGACTTGATGACCTGCAGCGCCCTGACGGTCGCGGCCCGATGCTCGGGGGTGTCGGTCAAGGTGACGGTCTTGCCGTCGTCGGACAGCACGCTGCCGCCGGCGCTGGTCAGCAAGGTGTTGAACCACACCACCAGGCCCTCGTACTGCTTGGCCTGTACGGCAATCCAGCTGGGTCCACCGGCGGCATGCAGCCGGGTCGCCTGCGCCACCATCTCGTCCCAGGTGGCCGGCGGCTCGGGCATCAGATCGGCGCGGTACCACAGCATCTGGGTGTTGGTCGTGATGGGCGCGGCGAACAGCCGGCCCTTCCACAGCGCGGTCTTCAACGGTCCGGGCAACGTGTCGTCGGCGGCGTCGGCTTCCGCTTTCCCGGCCGGGTCGTCGGCCAGGGGCACAACCCAGCCGGCCTCGGCGAACTCGGCCGTCCACACCACGTCCAGACCCATGATGTCGAGGCTCTTGTCGTTGCCGGTCAGCCGACGGGCCAGCTGCAGCCGCTGGTCATCGGCGCCCTTGGGCAGGCTGATCTGCTTGATGCTGAAGCGGCCATTCATCTCGGCGGTGCACCGTTTGGCGAGCGCCGAGAACGTCGCCATCTCATTGGCCGACGTGTAGACATTGACAACAGTGCCGCCCGCACCGGACCCACAGGCGGACACCAAGGTGGCGGCCGTGCACGCCGCCGCACCTGCTGCCAGCGCAGCCCGCAGCTTTCCCGCGCGCACCACGGACGCCTCCTGTCTCACGGGAACCTCCCGCGCGCAAACCGTAGAGCGCAGAAGGTGCGCCATGCAACATATCGACGACGTCAGGAGCCGATCATGTGCCTCAGTGGCGGCGTGAAGAGCGGATCAGGCGGCGGGTGCCGACGGCCTCAGAGCGACAGACGCCCCAGCAGGTCGCGGCCCTGCTCGGCGCACACGGGATCGCACAACACGTCGTACCGTCCGGCGACCAGCTGCATCGTGGAGCTGAAATCTCTTGTGCCACGCGACATCGCGTACTGCACGCCGGAGGTGATCAAGCCGAAGAACACACCTGCGATCAGGCCGGTGAGCAACGATCCCCACGCGTTGGTGCCGAAAAGCCCCAGAACCAGCCCGATGAACAGGCCCAGCCACGCCCCGGTCAGAATGCCGCCGCCGAGCACCCGCGGCCAGGTGAGCCGCCCGGTGACCCGCTCGACCTGCATCAGATCCACACCCACGATGGTCACGTGCTGGACCGGAAACTCTTGGTCTGACAGGTAATCGACGGCCCGCTGTGCTTCCGCATAGGTCGGGTACGACCCGATGGGCCAGCCCTTTGGCGGGGTCGGCAATCCGGGCTGTCCGCCCGGGCCCGGGGTCCGGTCGGGCTGCAGCGGATTCGTCATGCCCCTGGTCTCCTGTCACTCGCCGCGGAACGCATTTCTGCTACCACGATGCCATCATCTCTTAGGCTAGGTTGGTCGGCATGACAAGTCCGGGCGCGGAGTCAGGGCAGCCCTCCTGGGATCCGTCGCGGCCGGCCGGTCCGTCGGCCCCGCCGTCCGGCACCGACGCCGAAGCGACCAGCGACTACCCGGTGTATGAGTACCCGGCGCTCGAAGAGCCCGGGCCCACCGCGGCGCCCTGGCAGCAGGGTCCGCCCGCGCCTGCGCCCCAGCCCCAGTTCCAACCCCAGCCACCGCCAGGCCCGTTTGCCGCGCCTCCCTGCCCGCCGCCGGGCTTCTACGGTCCCCCGCCCGGCGCGCCGTACGGCCCACCACCGGGGTTCGCGCCGCCGTCCGGCTTCCTGCCGCCCCCGATGTATTCGTCGTACCCGCCGCCGTCGTCGAACGACGGCATGGCCATCGGATCACTGGTGTGTTCGCTCGTCGCGTTGCCGCTCTATTTCATGTGTTTCATCGGTCCGGTCATCTCGCTGCTGGGCATCGGCCTCGGCATCGTGGCCGTGATGCAGGGCAAGGGCCGGCAGCGCACCAACGGCCGCACCATGGCCATCGCGGGTATCGCCATCGGTGGCGTGTCCATTGTCCTCGGCCTGCTGGGCTTCGCGCTGTTCTACGACTGGGCGATTCACCAAGATCCGAACTTGTGATCGGCGCACGGGTCAATCGACTGGCGGTCGGCTCGGTCGTGTGCGCACTGGCCGGTGTGGTGTTGGGTCCCGTGGCGCTCATCGGCGTGGGACTCGGCGTGGTCGCCTACGAACGGATCCCCGGCAGTGGCACGCGAGGCCGCGCTCTGGCGCTGAGCGGCATCGTGTGCGGCGCCCTGGCGTTCCTGCTCAACCTGTTCCTGGTGGTGCTGGTTCTCGGCGCGTAGCCGACCCGCTCACGCCGGCGGGCTGAACCGCGCGCCGGTGCGCGTCATCCCGGCGGCACGTCCCTTGCCCGCGATCACGAGCGCCATCTTGCGGCTGGCCTCGTCGATCATCTCGTCGCCGAGCAGCACCGCACCGCGGGCACCACCGGCCTGCGAGGTGTGCCATTCGTAGGCCTCGAGGATCAGCTCGGCATGGTCGTAGTCGGCCTGGCGCGGACTGAAGATCTCGTTTCCGGCGGCGATCTGGTCGGGGTGCAGCACCCACTTCCCGTCGTATCCCAGCGCCGCGGTCTGCCCGGCGACCCGGGTGAACGCCTCGGTGTCCTTCACCTTGAAATACGGGCCGTCGATCGCATTGATGCCGTGCGCCCGCGCCGCCACCAGAATCGTCATCAGCACGTGGTGATAAGCGTCGCCGACGCCGTAGCCGACGGGCTGCTCCCCGACGACCAGGGTGCGCATGTTCAGGCTGGCCATCAGATCGCCGGGCCCGAAGATCAGCGCCTGCACCCGTGGGCCACCGGCGATGGAGTTGGCGTTGGTCAGCCCCTTGGCGTCTTCGATCTGGGCCTCGATGCCGATGCCGCCGACGGGCAGCCCATGCGTGCGCTCGAGCTGGGTCAGCAGCAGATCGAGCGCCTGCACGTGCGAGACATCGCTGACCTTCGGCAGCACGATGACATCAAGCTCGCCGCCCCCGCGCGCGACCGCGGTGACCACCTCGATCACGTCGGCGTACGTCCACGGGGTGGTCCAGTCGTTGACCCGGAGTCCGCGCAGCTGGCCCGCCCACCCCGGCTCGCACAACGCCTGCGCCACCCGGGTGCGCGCCGCGGCCTTCGCGTCGGCTGCGACCGCGTCCTCGAGGTCGAGGAACACCTGATCGGCCGGCAAGGTCTTGGCCTTGGCGATCATCTTGTCGCTGCTGCCCGGAACAGAAAGGCAGGTACGGCGGGGCCGATACACGTTCTCCACAACCCCACTCTCTACCCTGTGGTGCATGGTGGCGGTCAACAGGGTCTACGTGGCTCGACTCGCTGGATTGGTCGTGCTGGGTCCCGACGGGGAATCAGTCGGCCGGGTGCGCGACGTGGTCGTGAGCATGGGCGTCGTCCGCCAGCAACCGCGGGTGCTCGGCCTCGTCGTGGAACTGACCACGCGCCGCAGAATATTCGTCCCGATCCTGCGGGTGACCTCCATCGAGCACAACTCCATCACCCTCACGGGAGCGACCATCTCGCTGCGCCGGTTCGAGCAGCGCCCCGGCGAGGCTCTGGTCCTCGGGCAGATCTTGGATACTCGCGTCCGCGTCAAGGATCCGGAGCTCGAACAGCTCGCCGGCCTCGACGTCGTCGTGGTCGACCTCGCCATCGAGCAGACCCGGTCGCGCGACTGGTTGGTCACCCGCGTCGCGGTGCGTCACCGCCGACTGGGCCGGCGCACCACGGTGCACGTGGTGGACTGGCAGAACGTCATCGGACTGACGCCGTCGGCGCTCGCGCTGCCCGGTCAGGGCGTGGCCCAGTTGCTGGAGCAGTTCGACGGCCAGCGTCCCGTGGAGGTCGCCGACGCGCTACGCGACCTGCCGGCCAAACGCCGTCACGAAGTGGTCAGGGCTCTCGACGACGAGCGGCTGGCCGACATCCTGCAGGAGCTCTCCGAACCCGAGCAGGCCGAACTGCTCAACCAGCTGGGCACCGAGCGCGCCGCGGACGTGCTGGAAGAGATGGACCCCGACGACGCCGCCGACCTGCTCGGCGAGCTCGACGCCACCCGCGCCGCCGTGCTGCTGGACCGGATGGACCCCGACGACGCCGAGCCGGTGCGCCGCCTGCTGCAGCACTCCCCTGACACCGCCGGTGGTCTGATGACGCCCGAGCCCGTCGTCCTGACCCCAGACACCACCGTCGCCGAGGCGCTCGCCCGCGTCCGCGACCCCGAGTTGACCTCGGCGCTGGCGTCCATGACGTTCGTGGCCCGGCCGCCGACCGCGACGCCGACCGGACGCTATCTGGGCGTCGTGCATACCCAGCGGCTGCTGCGCGAACCGCCGGCCACCCAAGTCGGCGGCATCCTCGACACCGATCTGCCGGTGCTGTCCCCAACCAGCTCGCTGGCCGAGGTGACGCGATACTTCGCCGCCTACAACCTGGTGTCCGCGCCCGTGATCGACGACGAGAATCATCTGCTGGGCGCCGTCACCGTCGACGACCTGCTCGACCACCTGCTGCCCGCCGGCTGGCGCAGCGCCGACGAACCAGGGCCCGGCTCGATCCAGGCCATCACCGACAACATCTCGGGAGCAGGCCGGTGAGCGAGCCTTCGGCACGACAGCGCCTGGACATCCCGCGCACGTCCCGCTTCCGGCTGACCCCGCGCGTGGACGTCGAGGCGGTCGGTCAGTTCAGTGAGGGGATCGCCCGATTCCTGGGCACGGGCAAATATCTGCTCATCCAGACGGTCATCGTGATCATCTGGATCGCCTTCAACCTGATCGCCATCAGCCTGCAGTTCGACCCGTACCCGTTCATCCTGCTGAACCTGGCGTTCTCGACACAGGCCGCATACGCGGCGCCCCTGATTTTGCTGGCCCAGAACCGCCAGGAAAACCGGGACCGGGTGGCGCTCGAAGAGGACCGCCGGCGCGCGGCGCAGACCAAAGCCGACACCGAATTCCTGGCCCGCGAGCTGGCTGCGTTGCGGTTGGCCGTCGGCGAGGTGGCCACCCGTGACTACCTCCGCCGTGAACTCGACGAGTTGCGGACGCTGATCGCTCAGCAGAACGGCGGCAAGGGCGGATCCGGCAAACGCAAGACCGGAAAGTCACGTCCGCCGGCCGAGGAAAACGAGACTTTCGGCGACTCCGCGGCCGGCCCCGCCACAGCCGTCGATGAGAGTTTCCATTCTGCGGAAACATTGCTACGCCAACCGCCCGCAGAGTAGGTATGGTGACTTGGATCACAACACATGTCACCGGGGTCACTCCGGTATTCCACTTCCATAGGATGGCTTAGTGCTTATCGGGGGCGACACCGCTGATTCCGCGGACGACGCTGCGCCTACCACTGACTCGCACGCACTTTTCGGTGACTCCGCGCTGGTAGCCGACCCTGTCGAGGACTACGACGCCGCGGTCGGCCACGAAGCTGCTCCGGCTGACGAAGCCGTCCCCGGCCGCCGCCGCCGGATCGCCCGGGCAATGCGCCGCCCACTGGCCGGCGTCGCGGTCGTCGCGCCGCTCGTTCTGATGCTCGCCGTCGGCGGTTCCGCGCCGACTCGGCAAACAACAGCGCACAACAGCGCCACCGCGGGTGTCACGCCACTGGCGGCCGTCACACCCACCACCCCCGGCCCCCGCAACCGGGCCGGTATGACGGTGGTGGCGTCCGATCAAGTTCCGCGCGCCCTGCATATGGACCCGACCACGACCCTGTCGCCGCCGCCGGCCTCGCTGGTGATGGCGCCCGGCGGGCTGCGGATTCCGCCGATCGTGCTCAACGCCTACCGCACCGCCGAGAAGATCATGGCAACCAACGCCCCGGGCTGCGGCATCAGCTGGAACCTGCTCGCCGGTATCGGACGCATCGAATCCGGACACGCCAACAGTGGCGCCACGGATGCGCGTGGCACCGCGCTCACCCCGATCCTCGGACCTGTTCTGGACGGCACGCTGGCCGGGAACGAGGTCATTGTGCAGACCATCGCGGCCGGACGGGTGACCTACGCCCGCGCACTGGGCCCCATGCAGTTCCTGCCCGGCACCTGGGCCCGGTATGCCGCGGACGCCATCGGCGACGGCAAGCCCGACGTCCAGAACGTCTACGACGCTGCCCTCGCCGCGGCGCGCTACCTGTGCAGTGGCGGACTGAACCTGCGTGATCCGTCCCAGGTGCTGACCGCCATCCTGCGCTACAACAACTCGATGCCCTACGCCCAGAACGTGCTCGGTTGGGCGAAGGCTTACGTCACCGGTATCGCACCGGTCGATCTGCCGCCGATCGTCGGCCCGCCGCCCGCCATCGGCGACCAGCACCTCGACAACCCCGAGGGGCTCGGGCCGGGCCTGCCCATCAACGCGATGGGACTGCCGTCCGACGATCCCTTGGCGTTGACGCCCGCGCTGCAGATGGGACGCATGGGTCCGTTGCCTGGCCCGGCGGAGCCGAAACAGAACTGCGCGGTGTTCTGCCTGCAAGGCGGACCTGCCCCGAGCGCGGCGCCCATTCCCGCTGCGGACGCCCCGGCGCTGGACGCGCAGCAGCCGCCGAACCCGTTCAATCTGCCACCGTTCCTGCTGCCGCAGGCTCCCCTCGCGCCGCCGCCGGCACCCGTGGCGCCGGCCCCGGCTCCCGCCTTCGGGGGACCCATTCCGGTGACCGCCGTGGGTGTGGGCACCCCGGCCGCCGGCCCGGTCGGAGCGGCTCCCGGCCCCGCCGTTGCACCCGCTGCGGTCCCTGCGGCACCCGGCCCCGCCGCCGCACCCGCGGATCCCGGACCGCCGCCGGGACCAGCCTTCCCGGGCCTACAGTGACCAACTGCCGGTGTGCTGACCGGCAGGCATAGACTCGCGGCTAATGTCTGCTGAGCTGAATGCCGCCGTGCGTGCCGCACTGGGCAAAGTTGTCGACCCTGAATTGCGCCGTCCGATCACCGAGGTCGGGATGGTCAAGGATGTCACGGTCGAGTCCGATGGCGCCGTGCACGTCGAGATCTACCTGACCACGTCGGCCTGCCCCAAGAAGACCGAGATCACCGATCGGGTCACCGCGGCCGTCACCGACGTGCCGGGCACCGGCGCGGTCAAGGTCACCCTCGACGTGATGAACGACGAGCAGCGCGCCGAACTGCGCAAGCAGCTGCGCGGTGACTCCAAGGAACCGGTCATCCCCTTCGCCCAGCCGGGTTCGCTGACCCGGGTGTACGCGGTGGCGTCCGGCAAGGGCGGCGTCGGCAAGTCCAGCGTGACGGTAAACCTGGCGGCCGCACTGGCTGCCAAGGGCCTGTCGGTCGGCCTGCTCGACGCCGACATCTATGGACACTCGGTGCCCCGGATGATGGGCGTGCAGGATCGCCCCACCCAGGTGGATTCGATGATCCTGCCGCCGGTTTCGCACGATGTGAAGGTCATCTCCATCGCGATGTTCACCCAGGGCAACACCCCCGTGGTGTGGCGCGGGCCCATGCTGCACCGGGCGTTGCAGCAGTTCTTGGCCGACGTGTACTGGGGCGACCTCGACGTGCTGCTGCTCGACCTGCCGCCCGGCACCGGCGACATCGCCATCTCGGTGGCGCAGTTGATCCCCGGCGCCGAGATTCTCGTGGTCACCACTCCGCAGATGGCCGCCGCCGAGGTCGCCGAGCGCGCCGGAGCGATTGCGGTGCAGACCCGTCAGCGCATCGTCGGCGTGGTCGAGAACATGTCCGGACTCACCCTGCCCGACGGCACCACGATGCAGCTGTTCGGCGAGGGCGGTGGCGCACAAGTTGCCGAAAGCCTCACGCGCACAGTCGGTGCCGAGGTTCCGCTGCTGGGCCAGGTCCCGCTGGACCCGCAGCTGGTGAGCGCCGGCGACACCGGCGTGCCCCTGGTGCTGTCCAGTCCGGACACCGCCGCCGGCGCCGCGCTGCGCGGCATTGCCGACAAACTGTCCAGTCGCAAGCGCGGACTGGCCGGCATGTCGCTCGGGCTCGACCCGGCTGGGCGCTGACCCCCTCCGTCCGACAGGAATCAACAAGTGACACATATCCATACGCGTAGCGGCGCACAGAACGTCGGCCTGCTGAGCGTGGCGGCCTATCGCCCGGGTCGCGTCGTCACCAACGACGAAATCTGTGAAACCATCGATTCGTCGGACGAATGGATCTACTCCAGGACCGGAATCAAGAATCGCCGGTTCGCCGGCCCTGACGAGTCCGCGGTCACGATGGCGTGCGAGGCCGGTCGTCGTGCCTGCGCGGCGGCGGAGCTGACCGGCTCCGACATCGACACGGTCATCGTCGCCACCAGCACCAACTTCCGCAACACCCCACCGTGCGGACCGCAGGTGGCCACAGAGATTGGCGCACAGGGCATTCCAGCCTTCGACATCGCCGCGGGCTGCGCCGGATTCGGCTACTCACTGGGCGTGGCCGCCGATATGATCCGGGCAGGCAGTGCGGGCCGCATCCTCGTGGTGGGCTCAGAGAAGCTGTCCGATGCCGTCGACATGACCGACCGCAGCAACGCCTTCATCTTCGCCGACGGTGCCGCCGCGGTGGTGGTCGGGCCGACCGAAGAGCAAGGCATCGGGCCAAGCGTCGCCGGCAGCGACGGCGAGCAGTCCAGCGCCATCGTGCAGGACCTCAGCTGGATCGACTACACTGAGAACCCTTCTGGCCCAAGGCCTTTCCTACGCATGGAAGGCCAGACCGTCTTCCGCTGGGCGGCGTTCCAGATGGTTGACGTCGGCAAGCGCGCCATTGCGGCCGCCGGCCTGACGGTCGACGACATCGAGGTGTTCATCCCCCATCAGGCCAACGGCCGGATCAACGAGTTGCTCACCAAGGGGCTGGGTCTCAAGCCGGAAACTGTTGTCGCCCAAGATATTCAGGATGCCGGCAACACGTCGGCCGCCTCGATTCCGCTGGCGATGTACACCCTGCTGGACACCGGCGAGGCCAAACCCGGCAGTCTGGCGCTGCTCCTGGGCTACGGCGCGGGCCTGGCCTACGCCGCCCAGGTGATCCGGCTGCCGGGATAGCGGCTCAGCCGGCCACGTCAGCCAGCTTGCGCTTCTCCTCGTAGAACCGCGCCCGCTCGTCGAGCATCCCGAGGAACCCGATCAGTTGTTCGCGCGCCCGCTCACCGACCGGCCCGAAATCGCTGCGGTCGAAGATGTTCCAGAAGCGCAGCACCGGAACCAGCACGTCGTCATGATGGATGCGCAGGTCGTAGATGCCGGCCTTGGCGATGGTGAGCGCATTCTTCGCGAAGTCGGTCATGCCCTGGCCCGGCATCGCGAAGTTGATGACCTCGTCACGGATGGCGACCATCGCGTCGTCCGGGGCGATGTCCAGCGCCGCGGCCATCAGGTTGCGGTAGAAGACCATGTGCAGGTTCTCGTCGGCCGCGATGCGCGCCAGGAGCTGGTCCGCCAGCGGGCAGCCCGACGCCTTGCCGGTGTTGCGGTGCGAGACACGGGTGGCCAGTTCCTGGAATGACACATAGGCGAGCACCGACAGCGCGCTGCGGTCTCCCGCGTCGTAGCCGGCGACGGTGTGCTCCATTCGGAGCCGTTCCAGCGCAACAGGATCAACGCCGCGGGTGACGACGAGGTAGTCGCGCAGCGCGATGCTGTGGCGCCCCTCCTCAGCTGTCCACTGCCCGATCCAGGTGCCCCACGCGCCGTCACGCGAGAAGCGGGTGGCGATCTCACGGTGATACGACGGCAGGTTGTCCTCGGTCAGGAGGTTGACGGTCAGAGCCGTCTTCGCAACCGGGTCCAGCGGCGAGTCCTCCGGCTGCCAGTCCTCGCCGCCGAGGAACGCGAAATCACGCCCGCGACTCCACGGGACGTAGTCGTGCGGGAACCATTCCCGCGACATCGACAAATGCCGGTCGAGGTTCTGCGCGACGACGGGCTCCAGTTCGTGCAGCACAGCGGCCTGGGTATCCATGGGTCAATCCCTCCAACGGTCGGTCACACGTTCACAACCTACGGTACCGTAACCTACGGAACCGTAGGTTAGCGTTGAGTGGCCGAATAGTGACAGCCTTCATGGCGCTCCAGGGCCCACCCGGCGGCGTTGCGAGACTCGACCACCAATCTCTGAAAAACCTTGGTCACTTTGTTTGCGCTGGTCACAGTAGGTGACTAGCGGCACATTCGTCACGGCGACTTGTCGGTGGTTCGAACTAATGTTCGAAGTATGGGATTGACCGATCCGGACCTCGTCGAAGAGGTCTACACCGACCTCGACGCCGCGGTGGCCCGGGTCGCTGCCCTCGATTACACCGAACTCGGGGTGCCGGAACTGCTGGAATTACAGTCCCACCGCGAACGATTGCGGTGTGCCGCCGAGGCCGTGGATCACCGCATCCTCGCCGCCCTGACCACCCAAACCACCCCGAAAGAGATCGGGGCGAAAAACTGGGCCGACGTGCTGCGGATTCGCTTGCGCATCTCCGCCACGGAAGCCCGGCGCCGGGTCCGCGACATGGAGAACCTGGGCCCACGGTCAGGGCTCACCGGGGAAGCGTTGCCACCACGATGGGAGTCCGCCGCAGCCGCGCAGGCCGCCGGAGCGATCAACACCGAGCACATCGCGGTGATCGGCAACTTCATCGCGAATCTGCCCACCCGGGTCGACCTCACCACCCAAACCCAGTGCGAACAGACACTGACCGCCGGAGCCCGACACCAAACCCCCGAAGAACTCCGGGCCGCAGCCCACCAGCTGCGGTACCTGCTCGACCAAGACGGGCCACTACCCGATGACGCCGAACGCGCCCGCAAACGCAGCGTCCGCATCGGCAAACAGCAACCCGACGGCATGTCCAAAGTCGACGGCTGGCTCGACCCCCAAGCCCGCGCCACCCTCGAAGCCGTCCACGCCAAACTCGGCGCCCCGGCATGTGCAACCCGCCGACCCACCCGTGCCAGTCCGGCACACCCAGCCAAGCCCAGATCGACAACGACACCCGCAGCACCGAACAACGCAACCACGACGCCCTCGCCGCCACGGGCCGCATCACCCTCCGCACCGACCTCGGCGACCACAACGGCCTGCCCGTCACCATCGTGGTCACCACCACCCTGACCGAACTCCAACAGGGAACGGGGACCGCCCTCACCCACACCGGCACCAAACTCCCCATCCCGGACCTGATCCGGATGGCCAGCCACGGCGCCCACCACTACCTCGCGGTCTTCGACCAGCACACCAACATCCCGCTCTATTTGGGCCGGGCCCGGCGCACCGCCTCCGCGGGGCAACGCATCATGCTGTTCGCGCGTGATCGGGGCTGCACCCGCCCGGGCTGCACCGCCCCCGCCTCCCGCTGCCAAGCCCACCACGTCGACACCGACTGGTCCGACGGTGGCCCCACCGACATCACCAACCTCGCCCTCGCCTGCGGCTGCGACAACCGCGCCGCCCACACCGGCGGCTGGACCACCACCATGAACAACGGCCGCCCCCACTGGACCCCACCACCACTACTCGACACCGGCCAACCCCGCACCAACCACTACCACCACCCCACCCTCTACCCAGCGGAAGAGGAAGGGGGTAGCGCTGATGACGAAAATGACAGTCCCACAAACTGATACGGCGCCCAACCGCGCTCCGCGACAAGGCGCACCACCGCGGCGCCGATTACGGCGCCGCGTGGATCGCTGGGCCAACATCGTCAGCCCGCCCACGCCTGGCTGCGAGCTAGAGATCGAGCACGATGTCGGCGTTCACCGCCCGGGAGACGCACAGCATCATGAAATTGTTCTCAGCCCGCTCCTCGTCGGTGAGAAAGCTGTCACGGTGGTCGACGTCACCGGACAGCACCCGCGTCTGACAGGTCCCGCACAAACCGCTGTGGCACATGGAATCCACCCGGACCCCCGCATCGAGGAGCGCCTCCAGGACAGACTGATCGCACGGCACCCGGATCGTTCGGCCCGTACGACGCAGCACGACGTCGAACGCCGCCACTAGCCGACGGCCTGGTGCGGCACCGGGCAGCCGGCAGTGACGGTCCCGTCATGATGGTCATAGGGGGTGCCGCGAATTCCCTTGCGGGCGGCCAGAAATCGGAAGACTGCCAACAACGAGCCCCACAGCGCGAGGTCGCTTTCGCGAGCTGCCGCACGTGCGGTCGCCCCGGGGACGCGGTCGAGTAGGCGCCGGAATCCCACATTCACGTTGACGAGCACCTTCGAGACTCCCACCCACGGCGTGAGTTCAGCCCCGGCCAAACTCGTGCCGCGCACCATCGCGTGGGCGAGATCTTCACCGCCGTAGTAGGCCAGCAGCCCGAGAACCGGAGTAGCCAAGGCGCGCTTGACTTTTCCTGCCACGGCCTGGCCGTCGATCGCCGCCGACACCATGGTGTCGGTCCACTCCGACGGACCACCGGCATACGCCACGATGAAATCCATGGCTTCGAGAGCTTCGGCGGTATCCCTGGGAATCAGTTCCTCCGCGACCCCGAAGACATGGGCGATGTACCCCCAGTACATCAGCGCCGCATCGAGATCCGCACGGCTGCGCGTACGTCCGTGCCCATGGTCGATCAGCAGGGGTTGCAGCCCGAAGCTGATCGCCGCGTTCATCATCATGGCGTTGGAGATCGGATTGCCGTGGCGGGCGAACTGCTCGTCGCCCCAGGTTCGGCGCAGCCCGGCACGCACCTGCGAATGCATCAGCCGCACGCGCACAGTGTCTTTGAACGGTTCGGCCCACCGGTCGAGCGCGCCCGGGTACGTCATGTTGCGGAACCACGCCAGGGTCTCCAGGTTCCGCCGGTAGAAATCGCTGACGAAACGTCCGGTCTGCCCGGTGGCGTAGGCGACCTCGTCGCCGACGAAGGTGCCGAAAGTATCACCGGCGAACATGCCGACCTTGCCCGCCAGGGACGCGTCGATCCACAACTGCCGACCGGCTTCCCACAGCTGCGGGTCGTACCAGACCGGCGGGTTGTCCAGCTGGTCGAACAACGCGACCAACTCAGCGGGTGCGTTCGGCACCGAATCGATGCCGTGGTCGAGCGCCAGGTCCAGCATGGCGCGGCCCTCGGCCATGCCCATCGCTCGGAACCCGGCGACAACGGCGTCCATCAGCTCATCGCCCTGCCACAAATGGTCGACGAACAGGTCGGTCCACGCGGTGGGTCGCGGTACTTCATGGAATTCGATCCATGGCGTGAACAGCTGCCGGCGGGTGTGGGTCCACATCGGTTCGAACCGCAGGCGCGGCGGCGCGGGCCGCAGCGCCACGCCAGGCCGCCAGTAGTAGTCGTAGGGATGAGTTCCGGCCGAGACCTGGGTTGTCGTCGCACTTTCCTTGGGAGAAGCCATGTTCAGAGCGTGACACGAGCTTTTACTCGCATACAATTCGCGTTGTGAGTGCCTCATGAGCAGCCCGATCGCGCATCCACGCCGCAGCCCGCGGCAAGAACGCTCGCGTTTGATGGTGGCTCGCATCCTCGATGCCGGACGCACAGTGCTCATCAAGCACGGGTACGACGGCACCACCACCAACCTCATCGCCAAATCGGCTGACATCAGCCCTGGCTCGCTCTACCAGTACTTTCCGAACAAAGACGTCATCATCGCGGCCATCGTCGACGACTACACCGACCAGATCGCCCGCACGGTCACCACACACCTGGTCGAGCACGTCGGCAAGCCCGCCGAACTGGGCACCATGCGCCAGACGCTCGCCGTGCTGCTCGACGCGATGAGCGAGCAGCCCGAACTGCTGCGCGCGATGATCGAGCACACGCCCCGCCTCGGCCTGGGCAACAAGATCGTCGACTTCGAGCAACGTGTCGGCGAACTCGCGCTCGCGCACCTGCAACTAAGGGACCAACGCCCCGAACACCCGAACACGGTCGTGTGGATCGCCGTCCGTGCGGTCGAGCACCTTGCCATCCGGTACGTGCTCGACCAACCACCCATCGACCACGACGAATTTCTCGACGAGCTCACCGCGCTCTTCGGGCGATACGTCAGCCTCTGAGTGCAGAGGTCCGAAAGGCGCTCGGGGAAACTCGTCAGCCCCGCAGCGCGGAGACGAAGATCGCCGGCAGTTTGGCCCAGCTCGGTTTGCCGGTGAACGCGGTGAGGAGCCGGCCGGTGGTGGCGGCCGTCCGGTTGTTGACGAACCACGGCGGCTTCGGCGAGATGGACAGTTCGCCGCCGATCAGCGAGCGCGGCGACGGGCGAAACGGCCCGCGCACCACCGTGCGCTCGGGCTTCTCGAGCAGGAAACCGTTGTGCACCACGCCAATTCCGCTCTGCACGTCGGCCAATGTGTGCCCGGGGAACGCACCCCAGGTGGCGTGCGGGGTGAGGTAGCCGACGCCGGTCCAGGCGTTCACCGCCACCGTGCCGTAGTGCAGCGACTCGATCATGGCGTCGAAGGCCTTGCCGAGAGCCCTGATGGTGGCGGGCGCCGCGACGATGTTGACACCCAGGGTGCCGACGAAGTCCTCGTTGGCCAGGCGAGTGGCCTCGCGGACGAACTCGACACCGTCGCTGTCCAGGTCGATGACGCCGTACACCGGCGAGAAGTACTCGGTGTTGAGCAATGCGGTGCGATCTTCGGGATCCACCACCAGCACGCGGTCGCCGAGCCGTTGGGCCTGCGGGTAGGTCGCCTCGGCACTGGCCACCCGGGAATCGGAGCCCGGGTAGTAGGCCGCACGGTTGGGCGCCGCGGCAATCGCCTTGGTCAGGGCTGCGACGAACTCGTCGCGCTGCGCCCATTTCGACGACAGCACGACGACCTGCGACGCCACGCAGTTGTAGCCGTTGTTGTGCAGCCGCTGGGTCGCGATGTGGTTGGCCTGGAACTCGATGTCGGCGCGGCTCCACTTGCCGGGCACGACGATGGTCGGTGACACCCCACCGAGCTCGCTGGTGATGTCCTTGTGCAGGATCGGGTCGTTCGCGGCCTTGCGCTTGGCACCCTCTTCACCGACGCCCCACACGATCGCGTCATGGGTCAGCGCGCTGCCGGTCATGTGCACATGGTCCACCGCGTCGTGCTGCACCAGATAGGTGCCGACGTCCGCGCCACCGGTGAGGATCCGCACCGCGCCGAGCGCGATGAACGGCGCCAGCACCTTGGTCAGCACCGGCAGGAGCGGATCGGTGACCGGATTGAGCTTGAGCGCCACCACCCTGTTGTTGGCGATCAGCTCGTACACGGTGTCCAACGGGGCGATCGACGTGATGTTGCCGGCGCCGAGCACGACGCCGATCCCGTTGGTCTTGCCCGGATCCCGCTGCGCCAGACCAGCGGTTCGCAGCGCCTCGTCGCGGCTGACACCCGGCTGCAACCAGACCTCGGCACTGAACCCGGACAGCAACAGCCTGTCGAAGATGTTGAGCGGCAACACGTTTACTGTGGTGCGGCCCGCCGCGGTGCCGAAGGTGGCGCCGTCCAGCGGGCTCTTGCCAGCCTCCAACTTGGCCAGGCTCGCCGACAGCGCGGCGACCCCGGCGGCCAGCGGATAGGGGCCGGAAATCCACTCCTCACCGACCAGCGGCGATTCGGGATTGAGTTGCTTGATCCGGACCGCGGCTTCCACCCACTCGGCGCCGTACTGTACCGCCAACTGTTGCACGTCGTCGAGAATCTGCCGTCGGCGCGCCAGAGGGGTTGCGGCCCAGGCTTTCTCACCTTCGGCGAGCTCGCCGAGCGCCTGGTCCACCAGTGCCACGTACGCAGTGTCCGTCATATAGAAAATTCTCCCGGTGGTGACGTCGGTTTGGGTGGGAATCAGCCGGCGTGTGCTTCGAATTCGAGCAGAGCGTCGCTGTGGTTGTGCTCGTACGGCTCGGGCCCCTGCCCTACCGCCCGCTTCGCGACGAGCGCCTGGTACTGCTCGAACGGCGTGGTCCGGCCGAACTTCGCGCGGGCCTCGGCCGGGGTGTAGGTGACCGGGTTCTGCGCCGGGATCTTCATCAGCGTCGGACCGACGATCGGCGTGGTGTGCGGGGTGGTGAAGTCCAGGATCGCGAGCTCGAGGCGCGGGATGCTCGAGACCACCCGCAAGAACGGCCGCGCGATCAGCTTGGCGACGACGTCGTCGGAGTAGTTCTGCGGGATACCGCCGAGGGTGCGCATCCACTTCGGCATGGTGGCGATGATGGCGCGGCGCATCGGCCAGTTGAACACGCGCCGCATCCAACTCGGGACCCGCTCGGGCAGGATGTGATACCCCAGGTCGACGAGGTAGTTCATCATGTTCTGCGCCACCTCGGAGCCGGCCATCTGCGGCCGGTACTGCTCGAAGTACTGCTGGATGCCCTCACGCGTGCGCGGCACGTCGTCCGGGTTGATGGTCTGGAATTCGGCGGCGCGCGCGCATTCCTCCCAGTACTGCAGTTCCTCGGCCTCGGTCAGCTTGCCCGGACCGAACATCTCGTAGGTGTAGAGGATCGAGTGCCACGCCGTCAGGTGGATCCACAGCTGCGAATACGGGTCGTTCGCGTCGAACTGCTTGCCGGTGATCGGCTCGGTGCCGATGGCCTTGCCGTGAATCTTGACCAGGATCTCGGAGGCGTCCAGCACAGACTCTGCATCGCCGAAGGCGACCAGCGCGAAGTACTGCATGGTGCGGTCATAGCGCAGCCGGGTACGGGCGTACACCTGGCCACTGGCGTCCACGGCGGCCGCGAGGAAGGGGTCGAGGTGCTCGATGGTCACGGCGCGGGCGAAGCCCAGCAGCAGCGACGTCGGGTAGCTCCACACCCGCCAGGTGACGGAGTCGGGTCCGAAGAACCCATAGTCGACCGCGGGCGTCAGCAACGCGTCAGCGACGGGCAGTCCGGCGACGCGGCGAAATGTGGATACGGCGTCCATTGTCGTTCCCCTTTGAACAGGAAGGCATCACCCTCTGGCGCGATCGTTAGATGGTACGTCACGTACCACTAGATAGCTAGACTCCGACCGATTGGCTGCATCAGGTCACTCCCGGCCAGGTACATGAGGTAAACAAGGAGCCATGGCGAGTGCCACCACCGGTCGCTGGGCCGGCCAACGCGAGCGCAGGCGCGCTGAATTCATCGACGCTGCCCTCGTGGTGATCGAGCAACACGGGCCCCAGACCTCGACCGAACAGATCGCCGCGCACGTCGGCGTCAGCCGCACCAAGCTGTACCGGCACTTCGTCGACGCCGCAGACCTGCAACGCGCGGTCGCACACCGGACCAGCCAGATGATCACCGCCGAACTCGCACCGGTGTGGCGGCCCGAAGGCAGCATGGCGCAGATCGTCAATGCAGGCGTGAGCGCGCACGTCCACTTTCTGACCCAACACCCGAATCTGTACCGCTACCTGCAGCGATGCTCGATCGATGAGGGCTTCAACGCCTTCGCCGACATCAAGATCACCATCGCCAACCTGCTCACCACGGTCCTGAAGCTGTACGTGGCGGCATTCGATGTGGTGGCCGACGCCGAGCGGTTGTCCTACAGCATCGTCGGCCTGGTCGAAACCGCCGCCGGGCACTGGCTCGAACAGCCACTGCGCGATACCCAGGACGCGCTGGTCGCCGACCTGACCCGCTGGATCTGGTTGATGCTCGACGACTCACTGCGCGCCGGTGGCATCTACGTCGCGGCGGACGAGATCCTGCCGCCGGCTGCGGAGATCGCCGAGAACGCCGATCGCTACCGGGATCCGGCGCGGCTACAGGCGCTGAATCTCTAGACGCTCAGGTCGCGTCAGGATCGAACTGTGTCGGCCCCGGCTGCGGCGGCGGCGCCGTAGCCCCCGGTGTGAACGGAACGCCGTTGACCTCGGGCGTGGTCAGAGGCTTCGTCTGATCCGGGGTCGCAGCGTCGAAAGCTCCGGTGATGAACGAATCGTCGCCGTCCAGCAGATGCTTGGTGAGCGCCGCCCGCGGCGTCATACCGCGCAGCTTCTGCAGTTCACTGAGGGGTTGACGCAGATCCTCGAACTCCGGCCCGAGGTCCTGGCGCAGCTGGCCGGTCGCGTTGCTGAGGTATTCGCGCACCTGCTTGAGGCTGCCGGCCGTCCACCGGATGGCGCCGGGCAGCCGCTCCGGGCCGAGGATCACCAGGCCCGCGATGACCAGCACGAGCATCTCGCCCCATCCGATGTTGCCGAACATCAGCTGGCCGGGGTGTCTGCGTTGGGAACGACGGTGAGCGTCATGTGCCGGCCGTCACGGATCACCTCGATGGGTGCCGGCTGACCGATCTGCAACTGCCGTACCGCGACCACGAACTCGTCGGCGTCGGCGACCTTGCGGTTACCGACCTTGACGACGACGTCGTTCTCCAGGATGCCGCCCTTGTCGGCGGGACTACCGCCGACGACGTTGACGACCTGGGCGCCCGAGGCAACCTTGTCGCTGGCCGACTTGGCGTTCAGGCCCAGCGTCGGGTGGAAGATCTTGCCGTCCTTGATCAGCACCTCGACGGTGGCCTTGACCTCGTTCACCGGGATGGCGAAGCCGAGACCACTGGCGCTGTCGGACAACGACTTTCCAGCCGTGTTGATCCCGATGACCTCGGAATTCATGTTGATGAGCGGACCACCGGAGTTGCCGTGGTTGATCGAGGCGTCGGTCTGCACACCGTCGATGACGGTGTCCGTGTCGGAACCTTCACCAGACAGCGGCACCGGACGGTGCAGCGCGCTGATGATGCCGTGCGTGACGGTGCTGCGCAGGCCCAGCGGGGCGCCGGCCGCGATGACCTCGTCACCGACCTTCAGTTTCTCGGAGTCACCGAACTTTGCGACGGTGAGGTTGTCGACGTTGTCGACCTTCAGCACCGCCAGGTCGGTCTTGGGGTCACGACCGACGAGGTTCGCCGGCACCTGCTTGCCGTCGTTGAACACCACCGAGATGTGGTACTTACCGGGGTCCTTCGCCGCGTCGGAGATGACGTGGTTATTGGTGACGACGTAGCCGCGGCCGTCGACCACCACACCGGAGCCCTGCGATCCGTCGGTGTCCCCCATAGCTTCGATGGTGACCACCGAATCCGCCACGGCGGCAGCCACTTTCGCAAACCGGCCGGCAGGCAGGTCACCGTTGTCGCTGGTCTTCAAGGTGACTTTGGAGGTGGTGAAGGCCTCCACCACCTCGGCGGTCTTGCGGCCGACGACGCCACCGACGAGGCCGATCACCAATGCCAGCAGGGCCAGCACCGCAAGTGCGGTCATGGAGACCCTGCGGCCGAACAGCACGTCGCGCACGCCGAGCTTGCGGACGGGAGCGGCGACCGTCACCGGCGGCGGCGGGGGCAGTGCCGGAGTTCCGAGCGACGGCGCGGCCGACGGATCCCGCCACGGGTCCGCGACGGCGTCGTCGTCATTCGCGCCTTCGGCCTCCAGCGCACCGGCGTCGGCCGGGTGCCGCTGCAGGGAGTCGGCGACACCACCCGGCCGCCCGAAGGCTTCGGCGAGCACGGGATCGGGCGCCTGATTGGTCGGGGTGTACTCACCCTGGTTCCGGATCTGGTCCTCGGCGAGGAACGAACCGGTGAAGCCGTCGGGCCTGCCGAACGCGCGCTGCGACGCCGGGTCCACCGGGGTGCGCGTCACCGGACGCGGTGCCAGACGGGGGCGATCGCCGGACATGTCCTGATTGGTCACCGGTGTTCCACTCCCCATCTGCTGGCTCTATCCGTGCTGCCCGTGTGGACGGGCGTGACGGTTACTCAAAAGTTGAAACTCAAGCCTACCGGCGGCGACGACGTTCCCGCGGCGGCCGGTCGGCAAATTCCTGGTCTTCGGTTCCGGACGCCTGAACGTCCGCGAACTGCACCGATGTGTCATGCGGAATGTTCGCCAATGCGCCCAGCAACGAAGTCGGCGCGATGATCGGGCACGAATCGCGCAACGCGCTGCGGGCCTGCCCTTGGGCGTCGACCTCGGCGGCACAATCCGGGCACTGCGACAGGTGATGGGCGGCGCGCAGGTGCGCTCCCATCTGCAACTCACCGTCGACGAAAGCGGCGATGGCCTCGATGGCCAGGTGCTCCGTGGACCCGAAGCGGCGCGGGCCGACGGGCCCGTCGCTCTGGGAGGCGAACTGGGCGGGCAGCCAGGAGAACGCACGCCGGAACAACTGTCCCCGGTCCACCATTGCCGAGCTCCTCTCCGCGCCACGCCTCCGTCCGCGCTGCCGTTACTACTGAATGTAGCGCGACAACCTGGGACGGATACGTCACACGCTCAGGCGGACCTGGCGGAGATCGCCGCGGCCGCCTCGGAGTAGTCACCGGGGTGGCTGGCCAGGTACTCCCGCAGCGCCTGCCGGCCGCGGTGAATCCGACTGCGCACGGTGCCCAGCTTGACGTCGAGCGTCGCGCCGATCTCCTCGTACGACAGGCCTTCGATGTCGCACAGCACCACGGCGGCGCGGAACTCCGGGGGCAGCGAATCGAGCGCAGCCTGCAGATCCGGTCCGAGCCGCGAGTCGTGGTACACCTGCTCGGGGTTCGGATCGTCGGCGGGCACCCGGTCGTAGTCCTCGGGCAGCGCCTCCATGCGGATACGGGTGCGGCGACGGACCATGTCCAGGAACAGGTTGGTGGTGATGCGGTGCAGCCAGCCTTCGAACGTGCCGGGCTGGTAGTTCCGCACCGAACGGAACACCCGGATGAAGGTCTCCTGGGTGAGGTCTTCGGCGTCCTGCGGGTTACCCGACAAGCGGTAGGCCAGGCGGTACACCCGGTCGGCGTGCTGGCGCACCAGCTCGTCCCATGACGGCATGGTCGCCACATCGCCGGTGGCGTCGAAGACCGCGGTGCCCGTCAGCTCGTCGCTGACTTCCGCCCAGTCCAACTCGGCCTCGGCGGCCGGGACGTGGGACATGTGGGTCGGGGCAAGCATCGTGGGGGCCGGCCCACTTGCCGTAGTGGCGGTCGTGGCAATCTCCAGTTCGGTGGGTTCCTCGTCGTAGGTACACAACGTATCGACAGCAACGGGTACCTGGAGTCCGATATTCCCGATGCCGCGAATATCCGGCGACTGCCGGAGGCCCGAATCGGTTCGCAGATCATTCACACTCGCGTGCATGGCGATTACGGTTCCCCACCCTGGTGAGGTTGATGTATGAGCAAACTGAACTTTTCCTGAGAAACCGGATTCCCGGGCCATGACCTGCGAATACCCGATCAATGTTCGCCAAAACTTAACCTTGCGTCCCGGGCGTGGCGCGTCGTCGCCCGGGGTCGGCCCTCAGCCTCCCGGTAGACCTTCAGAGGAGCCTCCAGATCGACCAGGAGTCGGCTCCCGGTGTTGAGCGTGTGCTGAGTGGCGGCCAGCTGGCTGTTCGTTACGCTGCGGACATGTCCAGCACCGATGACCCGACGGTTTCGGCCGGTAGCGGCCAGCCCGCGCCGGCCCAACAGGCTCCGGCCGCCCCGACTCCGGCGCCGACCCAGCCTGCCGGCGCTGCACCGGCGGCCGCTGCCAAGCCCAGCCCGGCCGAGGCCATCGTCAAGCACGCCGAGCGGTCCATCACCGAGGAACCGATCACCGCGGCGGCCCGGGAACGGGCAGAGGAGAGCGGGGCCAATCCGATCACTCCGGCCGTCGGCGCGCTGCTGAGTGTGCTCGCCAAGATCGCATCGGCCAAGGCCGTGGTCGAGGTCGGGACCGGCGCCGGCGTGAGTGGGCTGTGGCTGCTGTCCGGCATGCGCGACGACGGCGTGCTGACCACCATCGACATCGAGCCCGAGCACCAGCGGCTGGCCAAGCAGGCGTTCATCGCGGCGGGCGTCGGACCGTCGCGGACCCGGCTGATCGTGGGCCGCGCCCAGGAAGTCCTGACCCGGCTGGCCGACGAGTCGTACGACCTGGTGTTCATCGACGGCGAACCCGTCGACCAGCCGCAATTCGTCGCCGAGGGCGTCCGCCTGCTTCGGCCGGGTGGCGTCATCGTCATCCACCGGGCGGCGCTCGGCGGTCGCGCCGGTGACGCCGCCGCCAACGACCGCGACGTGACCGCGGTACGCGAGGCCACCCGCGCCATCGCCGAGGACGAGCGACTGACCCCGGTCCTGGTGCCGCTCGGCGACGGGCTGCTGGCCGCGGTACGCGACTAGACCCTGGTCGGTACGCCCGCCGCGGGAATCAGTGGCCAGGCGCATCGACCCTGAACTCAGGGCGCAAAAGCCCGAGTAACCGAGACCCTCACCGCAGGATCAACGGCGTGCGCATCTGACGCCATCGTGTGCCGCCCAATCTTTACGCCCCTTTGACGCAACAGATCCTTGACGCCCGACTGAACGCATGTTTAGCGTATTAAACATGCGTTCAGTCGAAGACCTCACAACCGTCGCCCGCATCCGCGACGCCGCGATCGAACAGTTCGGCGAGCACGGGTTCTCGGCCAGCATCCGCAGCATCGCCGCGGCCGCCGGGGTCAGCGCGGCACTGGTGATCCACCACTTCGGGTCCAAGGAGAAGCTGCGCGAAGCCTGCGACGCCTACGTCATCGAAACGGTCCGGGTCGCCAAGACCGAGTCGATGCAGAACGCCAGCCCGAGCTCGTGGTTCGCCCAGATCGCCGAGATCGAATCCTTCGCCCCCATGACGGCCTACCTGATGCAGGCCCTGCAGAGTGGTGGAGAGCTATCAAAGTCATTGTGGCAGAACATGATCGAAAACACCGAAGGCTATCTGGAAGAGGGTGTCCGCGCAGGCACCATCAAGCCGAGTCACGACCCCAAGGCGCGCGCCCGATTCTTGGCGCTCACCGGCGGCGGCGCCTTCCTGACGTACATCCAGCTGCACGACAACCCGTCGGATTACCGCAAGGTGCTGCACGACTACGCGCAGGACATGCTGCTGCCCGCACTCGAGCTGTACACCGAAGGCCTCATGTCCGATTCGACGATGTACCAGGCGTTTCTGGCCCAACAGGAATCAGGCAACCCCATCGTCACCACCACCGAGGAGTGAATGTGAACGCCGCAACAGAAGCCATCGAAATCGACACCCTGACCAAGAACTTCGGCGCGGTCCGGGCGCTCGACGGGCTGAATCTGAGAGTCCAACGGGGTGAGGTCCACGGCTTTCTCGGCCCCAACGGCGCCGGAAAGTCCACGACCATCCGCATCTTGCTCGGGCTGGTTCGCGCGGACTCCGGCATGGTCCGTCTGCTCGGTGGCGATCCATGGACCGATTCCGTGGCGCTGCATCGCCAAATCGCCTACGTGCCAGGCGATGTCACCCTGTGGCCCACCCTGACCGGCGGCGAGACCATCGACCTACTGGCCCGCATGCGCGGCGGCATCGACGAGAAACGTCGTACCGAACTCACCGAGCGGTTCGACCTGGACCCCACCAAGAAGACCCGCACGTACTCGAAAGGCAACCGGCAGAAGGTCTCGTTGGTCTCCGCGTTCGCCTCGAACGCGGACCTGCTGCTGCTCGACGAACCCAGCAGCGGCCTGGATCCGTTGATGGAGAACATCTTCCAGCAGTGCGTTGCCGAGGCCGCCCGCCGCGGGACCACCGTCCTCCTGTCGAGCCACATCCTGGCCGAGACCGAACGGCTGTGCCAGCGGGTGACGATCATCCGTGCCGGCCGGACCGTCGAGACCGGAACGCTGGAATCGATGCGGCACTTGTCGAGCACCACGATCAAGGCCGACATGATCAACAACCCGGGCCGGATCGACCATCTGCCAGGGGTTTCCGACATCGCGTTCGACGGTCGGATGCTCACCGCCCGGGTCGAATCCGAGAGCCTCGGCGCCGTCATCAAGGCGCTCGGTGATGCCGGCGTGCGCTCACTGGTGAGCCAGCCGCCCACCCTGGAAGACCTGTTCCTGCGGCACTACGACAGTGGTCGTGCGCGCCGCGAACCCGAGGAGGTACGGGCATGACCGCCGTCCTGGAGCGGCCGGCGCAGCCGAAAGGGGCGGCCTCGCGCAGTTCAACGTTCACCGGAACCCTTGGGCTGCTTCGCCTTTACCTGCGTACCGACCGCATCGTGCTGCCGCTGTGGGTATTGCTGCTGTCGCTGCCGCTGTCGACCGTGTACATCGGCAGCATCGCGGCCGTCTACCCCACCGCAGCGGGCCGCGCCGGTTTCGTCGCGAGCATCATGGCCAGCCCGGCCCAACGCGCGATCTACGGCAACATCTACAACGACAGTCTGGGCGCCGCCGGCATCTGGAAAGCCGGCATGTTCCACGTGCTGATCGCTGTCGCCGTCATCCTGACGATGATCCGGCACACCCGCGCCGACGAGGAGGCCGGACGCACCGAGTTGATCGACTCGACGGCGGTGGGCCGCAACGCCAGCCTGACCGCCGCGCTGCTGCTGACCGGCGGCGCCTCACTGCTGACCGGGTTCATCGGATTTCTCGGCTTGCTGAAAACCGATGTGCCCGTTATGGGTTCACTGGCATTCAGTTGCGCGCTGGCCGCTTCCGGGCTGGTGTTCACCACCGTGGCCGCCGTGGCCGCACAACTCTCCGCCAGCGCCCGAGTCGCCCGCGGTATCGCCTTCGGACTACTCGGCGCCGCATTCACCCTCCGTGCTGTGGGCGACGCCAGCGGCAGCGAGCTGTCCTGGGCATCGCCGTTGGGCTGGTCACTGTTGGTGCGCCCGTACGCCGGAGACCGGTTCGGGGTGCTGGCGCTGCATCTGACGCTGACCGTCGCTCTGGCGGTATTGGCGTACCAGCTCCAGGGTGCTCGCGACGTCGGCGCCGGGATGTTCGCCGAACGGCGCGGCCGGCCACGGGCCACCGGAATGCTCAGCGGACCAACGGGATTGGCGTGGCGCCTCTGCCGCGGTTCGGTACTGGTGTGGACCATCGGACTCGGGCTGTACGGGCTGCTGGTCGGCAGCGTGGTGCACGGTATCGGCGACGAGCTGGGCGGTAGCGGCTCGGCCCGCGACATCATCACCCGGCTCGGGGGCACCGGCGCACTGGAGCAGGCGTTCATCTCGATCGCTTTCAATATGCTGGGAATGGTGGCCGCCGCATTTGCGGTCTCGCTGGCGCTGCGGCCGCATCAGGAGGAGAGCGGCCAGCGCGCCGAGACGCTGCTCGCCGGGGCGGTGAGCCGAACCCGTTGGCTGACCGGCTATCTGGTCATCGCACTGGCCGGCACAACAGCCGCGATGCTGACGTCAGGACTACTGGCCGGATTCACCTACGGCGCCGCCGCGGGCGACATCGGCGGCAAGCTGCCGCTGGTACTGGGCTCTGCCGCCGTGCAACTGCCCGCGGTGTGGCTCCTGGTAGCGGTGACGACGGTGTTGTTCGGCGCGGTGCCGCGGTTCACCCCGGCCGCGTGGGGCGTGCTGGTCGGGTTCATCGCGGTGTATCTGCTTGGTTCTCTGGCGAATTCACCGCACTGGCTGTTGGACCTCGATCCGTTCAGCCAGGTGCCGCGTGTCGGTACCGGAAACTTCACCGCTACTCCCCTGGCGTGGTTGCTGGTGGTGGACACAGCTCTGATCATCCTGGGCGCCTTGGCGTTCCGGCGCCGCGATCTGCGGTAGGAGAAACCATGAAACTCGCCATGCAGGCGCTCGCGTCGGCCGTCCTGGGCATCATTTTCTTCGCCCTGTTGCTGTGCGTACCGGCCGGCACCATCCACTACTGGCAGGCCTGGGTGTTCATCGCGGTGTTCATGATCGCCACCATGGGTCCGAGCATGTACCTGGCGGCCAAGCATCCTGAGGCGCTGGCGCGGCGGATGCACGGCGGCCCGAAGGCCGAGACCCGACCCGTACAGAAGCTCGTCATGTGGGCGGTCCTGACGTCGGTCATCGCGACCGGGGTGGTCAGCGCCCTGGACTGGCGGTTCGGCTGGTCCAGTGTGCCGACGGCGGTGGTGGTGCTGGGCGACGTCGTCGTGGGTGTATCGCTGGTGGCGGCGCAGTGGGTGGTGATCCAGAACAACTTCGCGGGCGCGAGCATCTCCGTCGAAGCCGGACAGCCCGTGATCTCGACCGGGCTGTACGGCATCGTGCGGCACCCCATGTACATCTGCGCGCTCATCATGATGTTCGCAACCCCGCTCGCGCTCGGCTCCTATTGGGGACTGGTGCCCGTGATTGCGAGTGCCCCGGCGCTCATGATCCGCATCTTCGACGAGGAGACGATGCTGTGCACCGAGCTGCCCGGATACATCGACTACACCCGCAAGGTGCGCTACCGCTTGCTGCCCTACGTGTGGTGACCACGCAGCACTGCGCGATTCAGCCCCGATAGCTACCGACATCCACCGGGTTGCACGAGGTGGCCGCGACGTTCACCAGCACCTGCCCCTGGCCCGGCACCGGTCGTGGGGCCTCCTGGTACCGCACTGCCTTCATGATGTCCTCCTCGGCTATCTGCTTCGATATCGAAGCAGATACACCGGCTGCGCCCAGTCCGGCATCGAAGCGATTCCCGGGCCAGATCATGACGGCCGTCACTCTCGCGAATTCAGCGACGGCGCTATCCCGACGTGAGCAGAAGCGCGGTCGTGACGAGCATGACGGCAGCAGTACCGCCATGCACGCCCCAGGCGACCGACTTGGCACCGCCGTGCCGCAGCACAATGGCGGCGTCGCCAATCGGAATGATGGTGGCGGCCAACATCACCCACCCGATCAGGTGGGTTGCTCCCGCGATCATCAGGATGATCACGTAGAGCCCCGTGGCGATATCGCGCACACCTTTGACGCTCAAGTAGGCGCCCACTACGGATAGCTCCGAATGCACCGGTACGCCGTAGCCCGCCGCTGCGATGCGCGGGGCGACGAGAAAGCGACCACCGATGAAGATGATGGCTGCGGCAAGTAGTCCGGCAAGTACGTAGCCGATGGTGGCTGTCATGGTCATGTGGAGTACTCCTTGTTTTTGGTTAGCGAATGGCTGAAAACGTTGTCGCGTCGAGCAATGTGGTCTGCACGTCGATGATGTCGTCGACGTCGAAGCCGGCCATGTCGGCGGCGAATTCCGCACTGGCCATGATGTGTCGCGTGAGGCGCTCCGGGTCCGCGCCGGCGGGATAGCCGATCAGCGCCACCAGTCGGTTCGCCCTGCCGCGTTCGGTCCATACACCGAGCGTCGTGACGCCGAAAGAAGCAAAAGTGGGTACGTGACGCGCCCAATGCACCGTTGCGTACTGCGTCAACGCTTGCGGTGATCGCAGGGTATAGATCCTGAGCTGAAACATTGGAATCACCTTCCTCACAAGGGGATTCAACTGATGCAAAGGGGTGGACGGAGCACGTCAGAGCATCAGCGCCACACAGAGGGCACCTACCGCCACACCCTGCAGCAGCGCACGGATATCGATGACGGAGTCCCACTTCGCCTGCAGCGGACGCCCGTTCGGCAGCGACCGGCCAGCTACGGCCGCTGCGGTCAGTTGACGATTGATGGGAGCGCTCACCCGGACGTAGAGAACGAGCCAGATCAGAAGCAGCACCAGCGCGATACCCGCGGCAACGGCCTGCGCCCGGTGCGCGGCGGCCACAGCCAGCACAGTGCTCACCGCCACAGATGCCAGGCCGAGCACCCCAGGCACCGGCATGCGCCGGTCGCCGTATCGGTGCACCTGCCCCGTCAGCGCGACGAGGGCATCGTCACCGACCGACGCCAGTGCCGGTCGCAGCACCACGGCACAGAACACGTCGGTGCCATAGACCACCGCGGTGCCCAGCACCGCGATCACCGCGGCACCGCGGGCGATGTCATCGAGAGTCATGTTGCAACCCCTTTCGTTGGAAGGTGTTAGCAACGCTAACCCTCACTCGACCTCGGGTCAATAGCGTTGCTATTTTTTCTAGCTTTGATAGGCTCGGGCCATGTCCATCGGGGAAAGACGCGAGCGGGAACGCGCCGCACGCCGACAATTGATCGTCGCGACGGCTCGAAAACTGGCCGAGGCCGAAGGCTGGGACGCCGTCACGACCCGCCGGTTGTCCGCCGAGATCGAGTACAGCCAGCCGGTCTTGTACAAGCACTTCGCCGGCATGGAACAGATCGCTGACGCCATCGCGGTCGACGGATTCACTGAACTCGCCGAAGCGATCCAGGCCGCCCACTCCGGCACCGACGCGACCGGTGAGCCCCTGATGCGCATCGCTCTCGCCTACCTGGAGTTCGCGCGCGACAACCCGGCGGTCTATGACGCGATGTTCACCCGCACGACCACGCTGCAGTTCGCTGCCCACAGCACCCCGCCCCAGCTGACAGCGGCCTTCGCCGCACTGAGAGTGTCGGTCGGCATGGCCACCGGCGAACAGGATGCCGACACCCTCACCGAAGTGTTCTGGGCCGCATTGCACGGACTGGTCACGCTCGGTCGCACCGAACGACTCCGCACCGGCTACGACTCGAACCGACTCCAGGCGCTCGTCGACACGTTCACCCACAGGGGCGAAACAACACACCAGCTCTGATCGGGACGTGCGCACCCTCGGCGACATCATGGGTCGCGCCGAGATCACATGCGCGACCGGCCACGCCGTTCGGCCGCCTCTCGCAAGCGCCCGGCAGACGCTCCGTGGCTCGGGCGTCCCCGGCTCGCTCCCGCTTCGCGGTACGCCTGCTGAGGAAGCGCCCGGCTAGACCCAGACGCCCTTACCGACCGCGACCACGCCGCCGGCGCTGACCGAGAAGCGTTCGCGGTCCTTCTCCAGGTCCACACCGACCATCTCGCCGGGGCCGACCACCACGTTCTTGTCCAAGATCGCGTGCCGGACCACCGCTCCCCGACCCACGCGCGCGCCCGGCATGATCACGCTGCCCTCGACGATGGCGCCGTCGTCGATCACGACGTTGGACGACAGCACCGAATTACGCACAGACGCAGCCGAAATGATGCTGCCCGCGCCGACCACCGATTCCTGCGCCGAACCGCCGTTGACGAACTTGGCCGGAGCCAGGTGCTCCGATTCGCCGAGGATGGGCCAGCGCCGGTTGTAGAGGTTGAACACCGGGTGCACCGACACGAGGTCCATGTGGGCGTCGTAGAACGCGTCGAGCGTTCCGACATCGCGCCAGTAGCCGTGGTCGCGTTCGGTGGCCCCGGGCACCTCGTTGTCATTGAAGTCGTAGACGGCGGCCATCCCGTCGGCAACCATCTGCGGAATGATGTCGCCGCCCATGTCGTGATCGGAGTCGTGGTTCTCGGCGTCCACGCGGATGGCGTCGATGAGTGCCTTGGTGGTGAACACGTAGTTGCCCATGGAGACGAACGTCTGCTCCGGGTCGTCGGGAGTGCCCGGCGGATCCAACGGCTTTTCGACAAAACTGCGGATGCGGCCCGAATCGTCGGCGTCGATGCAGCCGAATGCCGACGCCTCCGCCCGCGGCACCCGGATGCCTGCGACCGTCGCGCCCGCGCCGCTCTCGATGTGGAACCGCACCATCTGCTCGGGGTCCATGCGGTACACGTGGTCGGCGCCGAAAACCACGATGTAGTCCGGGTCCTCGTCGTAGATGAGGTTCATCGACTGGTAGATGGCGTCGGCCGAGCCGGTGTACCACCGCGGTCCCAGCCGCTGCTGCGCCGGAACCGGGGTGATGTACTCACCGGCCAGACCCGAGAGCCGCCAGTTCTGCGAGATGTGCCGGTCCAGGGAATGCGACTTGTATTGCGTCAGAACGCAAATCCGCAGGTAACGGGCGTTGACGAGGTTGGAGAGCACGAAGTCGATGAGCCGGTAGGCACCGCCGAACGGGACTGCCGGCTTGGCGCGATCCGCGGTCAGCGGATACAGCCGTTTGCCCTCGCCGCCGGCCAAGACGATTCCCAGCACCTGCGGCTGTTCCCTCATGGCACCAAACCTAGTAGGCACCAACCGAAGCGGCCAGACATACGCGCGAAGCTGTCACGCGTTAACGTCATCGACATGCGGGTGGCGATGATGACTCGGGAGTATCCGCCGGAGGTCTACGGCGGCGCGGGCGTGCATGTGACCGAACTCGTCGCGCAGCTGACGAAGCTGTGCGATGTCGACGTCCACTGCATGGGTGTGCACCGCAGAGATGCTTTCGTGGCTCAGCCCGATCCGTTACTCGCCGGGGCCAATGCGGCCCTGACGACGCTGTCGGCGGACCTGGCGATGGTCAACAACGCCTTCGCCGGACCGGCCGCCGTGCCGACCGTAGTGCACTCGCACACCTGGTACACGGGGATGGCCGGGCACCTCACCGCACTGCTGCACGGCATCCCGCATGTGCTGACCGCGCACTCGCTGGAACCGAGACGGCCGTGGAAGGCCGAGCAGCTCGGCGGCGGCTACCGCATCTCATCGTGGGTCGAGCGCACGGCGATCGAAGCGGCCGACGCCGTCATCGCGGTCAGCGCGGGCATGCGGGCCGACGTCCTGGCCACCTATCCGCAGCTGGACCCGGCCCGAGTGCACGTGGTCCGCAACGGGATCGACACCGACGACTGGTATCCGGTGGAGGCGGGCCAGACTCTCCTCGACCTCGGAATCGATCCGGACCGGCCGATCGTGGCGTTCGTCGGCCGGATCACGCGGCAGAAGGGCGTCAGCCATCTGATCGCGGCAGCCCACCGCTTCGACCCGGACGTACAGCTGGTGCTGTGTGCCGGCGCACCCGACACCCCGGAGATCGCCGCCGAAGTGGCGGCCGCGGTGAAGGAGCTCAGCGCGACGCGCGCCGGGGTGCACTGGATCCAGGAGATGTTGCCGACCGACAAGATCCGCGAAATACTGGCGACGGCAACAGTTTTCGTCTGTCCATCGGTCTACGAACCGCTGGGCATCGTCAACCTCGAAGCCATGGCCTGCGGGACCGCGGTGGTCGCGTCAGACGTCGGCGGCATTCCCGAGGTGGTCGACGACGGCAACACCGGACTACTGGTGCACTACGACGCCGCCGATGCGGTGAGGTTTGAGACGGGGCTCGCAGTCGCCGTCAACACGTTGGTCCGCGACCCCGATCAGGCCCGCACCTTCGGGGAGGCCGGCCGTCGGCGGTGCATCGAGGAATTCTCCTGGATGCAGGTCGCCGAGCAGACGCTCGACATCTATCGGAGCGTCTGCGACTGAACTAGCTGGTGACGTTCTTCAGTTCGTCGCCCAGCGCTGCGGCCTCATCCGGGGTCAGCTCGACCACCAGACGACCGCCACCTTCCAGCGGTACCCGCATGACGATGCCGCGCCCCTCTTTGGTTGCTTCCAGTGGACCGTCGCCGGTCCGGGGCTTCATCGCCGCCATCGGGTGCTCCCTCCGCACGCGCCCGGACCGCATCCACGGTCCCGGATCAAGGCCGGAACAACCCACTGGCGCGGGTCGGCTCACGGCACTGAACTGCAACTGAACTATGTCTATTGTTCCCTATCGCTACCCGTGGGTGTGAAAGACCCGCCCGTCAGGGCTCTGATCGCGTGTGCGGGGGTACCCAACACGACTCCACGTGGTCGTCGACCATCCCGGTGGCCTGCATCAACGCATACGCCGTGGTCGGGCCGACGAACCGAAATCCCAGGCGCTTCAGCTCCTTCGCCATGGCCACGGATTCCGGCGTGGTCGCCGGCACCTGTGCCAGGTCGGCCGGGCGAGGCCGCGATGGGGGTGCGAACGACCACAGCAGCTCGTCGAGGTCCAGACCGCCGTCGATCACGCGGGCGTTGGCGATGGTCGCCTCGATCTTGGCGCGGTTGCGGACGATACCGGGATCGGCCAGCAGCCGGTCGATGTCCTTCTCGCCGAAGCCGGCCACCTTCGCGACGTCGAACCCATGGAACGCGGCCCGGAAGTTCTCCCGTTTGCGCAGGATGGTCAGCCAGGACAGGCCGCTCTGGAACGCCTCCAGCGACACGCGCTCGAACAGCGCCTGCGTGCCGCGCAGCGGGCGGCCCCATTCGGTGTCGTGGTAGTCGCGGTACTGCGTGGCGTCGGCGGACTCGCCGATGATGACCCAGCCGCACCGGATCTTGCCATCGGGTGCGGTCACTGCTCGGAGTCCGCGGTTTGCGCCCGCAACGTCGTCAACTCGCCGCGCAGCGAGTCCAGCTCCTGTGCCAGCCGGTCCAGCACCCAGTCGACCTCGCTGGTCTTGTAACCGCGCAGGGTCTGCGTGAACTTGACGGCGTCGACGTCAGCACCCGTGACGCCGGAGGCGGGCAGCACGGTGGCTGTGGTGCCCCGGGCCAGTGGCGGCAGTTGCTCACTGCGGCCGAACAGCACGGTGCCCAAGGCGAACAGCACCACCGCGACCAGGATCAGCACCACGAGGTAGATGAGAATCAGCGTCACACCGACGATCCTGCCGGATCACCCTGACAAGTGGGATCAGCGCAGGGTGTTCATGGCGGGTCGGTCGATGAGCGACACCGTCGACGTCCGCGGCGTGTAGTCGTCACCGTCGGCGAAGAACTGGGTCAGTCCGACGCCCGAATCGCTGATGCCGCAGCGCGACAGCAGCGTGGCGATCACCTGACGGCTCATCGCGGCCAGCTCTGTCAGCGGCCGGTTGCGATGCGTGCGCACACCGAGGTTGACCTGCGCGATGGCATCGAGACCCAGCTTGTCGTAGGTATCGATCAGCAGGCCGATCTCGACGCCGTAGCCCGGCGCGAAGCCGACCGACGTCAGCAGCTCCCGGGTGCCGGCGTACTCGCCGCCCAGCGGCTGCAGCAGGCACGTGAGCTCGGGTCGCAGCGAAGCCAGTAGCGGGCGTGCCACGAGCTCGGTGACGCGGCCACCGCCGTTGGCGTGTTCCGCGCCGCCCACCTTGAGCGGCCGCCGATAGAAGCCCTTGACCAGGTGCACGCCGTCGGCGAGCAGCAGTGGGCCCAGCAGCTTGGGCACGAACATCGGATCGGGGTCGAGCAGGTCGGAGTCGATGAACACGATGATGTCGCCGGTGGTGGCCGCCAGCGAGCGCCACAGCGCCTCGCCCTTGCCGGGCTGCACCGGCACCTCGGGCAGCGCTTGTTCGCGGCTGACGACCCGCGCCCCGGCCTCGATGGCACGCAGCTCGGTCTCATCGGTCGAACCGGAGTCGAGGACCACCAGCTCGTCGACCAGGCCACCCAGCAGCGGGCTGATGCTGTCGATGACGTCGGCGACGGTGTCTTCCTCGTTCAGCGCGGGCAGCACCACCGAGATGGTCCGGCCAGCCTTGGCAGCCTCGAGCTCGGCGATGGTCCAGGTCGGACGGCTCCAGCTCCGTTCGGCCAGCCACGCATGGCGGGCGATGCCCTCTGCGGTCAATTCAGGACTCAGCGTCACGCGCGATCCGCCTCCGGCTGCTCGCTGGCAGAGTCATGCGCGATCTGCCTCCGGCCACTCGCTGGCTGGGTCATGCCAGTCCCCTCACTGTTCGGCTCGGTGGACGACCGCCCTGGATCGACGCGACCATTTCCAGCACGCGTCGGGTCGGGCCCACCTCGTGCACCCGGAACATGGCGGCGCCGTCAGCGGCGGCGAGTGCCGTCGCGGCCAGCGTCCCCTCCAGGCGCTCGGTCAGTTCGACACCTAAAGTCTCCCCCACAAAATCCTTGTTACTGAGGGCCATCAGCACTGGCCATCCGGTATTTACAAGATCTTTCACGTGGCGCAACAAACTAAGGCCGTGATAAGTGTTCTTGCCGAAATCGTGCGTCGGATCGATCAGGATCGCGTCCTTCGCGACGCCGACATCGACGGCGTGCTGCGCCGCTGACGTCACCTCGGCGATGACGTCGTCGACCACACCCCGCTCGGTGACGCCGTAGTTGACGCGGAAGGGCCGGGTGCGCGGCACCGCTCCGCCGGTGTGCGAGCAGACCAGCCCCGCACCGAATTCGGCGGCCACCTCCGGTAGCCCGGGATCGGCACCGGCCCAGGTGTCGTTGATCAGGTCGGCTCCGGCGGCGCAGGCCTGCTTGGCCACGGTCGCGCGCCAGGTGTCGACGCTGATCAGTTGGTCGGGATATTCGCCCCGGAGCCATTCGATGAACGGCACCACGCGGGCGATCTCCTCGTCGGCCTCGACAGTGCTGCCCGGCCCGGCCTTCACGCCGCCGATGTCGATGATGTCAGCGCCCTCGGCGATCTTCTGGTGGGCGGCCTCCTTGGCAGCGTAATCACTGAACGTCGCCCCCCGGTCATAGAAGGAATCCGGGGTGCGGTTGACGATCGCCATGATCAGCGCGCGATCGCCGGCCACCTGGCGGCCCAGGAACTGGCCCCTTGGACAGAACTGCACGACTCCCAGGCTAACCGGAAGTCTCGGGCGGGCCGAATGTGCACTCAGCGCGACGGACCGCCGAAACGGCGCGCTGACTGCGCATTCGTCGTCGACCATGCCCGCCAAGCGGCATCAGGGGCCCCACCCGCACCATCAGCAGCAGCCAGGGCGGCTACTTGGGTCGCTTGCCGTCCTTCACCTCGGCCGGGTAGTCGGGGTAGAAGGGCACGTAGCCCTCGTCGCGCCCGGCCAGCACGTAGATCGGGTCCGTCACCTCGTCGCCATAGCCCTGCTTACGCAGATCGACCTTCTGACTCTTGAACGTCGAGGTGTGCGCCAGCGCGGGCACGATCCGGATGAACAGCGGCACCGCATAGGCGGGGAGATGCTCGAACCCGGCCTTGGCCAGTGCGGCGCCGTCGAATTCGGCGCCGTCACGCAACTGCACCGAGGCCATGCCGGCGCGGCCGCCGCAGCCCGGCACCTCGACGCCGTAGACGGTGCATTCCTCGACCTGGTCGTCGGCGCCGAGCGCGGCCTCGACCTCGGTGGTGGCGACGTTCTCGCCCTTCCAGCGGAAGGTGTCGCCGAGGCGGTCGGCGAACGCGGCGTGGGCGAAGCCCTGCGACCGCATCAGGTCACCGGTGTTGAACCAGACGTCGCCGTCCTTGAATGCGTTGCGTACCAGCTTCTTCTCGCTGGCCGATTTGTCGGTGTAGCCGTCGAACGGTTGCAGGCTGTTGACCTTGCTGAGCAGCAGGCCCGGTTCGCCACGCTTGACCTTGCGCAGCCGGCCGTCGGGGCCGCGGGCCGGCTCGCCGGTCTCCAGGTCGTACTCGACGTAGACGACCGGCGACGGGCAGATGCCGGTGGTCTTGTCGATGTTGAACACGTTGACGAAGCCGGTGTTGCCCTCGCTCGCGGCGTAGAATTCGCAGACCCGCTTGATGCCGAAGCGGGAGGTGAACTCGTCCCAGATCGCGGGTCGCAGCCCGTTGCCGGCGATGACGCGGACCTTGTGCGCCTGGTCCGTCGGCTTTTGCGGCTGGTTCAGCAGGTAGCCGCAGATCTCGCCGATGTAGATGAACGCGGTCGCTTCGTACCGGATGACCTCGTCCCAGAAGCGCGAGGCGGAGAACGACTTGCCCAGGGCCAGCGCGGCGCCGGAGTTGAGGGCCGATGACGTCGCGACCGTCAGGGCGTTGTTGTGGTACAGGGGCAGGCAGCAGTACAGGGTGTCGCTGGTGTTCAGGCGCAGCCCCAGGCCGCCGAAACCGCCGAGGGCGCGCAGCCAGCGGTAGTGCGTCATGACGCTGGCCTTGGGCATGCCCGTGGTGCCCGAGGTGAAGATGTAGAACGCCTTCTCCTTGGCCAGGATCTGGCTGGTGCCCACCGGGTTGGCGGTCGACTGGCCGATGGCGAGCTCACGTAGTTCCGCGACCGAGATGAGGCCCTTGGTCAGCTCCGGATCGGCGCCGCATTCCGTAACCGGCTCGATGAAGTCCGACTCGGCGACCAGGACCTTGGCGCCCAGCAGGCCCAGGCTGTGCGCCAGGACATTGCCGCGCTGGTTGTAGTTGATCATTCCGGCGATCGCGCCGCACTTCACCGTTGCCAGCATCAGCAGCACGGCATCCGGCGAGTTGCGCAGCATGATGCCGACCACGGAACCCGGGCCGACGCCCTTCGCCGCGAGCACCGACGCGTAGCGGTTCACCGTCGCGTTGGCCTGGCCGTAGGTGATGCGGTGGTCGTCGAACTTGATGAAGACCTTGTCCCTGTTCGCCTCGGCGCGCTCCTGGAACACCTTGCCGATGGACGTCTTCGCCGTCGGGCTGGCGCCGAAGCCGGTGATCAGGCCCCGAAGGATCACCGGGGCGTCCGACAGGAAACCGGGCAGCTGCTTGGCAATGTCGAGCAGGCCGACGCCGGTGCGTGATGTCTCGTCACTCATGCGTGGTGAGCCTAATGAGCGGTGTGACCCGGTGCACAAGCAGCTACGGCTTCGTCGACGTCTGTCGCGACCACCAGCCGGTCCAGCGCGGCCTGCTGCACGTATCCGGTGTCGACCAGGGTGTGCAGCCAGGTCAGCAGGCCGTCGTAGTGGCCGTACGGGTCGAGCATGACCAGAGGCTTGTCGTGCATATTGAGGTAGCCGGCGGTCCAGGCCTCGAAGAACTCCTCCAGGGTGCCGATACCGCCGGGCAGCGCGATGAACGCGTCGGACCGGTCCTCCATGATCTGCTTCCGCTCACGCATGGTGTCGGTGACGATCAGTTCGCTCGCGTTCACGTCGGCAAGTTCGCGGTGCACCAGTTTCTTCGGGATGACCCCGACGGTGCGGCCCCCGTTCGCCCGCGCACCGTCGGCGACGGCACCCATGGCCGAAACGTTGCCGCCGCCGGACACCAGGGTCCAGCCTCTTGCTGCGATGGCCCGGCCGACGTCGCCCGCGAGGGTCAGCAATTCAGGATGACGGGGACCGGCAGCGCAGTAGACACAGACGGCGTAGGCGTTTTCGGAGATGTTGTCGGCCAGCACAGCACAACGCTAATCGAGCGATGCTGTCCGTCGCGCGGCCATAGGATCGAACGGTGGTGCTCAGCCAGCTGAAAGCGGGCGTCGAAACCCGGTCCGGTGCGCTGCTGACCGGTGCCCGGCGGTCCGGCAAGACCACCGCCGCGCGGGCCGCGTACGACGAGCTGGCGCCGGGGTTCGAACGAGCCGCGTGGATCACCGGCACGGCGGCCGACTCCGCAGTTCCGTTCGCCGCGTTCGAGCGGCTGTTCACGGTGCCCGAGACCGGGCGGACGGTGCAGGTCCTGCAAGCGGCGCGGGAAGCGCTCGGGACGGGACTGCTACTGGTTGTCGACGACGGGCATCTGCTGGACCGGCTCTCCGCGTCGTTGGTGTACCAGCTCGCGGTGTCCGGCGCGGCGCGGGTGATCGTGACCGCCGAAGCCAATCATTCTCTCCCCGAAGGCATTTCAGGCCTGGTGCGGGACCGACTGGTGGTTGCGGTGGCAGCCGAGGGGCCCGATGGCGCGGTGGCTCCCACAGTCCCGGAGCCCGCGCTGCCGCCGCTGGACGGCGACGGCGTCGTCGCCCGGTTGCGGCGCGCGGTGCGGGCACTCGATGCCGCCGACGAACAGTCCGAGGCCGAGTTGGCTGCCGCCGCCGACGATGCCCTGCGCCTGGGCGATCTGGAGTTGGCGGAGCGGCTGGGCCGGGCAGCGCTGCCGGCCGGCGGTCTGGCCACGCGGGTGACACTGAGCTACGCGCTGGCCTGGCAGGGCCGCGGTCTGGATGCCCATGCTGTGCTGGCCGAGGTCGACGCGGCGGCGCTGTCCGAGCCGGAATTGATGACGTGGGCACTGCCCCGCGCGGCCAACCAGTTCTGGATGCTGTCCGAGCCCGAACGCGCGACCGCCTTCCTGCGCACCGTCCGGGGCCGGGTGCAGACGTCAGCCGCGCAGATCACGCTGGACGCCCTGTCCGCGACGTTCGCGATGAATGCGGGCAACCTCGCGAAGGCCATGCAGCTGGCCGGCTCGGTGTTGGCCAGTGCGGACCCGAGCGATACGGCCGTCGGCTGGGCGGCATCGGCGGCGGCGCTGAGCTGCGCTCGCACGGGCCGGCTGACCGAGGTGGACGCCTTCGCCGAACGCGCCCTCGCCGCTGGGCAACCGGGTCTGCTGCGGTTCACCAGTGGTTTTGGGCAGACCACGGCGCTGCTGTTGGCCGGCGAGCCGGACAAAGCTCAGCAGCTGGCTCAGGAGCTCATCGACTTCACCCAGTCTCAACAACCTGGGCGAGCCATCGGCGAAGTGCTACTGGCCGACGTGCTGATCGCGCGCGGTGAGCTCGACTCGGCGATCGCGTTGCTGCAGGACGCCGCAAAAGTGCTGGCGCCCACCGGATATTCGTGGGGCCCGCTGGCCTGGATGTTGTTGGCGCAGGCGCTCGGGCAGCGCGGTGCGACCGCCGAGGCGGGCCGGGCTCTTTCCCGCGCCGAGGCCCGGCACGGGCTGAAGTCGATGTTGTTCGCGCCCGAACTGGCGCTGGCCCGCGCCTGGACCAACGCGGCTCGGCGGGACCGGAACGGCGCCATCGCCGCCGCCCGCGAGGCATTCCGCGCCGCTGAGCGGGGCGGCCAGTCGGCCGTGGCGCTACGTGCCCTGCACGACGCCGCGCTCCTGGGCGACGTCCGGGCCGCCGACTGTTTCGACCGCGTCGGCCTCGACTGCGCCTTCGGCAGGCAGGCCCGAGGGGTGGCGGCGGAGGTCGCCGCCGATCGCGCCTGACCATTTGCCGCAGGGTCGGTTGTCGACACCGCCATAGGATTGACCGCAACAGGACATCGAGGGGTCAGGTCATGGGCGATCGGCTACACGTCAATACCGAGGGTGTACTGGGCATGGCCCGCGTGCACGACGCGGTCGCAGCGGGGCTCGGTCAGCTCCAGAACAGCGGTGGTCTCGGGGAGTCGGCCGGCCCAGCGAAGACGCACGGGCTGATCGCCTTCGGGATGAATTCGGCGCTGGGCGGGGTCATGGCGCGGCGGGACAACATCCTGCAGTCGACGGGTGCGGCGGGCCAGCAGATGTCCGAGCAGTTGCATCGCGCCGCCGAGGCCTACCGGGCGGGTGACGAGCAGGGCGCGCGCGGTCTGTCCTCGGCGGCCGAGGGCATGCCCGGGGGCGGCGGCGGTGTCAGTGCCGGCACGCCGGGTGGTCTCGGCGCGGCGGTTCCGGGCAGCCCGGCCGCCGGCGGTGGCGACGTGGCGCAGACGCTCGGGCAGGTGGGCCAGCAAGCCGGACAGATCGCGCAGGGGGTGGCGCAGACATTGGGACAGATTCCCGGACATTTGGCGCAAGGCCTCACCGGGGTGCTCAGCGGGATAGCCAGCGGCCTGGGCGGGATCGACGGCGGCGTCGGGGCCGGACACGCGGCAGGTTCGGGACTCGGTGGGCTGAGCGACTCCGGCGGCATGGATTCCGTTGGCGGACATGACAAGTCGGACTCCGATGACCGGGATCGGGACCGTCAGGACCAGCGGGATCCGGAGCGCCACGAAAAGGGCGAGGACGACAATCGGATCCTCTCGGTCGAGCACCGACAGCCTGGCGGTTCCGAGGCGGACGAAGCCGGGCCGGCGGGCGGCGCCACTCCCCCGCCGCGGCGCCCGGCCCAGACCCGGCCGCAGGACATCTAGGAGCGTCGGGCCGCCCGATTACCGTGAAGCCACGCTGTCCCGCCTCGAAGTTGTTCTGCAGCAGCGCACAGTCAACGCGGTGGTGCGCAGCCTGGCGTTGAGTGTGCACTGCGTCAGACAACCGTCGAGTAGCGAAAAGCAGCGACGCACGGTCAACTTTCGCCCGGCAGCGCCATCCACCGCTCGATGCCGATCGCGTCCAGGAAGCGCTCGTCGTGGCTGACCACGATGAAGGCGCCGCGATAGGCGTTGAGCGCCGACTCCAATTGCCCGACGCTGACGAGGTCGAGGTTGTTGGTCGGTTCGTCGAGCAGCAGCAGGTGCGGCGCGGGTTCGGCGTAGAGCACGCACGCCAGCGTTGCGCGCAGGCGCTCGCCGCCCGACAGGACCGACACGGGAAGATCAACCCTGTTGTCCTGGAACAGGAACTGCGCCAGGAGGTGCCGCCTGCGAGTGATGCTGAGGGTCGGCGCCCAGGACACCAGGTTCTCCAGGACGCTGCGCTGCTCGTCCAACAGGTCGAGGCGCTGCGAGAGATACGCGACGCGGCCGTCGCCCCGGGTCAGGGTGCCTACATCAGGCTGGAGGTCGCCGTTGATCATCCTGAGCAGGGTCGACTTGCCGGCACCATTGCGGCCGGTCAGGGCGATGCGTTCGGGTCCACGGATGTCGAGGTCGATCTCGTTGTCGGCGAACAACATCCGGCCGTCGCGCTGGATGTTCAGCCCGGTCGCACTGAGCACGGTCCGGCCTGCGGGCACTTCCGTGTTCGGCAGGTCGAGGGCAATGACGTCATCGTCACGCACCGCGCGTTCGGCGGCATCGAGACGTGCCCGGGCATCATCGATGCGACGCGCGTGGACCTCATCGGCGCGGGCGGCGGACTCCTGAGCATCGCGCTTGAGCTTGCCTGCAACGATTTTCGGCAGTCCGGCGTCCTTGACGTTGCGGGCAGCGGTACCCGATCGCCGAGCGGCGCGTTCCCGGGCCTGCTGCATCTGCCGTTTCTGGAGCTTGAGTTGCGACTCCGCGTTGCGCATCTCATCCACTGCGGCCCGCTGCGCTTCCGCCACGGCGTCCTGGTAGGCCGTGAAGTTCCCTCCGTAGAACTGGATGTCGCCATCGCGTAGTTCGGCGATGCGGTCCATGCGATCGAGCAGCGCACGGTCGTGGCTGATCAACAGCAGGGTGCCCGGGTAGCGATCCAGCTCGTCGTACAGCCGTTGTCGCGCAGCGGAATCCAGGTTGTTGGTGGGCTCGTCGAGCAGCAGCACATCGGGGCGCCGGAGCAAGTGGGCGGCCAACCCGAGGGTGACGACCTCTCCACCGGACAGAGTGCCGAGCACCCGGTCGAGAGAGACGTCGAGGCCGAGCCGCGCCAACTGCGCCGTGCTGCGTTCCTCGATGTCCCAGTCGTCGCCGATCGCAGCGAACACCGCCTCGGCGGCATCACCGTCCGCCAGTGCCGACAAGGCAGCCAAAACGGGTGCCACCCCGAGCATTTCGGCGACCGTCAGATCGGTGGCGAACGGCAGGGTCTGCGGCAGGTAGCCGAGGGAGCCGTCGACGGTAACGCTGCCGTCGCTCGGCTGCAGCTCTCCGGCGATGAGTTTGAGCAGTGTGCTCTTACCGGCACCGTTGGGGGCGACCAGTCCGGTATGACCGGCTCCGACGGTGAACGACAGGTCCGAAAAGACCTCGGTGTCATCGGGCCAGGAAAACGACAAATGGGAACAGGTGATTGAAGACATGCAAAAGCTCTCGTGAGAGTGAATAGGGCGAGGGCGTACTCCGGTTATCCGGAGATGTCTTCTCCCAGCATGTTTTCGGCCCACCTCGGTTGACAGCAGTTGCAAAAACCACAGTACTCACCGGCGCAACTGATTTAGCTCCGGTCAGTACCCGCGCAACTGATCCAGTTGTCGCCGTTCGCGTTTGGTCGGCCGGCCGGCTCCCCGATCGCGGACGGGCACCGCGGGCATCGTCTCTTTGGCGGGTGGCGGCGGACTGCGGTCGATCAGGCATTCCGGCACGATGGCCGCCCCGACCCGCTTGGCGATCGGACGGAGGACCTCGACGATGCGCTCACGGCCCTCGATCCGGACCCGGACCTCGTCGCCCGGGCTGACCAGCTGCGCCGGCTTGACCGCGACGCCGTTGACGCGGACATGGCCGGCGCGGCAGGCAGCGGCCGCCGTCGCCCGGGTCTTGGTGATCCGGACGGCGAAAATCCAGCTGTCGACGCGGACGCTACTCAACGTGTCAGGTACCGCCGCAACATCTTGGTGGTCGCGGTGATGGCCGCCGTCGACACCCGTTCGTCGACCTTGTGCGCCAGGTTCGGGTCACCCGGCCCATAGTTGACCGCCGGAATGCCAAGGGCGGCAAAGCGTGCCACGTCGGTCCAGCCGTACTTCGCGCGCACCTGTCCCCCGGCCGCAGCGACCAGCGCGGCCGCGGCGGGCTGCGTCAGCCCGGGCAGCGCGCCCGCGGCGGAGTCGGTCAGTTCGATGCTGACGTCGAGACCGGCGAAGACCTCGTGCACGTGGGCGAGCGCCTGCTCGACGCTGCGGTCCGGGGCGAACCGGAAGTTGACCGTGACCGACGCCGCGTCGGGGATGACGTTGCCGGCGATGCCGCCGTCGATCCGAACCGCGGACAGACCCTCGCGGTAGACGCAGCCGTCGATGTCCACCTGCCGGGCCTGATACGCGGTGAGCCGATCCAGGATGGCACCGAGCTTGTGAATCGCATTGTCCCCCAGCCACGATCGCGCCGAATGCGCGCGGGTACCGGTCGTGTGGACGATGACGCGCAACGTGCCCTGGCAACCGGCCTCGATGAGGCCCCCCGACGGCTCACCGAGAATGGCGACGTCGGCCTGGAGCCAATCGGGCAGTTCACGTTCGATGCGGCCGAGCCCGTTGGCGCTGGACTCGATCTCCTCGCAGTCGTACATGACGAGGGTGATGTCGTGCGCCGGCTCGGCGACGGTGGCGGCCAGGTGCAGGAACACCGCGTCGCCGGCCTTCATGTCGGAAGTGCCGCAGCCCCAGAGTTCGTCGCCGTCGAGGCGGCTCGGCAGGTTGTCCGCCGCCGGAACCGTGTCGGTGTGCCCGGCCAGCAGCACGCGCGACGGCCGGCCCAGGTTGGTCCGGGCCAGCACGGCGTCGCCGTTGCGGATCACCTCGAAATGCGGGGCCTGGGCCTTGAGCGCGGTCTCGATCTTGTCGGCGATGAGCTGTTCGTGCCGCGATTCACTGGGAATGTCGACCAGCGCGGCGGTCAGAGCGATCGGGTCGGCGGTGAGATCCAGCATCCAGCCAGGTTAGTCGGTCGGCCGGTTCAGGCGACCGCTCGCAAGGCCCGGATGGCCGGTGCGGTCGAGGCGCCCAGCAGTGTCGAGCGGTCGGCCGGGTAGCGCACGTCGATGACGGCATCGTCACCGAACCGATAGGGCTTGCCAAGAATCAAACCCGCCAATTGCTTTCGCATCCGGGACAGCTCCGCTCGCACGGTGACCACCCGGCTCCGGTCACCATAGAGGTCCTCGGCCAGCTCCGACGCCGACCTCCCGTTCCGGTGGATCGCCAGCACCAGCAGGATTTCGGCGTGCCGCAGTGAGATGTCATGGCACCACCCACCGAACTGCCCGGCCATCTCAAGGACGGGCGCACCCCGCAGGTCCAGGACAACGCGGGTGGCGGTCGCGCCGTCGTCGGCCGCGGCGGTAGATGGCCGGACCAGCCACCCGCCGGGCAGAATCTCGACCTCGCACCGGCCCAGCGTCGGGATCCAGACGCTGCCCGGGGCCAGCTCGTCGGGCAGCAGAATCCGGTTGTGCAGCGGCAGCTGATCGACAGCGGCCACCCAGCCGTCGGCGTCGACAGCCAGCGCCGGACTGCCGATCCGCGCGAGGATGGGTGCGGCGACCATTCGCAGCCGGTTCAGCGTCCGGTCATGCTGCTCGCGCAGGTGCGATTCCGCGAGTCGCGCGACGGCATCGACCAGCGCGACGGTGGTGGGATGCACCGTCGCGGCGGGCCCGGAGACGTCGACGACACCGATCACCTGGCCGGTGCGCGGGTCGCGGACGGGTGCGCCGGCGCAGGTCCATGCGTGATGGCTGCGCAGGAAATGCTCGGCAGAGAACACCTGCACGGCCCGGTTGGACGCCAGCGCGGTGCCGATGGCGTTGGTGCCGACGGCACCCTCGCCCCAGTTGGCGCCCTCGACGAACCCGAGCCGGTCGGCCTTGCCCAGCACCGCCGCGGATCCGGACCGCCACAACACCCGGCCCCGGGCGTCGGCCAGCACCAGGATGTTGTCCCCGTCGGCGACAATGGATTCCAGACCCCTGGACACCTCGTCGAGCACCGCGAGCAAGCCCGATGACTTGCGCAATGCGTCCAGCCCGGATGCTTCGATGACCGGAGGGATGTGTGTGTCGGGGTTGACGCCCCGAGCCAGCATCCGCTGCCAGGATTCACCGATCACGTCGCGGGGTCGCGCGGGCGCGCGGCCGCCGGACATGGTCGCGTCGTAGACAGCCGACATCAACCGCGCATAGCTGCGCGGGTCCTCGCCAACGGCTACCGCTGGTTCAGGCACGGCCGGGCTCTGCATCATCGCCGATTGTGCTCCGCATGTCAGCGATAAACCAGACCGCCGTCGATCAGACCGGACTGCCCGGTCATGTAGTCGGCGTCCGGTCCGGCCAGATACGACACGAACCCGGCAACATCGTCCGGGGTTTCCGCGCGGCCCAAGGCAATCCCGCCGACGAACTTCGCGTACGTCTCTCCCACTGGCGCGCCGGTGAGTTCGGCAAACCGCTTGTCGATCTCCACCCACATGTCGGTGCCCACCACGCCGGGACAGTATGCGTTGACGGTGATGCCGTCGGCGGCATGCTCCTTGGCGGCGGCTTGGGTCAAGGCGCGCACGGCAAATTTGGTGGCGCTGTACGGCCCGAGCATGGCAAAACCGTCGTGCCCGGCGATCGACGAGGCATTGATTACTTTGCTGATTTTTCCTTCCGCCTGGTTCCCGAGTTCTTTGAATTTCGCGACCGCGGCCTGGATGCCCCACAGCACGCCGTCGACGTTGATGGACCACAACCGCTGGAGATCCTCGGGTGTGACGTCGACGAGCGGGCCGACCAGTGCGATACCGGCGTTGTTCACCATGATGTCGAGCCCGCCGAGTTCGGTCGCGACGTAGTCGACGGCAGCGAACACCTGATCCCGGTTACTGACGTCGGCCACGAAAGTGGTGAATTTGGAGCCGATTTCAGATATCTCGGCGGCCACGTCCGCCAACGGGTCGGCTTCGACGTCGACGAGCGCGACGTCAGCGCCGTCGCGGGCCAGTCGTAACGCGATGCCACGTCCGATGCCGCGGCCGGCACCGGTGACCAGGGCGACTCTTCCTGTCAATGTCATTGCTGTTTCTCCGCTCATCGCGTCGGGTCGACCAGAACCTTCATCTTGTTCCCCGCGTGCAGCGCGTCGAACCCCTCGCCGACCACGTCGCCGATCGGGATCTGGGCCACCCAGCCGGTGGTGTCGTAGGCGCCTTGCGCCATCAACGCGATGACCGCCTCGAAGTCGGCACCGGTGTAACAAAGCGAGCCCTGAATCCGGGACTCGTTCATCACGAGGTTCAAAAGCGGGGTCTGCAGCGGCTTTTCGTAGATCGCGACGCTGACCATCGGCTTGCGCGATCCGACGCAGGCCAACGCCGTCTCGACGGCGGGGGTGACGCCGGCGGCGTCGAACACGGCATCGGCTCCGGCGCCGTAGGTGTGATCGGCAATGAAGCCGGGCACGTCGGTGGCCGTCGGGTCGAGGGTGACGGCGCCGAGCGCTTCGATGGCGGCCCGCCGGGTCGGCGACGGCTCGACGACGAAGACCTCCTGAAGTCCCTTGCCACGCAAGGCGAACCACAGCCCGATGCCGATCGGGCCCGCGCCGAACACCATCGCGGTGTCACCGGGACGCACGTCGCCGAGAGTGGCGGCGTGGTAGGCCACCGACATCGGTTCGACGAGCGCGCCGAGTTCCAGCGAGACGTTGTCGGGCAATCGGTGCAGCATGTTCGTCGGCACCACGGTGTATTCGGCCATGCCACCGTCGGACATCAGGCCGTGGAAGCCGATCTGCTGGCATACGTTGTAATTGCCCGCCGCACAGGGGCCACAGTGGTCGCATTTGTAGATCGGCTCGACGGCCACCCGGTCACCCTCACGCCATTCCGTGACGCCGGCGCCGACGGCCGTGATGGTGCCGGAGAATTCGTGGCCCAGCGTGAGCGGCAGCTCCTGGTGGGTCAGCGGATGCGGCTGCGTGGGAACGAAGATGGGGCCGGCGTAGTACTCGTGCAGGTCGGTGCCGCAGATGCCGTTGAAGCCGACCTGCAGTTGCACCTGGCCCGGTCCAGGGGTCGGGATGGCGACGTCCTCGACCGAGACTTTGTTGGGTCCGTAATAGACAGCTGCTCTCATGAGCCCAGTTGTATGTGACGGCGACCACACCCGACAGAGTTGCAGGGGGTTGCACCGCTGCAACGCGGTGCAACTCTTGCCGCAGGATGCGACTTGGCTGTGTCCTGAGTCACATGACCGCAACACTGGAACCCACCACCGCCGTCTCTCCGCAGCAGCGCGTCGAGACCTGGCTCGCCAATTTCGAAGCGGCGCTGGCCGCGCAGGACGTCGACGGCGCGGCCGGGATGTTCGCCGTCGACAGCTTCTGGCGCGACCTCGTCGCCTTCACCTGGAACCTCAAGACCATCGAGGGTCGCGACCAGATCGCCGCCATGCTGCGCGCCCGGCTGGCCGACACCACGCCGTCCGGGTTCCGAACCCGCGAACCCGCGACCGCCGACGGCGACGTGACATCGGCCTTCATCGAGTTCGAGACGGCCACCGGGCGCGGCTCCGGGCACCTGCGGCTGCGCGGCGACGAGGGCTGGACGCTGCTGACGACGCTGCAGGAACTCAAGGGCCATGAGGAGCGCAAGGGCGCGACCCGGGTGCTCGGCGCCGTGCACGGGTCCGATCCCGACCCGCGGTCGTGGGCCGAGAAGCGCGCCGAGGAAGAGGCGACGCTGGGGCGCGAGAAGCAGCCCTACGTGCTGGTGATCGGCGGTGGCCAGGGCGGCATCGCACTGGGTGCTCGCCTGCGTCAGCTCGGGGTGCCGTCCATCGTGGTCGACAAGCACGACCGGCCCGGTGACCAGTGGCGGGGGCGCTACAAGTCGCTGTGCCTGCACGACCCGGTGTGGTACGACCACCTGCCGTACCTGCCGTTCCCGGCCAACTGGCCGGTGTTCGCGCCCAAGGACAAGGTCGGCGACTGGCTGGAGTTCTACACCAAGGTGATGGAGGTACCGTACTGGTCGCGCACCGAATGCCTCTCGGCCACTTACGATTCCGCGGCCGGCCGCTGGACGGTCGAGGTCAACCGGGGCGGCGAGCGCCTGACCCTGCACCCGCCACAATTGGTACTGGCGACCGGGATGTCCGGGAAGCCCAGCGTGCCAACGCTTCCCGGCCAGGACATCTTCGCCGGGGAACAACACCACTCTTCGGCTCACCCCGGTCCGGACCATTACGTCGGCAAGAAGGTCGTGGTGGTGGGGTCCAACAACTCCGCGCACGACATCTGTAAAGCCCTGTACGAGAACGGCGTCGACGTGACGATGCTGCAGCGCTCGTCGACGCATGTCGTCAAGTCGGATTCACTGATGGAGCTGGGCCTCGGCGACCTCTACTCCGAGCGGGCCGTCGCCGCGGGCATGACGACCGAGAAGGCCGACCTGACGTTCGCGTCGCTGCCGTACGCGATCATGGCCGACTTCCAGCGGCCCATCTATGACGCAATCCGGCTGCGGGACAAGGACTTCTACGACCGGCTGGAGGCGGCCGGATTCGAGTTGGACTTCGGCGACGACGACTCCGGATTGTTCATGAAGTACCTGCGCCGCGGCTCGGGCTACTACATCGACGTCGGCGCGTGCGAACTCGTGGCCGACGGGTCGATCAAGCTGGCGCACGGCCAGGTGTCGCACCTGACGAAGGACGCGGTGGTGCTGGCCGACGGCACCGAGCTGCCGGCCGACGTCGTCGTGTACGCGACGGGCTACGGGTCGATGAACGGCTGGGCCGCCGACCTGATGGGCCAGGAGATCGCCGACCGCATCGGCAAGGTGTGGGGCCTGGGCAGCGGGACCGCCAAGGACCCTGGGCCTTGGGAGGGCGAGCAGCGCAACATGTGGAAGCCGACACAACAGGAGAACCTCTGGTTCCACGGCGGCAACCTGCACCAGTCCCGGCACTACTCGCTGTACCTGGCACTGCAACTGAAGGCCCGGTACGAAGGCATCGCGACACCGGTCTACGGGCTGCAGGAGGTCCACCACCTGCAGTGAGCGGGCTCCATCGAACTCTGGAGCGGACCCCTGGAATAGATCGAGCCGAACGCCCGTTGACTCGATCACTAGACAGACAGGTCTACTCAATTAGGAGACATGATGGCCCACTCACCCACCCACGAGGTCGCTCTGATCACCGGAGCCACCGCAGGCATCGGGCGGGCCATCGCGCTCGACCTGGCCCGCGACGGCTTCTCCGTGATCGTGCATGGCCGCGACGCCGTCCGCGGCGCCGACACCGTCCGGGAAATCGAATCCCGAGGCGGACAGGCCCGGTTCGTTGCCGCAGACCTCAACGACCCCGCGGCCGTCGCCGCCCTGGCCGCCGAAGCCGGTGAGGTCGACGTGCTGGTCAACAACGGCGGATTCTCCTGGTTCGGCCCCACCGCGAACCTCGACGTCGCGACCTTCGATGAGCTGTTCGGCAGCAACGTGCGGGCGTCGTACCAACTGGTCGCCGCGCTGGCGCCCGGCATGGCCGAGCGTGGACACGGCAGCATCGTCAGCGTGGACAGCATCGCCGGCCACGTCGGCATCGCCGGCGGCGCCGCCTACAGCGCCACCAAGGCCTCGCTGACCGCCCTGACCCGCGCCTGGGCCGCGGAGTTCAGCCCGGCCGGAGTGCGCGTCAACTCGGTGGCCCCCGGACCGGTATTCACCGATGAATCCAAGCGAGACCTCATCGAAAACCTCGCGGCGACGACACTGCTGAATCGCGGTGCCCAGCCCGAGGAAATCTCCGCGGTGGTGGCGTTCCTGGTCTCCCCGAAGGCCAGCTACATCACCGGCGCGCTGATCCCCGTCGACGGCGGCCGGACGGCGGTGTGACATGACGACGGACGGACTCACTCCGAGCGAGCAGGTCGCCCTGTACGAAGCCACTGATGGGCGTGAAGGCGGCACGTTGGAAGACCGACCGGTGGTCATTTTGACCACCGTCGGCGTCAAAAGCGGTGAACTCCGGAAGACTCCGGTCATGCGGATCGTAGACGGCCACAACTACCTCGCGGTCGCCTCCGCCGGCGGCGCGACCAGCCACCCGGCCTGGTACCGGAATCTGGTCGCCAACCCGGACGTGTGGCTGCAGGACGGCGCGACGGTGCGCCGGCTGCGCGCGCGAGAGGCCCACGGCGCTGAGAAGACGCGACTGTGGGGCGTGGCCGAACAGTTCTGGCCGCATTTCCCGCAATACCGGGCCAGCGCCGGGGACCGCGAAATCCCCGTCATCGTGCTCGAACCATTGGTGGGCGGCGACAACTGATGAGCGCGCGGGACAAGCTGCTCGACGCCGCCAATGAGCTCTTCTATTCCGAAGGGGTGCAGACCGTCGGCATAGACCGGATCATCGAACGGGCCGGAGTGGCCAAGGCGTCGCTCTACAACACATTCGGCAGCAAGGACGAACTGGTCAAGGCGTACCTGCAGTCCCGTCATGCGGGCACCACCGACCGGCTGCGTTCCGCGATCAAGGAACGCACCGATCCGGTCCAACGGCTGCTGGCCGCGTTCGACGTACAGGCAGAGTTGTTCCGCCAGCCCGACTTTCACGGCTGTGCGTTCATCTCAGCCAGCGCAGAGGCTCCCGAAGGAGGTGTCATCGCGCGGGCAGCGGACGAGTTCCGCGCGGACGTCCGCACCCTGTTCACCGACCTGGCCCGCGATGCCGGCGTCACCGATCCCGAGACCTTGGGCAGCCAACTCCAGCTGATCTATGACGGCTCGGGGCTCAGCGCCCGAATGGATCGGGATCCCACCGTAGCCCTGCGCGCGCGGGCCGCAGCTGAGGTCCTGATCCGGGCGGCCCTCCAGTAACCTTGGCCAACGTGACTTCTTCTTCTGGTGCATCTGGCATCGGCATCGCCACCATCACCGCCGACGGAACGGTCCTGGATACCTGGTTCCCCGCGCCCGCGCTCTCGGCTGACGCCGCGGCCGGCCCGGTCCCCGCCGAGCTGGAAGCCCTCGTCGGCACCGATGAGGACCGCGGCGTGCGCACCGAGATCGTGCGGACCACCATCGCCTCGCTGGACGACAAGCCCGCCGACGCGCACGACGCCTACCTGCGCCTGCACCTGCTGTCACACCGTCTCGTCGCACCGCACGGCGCCAACATGGACGGCATCTTCGGCCTGCTGACCAACGTGGTGTGGACCAACTTCGGTCCCTGTGCGGTCGAGGGCTTCGAGACCGTCCGCGCCAAGCTTCGCCGTCGCGGCACGGTCACCGTGTTCGGCGTCGACAAGTTCCCCCGGATGGTCGACTACGTCCTGCCCACCGGCGTGCGCATCGCCGACGCCGACCGCGTCCGCCTGGGTGCACACCTCGCGTCGGGCACCACCGTCATGCACGAGGGCTTCGTCAACTTCAACGCCGGCACCCTCGGCACGTCCATGGTCGAGGGACGCATCTCCGCGGGCGTCGTCGTCGATGACGGTTCCGACGTCGGTGGCGGCGCTTCGATCATGGGCACGCTGTCCGGCGGCGGCAAGGAAGTCATCTCTGTGGGCAAGCGCTGCCTGCTGGGCGCCAACGCCGGCCTCGGCATCTCGCTTGGCGACGACTGCGTCGTCGAGGCCGGTCTGTACGTCACGGGCGGCACCAAGGTGACCACCGCCGACGGTCAGACCGTCAAGGCCAAGGAGCTGTCCGGCTCGAACAACCTGCTGTTCCGCCGGAACTCGGTCAGCGGCGCGGTCGAGGTCGTCAAGCGCGACGGCACCGGCATCACCCTGAACGAGGCGCTGCACGCCAACTGATCAGATATCAAGCACCACATCGCTTTCCGGGGCGGCCGAGCAGATCAAGACCGCTCCCACTCGGGGCGGTTCGAGCGGTTCCCGGATGTATGTAGTGGTGCCAGAAATGATTTCGGTCTCGCACAGATGGCACACACCGCTTCGGCAAGCGAAGCGGGTCGGGACATCGCACGCGTCAGCCAGGTCGAGAAGGTTGTCGTAGTCCGGCGACCACCGCACCGTGAGCCCGCTGCGGGAGAAGACCACGGCAGGCCCGGTACCCATCGGGCCCGGCGGCGGATGCGGAGCTTTGCGGGCCGCGTCGTCGACCACGCCGGGGTGTATCGAGGGTAAGGCGCCGAACGTCTCCGTGTGCACCCGCGCCGGGTCCAAGCCGGCGGCCAGGAGGCCATCTCGAACGTCCGCCATGAAATCGGTTGGCCCGCAAAGGTATGCTGCTGCGGTGTTCGGCAGGCCGAGCGCAACCAACGTCGCCCGGTTCAATCGTCCTTGAGTCTGCGTGTAAATGGTCTGTTGACGCGCGTTGGGCAGCGTCGCAATCAGCGCGTCGATTTCGGCTGCGAAAGAATGTGTTTCACGATTGCGAGTGGTGTGCAGCCACCAGATTTCCCGGCCGCTGCCCGTTGCCGACAGCCAATGGAGCATGGCCAGAACCGGAGTTACGCCTATGCCCGCGGAGATCAAGACCAGCGGTGAGGTCTCGTCGGCGAGACAGAAATCGCCGCGCGGGGCAGCGACCTCGAGCACAAGCTCCGGGGCCGCGTGGGCGTGCAACCAGCTGCTGACCATCCCCCGTTCTTCGCGCTTCACGCTGATGCGGTAGCCACTGCGGGCGGGGCTGCCCGATATCGAGTAACTCCGCACCGGTGCTGGTTCACCGGCCTGCGGAACCCTGATCGTGAGGTACTGGCCCGCAAGCGGCCTTGGCAACGGGCTGCGGTCTTGCGCTTGCAGCCAAACGGACACCACTGCCGAGGTTTCGGGGTGCACGGCAGTCACTTGCAACGCACGAAATCCGTTCCACCCCGGTTCGGTCCCGACAGGCGGTCCGGTAAGGACCCCTGAGGCGTCGTGCGCCGCAAGCATGTCGCGAAACGACTGCCGCCAACCGGCGCTCAACGCCGGAACTTCGACGATCTCGCGAAGTTGTCCGACATTGCGATCCGGCAGGTAGAGCAGAGCATCGACATCACTGACGCTGAGCTCATGTAGTCCGCGCCGAGTCCTGACCACGTCGTCGCCCGCCCGCACCTGCCCTTCCTTGATGACACGGAAGTAGAATCCTGGGCGGCGCTGGGAGACAAGCAGTTTGGGCATCTGCGGCTCATTGAGCCGAATACCGAGACGAAAGCAGGTGACGCGGGGCTGGGTGACCTCGAACTCGGCATCTCCGATGCGGTAGTGATCGCCTATACAGACCTCGTCGTCGGCGAGTCCACTGACCGTGAAGTTCTCGCCGAAGTCTCCGGGCGAGAGATCGTCTCTGTCCAGGTATTCACGCCAAAAGCGGTAGGACTCCGTCTGGTAGACCATGACCGCGCGCTGTTCGCCGCCATGACCTGTTCGATCGCCTTGACCGTCGCCGTCGATGTTGAGCCGCCGCACCATGACTGGACCAGCCACCGGCATCTTCCAGATACCGGTCAAGATGGTGCTGTTCTTCCATGGCACGTGTTTGGGCATCCCGACGTTGACCGAGACAAGCGTGGCCACCTGCGCCTCCTTGCGTAACCTCGGCACCTTCTGCGGAGCCGGTGCGCCGTCGCATCAGCATCTTCGCGCGCTTGCGACCCGCATGGCTACCCCGGAAACATGACAAGTCGCAGCTTTCACAATCGCCTGACAGCGACGGATCAGCGCGTGGTCGTGGGGGAAATCGTGCGCGACATCTATACCGCAGCCGCATCCCGTCGTACGATCGTGACGGACCAGGGGCGAATCTGCCGTGCAGCCAGCGTGTTTCACTGGGGCCAAGGCGTCGCCCGATCTTCGCATGTACGAGTACCGCGCCACAGAGTTCTTCCCGTCAACCGGAGGCCGACCCTGATGTCACGAGTCGCGGTGATCACCGGAGCCAGCCGAGGAATCGGTGCGGCGACCGCACGGGTCCTGGCCGACCGCGGGTTTCGCGTGGTCGTCAACTACCGTGCCAGCGCCCAGGAGGCCGACGAAGTGGTCGCGGCCATTGCCGCGGCCGGGGGTGAGGCGATCTCGGTCAGGGCGGACGTGACCGTGGCCGACGACGTCGCGGCAATGTTCGCCGCTGCTGAGCGGCTCTGGGGTCCGGTCGATGTGCTGGTCCACAACGCGCTCATTCCTTACGACATCACGTCGTTCGCCGACCTGACCTGGGAGCAACTCGGCGGCAAGCTGGACCGCGAGCTACACGCCGCGTTCCTGCTCACCAAAGCCGCTGTGCCAGGGATGACGTCCCGCGGCTATGGCCGGTTGCTCTACCTCACCGCCGCGCCGTCACGGCACCCGCGCAACGGCATGATCAACCTCGGCGTGGCCAAGGCGGCCATGAATCAGTTTGTCCGCTACCTGGCGCTCGAACTGGCGCCGCACGGCATCACCGCCAACCTGGTCGCCCCGGCAACCGTGCAGGGAAGTTCGATGAGCGAGAAACTGACGGCGGCGCAACTGACCGCACTCGGTGCCGCTGCGCCGATGGGACGACTGGTCACGCCCGACGAAGTCGCCAACACCTTGGCGTTCTTGGCCGGTGAGGATTCGGGTTTCACCACAGGGCACTATCTCCCGCTCGACGGCGGCTTGACGATGGACTGAATGCGACTGCACTACAACAGCTCTCATCACGATCGGGAAAGGACCCCGAGTCATGGACACGATCGACCTGGCCTACGTCGGGCGCGGTATCCACGAGGAGCTGGTCGCCTATGTGGCAGATCAGGAGGGCTTCTTCGAAGACGAGGGCGTTCACGTCGCGATGCGGGACGGCACTCGTTGGGACATAGCGCGGGTGCGTACCTGTGCGACCATCGGGCTCGGCCGGGCAGTGTTGTCGCGGCTGACAGACGGCTTCCAATGGGCCGTGCTCAGTGCCAACACCGATCGTCCGCTGTTCTGGTTCCTCGGCGGCCCCGACGTCACATCGATGACCGACCTGCGCGGTCGGCGTCTGGCAGTACACGCACCAGATAACCCGCCGGGTTGCTTCGCGCGCATCGTCCTGCGCAAACACGATCTGGATCCGGACCGCGACCTGCACTGCGTGGCTCGGCATCCCGGCGACTATCAGATGGACCTGCGGCAGCTTCGCGACGGTTCGATCGACGCGGCCTACGTCGGAAGCACCATCGGGCCGGAACAAGTCGCCGAGGAGGAAGGCTTCCACGTACTGGCCTGGGTTGGTGATCACTTTCAGATTCCGACCGTGGGAATCGCCGTTGACCCGGCCCATAACCCGATTGACAGCCCGGCTGTGCAGGCGCTGGTGCGAGCCAACCGGCGGGCGCTGAAACTCTTGGCTGAGCAACCCGATCTGGCGGTCAGGTACGTCGCATCGTTTCTGAATCGGATGACACACGACGAGGTGCAGTGCTACTACGAGCGCTACATCCAGCCGTACTACACCTCAGACGGGCACGTGGACGCTGCCGTTGCCAGTCGCGCGATCGATGCGGTTGCGGCCGAACTCGGAGTCCCCACAGCGGCAGCGGATGCTATTTACGTCGGGCACCGCTGAGCGGCAGATAGCTAGACGCCGACGCCGGTCACCTTGTCGATGGCGATGCGGGTCAGGTAGCCCGGCGCTGCGCCCGGCGGCGGGAACTTGCCCTTGAACTCCGGCGCCATCACGTTGGTCAGCCGGGTCAGCACTTCGGGTGCGCCGCCCTCGACGATCCGGGCCGTCCCGCTGATGGCGAGGTAGGGATTCACCGAAGCTTCACCCCGGTCGGCGCCGATGATGGTGACCGCAACCCTCGGGTCGCGGCGCATGTTGCGTAGTTTCTTGTAGTCGGCCAGGTGCGCGCTGACCAGTTCGTCGCCTTGCAATTCCACCCACACCACGGAAACCTGCGGGCTGCCATCGGCATTCAAAGTCACCAGCGTCGCGTTGGCCCCGTCCCCGATCAGGGCGCGGGCTTCGTCTGTGAGTCGCATGGCATCTATAAGGCCGTGGAGACGTGCGGCATTCCCGCACGCTCACCGCCCTCGAACGTGCGCGAACTGCGCGCTGAACACGGTGTGTCGCACGCAGACACGCACACTCGCGGGAGTTAGACGAGGAGCTTCTTCTGCACCTTGCCCATGGCATTGCGGGGCAAGCCGTCGACCAAGCGCACCTCGCGCGGCCGTTTGTGCACCGAAAGCTGCCCCGCCACAAAGTCGATGAGCTCCTGCGACGACGCCGAACCGACCACGAACGCAACGATCCGCTGCCCCAGGTCATCGTCGGGTACGCCGACCACCGCGGCTTCGGTCACCCCTGGGTGGCCCAGCAGGACGGTCTCGATCTCCCCGGCTCCGATCCGGAAACCACCGGATTTGATGAGGTCCACCGACTCGCGGCCGACGATGCGGTGCATGCCACTGCCGTCGATGACGGCGACGTCGCCGGTGCGGTACCAACCGTCGTCGCCCAGCACCTCGGCCGTCGCCTCGGGCCGGTTCAGGTAGCCACTGAAGATCGTCGGCGCCGAAACTTCAAGGCGACCAATGGTTTCCCCGTCATGGGGCACCGCAGACCCATCCTCGGCGACCAACCGCGTCTGCACCCCGTCCAGCGGCAACCCCACCCAGCCGGGCCGGCGTTCGCCGTCGATCCGGGTGGACAGGGTGATCAGCGATTCGGTGCTGCCGTAGCGCTCCAGCGGCGCGTGCCCGGTGAGCCGCGCGAGATCGTCGAATACCGGCACCGGCAGTGCCGCACTGCCCGACACCAGCAGCCGCGCTCCCCGAAGCGCCTCGGCGGCCGCGGCGTCGGCCACCACCCTGGACCAGACGGTCGGGACCCCGAAGTACAGCGAGCCACCCGCCGCGGCATAAGCGGCCGGTGTGGGCTTCCCGGTGTGCACGAAGCGATTTCCGATCCGCAGCGAGCCCAGCAGCCCGAGGATCAGCCCGTGCACGTGGAACAGCGGCAGGCCGTGCACCAGAGTGTCAGTCGGGGTCCAGGCCCAGGCCTTGGCCAACGCGTCGATGTCGGCGGCGATGGCGCGACGGCTGATCACCACGCCTTTGGGCAGCCCGGTGGTGCCTGAGGTGTACATGATCAGCGCGGTCGAGTCGGGCGACGGTTCGGCGTACCGGTGCCAGGACCGGGCGTGCAGCCGGACCGGAATAACCGGCAGTCCTTCGGTTTCGTCAGGCGCCTCCCCCAGCCATGCCTGCGCACCGGAATCGGTGATCATGTGCCGGCGTTCTGCGGTACCAACATCGGCCGGCACCGGAACCACGGGCACCCCCGCGATCAGGCAACCCGCGATCGCCAGCACCGTGGTGGCGGTCGGGCGGGCCAGCACCGCCACCAGCGACGCACCCGCGACCCGCTCGGCAACCGAGGTCGCGGCTCCGACCAGATCGCTGCGGGACAACACCGCGCTGTCGATGCGCACCGCGTCTTCGAGGTCGTGCCCGGCAGCCACCACGGCGGGGTTGAGGGAGGTCAGCAGCATGTGCGTGAGGCTACTCTGAGCGGGTGGACCCGATCGAGAGACTGGCCAGTCGTGAGGTGTACCGCAACAACTGGATGTCGGTGCGCGAAGACGACATCCGCCGCCCCGACGGCACCACTGGCATCTACGGGGTGGTGGACAAACCGACGTATGCACTGGTGATCGCCCGCGACGGCGACCGGTACCGGATGGTGGAGCAGTTCCGTTATCCAATTGGGTTGCGGCGCTGGGAGTTTGTCCAGGGCACCGCACCGGGCACGTTGGACGGCGACGAGCCCGCGCCCGCCGATCTGGCCGCGCAGGAACTTCGCGAGGAGACCGGGCTGCGAGCCGGCACGTGGGAAGTGTTGGGACAGCTCGATGTCGCGCCGGGGATGTGCAGTCAACGCGGTTGGGCCTACCTCGCCACCGGCATCACCGAAGGCGAACACGAGCGCGAGCATGAAGAACAGGACATGCACAGCGAGTGGTTCACCGCCGGGCAGATCGAGGACATGATCCGCGGCGGCGACATCACCGACGCACAATCGCTGGCGGCGTGGACGTTACTGCGGTTGCACACGGCTCGGTAATGGAATCCTGCCAACTCGGGTAAACATCGCGCCACCTGGGATGATGCCGTTGCGGCCGCCTGTTGATCTGGGCATAACACCCAAGCAGGAGGCAGCGATATGAAGGCGATCAGCGGGTTTGCACAGCAGACGGTGGGTCGTTACGTTTTCGCAGGCGCACTGACTGTCGGAGTCCTGGTGTCTCCGATCGTGTGGTCGTTCACCGACGGCACCCAGACCGCGCTACCGGAAACCGTTGTGGCGTCCCACAACAACCACGGCATCGATCAGCTGCAGTGGATCCAGGATATGCAGCCACACGCCCAGGCGCCGCACGTCGACACCACCGTGCACCAGAGCCAGTGATTCACCGACCCGCGGTCGGCGCCCTTGCGCAAGAAGAATTTTCCCGCTTGATCTAAACCTAAGTTGAGGTTCTAGCGTCGAGCGCATGAGCCAACCAGAAGTGATAGTCGACCGCGTCGTCCGGCAGGACGGCTTCGTCCCAGTGATAGACATCAGCAGCGCGCGCAGCGGCAACCTCAGCCGGCGCCAAGCGGTGGCCGACGCGATCGGCCGGTGCTGCGAGACCAGTGGTTTCCTGCTCCTTGTCGGCCACGGCGTGCCCTACAAGGCCGTCAACGACATCAAGCACGCCCTGCGCGAGTTCTTCGCGCTGCCGCAGGCCGAGAAGGACCGCGTCAGGGCGCAACCCTGCGACCCGCTGGCCCGCGGATTCAGCAGCGCCGGCAAGCTCGCCGCCACCAATGCCGGCGCCGACGTCCAAGCCGAGCACCAAGCGCCGGACCGCGTTGAGAAGTTCGTCCACTTCCCGCTGGGCAACCCGGAAGGCCTCGGCGGTGCCGGCTGGACCGACGAGCGAGTGCCCATCGCCGAGATGTGGCCCGAACTGCCGGGTTTCCGCAAGGCATACGAGCGCTATTACGCCGAAATGGAGTTGCTGGCCACTGAATTATCCCGGCTGTTCGCACTCGCACTCGGCCTGCGCGAGGACTGGTTCGACGCGTCGATCGACCGGCACCACTCCAATCTGATGGCCAACTACTACCCCGCCGACGACCGGCCCGCCGGCGAAGTCCGGCTGAGTGAGCACAGCGACTGGGGCAATCTGACGATCCTGTTGCAGGATGAATCTCAAGGCGGGCTGCAGGTTCGGGGCGAGGGCGGCGAGTGGCTCGACGTGCCCGTGGTCCCCGGAGCGTTCGTCATCAATATCGGTGATCTGTTGGCCCGGTGGACCAACGACCGCTGGGTCAGCACAGTCCACCGCGTGGTGAGCACCGGCACCGGTGGGGAGCGGTACAGCCTCCCGTTCTTTCATCAGCCCAACTTCGATGCCGTGATCGAGTGCATCCCCACGTGCACGACAGGCGACAATCCGCCACGGTATGAGCCGGTGGTATCGGGACCGTATCTGCTCGACAAGTTCAAGCTGGCGTACGCGCTCTGACGAGACCGCTTCATCGAAACAAGTTCTCGGACAACGGCGTCGGAGAACCGAATCGGTGCGCGGTCACCGCGATCGCCTGCTCGCGCAAGAACGTCAGCAGCTCGATCCGCCCGGCTTCGACAACCGGCCCCGCGTAGAGCGCAATACCGACGTTGCCGGAACTGTCGCGGCCGAACTGTTCCCGGCTGCCGCCGAGCAGGCGAACCCGTCCAGGTGCCTTGTCGCGCAGAGTGTTCCGCCACGCTACCGAATCTTCGACCCGGCAGGCGACACCGGCGGTTTCCAGCAGGTCGACGATCGCCGCGTCGAGCGGTTCGCGAGTGGAGACGGTCACGCGGGAACCGGCCAGGACAGCCGCCCCGACCACCCGCAGCACGACTGCCAGACCAGCATTCTCGGCGCGCACCGTCACCCGGACCGGTAGGTACCGGAAGACGTTCTTCTCTGCCATCAGCGCAGACACATCGCGCGCTACGCCGAACTCCGTCGCCCAGGCGTGTGCGTCGGATCCGAACGACCGCTCGAGGAAATCCAATTCTTCGGGTCCCAGCGCGAAATTCCGCGCGGCGTCGAGGATCGCGCGTACCGATGGTGACACCGAGGCCGTTTCGGTCGCCGGCACGGAACGCCAATCACTCAGCCCGATCAGGTAATTCGGGCCCCCGGCCTTCGCGCCGGCACCAACCGCCGACTTCTTCCACCCGCCGAAGGGCTGACGCCGCACGATCGCCCCGACGGTCGAGCGGTTCACGTAGGCGTTGCCCGCCTGGACGCGGTCGATCCATCTTTCGATCTCGGTGCGGTCCAGGCTGTGCAGGCCGGCCGTCAGTCCGTAGTCGACCTGGTTCTGGATGGCGATCGCCTCATCGAGGTCATCGGCGGCAAGGAGACCCAGTACCGGGCCGAAGTATTCGGTGAGGTGGAACTCCGAGCCGCGCCGAACTCCGGTCTTCACCCCCGGGGACCAGAGCCGTCCGGTGTCATCGAGTTGGCGGGGTGCCACCAGCCACTGCTCCCCGGGCGCCAGTTGCGTGAGTGCACGCAACAATTTGCCGTGCGCGGGTTCGATGATGGGCCCCATCTGCACGGTCGGATCGGTCGGGTGGCCGACCTTCAGTGAGGTGACGGCATCGACGAGCTGGTCACGGAACCGCGCGGACCGGGCGACGGAGCCCACCACAATGCCGAGCGACGCTGCCGAACACTTCTGCCCGGCATGTCCGAAGGCCGAGTACACCAGGTCTTTCACCGCGAGATCGAGGTCGGCATGCGGCGTGATGATGATGGAGTTCTTGCCGCTGGTCTCTGCCAGCAGCGGCAGGTCGGGCCGGAAGCTGCGAAACAATTCCGCGGTGTCAAAGGCGCCGGTGAGGATCAGCCGGGCAACTCGCGGGTCGGATACCAATTGGGTGCCGAGCTCGCCCTCATCGAGGTGTACCAACTGCAGCACATCGCGCGGCACCCCGGCGTCCCAAAGCGCCTGCACCATAACGGATCCACACCGCCTGGCCTGCGTGGCAGGTTTGACGAGGACCGGGCTGCCCGCGGCCAGTGCGGCCAGCACCGATCCGGCGGGGATCGCCACCGGGAAGTTCCATGGTGGCGTCACCACCGTCAGTCCAGCCGGCACCGCGACGGCGCCGTCGACGGCACCGAGACTTTCCGCCTGTGCCGCATAGTAATTCGCGAAATCAATGGCCTCAGAGACCTCTGGATCGCCCTGATCCAGCGTCTTGCCGCACTCGGATGCCATCACCTCCAGCAATACCGCCCGCGCTGCCTGCAGCGTTGCGGCCGCACGCCGAAGGACTGCCGCACGTTCGGCACCGGTTGACGCCGCCCACTTCGCGCCCGCGGCCACGCCGTCGGTGATGATCCCGTCCAGCGCGGCGGCGCTCCGCACGGTGTGCTCGGCGACCAGCTCCACACCTGCCGACGACGCGGCGATCCGGTCGGTGATCGCTCGTCCCCACTGTCGATTGCCGGGCAGTGCCGGATCCGTGTCGGCGATATTCGTGAACCCACCGGCCGGGCTCATCGCCGCTCGAGGGTCATCAGTTCGCCTGTCCTGTCGGCGATTCGGCTCCGGAACGCCGGCTCCCCCCGTCGCTTCGCTCGCCCCACTGTCGTCGACTTCGGCCAGTGCGGCCACGAATCGGTCCTTCTCCCGCTCGAAGAGTGCCTGGTCGTCGTGCAACTCGAACACCGCGGACATGAAGTTGTCCTGGCTGGCACCTTCCTCCAACCGGCGCACGAGGTAGGCGATGGCCACGTCAAAGTCCTTGGGGTGCACCACCGGTACGTACAGCAGCAGACCGCCGACGGTGCGCCGGACGGCTTCGGCCTGTGCCTCGGCCATGCCCAGCAGCATCTCGAACTCCACGTGATCCCGGACGCCGCGACGCCCGGCGAGCGTCCACGCATAGGCGATATCGAAGAGGTTGTGCCCGGCGACACCGACACGGACATTCGCGGTGTGGCCGGGCCGCAGTGCATAATCCAGCACCCGCTTGTAATTCGTGTCCGTGTCCTGTTTGGTCGAGAAGGTCGCCAGTGGCCAGCCGTGCAGCGACGCCTCCACGTGTTCCATCGGTAGGTTGGCGCCTTTGACCAGCCGAACCTTGATGCCCGCACCGCCCCGCTCGCGGCGCGCATGAGCCCAGTCCTGCAGTCGCATCATCGCGCGGAGCGCATCGGGCAGATAAGCCTGCAACACGATCCCGGCTTCGAGGTCGAGCAGTTCGGGCCGGTCCAGCAGCTGGGTGAACACCGCGATCGTCAGCTCCAGGTCTCGGTACTCCTCCATGTCGAGGTTGATGAACTTCTTCGTCGGTGCGGTCGCCGCCTGGGTGAACAACGGCAGCAGGTTCTGCGTGATGTGATCGACGGCCTCGTCGAACGCCCACGGCGAGTGCGGCGGCACCGTGGCCGAGACCTTGATCGACACGTAGTCGACGTCGGGACGGGCAAGTAGCCGTTCGGTGCCTTTCAGCCGTCTGGCCGCCTCGGCCCGCCCCAGCACCGCCTCACCGAGCAAATTGATGTTGAGCCCCACGCCGCGCTTGCGAATCCGGGCGATGGATCGTCCGAGACGGGCGTCGGTCGCGTCGACAAGGAGGTGACCGACCATGCGGCGCAACATATTCCGGGCGACTGGGATGACCAGGCCGGGCGCGATCACCGACACCAGAGCCCCGAGCTTGATCAACAGCCGTTCATGCGTCGGCAGGAAGCCAGGGGCGTTACGCGCGAGGGCGCGCAGGTTGGCAGCCGCGACCCGATGGTCTTCGGGCCGGATCACGCGGTCGACGAATCCGACGGTGAATTCCAGGCCATGCGGATCGCGAAGCACATCAGCCAATCGACGACCGGCCGGGGCAACGGGCAGGCGCGCGGCGTCGTCGAGCCAGCACCGGACCTGGGCCACCACCTCGGTCAGGAGGTCGTCCTCTTCCCGGCTCAGCTGGGTCATGTGCCCATCATGGACAGGCAAGACACGTAAAAGAAAGCGATGATTTCCACCAGGACCAGGGTCGCCACCCACCAGCGGCTGGGGGACTTCGCGTTCGCGGAAACTAGGCCAGCCGGGAAACCGCGGCGGCGATGCGCTCGTCGGTCGCGGTCAGTGCGATGCGCACGAACTGCTCACCGGCCGGGCCGTAGAACTCGCCGGGGGCGACGAGGATGCCGCGCTCGGCCAGCCAGGCGACGGTCGCGCGCCCGGACTCACCACGGGTGGCCCACAGGTACAGGCCGGCTTCGGAGTGTTCGACGGTGAAGCCGGCACCGCGGACCGCGGCCAGCAGTGCGTCGCGACGCGTGGCGTAGCGGTCCCGCTGGACGCGTTCGTGTTCGTCGTCGTCGAGGGCGGCGACCATCGCGGACTGCACGGGTGTCGGGACGATCATGCCGGCGTGCTTGCGGACCGCGAGGAGTTCGGCGACCAGCGCCGGGTCACCGGCGACGAAACCGGCCCGGTAGCCCGCCAGGGACGACGTCTTGGACAGTGAGTGCACGGCGAGCAGACCGGTGTGGTCACCGTCGCAGACGTCGGGATGCAGGACCGACAGCGGCTGGGCGTCCCACGACAGACCGAGGTAGCACTCGTCTGACGCGATGATGACACCGCGCTCACGGGCCCAGCCGACGACCTTGCGCAGGTGGTCGACCCCCAGCACCTTGCCGGTCGGGTTACTGGGCGAGTTGAGGTAGATCAGGGCGGGCGTCTGCGGCCCGATCTGAGTCAGCGAATCAGCCCGCAGCACCTGGGCACCGGCCAGCCGCGCGCCGACGTCGTACGTCGGATAGGCCAGCTCGGGCACCACGACGGTGTCGGCGGCCCCCAACCCGAGCAGGGTCGGCAGCCAGGCGATCACCTCTTTGGTGCCGATGACAGGCAGTACTGCCTGCTCCGGCACGCCGGTGATGCCGTAGCGACGCTGCAGGGCAGCCACCGCCGACGCGCGCAGGGCCGGCGTGCCGGCCGTCGTCGGGTAACCGGGTGAGGCACTGGCAGCGGCCAGCGCCTCCCTGATGACATCGGCCACCGCGTCAACGGGCGTGCCGACGGACAGATCGACGATGCCGTCCGGATGGGCACGTGCGGTCGCGGTTGCGTCGGCCAGCGTGTCCCACGGGAACACCGGCAGCGCAGCCGAGACTTTCGCTCTAGCGGACAGGGTCACTCGCCCTGCGGCGCGAGATCCTTGACCGCCTGCGGGTCGTTGTCGGTCTGGCCGACCTTCGACGCACCACCCGGCGAGCCGAGCTCGGCGAAGAAGTCGGCGTTGCTCTGGGTGTATCCGCTCCACTGGTCGGGGACGTCGTCCTCGTAGTAGATGGCCTCGACGGGGCAGACGGGCTCACAAGCGCCGCAGTCCACGCACTCATCGGGGTGGATGTACAGCATGCGTGCACCCTCGTAGATGCAATCGACCGGGCATTCTTCGATACATGCCTTGTCTTTGACGTCGACGCAGGGTTCGGCAATGACGTACGTCACCGGTAGTTCTCCTGTTCCAGTGGGCTGCTGGCTCGTCAGGAATCAACGAGCAGACGTCAGTATGGTGCGCCCGTACCGAAGCGTCTGGCTCAGTGTTACCTAACTTTACGCGCCGCCCGGGGAGGGTGGCGCGTGGTTACTGATACTAGACGTTGCACATACCGTCCGACTAGCTCCTACCCGCAGCTTTTTACGCGTGTCATTTTCGCTTTGCAATTTGTTGCATAGGACCGCCGGTAGCACCTAGGCTCATGCCGTGGCCCTCCCCCACGCGATCCTGGTGGCGCTCTGCGAACAAGCCGGTTCTGGTTATGAATTGGCGAACCGGTTCGACCGGTCGATCGGCTATTTCTGGGCCGCCACCCACCAGCAGATTTACAAGACGCTGCGGGCCATGGACGCCGACCGCTGGGTCACCGTCGAAGTCGTCTCGCAGCACGGGCGGCCGGACAAAAAGGTCTACTCGGTGACGGACACCGGCCGGGCCGAACTCGAGCGCTGGATCGCCGAACCGCTCACCGGCCGCGGCAGTTCCGTCACCGACGCACGCACTCGCGAACTCGCGGTGAAGCTACGCGGGGCGGCGTACGGATCCACGGAGAGCACCGACGCCCTGCACGCGCAGATTCACGCACTGCGCGCTGAACGCGCCGCCCTGCTCGACACCTACTTCGGCTACGAGAAACGTCAGTTCCCCGATCCATCCACGCTCACCGGCAGCGCGCTGCACCAATACCTGGTGCTGCGCGGCGGTATCCGCGCCGAGCAGGGATCGGTGGACTGGTTGGACGAAGTTCTGCTGGCATTGAGAGGAAACCGATGACTGTACCGCATTCAACGCCCTATCCGAACCTGTTGTCCCCGTTGAACCTTGGCTTCACCACACTGCGCAACCGGGTGATCATGGGCTCGATGCACACCGGCCTCGAAGACCGGGCCCGCGACACCGGCAAGCTGGCCGAGTACTTCGCCGAGCGGGCCCGCGGCCGCGTCGGGCTGATCATCACCGGCGGCTACGCGCCCAACCGCACCGGGTGGCTGCTGCCGTTCGCGGCCGAGATGCTGTCGTCGAGTGACGCGCGCCGCCACCAAAAGGTCACCACCGCAGTACATTCCGAGGGCGGCAAGATCCTGCTACAGGTGCTGCATGCGGGACGCTATGCCTACCACCCGCTTTCGGTCAGCGCATCGTCGATCAAGGCCCCCATCAACCCATTTCGGCCGCGGGCGCTACGTGACGTCGAAGGCACCATCAACGACTTCGTGAAGTGCGCGCTATTGGCTCGCGAAGCCGGGTACGACGGCGTCGAGATCATGGGCAGCGAAGGCTATCTGCTCAACCAGTTCCTGGCGCCGCGCACCAACAAGCGCACCGACGCGTGGGGTGGCACGCCCGAGAAACGCCGCCGGTTCCCGGTCGAGATTGTCCGGCGCACGCGCGAGTCCGTCGGCCGCGACTTCATCATCTGCTACCGGCTGTCGATGGCCGACTACGTCGAAGACGGCCAGACGTGGGAGGAAATCCTGACGCTGGCAACGGAAATCGAAGCGGCCGGGGCGACGATCATCAACACCGGCATCGGCTGGCACGAGGCTCGGGTGCCGACCATCGTCACGTCGGTACCCAACAGTGCGTTCGCGGATATCAGCAACGCGGTGGCCCAACACGTCACCATTCCGGTGGTGGCCTCCAACCGGATCAACATGCCGCAGTCCGCCGAACAGATTCTGGCCGACGGTGCGGTGCAACTGATCTCGATGGCCCGGCCGCTGCTCAGCGACCCGGACTGGGTGCGCAAGGCGCAGCACGACGCCGCCGACGAGATCAACACCTGCATCGCCTGCAACCAGGCCTGTCTGGACCACGCCTTCGTCCACAAGACCGTGTCGTGCCTGCTGAATCCGCGGGCCGGGCACGAGACCACTCTGGTGCTGGGCAAGACTCGGGTGACGAAGCGGATTGCGGTGGTCGGTGCCGGACCGGCCGGGCTGGCCGCCGCCGTCACCGCCGCAGAGCGCGACCACGACGTGACACTGTTCGAGGCCGGCAACCACATCGGCGGCCAATTCGACCTGGCCCGAAGGATTCCCGGCAAGGAGGAGTTCAACGAGACCCTCCGGTACTACACCACAATGCTGGCCAAACGCCGGGTCGACGTGCGACTGAACACCCGGGCTTCGGCCGATGAGCTATCCGGCTACGACGAGGTGGTGCTGGCCACCGGCGTGACACCGCGCCTGCCGGACATCCCGGGTATCGACCACCCCATGGTGCTGTCCTACGCCCAGGCGATCACCGGTGCGCCCGTAGGTAAGCGGGTGGCTGTGATCGGCGCCGGCGGAATCGGTTTCGACGTCAGCGAGTTCCTCACGACGCCGGCCGAGCCGGCAGACGACGGACGCGGATCTCCGCAGAACCTCAAGGAATGGCGGGCCGAGTGGGGCATCGCCGACGGCGGCGACTCCCGCGGTGGGTTGACCACACCGATCCCGCTGCCGCCGGCCCGCGAGGTCTACCTGCTGCAACGTACCAAGGGCGCCCAAGGGCGGGGTCTGGGCAAGACCAGCGGCTGGGTGCACCGGGCGTCGGTCAAAGCCAAAGGCGTGCAGCAGCTGTCCGGGGTGAACTACGAGAAGATCGACGACGCCGGGCTGCACATCAGCTTCGGGTCGGACCGCTCCGGAGCGCGTGTCCTCGAGGTCGACAACGTGGTCATCTGCGCGGGCCAGGAGTCGGTCCGCGACCTAGAAGACAGCTTGCGCCGCGTCGGGATCACCCCGCATGTCATCGGCGGCGCCGCCGTCGCGGCCGAGTTGGACGCCAAGCGGGCCATTCGGCAGGGCACCGAGTTGGCGGCGAAGCTGTAGTACGCCGCGGGCACGTGCGCCGGTTACGAGCCGCCGCTACCCCACACCGCGCGAGCGCCGCTGTCGCCGATGCGCACGATCTGGTAGATCGTGGCCACCCCGATCACCACCGCCAGCACCGTCACCACGACGCCCGCCAGGCCGCGACGTTCCCCGAGGCGCGCGCCCCACCGGTGCAGGAATGCCAGCGCCAGCGACACCACCAGCAGACCGAGCACGAAGTAGATCGCCGTGTCGCCGAGTTCCGTGTGTTCGTGCAGGGTCGGCGTCCGGGTCTGCTGCTGATGCTCCAGCCACTCGCCGGCGTCGGTGGCCAACGGGGTCAGCACCGTCAGCACGACGGCCAGGGCCAGCGTGAGCCACACCAAGCGCTCACGAGCAGCAGTCCACACCGCGCAGAGGACCACGAGGATCGCCGTCAGTGGGGCCAGGACCACGACGAAGTGGACGAAAAACGGGTGCGCGGGGATGCCCCCGATGGTGTTCACCCGTCAAGTCTCACCGCACGCACACCTAAATGCACTCCAACCGCGGCGTGTCGCGGGACATTTGTGCCAGCTGAGCGAAGTCAGGCAGCCAGTGGTGAGTAGTCGGTGCTGCGCTGGCGGGCCGGGCGGCCGATGCCTTCCGCGATGGCCACCAGCTCCGCGACGGTCTTGGCCGAGCCGTTCTCGGAACCGGCCATGCGGGAGATGGTCTCCTCCATCAGCGTGCCACCGAGATCGTTGGCGCCGCCCTGCAGCATCACCTGGGTACGCTCGACGCCCAGCTTGACCCACGAGGTCTGGATGCTGGGAATCCGGCCGTGCAGCATGATCCGCGCGAGCGCGTGCACAGCGCGGTTGTCGCGGTGCGTCGGTCCCGGGCGCGCCCCGCCGGCCAGATACAGCGGCGAGCTCTGGTGCACGAACGGCAGCGGCACGAACTCGGTGAAACCGCCTGTGCGGTCCTGGATTCCGCGCAGCACGTTCAAGTGGCCCACCCAGTGCTTCGGGGTATCGACGTGCCCGTACATCATGGTCGACGACGACCGCAGCCCCACCTCGTGCGCGGTGGTCACCACGTTGATCCACTCGGCGGTGGGCAGCTTGCCCTTGGTCAGCACCCAGCGCACCTCGTCGTCGAGAATCTCCGCCGCGGTACCCGGGATGGTGTCCAGTCCGGCCTCACGCAACGCGGTCAGCCATTCCCGCACCGACATGCCACTGCGGGTCACGCCGTTGGCGATCTCCATGGGCGAGAAGGCATGCACGTGCATCGACGGCACCCGCTTCTTCACCGCGCGCACCAGATCGGCGTACCCGGTGACAGGCAGCTCGGGGTCGATACCGCCTTGCATGCAGACCTCGGTGGCCCCGGCGACGTGCGCCTCCCAGGCCCGGTCGGCGACCTCGTCGACCGAAAGCGAGTAGGCGTCGGCGTCACCCTTGCGCTGCGCGAACGCGCAGAACCGGCAGCCGGTGTAGCAGATGTTGGTGAAGTTGATGTTCCGGTTGACCACGAAGGTGACGTCGTCGCCCATGACGTCACGCCGGAGCGAATCCGCCAGCGCGGCAACCGCATCCAGCGCCGGACCGTCGGCGGTGGCCAGGGCCAGGTACTCGTCGTCGGTGCAGCCGCCCGGGTTGCGTTCCGCGGAGCGCAGGGCAGCAAGCACGTCGGTGTCGATGCGTTCGGGGGCGCGGGCCGCCAGCTCGGAGACCTTCTCGCGGATGGACTCCCAGTCACCGAACGCGCTGCCGAGGTCGCTGCGCGTCTGCGTCAGCCGGCCTTCGGTGTCGATCGCGGTGTGCAGATCGGTCCGGCCCAACGACTCTGACGCCTCGTCGGGCTCCTGCCACGGCAACCCAACGGGGTTGACGTCGCGCGCCCACCCGGTCTCCGGGTCTGCCAGGGCATCCACGTGCCCGCGCACGCGCGGGTCGATCCACGCCGCGCCGGCCTGCACGTAAGACGGCTGCGCCGTCAGCCGCTGCACCAGGTCATAGCCGGCTTCAGCAGTCACAGAAGCCAAGTCGTCGAGAGCCGGCCAGGGCCGTTCCGGGTTGACGTGGTCGGGGGTCAGCGGTGAGACGCCGCCCCAGTCGTCGACGCCGGCGCCGATCAGCGCCAGGCACTCTTCGCGGGACACCAGGTTCGGTGGCGCCTGGATCCGCATCTTGGGTCCGAGCACCAGGCGCGCCACCGCGATGGTGGCCAGGAAATCATCGATCCCGGTATCGGGCGCCGCGGCCATGGCGGTGTGATCCTTGGCCCGGAAGTTCTGCACGATGACTTCCTGCACGTGCCCGAACTCCTTGTGGGACTTGCGGATCGCGTGCATGGTCTCGGCCCGCTCGGTGAGATTCTCCCCGATGCCCACCAACAAGCCGGTGGTGAACGGGATGGACAGCCGGCCCGCATCGTCGAGCGTGCGTAGCCGCACCGCCGGGTCCTTGTCAGGGCTGCCGTAGTGCGCCAGGCCCTTGGTCTCGAACAACCGCCGTGAGGTGGTCTCCAGCATCATGCCCATCGACGGTGCCACGGGCTTGAGCCGCGACAGTTCCGACCAGCTCATGACGCCCGGGTTCAGGTGCGGCAACAGACCGGTTTCCTCGAGGACACGGATGGCCATGGCCCGCACGTAATCGAGGGTGGAGTCATAGCCACGCTCGTCGAGCCACTGCTTGGCTTCGTCCCACCGGTCCTCCGGGCGGTCACCGAGGGTGAAAAGCGCCTCCTGGCAACCCAACTCGGCGCCGCGGCGGGCCACGTCGAGAATCTCGTCGGGCTCCATGTACATGCCCATGCCGCGGGCGCGCAGCTTGCCGGGCACGGTCACGAACGTGCAGTAGTGGCAGGTGTCGCGGCACAGATGGGTGACGGGGATGAACACCTTGCGTGAAAACGACACCGGAAGCCGACCGGTGGCGCCGCGCCGTCCCGCCGCTTCCAACCCGGCGTCACGGACTCGGGCGGCGCTGGCGCAGAGGTCGACAAGGTCGTCGCCGCGGGCCGTCATCGCGATCGCGGCCTCGTCCACATTCAGCGCAACACCGTCACGCGCGCGGCGCAGCACGCGGCGTAACGCGGACGAAGACGGCGCGGCGAGCGGTGGGACCACGGGAATGGGCAGGTCTGCGCCGTTCGGGGGGTTCAGAGCCACTTCCGTGTAACCCCGGTGGTGTCGGCGATCATCCACGCGTCTCACATTCTGAAACCACTGCGCCTGGCATACCGGCCACAGTAGCGCCAGCACGTTCGCACGGCGCGGGCCGCATGCCCCGACACACACAGCTGACGCGCAGATTGTTAGGAGAACTTAGTGACGACAGCGTAAGTTCGTGGCGTCGGGACGCGATCATTTCGAGGAGCCATGGTGTCCGTTTCTGTCCGTTCGTATCTGATGGCGGGCGCGGCCGCGGCGACCGCCACTGCTCTCGCACTGACCCCGATTCAGATAGTCCCCGCTGACGTCGCGGTCTCGGCGCACCCGACCACAGTCCAGCCCCACCTGACCGACGCCATGGTGAAATTGCTTGCCGCGGCAAGCAATATGACCGCGGCCAAGCTGCCGGCCGCGGGCGTCGTCCCCAAGGTCGGCCCCAACCCGCTGGCAGCGGCCCCCTCGGCCGCCGCGCCCGTCGTCGGCACGCAGAACGCAGCCAGCGACTGGTTGACCGGCGCCTACCAAGGCATTCAGGCATGGGTCGACTGGGGCGTCAACTACGCGACCGACCTGCTCTACTGGGCCGGCTGGTTCGTGCCGTTCTCAGGCACGATCGCCGCGCAGACCGACATCTTCTACTGGACGCTGATCCGGCCGGTCTCGGACAACATCTTCTATCAAGCGGTTGTCCCGATCGTGAACGATCCACTCAACCTCGGCGTGTGGGTCAACGGCATCAGCAACGCGGTCCGTTACTCCGTCAACGACGTCATCAACTTCGGTATCGCGGAGTTCAACTACTTCTTCGGTTGGCTCATCCCGCCGATCCCGCCACTGCCGCCCATCGGATCGCTGGCTGCCACGACGCCCACCCTCGAATCGATCGCCAAGTCGGTGCAGACCGCGCTGACCAGCCTGGCCGCCGCGATCAACCCGGCCAAGACGTCCACCAAGACCGACGCCGCCGTCAAGCTCACGCCGACCGCCACGCAGACCCAGGATCCGGCCGAAAAGCCGGCGGAGACGCCCGCCGGTGCCGAAGACAAGGGCAAGGCCGCCGAGAAGGGGACGCAGGCTGCGGGCGGTGCAGCCGGTCAGCAGCCGACGGACCCACAGGCGGGCGAACCCAAGACCGACACCAAGTCCGATCGGACGACGGAAACCAAGGGCGCTGACCCGGCCGGCACCGACCCCAAGGGCACCGACCCGAAGGTCTCCGATCCCAAGGCTTCAGGCCCGCAAGCCTCCGATCCCAAGGCTTCAGGCCCGACGGCCGGCGACACCAAGGCTTCAGGCCCGACGGCCGGCGACACCAAGGCTTCAGGCCCGAAGGCCGGCGCTCCGACCGCGGGCGACACCGAAGGACCGACCGCCCAGCAGGACGGCGTCAAGCCGTCCAAGCCGGTCAAGACGCCGGGCAAGAAGGCCGATGACAAGACCACCGAGGTGAAGAACACCAAGGACGCTGCAGGTCAACAAACCGAAAGCACCGGCACGACGAAGCCGGGCAAGGGCGACAATGTGCGGGGCGGCAAGGGCACCAAGACCACGCCGAGCGGGACGGGCGCGGGCCAGAACACCGGTTCGGATAGCCACGCAATCAAAGGCTGAACCGGCTCCTCTTCTTGTTACATATCCGGTCGGGGCAGCGTCAGCTTTCCTTGACAGTCAAGGAAAGCTGACGGCTCCGGACGAAAGCTGTGCCGGAACACCGGACTGCGCCATCAGCCCGGCAGTTCGGCCCGCCGGCGGGCGTGGCACCACAGCAGCACGCCCGGCGGTGTCGCACCGAACAGCAAGAAGATCAAGGGCGAGGCCTGCATGATTCCGGTGCCGCCGAACACGACGTCATCGCCCGGGCCACCGAGAAGCAGTATCACGACGGTGGACAGCCAGACCCACATCGGGAGCGCGGCCAGTCGAGGGTGGGACGTCCATTGCAGGCAGGCCCAAACCAGGGCGGCATTGACCAGCCCACTGATCAGGGCACTGATCGGGAACGGCACGGGGCCGAGATAGAGCGGCAGGAACAGTGCACCGGCGATGGCCGACAGGGCGCCGTCGAACGCCAGCACACCGAGCATCCATGCGCGCGCGCGACCGGAGTCGGCGCGCACCGGGGCAGACGTCAGGTCGGGATGCTGTCGAGCAGCCCGACCAGAGAACCGACGACCCACTGATAGTTGTCGCCAAGGCCCTGCAGGTGCTGCAAGTTGGGGTCCAGATCCGAGTCCATGGCGGCTACCCTACTCCCCCCGATCCCGGTGTCACGCCAGGTTTATCCCGCTGAGTAGGTCAGTTTCCACCCCACGGTCGTCGCGCTCGCCCGCCGTGCCGTCGACCAACAGGTAGTGCTCGCGGGCAGTGATCGGCAGCGCGATGTTGTTGGACAACGCAAAGACCCGGCCGGTCGGCTCGACCGTCACCTGCGTTTGGTGGGCGCGCATGGCGGCGACCTTGGCCGGCAGGCTGTCCGGCATGTCGATGACGGCGTCGATGCGATGGCCGAGGTCGAACGGCAGGGCACTGGCCGGAATCCGCAGCCAACTCTCGGGCAGCTCGATCCCGTTCAGCGAGTCCAGGGCCTCGGCCATCGACTCGCCGTCCATCACGGTCCAGTAGAACTTCGGCACCTGCCAGGGCTCGCCCGGGTGTCCGTCACCCGACGACGCGGCGACCGCGGCCGTCGTCACCCGGTGGGCCTGGACGTGGTCCGGGTGCCCGTAGCCGCCGTTGGGGTCGTAGGTGACGACGACATGTGGGCGGAAGTCGCGCAGCACGGCCACCAGCTCCGCGACCGCCTCGTCCATGTCGGCGTCCGCGAATCGCTGGCGGTGCCGCCCCGGGCTCCCTTCCATGCCGGAGTCGCGCCAACGCCCGGCCCCGCCCAGATACCGCGGCTGGTCGACGCCCAATTCCCTTAGCGCCAAGGTCAATTCACCGATGCGGTAGCCGCCCAGCTGGTCAGCTCCGTCGACCGCCAACTGTGCCCACCGGGAACCGATGACCTCACCCTCTTCGCCCAAGGTGCAGGTGAGCACCCGTACGTCGGCGCCGCGGGAGGCGTAGTGCGCGATGGTCGCTCCGGTAGTGAGTGTCTCGTCATCCGGATGGGCATGGACGAACAGCAGCCGTGGGGTCTCCATGTCCCCCAGGCTGACATACATTCACCCTGTGACGCGACGTGCGCTGGAGTTCGGCACTGCGGTGCTGCTTACCGGCCTGCTCGCCGGCGTCGCCGGAGCGACGACGGTCTCGCTGCTGCACGCTGTCGAACACCTCGCCTACCACTATTCGTACGGCCTGTTGCTCGACGGCATCGGTGCCAGCTCGCCGGTCCGCCGCGCGCTGGCCCCGGCCGTCGGCGGGGCGCTGGCCGGATTCGGTTGGTGGATCTTGCGCCGACGCAGCGGCGTCCCGTCGCTGTCGGCGACCATCGCCGGGAAGAAGCCCATGCAGCATCTGCCCATGGCGGCCGACGCGGCATTGCAGGTCGTGGCTGTCGGATCGGGCGCCTCGCTCGGCCGGGAAACGGCGCCACGTCAATTGGCCGCGGTCCTCAGTAGTTACGGCACGACCTGGCTCGGCCGGCTCACCGCGTCGACCATGGGTACGCTGACCGCCCGCGACCGCGAGATTCTGCTCTCTTGCGCCGCGGGTGCCGGCCTGGGCGCGGTGTACAGCGTGCCGCTGGGCGGGGCCTTCTTCGCCGCCCGCGTCATGATGGGCAGCTGGCACCCGAGGGTTGTCGGCACAGCGCTCCTCACCTCAAGCCTCGCAGTCGCGGTGTCGCGCCCCGTCACCCACTTCGAGCGCAATCTCGTGTGGCCCAATCCGGCACTGTCGTACCAGTTCACCATGCTGGCGGTGGCCATCGCTCCGTTGGCGGTGGTCGTCGGCTTGACCTTCAACCGGCTCGTGTCGCTCGCCGGACCCAAGCCGCAACTGACCTCGTGGGTGCTGATCCCCGGGGTCGCACTGGCCGGGCTGGTCACCGGTATCTGCTCGATCTACCGCCCCGAACTTCCGGGCAATGGGCGTAGCGTCCTGGTCGTCGCCGTCGGCTCCAATCTCACCCTCGCCGCCGCGGTCGTCATCCTGCTGCTCAAACCGCTCCTGACCGCGTTGTATCTGCGGTTGGGCGCGGTCGGCGGCCTGATCACCCCGGCCCTGGCGACCGGCGCGGCCGCGGGAACCGTTGCCACGCTTGCTCTCAACAGCCTTGCCCACACCAACCTGCATGTGGCGGCGGTGGCCCTGACCTGTGCTGCGGGCGTGCTGGCGATAACGCAACGCGCACCGGCATTCGCGGCACTCTTCGTCTGGGAGCTGGCCCATCCGCCAGTCTGGTTGCTCCTGGTTTTCGCGGTGGCCGCCTTCTCTTCGCACGGCATCCGGCTGCTGCGAGAGCAGTCGACGGCCCGGGCGTCCGAACGGCCGAAACGGCTGTGGCCCTCCACCTTCCGGTAGAGGGCCACAGTTCGATCAATTACTCGGCGTGACCACCGCCGGCGCCGCTCGCAGCGTGGCTGGACGAGCCCTCACCGTTTCCACCGGCCTTGACAGCCTTCGGCTTCGCCGCAGTACCGGACTCCGAGTCGCCGGACTTCGACGCACCGGACTTGGTCCCACTGTGCGTAGCACCTCCGGCAGTACCGGCATCGCCGGACTTCGAGCCACCCGACTTGGTGTCACCGGACTTGGTATCACCGGACTTGGTGTCGCCGGTCTTCGTCCCACCGGTCGAGCCCTTGGTGCCAGCTGCTGAACCGTCCGTGGACTTGGTTGAACCGGTAGTCGCGCCGGCGCCAGTCGTACCGCTGCCGGTCGTGCCGGTGCCGGTCGTGCCGGTGCCGGTCGCGCCAGTCGTACCGGTCGTACCGGTACCAGTCGTACCGGTCGTACCAGTCGTACCGGTCGTACCGGTCGTACCGGTCGTACCGGTCGTACCGGTCGTACCGGTCGTACCGGTGCCAGTCGACGTGCCCGAGGTCGGCTCCACATCGGGCTTGGTGGCAGGCGTCGACGCGCCATCCTTCGTTGCGCTGGCCGGCGTGGCAGCCGGCTTGCCCGCCGCCGAAGAATCCGCGGGCGTGACCGCGGGCACCGCCGCCGGATCGGTCGCCTTCGGCGCGGCCGCGGCGAGGGTACTGACCTTCACCGCGGCGGCCGTCGTGGCGCCAGCGGCCGGTGGGACCGTCACCCCGCCCGGGGCGTTCGGGTTCACGTTCAGCGCAGCCTGAATCGTGCTGGCGATGAACGGCACCGCGTCGGTCACGAACTGATCCACCTGCTTGATGACGTCGATCGTCACATCCGCGATCCCGTGCTGGACGGCGTTGATGACGTTGATGGGATTCAGCGTCGTAACCGCCTGCAGCACACTCTGGATGCTGCTCACCATCTGCTGAACAATCGGCTTGACGGTGACGCAGTCACTGCAGCCGATCCCGATCGTCGACCCCACCGCGAAGACGACCAAGGACCCAACGGTGGTGACCAGTGCCGGAACCAACGCCGATGCGACGGCAAGCGGCCGCTGCATGATGTTCTGAATCGGCTGCGAAATGCCGGTGATGAGCTGCAGCCCCCCCAAGATGATGCCGCTCTGGAAGGCGTCGATGGCGCCGTTGACATTTCCGGTGGCCAGCTGCGCGCCGACCGCCTGCAGCGTGCCGGGAAGTGCGGCACCGATGGTGCCGAGCCCGCCGGCGACGTTGCCGATCAGCTGCTGCGCCTGCTGAAGGGTGTACAGCTGATTCATCACGACTTGCCGGAGGAGCGGATTGATACTGGTTGCGGCGACGTTGGCGGTGTCGCCGAGCAATTGCTGGACCGCGGTGACGATCGGGGCGAATACCTCGAGCGGGTTGTCCAGGGCGGTCAACTGAACCGCAGGCATATGCACCTGGGGCAGCGTCGGCGCATGTAAAGGCTGGCTCGGCACCACCGGGGCGACGGCGATGACACTGGCACCCATCAGGGCGACACCCGCAGTGACATACGGCCTCATCGTTAGCTGCATTACTTTACCTCTCGATTGTGTCAGTGATCTCAGTCCGCGGGCGTCGCAAAATCTACCCGTCAGTAAGTTTCAAAGCAATAACAATCTTCATCCTCCTAGCTACTTCCAGAAGGAGATATGACACGCACGTTAGTTGAATAACGCTGCTCACAGCCCATAATTTGGCCACACGCTATCGCCAGCAGCAAAACTAGCAAACACCAATTTCGACACATCCCCTAAGTGGGTGCGTTGTCTGAGACGTGCCGCAGCAACGCTCGGAGCACCTTGTTAGCTGGGCTTCGCGTCTACCGAGCCAATTCGGACGCAATTTGCTGGGCGGTATTTGAACGGGGCCGGCATACCAATTGAGGCGAAAACCCGCGCGCCCCCGCGATAGCGCCTACGCGGCCGCCACGACCGACGAACTCGACAGAAGATCTTTCCGCGACGCGCAGCGGCTCCGACCCTCTACGGGCGCCGGGAGCAGATCAAGGAACCTTGACCCACTTGCCCGCGTCGCCGACGATCCCGACCGGGACGGCGCCGGTGAGGCTGACGTTCTGCACCGTCGGCCCGGCGGCGACGATCGTGGTGTCCTGCAGGATCGGCAACACCGTCTCCATGGCCCAGAGCTTGGGCTCCAACTCACCCAGCACATCGGCGATGTTCTCGGTACCGGCCAGGGCCGCATCGATCTTCGGCTGAATTGTGTGGTCGCAGATGCCGGTCAAGTTACTGGGCGCCTGCACCAGCTGATCGCCACCGAGTGGCTTGGGCAGCGGAACGGTCGGCGCGGTGGAGGTAACCGTCGGCGGCGGCGGCTGAGTCGGCGGCTGCGGCTTGGGCGCAACGGTTTTGGAGGTCGACGTCGGCTGCGGGGCGGGAGCCGGGGACGTCGTGGTCGACACCGCAGTGGCCTCCAGTCCCGGGCAGCCGTACCGCGACGCCAGCACCGTCGCCAAATCACCACCGGCGTGGCGCCAGCCGACGATCGCATCGACCCGCTCCAGACCGTCCGCGTACAGCACCACCGGATCCATGGCCAGCACCGTGGCCTCGATCCCGACGCTGCGCAGTTGGTCGGCCGCGGTGTTCGCCACCGCTACCGAGGTCGGGTCGTTGGCGGCGACCCCGATGGCCAGCTCCAGTGGCTTGCCGTCTTTGACCAGTCGATCATGACCCGGTGGCGGCGGCGTGCCGGGAAGCGATGGCGGCGCGACAGCGGGCTCGATGTTGTACCCGGCCTGGTGGAGCAGGTCCATCGCGGCGTTGCGGTCCAGAGCGGGCGGCGCCGTCGGCACGTAGCCAGGGTCGGACGGTGTCCGCACCTGGGCCTGCGCCAGCGTGACGGTGTTGTCGCTGCCCGCGCCGACAGCTGCCAGCAGGCCGACGTCGAGCAGACCGAGCAGTGCCTTGCGGACCTGGGAGTCGGTCAGCCCCGGCCGCTGTGCCCGCAACGTCAGCTGCATGACCCGCGGAGTGACGATTCGTGCGGTCCGCACGCCGGGGATGGCCGCGAGTTGCGCGAACGTCGCTTGCCCGCCATGCACCTGGGCCACCTGGGTGTCCCGGTTCCGGATCGAATCAGCAAGGGCGGCAGGCGATCCCCCACGCCGGAACAGCACCTGATCGGGCACCGACGGCACGCTCCAGTAGCGGTCGTTGCGTGCCAACAGGATTTCGTCGCGCTGCGGATCGATGCTCTCGACGCGGAACTGACCGCCCGTCACCGGCATCGCCCGCGCCAGTCCGGCACCGAAACCGCCGGGCACGTCCTTGACGATGTGCGCGGGCAGGATGTTGTTGAACAGTTCCCGCCAAGCCGGGTACGGGCGGGCGAACGTCACGACGGCCGTCTTACCGCCGTCGACAGACTGGACGCCGGTCACAAGGTCGTAGCCGGCCGGGTCGACGACGCCGGGCTGGCTGACCATCTGCCGCCACTGGTACCAGTAGTCGTCCGCGGCGATGGGCGCGTTGTCGGTCCACTGCGCCTCGGGACGGATCTTGTACGTGACCGTGAATGGGTTCTGATTGGTCACCTCGGCCGACAGCAGCAACGACGGGTCGAGTTCCCAGCGCGATCCCGACGGCGACACCGGATCGGCGATGGGCCGGAACGAGCTCGGCAGGACCAGCGCCGAGATGGCCGCGTTGACCGGCGACTGGTCGGACTGCAGATGCGGGTTGAACCCGGGGCCGATCCAGTCGATGGCCATGATGATCTGGTTCATCTTGGGCGGCGGTGGGCTGACAGTCTTGGTCGTTTCGGTGCTGCGGGGCGCCGGTGGCGGGCTCACCGTGCAGGCGGCCAGTGCCAGGACCGATACCAGTGCCCCAGTCGTCATCAGCTGGCGGCGGGCGGTCGGCACGCCGTTCAGGGTATCGGCTGGCAACTGCGCGACCACCATCCGTGGCCGTTCCCCGTCGCTTCGCTCGCCCCTGGTGGTCCACAATCTGCGGTATGGGCCTACTGCCGAAGCCGTACACCCCGCTTTCCGATGCCGATGTCGCCGACGCGTTGCGCCGCGCCGTCGCGATCATCAACCCATTGCTCAATGTGCTGTCGCAAGCCGATCCCATCGGGCTCCGCAAGCGCACCCACCGGCTGCTGCGCCCGCCCCGCGGGCTGAGCGACCGGGTCCGTCGGCTGCGGGTACGGCACCGGCGCGCCGAGGCCGGCCGCAGCCCCAGCACCACAGACCGTGCGCTGAACGCCGGCGCCCACCTGATGAATGCCGCCGACCTGCCGGGCACCGCCGCGTGGGAGCGCATGAGCCGCGACGAACGCATCCACTGGTGGGTACACCGCGTCGGCGCGCTGAACACTCTGCTGGTGGCCACGCCGGGCGCCTTCGGTTGGCTCGCCCGGGTGCTGCCGGTGAGCGAGCTGGCCGCGTTCGTCAACCACGCCATCGTGTTGTGCGCGGTGGCCCGCGAATACGGCGTCACCGATCAGCGCGAGCAGGTCCGGCTCCTTGCGGCGGTGCTGTGCCGTCGGCAGTTGCCCGAAGAATTCTTGGACACCCCGGCGGCCGCCAATCTCGAACCGCTCCCCGAAACGCCGCCGCCGGGCTGGAAGCCGCTGGAGGCCATCACGTCGTCGATGCCGGTGGTGGTCGTCAAAACCGTCTGGCAGCTGGCCGGCGTCCTGCGCGCGACGTTCGACGAGATCGCCAAGCGGCCACAACCGACCAAGTGGTGGCAGCGCATGAGCGCGCTGCCCTGGGTCGGCGCCGTCTCCACATACTTCGGCGAGCGCGGCGCGCTGAACAAGGCGGCGCAGGACGGCGTGGCCTGGCTGGACCAAAACCAAAAGGCCGGCTAGCGCACGTCGCGAAAACGCGTGCGGCAGCCGGCCTTTCGGCGTCGTTAGTTGTTGCGAGCCTTCTCGCGGGACTTGGCCCGGGCACGCAGGCTGGCGGTGAGCTCGACCTTACGGACGCGGACGATCTCAGGCGTCACCTCGACGCACTCGTCCTCCGCGCAGAACTCCATGGCCTGCTCCAGACCGAGCTCCAGCGGCCGCGCCAGCGTCTCCATGACGTCCGCGGTCGACGAGCGCATGTTCGTCAGCTTCTTCTCGCGGGTGACGTTGATGTCCAGGTCCTCGGCGCGCGGGTTGATGCCCACGACCTGGCCCTCGTAGGTGTCCTGGCCCGGCTCGACGAAGAACTGACCGCGGTCGGCCAGCTGGATCATCGCGAACGGGGTCACCGTGCCGGTGCGGTCGGAGACCAGCGACCCGGTGTGCCGGGCGCGGATCTCGCCGGCCCACGGGCGGTAGCCGTCGAACACGGCGTTGGCGATACCGGTGCCACGCGTCAGAGTCAGGAAGTCGGTGCGGAAACCGATCAGGCCACGCGACGGCACGATGAAGTCCATGCGGACCCAACCGGCGGCGTGGTTCGTCATCTCTTCCATGCGACCCTTGCGGGCGGCCATCAGCTGGGTGATGGCGCCGACGAACTCTTCGGGACAGTCGATGGTCATGGCCTCGAACGGCTCGTGCAGCTTGCCGTCGACCTGCCGGGTGACCACCTGAGGCTTGCCGACGGTCATCTCGAAGCCTTCGCGGCGCATCTGCTCGACCAGCACGGCCAGCGCCAGCTCACCACGGCCCTGGACCTCCCAGGCGTCCGGCCGGCCGATGTCGACCACCTTGATGGACACGTTGCCGACCAGCTCGGAATCCAAGCGGGACTTGACCATCCGCGCCGTCAACTTGTGACCGGAAACCTTGCCCGCCAGCGGCGAGCTGTTGGTACCGATGGTCACCGAGATGGCCGGCTCGTCGACGGTGATTCGGGGCAGCGCATGCGCGTGCTCAACATCAGCCAGGGTGTCGCCGATCATGATCTCCGGCATGCCCGCGACGGCCACGATATCGCCGGCCACCGCCTCCGCCGTCGCGGTGCGTTCCACGCCCTCGGTGACCAGCAGTTCGGTGATCTTCGCGTTGGTGATCACGGGATGGCCGTCGACCTCACGCATCCAGGCCACCTGCTGGCCCTTCTTGATCTTGCCGTTGTAGATGCGGACCAGCGCCAGACGACCGAGGAAGGCCGACGCGTCGAGGTTGGTGACCAGCGCCTGCAGCGGGGCCTCGGGGTTGCCCGCTGGCGGCGGGATGTGCTCGAGCAGCACGTCGAACAGCGGATCGAGGTTCTCGCCATCGGGGTTCTCGCCGTTGGCGGGCTGCGTGGTCGAGGCAATACCGGCCCGGCCCGACGCGTACAGCGTCGGCAGGTCCAGTGCCTTCTCGGCGGCCGCCTGGGCTTCCTCGTCCAGGTCGGACGCGACATCGAGCAGCAGGTCGTGGCTCTCTTCGACGACCTCGGCGATGCGGGCGTCGGGCCGGTCGGTCTTGTTGACCACCAGCAGCACCGGAAGGTGCGCGGCCAGCGCCTTGCGAAGTACGAAACGGGTCTGCGGCAGCGGGCCTTCGGAGGCGTCGACCAGCAGCACCACGCCGTCGACCATCGACAGACCGCGCTCGACCTCGCCGCCGAAGTCGGCGTGGCCCGGGGTGTCGATCACGTTGATGACCGTCATGGTCCCGTCCGCGTGGTGCCGGTGCACCGCGGTGTTCTTGGCCAGGATGGTGATGCCCTTTTCCTTCTCCAGGTCACCGGAGTCCATCAGTCGCTCGACAGCGTCGTCGCCGCGGTGCGTCAACGCACCGGACTGCCGCAGCATGGCGTCGACGAGCGTGGTCTTCCCGTGGTCGACGTGCGCGACGATGGCAACATTGCGGAATTTGGGCTGCTCACTCACGCCCAAGATTGTCGCAGCGAGGGGGTCGGTTTGCGAAACTGCCGACGCCCTGGCAAAACTGCTCATCGATGAAGGCCAGCAAGCTCGCCGGGGCTAAACCGAAGAAGAAATGCTGTCGCAGCAAGCCCCGGTGCAAGCGGTGTCCGCTGGTGCTGCACAAGGTGCAGAAGGCAGCGCACCACGGGGTGGACGGCAAGGATCTGGAGAAGGTCTACAAGCGCGCCCGCAAGGCTTGATATACAGCGATTGACCTGCCTCTTTACTGGTTTCGCGAGTACCGTGGAAGCGTCTCGTCAGTTCCAGGGAACCAGCGCGGGGAGGTCGTCGCCATGACCATCTACGAAGTGTTGACCGGCATCGTCGGGTTCGTGCTGGCGCTCGGCGCAACAGCCGCGATATTCGCCGGATTGGCCAACTGGGCCGGCGGATTCTTCGTGGTCAGGTGTGCTGCGTGTCACCATTTGGCGTTCTCCACGGTGAACAAACCGAAGACCGACTGTCCGCACTGCAAGTACCCCGTGCTGCTGCACCCGCTGTACACCGCGCAGCACGGCACCGCGATGGCCTCGGCGCGCGTCGTCGGCGACAAGCTGCACTACTGAGCCAGCGCGGCCTTCAGCTCGACCAGCCACGCGCGGTCCGCAGGCACCCACGGCAGGTCATCGAGTTCGGCCGCGGTCACCCAACGCACGGCGTGGTGGTCATGGGCGTGGGGCGCGTCGTCGGTCGATACCCGGTACGCCCGCAACGTGACGGTGTCGGACAACGGCACGTCGTCGCCCACCTGTTTCCCGACGGTCACGATGACCCCGAGTTCTTCGTGGAGTTCGCGGGCCAGCGCCTGTTCGTCCGTCTCCCCCGGCGCGACTTTTCCGCCGGGCAGCTCCCAGAGGCCGGCGAGCTCGGGCGGCCGATTGCGCTGAGCGACCAGCAGTTTGGTGTCTGCCATAAGGGCGCCCGCGACGACGATCACGTCGGTCAGGTTACTTGCTCGCCGAGCGTGCGGGTTACGCGGAAATTCGGCAGCAGGAATTCCTCGTAATCTCCCACGCTCGCCGGAACAATGGGGCCATGGCCGTCCTCACCGATGAACAAGTAGACGCCGCACTGCCCGAGGGATGGGAACGAGCCGACGGCGCCCTACGCAGGTCCGTGAAGTTCCCGGCGTTTCTCGACGGGATCGATGCGGTCCGCCGGGTGGCGGTCCACGCCGAAGCCAAGGGTCACCATCCGGACATCGATATCCGTTGGCGGACAGTCACTTTCGTCCTGGTTACGCATTCCGAAGGCGGCATCACCGACAAGGATGTCGCGATGGCCGAGGACATCAACGGGCTCGTCTAGCGGGCTCGTCTCGCCATCCAGCCGAGCGTCGCCACCGTCATCACGGGGTAGATCAGCCCCGCCCATGCCAGGTACCACGGGCGGCTGATCACCCAGATCGTCGGCTGCGCGAAACTCAGCAGCCACGGCACCCCGACGATCATCAGCACCAGCCAGGTCCACCGCAAAGCCCGCGCGGAACGCAGCGCCGCAAACGGCCCGTGCCACAGCCACATCATGAGCGGGATCAGCCACACCCAGTGGTGGGTCCACGAGATCGGCGAGAAGAGAAGCCCGAACAACTGCACGACGAGCAGTGCGCCCAGCCGATCGGGCCGATCGGGACCGTAGACCGCGCGCCAGGCGAACACGGCCAGCACCGCGGTCAGCACCACCGCGATCACCACGGCGGGCTCGAAACCGGCGTCGTGCCCGACGATGCGCGAGATCGCGCCGCGCCAGGACTGGTTGAACGACGTTGCGACCGGGCCGATCCGATTGGCGTCGCCCAGTAGGTCGGTGAAGTAGTAGAGCGCCTGATCGCGCAGCACCAGCCACGACACCAATACCGTGCCGACGAACGTGAGGGCCGCGAAGATCACCACTCCCCAGCGGCGGACGCCGAGGAAATAGAGCCCGGTCACCGCCGGCGTCAGCTTCACTCCGGCCGCCACGCCGACCAGCAGACCGGACCACCACCAGCGGGTGCTGTAGACCGCGTAGAGCACGCCCAGCACGAGGACGACGTTGATCTGCCCGTAGTCGAACGTGCTGCGCAACGGCTCGGTCCAGATGCCGACGGCCGTCCACGTCATGGCCAGCCGGTGCGCGGGATCCGATAATCCGATGAGCCGCAGGCTGATCCACACCACGCCATAGAGCGCACCGATGATGCCAACCTGCCAGCAGAACGCCAGCAAACCGAACGGCACGAAGTGCAGCGGATAGAACAGCACAGCCGCGAACGGCGGATAGGTGAACGGTAACGGGAAGTCCGGGGTCTGGTCGGCGTAGACGTAGTCATACAGCGGGTGGCCGCTGCCGAGCGTCGCCGCGCCGCCGACGTAGACGTGGAGGTCGACGAAGTTGGCCCCGTTGGGCACCAGATAGGTCCAGGCGAAGCGCGCAGCGACGCTGAGCGCCAGCATCAGTGGCGCCCAGCGGAGGACCGATCGCGTGGCGGTGTTTATCGCACGACTGTAACGGTCGGTCACCCTTCGCCTTCCGATCAGTAACGGATCTATAAATGCCACACGTGTCACTTGAGTAACACCAGTAACGGCATAGCGTCGGTCCTGACGCACCACGACCGCTCCGGGAGGACCTCTAACATGCGCAACCGAACCACTGGAAAATTACTGGCCACCAGCATGATTGCCGCCGCGGGCGCAGTCCCGATGGCGATCGCCCTCAGCGCGGTGGCGGCCGCCGACCCGGCCCCCGCGGCCCCGGCACCCGTCGTGCCCGGCACGCCGTTGGTGAACGAACTCGCCCAGGCTCCGGTCCAGGCCCTGTCGGGCGTTACCCAGGCCCTCACCTCGGGCGCGCCGGCCGCCGCTCCGGCCGCTCCCGCCGCCACCGCGTCGGTCACCCTGCCGCAGAACCTGGTCCCCGGCGCCACCGCGCCGGCCGCTGCTGCCGCACCCGCAGCCGCAGCCGCTGCGCCGGCCCAGGGCCTGATCCCCTCGGCCAACATCAACCTGCCGCAGATTCCGGGCTCGCCCGTGCCGCTGCCGAAGCAGATCGCCTTCCCGGGTGACCTGACCTCGCTGCTGCCGGCAGGTACGCCGCTGGCGAACCTGCTGCCCCAGCCGGCTGCCGCCGCCGCTCCTGCTGCGACCGCCGCCACCGCTGCGACCTCGCCGCTGGCTGCTGCCACCGCGCCGCTCGCCGCCGCTGCCGCACCGCTGGCCGCTGCTGCTCCTGCTGCCGCAGCTCCGCTGGCCGCCGCCACCGCACCGCTCGCCGCACCGCTGGCTGCCGCTCCGGCAGCGTCGACTCCGCTGGCGACCGCGCCCGCCGCCGTTGCCGCGGCAGCGCCGGCCGCACAGGCCATCCCCGGTGTCGTGCCGGGACTCATGAGCCTGACCAGCTTGGCGCCGGTCATCACCTCCGGCTTGCCGTGATCCGCAACTAGATAACTGATACGAAACCGGAGAGAGAGTCATGCAATCGAGGAAGCTGTTCGTCGCACTCGGCGCATCCGTCGCACTCGCGATCAACGCGGCCACTGCCGCCCACGCTGATCCGGCGTCGCCACTGCCGTTGCCGCTGCCCATCGATGGTTTGCAGGCCCCTGGCCTGCCGGCCATGCAGACCCTCGCCCCGGTGATCCAGCAAGCCGCCGCTGACCCGGCGGGCGCCGCGGAGCTGCTCATGGCAGCAGCCCGGGCGTTCGCCGGGAACAAGGCCGCACCGTCGGATTCGAAGAACTTGGCCAACGCGGTGAACCAGTTCGCGGCGGACCCGGCGTCCGCGCACGTCCCGGCCCCCGGCGCGGTGCCGGGCGCCGAGGCCCACCTGCCCGCCGGCATCGACCCGGCGCACGCCGTCGGGCCGGTGGCCGAAGCTGCACCCGCACCGGCCCCCGAGGCGGCTCCCGCACCAGCCCCCGAGGCGGCTCCGGCACCTGCCGCAGCCCCTGCCCCCGCAGCGGCCCCTGCCCCTGCGCCCGCTCCGGCTCCGGCTCCCGACGCAACGCCGGCCGCCGCGCCGGTCACCCAGGCCGCGGCGACTGTCGCGGCTCCCGCCCCCGCCGCAGCTCCTGCTCCGGCGGCCGCTCCGGCTGCGGCCGGGGCATTCGGACCGGGCACGCCCATCACGCAGGACTTCATGTACCCGTCGATCAGCAACGGATGCCTGGCCGATGGCGGAAACGTCCTCGCGACGGCCATCTCGGTCGCCGGCCCGGCGAAGATTCCGACCCCGGGCCCCGGCCCCGGCCAGACCGCCTATGTGTTCACCGCGGTCGGCACCCCCGGCCCGGCCGCCGAGCAGAAGCTGCCGCTGAACGTCACCTGGGTCAACCTGACCACCGGCAAGTCGGGCAGCGCGACCCTCAAGCCGCAAGCCGACATCAACCCGCAGGGTCCGACGACGCTGACCGCCATCGTCGACACCGGCTCGGGCAGCATCATGTCGACGATCTTCGGTCAGGTGACGACGACCGAGAAGCAGTGCCAGTTCATGCCCACCATCGGTTCGTCGGTGGTGCCGTAAACCCTCACCCAACAGGTCGAGAGGACGCCGACCGGCGTCCTCTCGACCTGTTTCTAGAGCTGAATCTGGCCGCCGTCGACAGCCAACTCCGCGCCGGTCATGAAGCTGCTCTGGTCCGAGGCCAGGAACAGCACGGCGGCAGCGATTTCATCAGGACGACCCAGACGTTTCATCGGCACCTGAGCAGCCATACCGTCGAGCAGGTCCTGTTTCTGATCAGCGGGTGCCAGGCCGGTGAGCCCTGGAGTTTCGATCGGGCCCGGAACGATGGTGTTGACCCGGATTTTGCGGTCGGCCAGCTCGGCGGCCCAGGTCCGGCCCAGTGACCGGATCGCGGCCTTCGACGCGGCGTACAGCCCGAAAGCGGGGACTCCCTCGGACGCTGCGGTGGATCCGGCGAGGATGACCGAGGCGCCCTCGTTGAGCAGCGGCAGCGTCTTCTGCACGGTGAACACCGTGCCGGCCACGTTGCGGTCGAAGTTGTCCCGGTAGTGCTGCGGTGTCACGTCGGCGAGGGTGGCGAAGTCGCCACCGCCGGCATTGGCGAAGACGATGTCGAGCCCCTGGCCGCGCTTGGCGATCTCGGCGGCCAGGCTGTCGAGTTCTTCGGGCTTGCTGATGTCGCTCTGCACACCGTGAGCGCCGATGGCGGCGGCCGCCTCATCGAGTCGAGTGCGATCACGACCGGTGATGAAGACGTACGCACCCTCATCAGCGAGGCGCTTCGCGGTCGCCAGGCCGATGCCCGACGTCCCTCCGGTGACCAGTGCCGTTTTGCCGTCGAGCTGTCCCATAATCGGGCTCCTTGTCTGGGTGGATGGCGCTTTCGCCCGTAGCAACTTAGGTGATGTATCACCTATTCCCGACTGTTCAGCACCGTCCACAACCGAACGATGCGGTCATCGACTATCTCGGCGACGTCAAGACCCGACGCCACCGCGACCTCGCCCGCGGCGCGAACTTCCCACGCCAGGATGCCCAGGCCACGCGTCTGGCGAACCGGGCCAGCCTTCGCGAAACGCAGACCGGTCAACTTTTCCTGCAGTTCAGCGGCCTTGGCGTTCAGTTGGTCGTGGCCGATGGCGACACCATCGTCATCGATCCACTTCACATCCTCGGCGTAGGTCTTGGCAATCGCAGCCGCACGCCGCTGCGGGTCGCGCTCGTCGAACACGGCCAGCAGGTTCGCTTCCATTAGGCGGGTGACGACTTCACTCATTGCGCAACTCCAGATTATTTAGGTGATAGATCACCTAAATCTAGCTTGGTGTCGGCGGCAGCGAGCTGTTGTGATCGAGGTTGACGTGGATGTGCTCCAATGCGGCGGTGAACGGTCCGAGGAGGTTCTCCGGCAGCGGATCGAAGAACAGGCTCCGGACCAGGTCGACGTGTCCGGGCGCGGCCTCGGCTATCGCCCGCCGACCGCTCACGGTCAGCACGACATTGGTGGTGCGGCCGTCCTCGGCACTCGGCCGGCGCTCGGTCAAGCCACGTTCTTCCATGCGCCGCAGTTGATGCGAGAGCCGGCTGCGTTCCCAGCCGATCTGTGCGGCGAGGTCGCTGACCCGCAGTCCGGCGTCGTTGTCGCCGCTGAGCGCCACCAAGACGTCGTAGTCGGCCAGGGACAGCCCAGAATCGGCCTGCAGCTGCCGGTTCATCTCGTAATTCATCCGCAGCTGCACCCGCATGTAGGCCACCCAGGCCCGCTGCTGCTTCGGCGTGAGCCATCCCCGCTCGGGTGTCTCCCCCACCTTTCTCGGCGTCACGCCCGTCAGTATGACGGTCGGACTCGACACACCTACACAACAGCGAGCGTGGCCGCCCCCCAACGGCAGCCACGCTCGCTTGCTTTTTGGCTCAGTACGCCATGAACAGGATCATCTCGCGGTCGTATTCGCGACCAGGGTGCTGCTCGGCGAGATGGGTCTGGGCCTTCTCGACCAGATCGTCCTCATCCTTGCCGGAAATCGCCTCGCCACAGGGGCAATTCAAGTGTGTCTTAGCCATACACATCACCTTCCCATACGCATGATGGTCGGTATGGAGATTTACGACGTCATGCGCACGACCGGTGCCGTCCGCAAGTTCAGCGGCGAGCCCCTCCCCGACGACGTGCTCGAGCGCATCCTCGACAACGCGCGGTTCGCCCCGAGCGGCGGCAACCGGCAGGGCGCGCGGGTGATCGCGGTGCGTGACGTCGAAACCCGCAAGAAGTTGGGCGAGCTCTCCAAGCCCGGTGCCAGGCAGTACATAGCGCAGATCGCGGCCGGCGAGGGCCCCTGGAACCCGTTGCAGCCCTGCGGGGTTGACCCTGCTGTCGTAGATGCCACGCCGGTGCCCGACGGCATGGTCACCGGCACCCTGTTGGGTGCTGACGTGGTGCTGGTGGTGTGTCTGGACCTCGGCGTGGCCGCGGCGTTCGATCAGCACCTGGATCGCATCGGGGTGATCAGCGGCGCCTCGATCTACCCGTTCGTCTGGGGCATTCTGCTGGCCGCCCGCAACGAAGGCTTCGGCGGCGTGCTAACCACCATGGTGGTCGCGCAGGAGCCCGCCGTGCGCGAACTACTCGGCATCCCCGACAACTACGCCGTGGCGTGCATGCTGCCGCTGGGCAAGCCGGTCAAGCAGGTGACGAAGCTGACCCGTCGACCCGTTTCGGAGTTCGTCACCCGGGAGCGGTTCGACGGTCCGCCGCTGTGATTGCGCCGAGCGTGGAATCAGCCCTTGGCTGCTTTCGCCGCCGCCTTCATCTGTTTCTTGTAGGCGCGGACCTGGTCCAGTGAGCCTTTGTCGACGACGTCGGCGACGGACATGTGAGTGCCCTGCTTGCCGTAGTCGCCGGCGGCGGCGCGCCAGCCGTCGGGCGTGACGCCGTACTGCTTGCCGAGCAGCGCCAGGAAGATCTTGGCTTTCTGCTCTCCGAATCCGGGCAGCGCCTTGAGGCGGCGCAACACCTCTTTGCCGTCGGGGGCGCCGGTGGTCCACAGGGCCGCCGCGTTGCCGTCGTACTCGTCGACGATCACCTGCGACAGGGCCTGCACCCGCTTGGCCATGGACCCCGGAAAGCGGTGCACCGCAGGGGTTTGCGCGAACAACTCGGCGAACTTGTCGGGGTTGTGGTCGGCAATCTCGCGGGCATCGAGACCACCCATCCGGTCCTCGAGCTTCTTCGGCCCGGCGAACGCCACCTCCATGGGGATCTGCTGATCGAGAAGCATCCCGACCAGCAGTGCGAACGGGTTGGACTCGAGCAGTGCGTCGGCGGACGGCTCCTGGACCAGCTGCAGCTTCGACATCACGCCAGTTTAGGACCCCGCTCCGCGCCGGCTGAGCCGCGAACGGATTCCGCCGGTTCAGAGTTTCCGCGTCGGTGCGATGTGCGAACGTGTAGGCCGATAACCGGTGACATGCCTGTAGGGGGAACGGACATGAGACGTGCATTCGCGGCTTTTTTCGCAGCGATGGCCACCGCTGTTGCCCTGGCCGGCGCGGCCAGCGCCATACCGGACCAGGGCACGCCGGAATTCGACCAGTACATGCAGGGCCTGGAGCGCAACGGCTACAACCTGAACCCGGATACCGCATGGCGCGTCGCCCACCAGGCCTGCATCGGCGGCATCCCGGGCTACATCAACCTGGAGCTGGCCGCTCAGGGGGTCATCGGCCCCGGAGCACAGCAGCGAGTACTGGACGTGGCCAGGAAGTACGCCTGCCCGGTTCAGTAGGCGCACTCACGCACTGGCCAGCAGGCCTTTGAGTTCCGCGCGGCCGGCCTCGTCAAGCGGCAACAATGGCGGCCGCGGGTCACCGGCATTGCGGCCGAGCAGCTCCAGTCCGGCTTTGACGGTCGTCGGCAGTCCGCCCGCGACGATGAAGCGCAGCAGCGGCGCGAGCTCGTCGTAAATCTCCTGCGCGCGTGCGCGATCGCCGGCACGCACTGCGTCGTAGAGATCGACGCACGGCTGCGGCCGCAGATTCGGGGCGGCCGTGCACCATCCGGTCGCTCCGGCGAGCAGGGCGTCGAGCACCAGCGGGTTGCTGCCGTTGTAGAACGGCAGGGCCCCGCCGGAGAGCTCCTTGATGCGCAGCATCCGGGTGAGGTCGCCGGTGGATTCCTTGACCATGCGGACGTTGTCGATCTCACTGAACATCCGCACCAGCAGTTCGGGGGCCATGTCGATGCCGCTGGTGGCGGGGTTGTTGTAGACCATGATCGGCAGGTCCACTGCGGCCGAGATGCTGGCGTAGTGCTGGACGATCTCCCGCTCACCCAGCTTCCAGTAGGAGATCGGCAGCACCATCACTGCGTCGGCACCGGCCTGCTGCGCATACCGCGCGCGCCGAATGGTGTTGGCGGTGGTCAGATCCGACGCGCCGACGATCACCGGGACCCGGCCGTTGACGGTGCCGACCGTGGTGTCGACGACGGCGTCGAACTCGGCCTCGGTGAGGTACGCCGATTCGCCGGTGCTGCCCAAGGGGGCGATGGCGTGCGCGCCGGTGCTGACGAGTTGCTCGACGACAGCGGCCAGTGTGTCGGTGTCGACGGTGTCGCCGTCAGCGGTGAAGGGGGTGATGGGGTAGGCGATGATGCCGTGGATCTCGGTCATGGGGTCATTCCTTTCTGGGTGGTCAGTGATCGAGCGCGTCGGGGTGGCGCACCAGTGCGCGCCGCGCGTAGTACGCGAAGTTGGCGACGCTGCGCTTGGGCGTCAGCGTCCAGTCGTGCGCCTCGCGAGCCAGCCGGTCCGGCAGCGGAGCGATGGTGCCGGCAGCCATGGCAGCCAGCTGGAGCTTGGCGCCCCGCTCGATGAGCATGGCCAGTGAGCAGGCTTCCTCGACGCTGGCGCCGGCCACCACCTGGCCGTGATGGGCCAACAGGATCGCCTTCTTGTCCCCCAGCGCGCCGGAGATGATCTCGCCTTCTTCGTTGCCCACGGGCACGCCCGGCCAGTCCGCCAGGAAGGCGCAGTCGTCATACAGCGGGGCGATGTCCATCTGCGAGACGATCAAGGGAACTTCGAGCATCGACAGCGCCGCGACGTGGAACGGATGCGTGTGCACGATGCAGGTCACGTCCGGCCGGGCCCGGTAGATCCAGGAGTGAAAACGGTTGGCGGGGTTGGCCATTCCGTCACCGCGCAGCACATTGAGATCTTCGTCGACGAGCAGCAGGTTGCCCGCGGTGATCTCGTCGAAGCCCAGCCCGAGCCGCTGCGTGTAGTAGGTGCCCGGTTCCTCGGCGCGGGCGGTGATCTGCCCGGCCAGGCCCGAGTCATGTCCAGCGTCGAACAGCGCCCGGCACGTCAGAGCCAGCTTTTCGCGGACGCTCAGCCCGGACTCCGCGATGTGACGGTTCAATCCGTCTTCGGCGCGCTGCATCAGTTCACCCTTGGAGGCATGCATGGTGTCGGTCATTCGGTCTCCCCTCGACTTCGGCGCGTGGCCGCGCTCCAATGACACATTGCAGACCATAAGACACAATGTGTCATACAGTCAATGCGATACCCTGAGCGGCGTGAGTGGCTTGTTGCGTGCGGTGCGCCGGCAACGCGGGATGACGCTGGAAGAGCTGGCAGCCGGCACCGGGCTGACCAAGAGCTATCTGTCGAAGGTCGAGCGCGGCCAGAGCGTGCCGTCGATCGCCGCCGCGCTCAAAATCTCACGAACGCTCGATGTCGATGTGGCACAACTCTTTTCCGACGATCCCGAAGTCAGCACCTTCACCGTCGAGCGCGCGTCCGACCGCGGAGCCGTTCGCAATCACGCCATCGCGGCGGGCATGCTGGGCAAGGCCATGTCACCGTTCCTGGTGCGCCCGGGCCGCCAGTTCGCCACCCATGCGCACCCCACGCATCCTGGCCAGGAGTTCGTGTTCGTCCACTCCGGGATCGTTGAGCTCAATTACGACGGCCGTCTTGTGGAGCTGGCCGCAGGTGACTGCGCCTATTTCGACGCGGCCACGCAGCACAAGCTGCGCCAGGTCGGCGACGAGTCCGCCGTAGTGATCGTCGTGACGTCCCCCGCGCCGGGCCGCTGAGGAATGCCAGCGGGCCGCGACGGTGTTGCCCTACCCGTGCTTCAAACTCGAACGGTGACCTCGCGCCTAGGTTTCCCGCTGCTGGCCTATGCCTTCGCCGCCATCATGCTCGGCACCACGCTGCCGACGCCGATCTACGCGCTGTACGCCCACAACCTGCACTTCGCGGTCCTGACGACGACGGTCATCTTCTCGGCCTACGCCCTCGGGGTGCTGGCCGCGCTGCTGCTGTTCGGCGGCTGGTCTGACGCCGTCGGCCGACGGCCGGTGCTGATCGCCGGGGCCATCGCCGCCATCGCCAGCGCCGTCGTCTTCCTCACCGCCGACAGCGTGCCGTTGCTGCTCCTGGGCCGGCTGCTGTCCGGGCTGTCGGCAGGCATCTTCACCGGCACCGCGACGGCCGCCGTCGTCGAGTCGGTGCCGGAGGACCGTCGCGAGCAGGCCGCGGCCGGCGCCACCATCGCCAATATCGGCGGGCTGGGCGCCGGCCCGGTCCTGGCCGGCCTGCTGGTGCAGTACGCGCCGCACCCGTTGCAGCTGCCGTTCCTCGTGCACATCGTGTTGGCGGTGCTGGCGATCGGGGCGGTGTGGCTGGTCCCGGAGACCTCGAGCCTTACGGGCCGGATCGGCTTCCAGCGATTGTCGGTCCCCGTCGAAGTCCGGGCGACGTTCGTCCTCGCGGCCACGGCCGCATTCGCCGGGTTCGCGGTGATGGGCCTGTTCACGGCGGTGGCACCGGCGTTCGTCAGCAGCGTGATCGGCATCGACAATCACGCCGTCGGCGGCGCGGTCGCAGCGTCGATCTTCGCCGCCTCGGCTGCCGCTCAGCTGGCCGGCCGTCGCCTCCATCCCCCACGGGCCGTCGCATTGGGGTGCGCCATCCTGGTCGCGGGCATGGCGATTCTGGCTGTGGCACTGCAACTTTCGTCGCTGGTGGGGCTACTGACCGCCGCTGTCGTGGCAGGCGTCGGGCAGGGCATCAGCTTCAGCCGTGGCTTGGCGGCCGTTGTCGAAGGCACCGCGACCGAGCGGCGCGCAGAAGTCAGTTCGACGTACTTCGTGGTGGCCTATGTGGCCATCTCGCTGCCGGTGGTCGGCCTCGGCTTCGCCGCCCAACGCTGGGGCCTGCAGGCTGCCGGGGTCAGCTTCGCGGTCATCATCGCGGTCCTGGCGGCCGTCTGCCTGGCCGCTGTCCTCTGGCAGGAACGTCGCAGGTCAGCGTAATTTGAGTAGCACTACCTAGGGGTCCGCCCCTTACGTTCGAAGGCATGACCACCCGCGTCTTCCCTTCTGCTGCCGAAATCGCGCAGCGCACACCGGCCGACCGTGACCGCGCCATCGACGTCATCCGCATCGTCTCGCTGATCGGCGTGGTCGCCGGTCACACCATCATGGCCACCAGCATGATCGAGCACGACGTGTTCCGGTGGGGCAACCTGCTCACCACGTCAGTGGCGTTCCAAGCCCTGACCTGGATTTTCCAGATCATGCCGCTGTTCTTCTTCGCCGGCGTCGCGGCCTCGGCCGCCTCGTACCGCAGTGGGATGAGCTGGGGCGGTTGGCTGCTCAAGCGCTGCACCCGCCTGTACCGGCCGGTGTTCTACTACCTGGCGTTCTGGGCCGGGGCGCTCCTGATGCTGAAACCGCTGCTGCCGGTCCACGTCTACGAGCCCGTCGCCGGCATCAGCATCCAACTGCTGTGGTTCCTGGGCGCGTACGTCCTGGTGCTCGCCGCGGTGCCGTTACTGCTCCGGATAACCACTCTCGGCCGGCTCGTCGCGTCGGTGGCCGGTACCTACGCCCTGGTCGCGCTGGTCGACGCCATCCGCATCAACGACCACTCCTGGTCGGCGCTGGGTTATGTGAACTTCGTGGTGTGGCTGATCCCCGGCATGTTCGGGGTGGCATACCGCCGCGGCCTCCTGACGCCCACCACCGCGCTGCGCGTCGGCTTGGCCATGCTGGCCGTCAATGTCGCGATGGTCTGGGTCGGCCCCTATGAGCTGAGCCTGGTCGGCATCGAGACGCAGCACATCAAGAACATGACGCCGCCGTCACTGCTGCTCGCCGGGCACGCAATCATGATGTGCGCGTTCGCCATTGCCGCCATCCCGGCCATCAGCCGCTGGGCCACCCGGCCCCAGGTGTGGCGCTTCGCCGTGATCGGCAACACCGGCGCCATGACGCTGTACCTCTGGCACATGCCTGCTCTGCTCGGCATGCACCTGGCCTTCGACCTGGCGGGCCTGCCCCGCTACCCCGGCCGGCCGCACTTCCTCGTGCTGAGTGTTTACCAGGTGACGCTCATGGCCATCCTGGTCGCCGGGCTCTTCCTGCTGCTGCGCCCGCTGGAGAACAATCCGCTACCGCTCTGGGACGGCGGCCGGGTCTCGGCACCCGGTTGGCGGAGCGCCGCCGTCGGCACACTGTTGATGGTCGCCGGCGCAGCGACGCTGGCGTCGGTCGGCTGGGGCCTGAAAGGCACCGGCTTGCAGTGTGTTTCGGTGATGCTGGCCGCGTTGGTGGCGGCGCGGGCGCTGGCCCGGGACTAGCCGCTCTTGCGGCGGAACTCCCGCCGACCGCCGCCGACCGCGCCGTGCGACTTGGACTGCTTGGCCCCGCGATCCTGCTGGGCGGCGGTGCCGGCAGAACCGGCCTTCTTGCGTTCGAGCGCCTCGCGGAACTTCCGCTTGGTCTCGTCGGGCGATGCTGAACCTTCGTCGGAGTTCTCGGCCATGGACGCCACAGTAGCGCGTTCAGCGCACGCCGGGAGGCAGCCCGTACAGATGGGTTATCGGCATCGTGAGCAGTACCCTGCGGTCGGCGACCATCGCCCGCCGATAGTCGTCCCAGTCCGGATGCTCACCGGAGATGTTGCGGTACAAGGTGATCAGGCCCTCGACGGTGTCGTCGTCAGGCGCCGCAGCCGGTGGACTCAGCACCGCGTCGCCCTCGGCGACCGCATACGCCCAGCCGTCGTCGGACCGGACGTAGATCGACGCCCGGGCGTCGCGCCGCAAGTTCCGGGTCTTGGCCCGGGGTTCGGTGATCGACACCCCGATGGTGACGGCGCGTGGGTCGAAGAAATAGGACACGTTCGACAACTGCGGGCGGCCATCGCGTTTGATGGTGGCCAGCACGCCCAGCGAATTGTCGCTGATCAGCGCGAGCAGCTTGTCTTCGAAGACCTGACGGGTCATGGCCCCCAGCGTACGGCGCAAGTGCCTACCATTGGGCGTCATGACGGAGTTCGGATGACGCGCTACGCGGTGTTCCTGCGCGGCGTCAACGTCGGCGGGGTGAATCTGAAGATGGCCGACGTCGCCGCGGCCTTCCGCGAAGCCGGCTTCGATGAGGTCAAGACCCTGCTCGCCAGTGGCAACGTCGTGCTGTCCAGCTCCGCCAAGGCAGCCACAGTCCGCACGAAAGCCGAAGCGACGCTGCGGGAATCTTTCGGGTACGACGCCTGGGTGCTGGTGTACCCGGCCGCCGAGCTCCGAACCATCTCCGCGGACTTCCCCTTCGAGAGAGAAGTCGACGGCCACCATTCCTACGTGACGTTCGTCGGCGACCCGGACGTGCTCGACGAATTGGACGCCCTGACGCCCACCTCCGGTGAGACGATCCAGCGCGGTCACGGTGTCCTGTACTGGCAGGTGGCGCGTGGCGCCACCCTGGACAGTGCGCTCAGCAAGACCATGGCCAAGAAGCGCTACAAATCGTCCACCACCACCCGCAACCTGCGGACTGTCGAGAAAGTGCTGGCCGCCCTATGAGTTCACCGCAGAAGATCGACGGCAGCACGCTGACCGGGGTCTCCGAGACGGCGCTGATGACCCTGCAGGTCCGGGCCAGCGAAGCGCGCCGACCCGACGGCATCATCGACGATCCGGTCGCGGTCGAACTGGTGGACCGCATCGACTTCGATTTCGCCAAGTTCGGTTATTCGCGACGCCCCGACATGGCGATGCGCGCGTTGGCGTTCGACCGCGCCACCCACGATTATCTGCGCGACCACCCGAAGGCCACTGTGGTGGCGCTGGCCGAAGGTCTGCAGACCAGCTTCTACCGCATCTCCGCCAGCGATGTCGGTACCGAATTCCGTTGGCTGACAGTTGATCTACCGCCGATGATCGAGGTCCGCAGCAAGCTGCTCCCCCCTTCGGACCGGGTTTCGGTGTGCGCACAGTCGGCGTTGGACTACAGCTGGATGGATCAGGTTGACGTCACCGAAGGCGTCTTCATCACCGCCGAAGGCCTGCTGATGTACCTGCAGCCCGAAGAGTCGCTGGGACTGATCGCCGAGTGCGCCAAACGGTTTCCGGGCGGACGGATGATGTTCGATTCGCCGCCCGCACTCTTCGCCCGACTGGTCGGACGCGGAATGCGGACCTCCTTGCGCTACCGGGTGCCTCCGATGCCGTTCACCCTGTCGGCAAGCCAGGCCGCGCGATTGGTCGACACCATCCCGGGAATTCGGGCGGTCCACGACGTCGAGTCCCCCGCCACTCGCAGCCGGCTGCTCAACGCCATCATGCGAACGGCACAACGGACTCCGCTGCTCGACCCGGTGCGCCCCGCAATGACGCTGCTGGAGTTCGGCTAGTCGCATCGCGCCGAATGCGCTGACAGACAGCGAATATGAGCCCCGTCCGGCAATATGACCGGATGGTTCCCCTCTCCTGGACGCCGGTCGGACCGGACGCCGCTGTCGTCGCCCCCGACGAACGGCTCAGCTGGCCGCGCACCATCGGTATCGGTGCCCAGCATGTGGTGGCCATGTTCGGCGCCACCTTCTTGGTGCCGGTGCTGACCGGTTTCCCGCCCGCCACCACGCTGTTGTTCTCCGGTATCGGCACCATCGCGTTCCTGCTGATCACCGGAAACCGGCTGCCGAGCTATCTCGGGTCGAGCTTCGCGGTGATCGCGCCGGTGACGGCCGCGACCGCCGCACACGGAAGCGGCAGTGCGCTCGGTGGTCTGATCGCCGTGGGTCTGCTGCTGATCCTGGTCGGCGCGGTGGTGCATCTGGTCGGCACGCATTGGCTGGATCTCACGTTGCCGCCGGTGGTCACCGGTGCGATCGTCGCGCTCATCGGGTTCAACCTGGCCCCCGCGGCAAAGCACAATTTCGAGAAGGGACCGCTGGTCGGCCTGGTGACGCTGGTGCTGCTGGTCGCGACGCTCGCATTCTTCCGGGGCATCATCGGCCGGCTGGCCATCTTTCTGGCGGTGGTCATCGGTTACCTGCTGGCGCTGGCCCTCGGTGAGGTCGATACGACAACCATCGCGGCTGCCCCGTGGATCGGGCTGCCCGAATTCCGCAGTCCGTCGTTCAGTCTGGCGGTCCTGCCGATGTTCCTGCCGGCGGTCATCGCGCTTATCGCCGAGAACATCGGGCATGTGAAATCCGTGGGCCAGATGACCAGGAAGGACCTGAATCCACTGATGGGGCGGGCGCTGGCGGCTGACGGGGTGGCCACCGTGCTGGCCGGCGCCGGCGGCGGTTCGGCCACCACCACCTACGCGGAGAACATCGGAGTGATGGCCGCAACGCGCGTCTACTCCACCGCCGCATACTGGGTGGCTGCCGCAGTGGCTGTCGTATTGTCGTTGTGCCCCAAGGTCGGAGCCGCGATCTCCGCCATTCCACCGGGTGTGCTGGGCGGGGCGACGATCGTCCTGTACGGCCTGGTCGGCATCCTCGGCGTGCGGATCTGGCTGACCAACCGGGTGGATTTCTCCCAGCCGATCAACCAGATGACCGCCGCGATACCGCTCATCATCGGTATCGCCGATTTCACCTGGCACGCCGGGCCACTGACATTCACCGGTATCGCGCTCGGTTCCGTTGCGGCACTGGTGATCTACCACGGCATGCGAGGGCTGACGGCCCTCCGCGACGGGACTCGCTACCCGGCCCAGACGTCCTCGACATAGCGGTCGGTGTTGACCAGACCGGCCAGCCAGGCGCGGGCCGCGTCGTCGTCAGCGCCGGTCCGGCTGCGGTAGATGTCCTGGAACGCGGCGCGCACGGCAGGCGCCATCTGGGCGCCGTCGCCGCACACGTAGACGTGGGTGTCGTTGTCCGGATTGCCGAGCATGTCCCAGACTTCGTCGGCGTCCGCAGCGATGCGGTCCTGCACGTACTTGACCTCATCACCGGCGCGGGAGAACGCCGGCCGCATCCGGACGATGCCGAGGCGCTCGGCGTCTTCGGCCTCGTTGCGGAACAGGTAGTCCACGTCGGGGTGCCGCACACCGAAGAAGCACAGCGCTGCGGTGAACGGCTCTCCCGATTCCAGCGCGCCCAGGCGGTCTCCGATGAAGCCACGGAACGGGGCGACGCCGGTGCCGGCACTGACCAGAATGACGTTGCGGGCCGGGTCCGCACCGGCGCGAAAAGCCTGTCGGGCCGGGTCCACCCGCATCCGAATCTGCTGCCCTGGCACCGCATCTGCGAGGTAGCTGGATGAGACGCCGCGGAACACACCGGTTCCGGAGCGGGCCGGCCCTTCGAGCACGCCCACCACCAGCTCGACTTCACGGACACGCCGGCGCGACGACGTCGCGATCGAGTAATGGCGTGGGGACATCGGTTCGAAGAGTTCCAGCAGCTCCGCACGGCTGAGCTGGGTGGCCGGGAACTCCACGAGGCACTCGGTGATGCTGAGCGCGCGGGCCTCGGGGTCGTCTGCCAATGCGGTCAGCGCGGCACGTTCCGGTGGGCACGGGTTCGCCGCAGCGAGCCGCAGCAGCTGGCTCCGGGTGGCCGGCTTGCGGAGTTCCAGGAAGTGCGTAAGCAGTTCGCGCACAGTGACTTCCCGGTCGATCGGGATGGCCCGCCGCGTGCTGCGTCGTGGATTGATCGAGATCCGGCGATCGAGGCGCAGGTCCAGCAGTTCGGCGACCTCGTCGACGAGTGCGGGACTGTTGTCCGGCAGCACGGTGAGGTGATCGCCCGTCTGATAGTCGACTCCGTCGGGCAGCGCGATGCGGATCAACCGCTTGTCCTGCCCGAACTCGGAGCCGGTGTCCACCAACGGAATGTTGTCCAGCACCGTGGCCGGCTGCACCTGGTAGCGGGCGTCGATCGCTGCGGTGACCGGTCCGTCGATGGCGCGCAGGTCGTAGAGCGACTCCTCGGCCACGGGTTCGTCCGCGGCGACAGCGCCGAAAACACCGCCGAGCGCATTCCACAGTGCCACCGAGAAGTCCTCCACCGCCCCGGCGAAGTCACCCGAGGTGTCGGCTTCCGCCGTCGGAAAAAGTTGCGTGGCACCGAGTTCCGCGAGCCGGGCATCGATGCGCCGGGGTATCGCCATGTAGGTCTCGGCCCAGTTGCGGTCGCCGACACCGAGAACCGCATACGGCACCGCCGGCACCTGATCCGCCGTTCCATCCAGCCAGTCCACGAATGCGCGGGCGTCGTCGGTCGGCATCCCGTTGTACGACGCGGCGACGATCACCACCGCCCCGTGGTCCGGCAGCGCGCCCGCCGCGGAATCCAACGCAGCAACGGTCGTTTCATAGCCGAGGTCGACGGCTTCGTCACCGAGCTGCTGAGCCAGCGATCGGCAGTTTCCGAGGTTCGACCCATGCAGCACAAGCAGTTTCGTCCCGGACGGCACCGCCACTCGGGATTGGGTCACCGGCGCCGCGGTGACGACGGCGGCAGCTTGCCGCCGTTCCCCGGGAGTACGACGAATGAGCTGCACATGGAAGCCCTCCGGCTTGCGCAGCAGGTCGCTGTGGGTGCGCAGGGTGTAGTGCTCGACGTCGACGAACCGGTAGCGGTGCACCAGAGTCGCGATCGCCATGGTCGCTTCGTGCAGCGCGAACTGCCTGCCGATGCAGGACCGTGCGCCGGTCCCGAACGGCTTGAACAGGTTGACCGGACGCTGCCCGGCTCGTTCGGTGTCGAACCGATCGGGGTCGAACATCTCGACGTTGTCGCCCCACTCCGGTTGCCGGTGCAATGACGATGTCAGCACCGTCACCGCTTCACCGCGCCGCACGGGATACTGGCCGCCGATGACGGTATCTGCCAATGCCATTCGGTCGAATTCTCGTACCGGCGGGGACAGTCGCAGGGTCTCGTCGATGATCCGGCGGATGTAGGTGAGCTTGCCGATCTCGTCGAATGCCGGCACATGGTCGTCGTCGGGGCCGAACACCGCGTCGGCCTCCGCCTGCGCGTGGTGCAGCACCGCCGGGTTCTTGACAATGCTGTACAGCGCCGTCGGCATCACCGTCGACGTGGTGTCCTGCCCGGCGACCATGAACGTGGCGATCTGGTTGCGGATGCTGTCGTCGTCGAGGATCGGTTTCCCGTCGGGACCGGGCTGCAGCATCAGCACCAGGAGATCGTCGAGGTCGGCCTCGCCTGCGCGGTGGCCGGCGATCAGGTCCGCGATGAAGCGGAACAGGTTGGTTCGCTCGGCTTCGAAGACCGCCTGGTCGGCGTTGGGTCCGGCAAGAATCTGGTTCAGCGCGGCCGCGAAACTGGCGGGGACTTCGGCAAGGCCCTCGTGCTGAAAGGAGTCGAACCTGGCGCCGAACCCGGCCAGGCCCACGGTGTCCATGGCCAGCTTCGCCAGATCACCGGCCACGTCAACCGGGTGCGCGCCGACCGCCGCATCCCACTGCTCGAGCAGCTGGCGATTGATGTCCAGCATCGCCGGGTGATAGCTGTGCAGTCCACTGAAGCTGAATCCCGGGATCAACAGGTCGTGGGCCTGCTGCCAGCCATCCTCACCGGTGTAGGCGGTGAACAACCCGTTGCCGGCCAGCGGCCGGAATCGCGCCAACCGATCGGTGAGGCCTTTGACGAACCGGGTCTCGTCACAGAGCTCGTCGACCAGTGCCAGCGAGCAGGCGTACAGCCGTCGACTGCCGCCGAAGTCGGCGTAGAACAGCGGGCCGTACTGCTCTGCCAACAAATCCAGCGGCAACGAATAGGGCCGCCCGGGGACTGGCCCGGGCGGCAATTCGACGCCGACAGCTGAAGGGACACCGGGAATCTCGGGCGGCACTGCCGGCGACTCTATACATCCCGTCGCTTCGCTCGCCTTAGATGTCTCCATTCCCGTCAGCGTAAGCGGCTCTCCTGAGCGCCGATTAGGAAACCGGCACGAACTCCCCAACTTCTGCGCGGGTGGCGGTCGCGAACCGCAGGTTCGGGTCCGTCACCGCACCGTGCCGCAGCACCTCGCGGTCGACGTTGTAGTTCATCGACATCACCCACGGACCCGAGGTCCCCTGCCGAGGCAGCATGTTCGCGACCCGCTGGACATATCCGGCGGCAAAGTCGAGCAGCGGCTTGGTCTCCATGCCCGCACCGTCGACCACCGGCCGGACGCTGTCGAATCCATTGGCGTCCATGTGTGTCAGCAGTCGGCAGAAATGCTCGCACAGCAGCCCGACCTTGAGCGTCCACGAGGAGTTGGTGTAGCCGAAGGCGAAGGCGAAGTTCGGCACACCCGACAGCATGATGCCCTTGTAGGCGACGGTGTCGGCGAAGTCGACCGCCTTGCCGTCCACGGTCAGCGTCATGCCACCGAACATCTGGACGTTCAAACCCGTTGCGGTGACAATGATGTCGGCATCCAGATGCTGCCCGGACTCCAGCTCGATGCCGGTCTCGGTGAAGGTCGCGATGCGGTCGGTGACGACCGCGGCCCTGCCGCTGCTGATCGCGTTGAACAGGTCGGCATCCGGGACGGTGCACAGGCGCTGATCCCACGGCTTGTAGTCGGGGCTGAAGTGCGTGTCGACGGGGTAGCCCGCAGGCAGCTCTCGCGCGTTGGTCCAGCGGATGACGCGGCGGGCGGCGGCCGGGTACTTCTGGCACAGCGTGTACACGGCGCGCTGCCGGATGACGTTCTTCCGCCGGGCCAGCGCGTAGCCGCGGTCAGCACCGAGCACACGTCCGGCCACGTTGGCGAAGGCGTCCTTGGACGGCACCGGCAGGATGTAGGTCGGCGAGCGCTGCAGCATGGTCACGTGCGCGGCCTTGTCCGCCATCGACGGCACCAGCGTTACCGCGGTCGCCCCGCTGCCGATGATGACGACCTTCTTGCCGGTGTAGTCGAGGTCCTCGGGCCAGTGTTGCGGGTGCACGACCTGGCCGGCGAAGCGGTCGCGGCCCGGGAACTGCGGCGTGAAGCCCTCGTCGTAGCGGTAGTAGCCGCCGGCACAGAACAGCCAGTTGGCGGAGATTTGCACCAGCTCGTTGGTATCGGTCCGCTCGACGTCGACGACCCAGCGCGCGGTGGCACTGTCCCACGCGGCGCCGAGCACCTTGTGGTGGAACCGGATATTGCGGTCAATGTTGTTCTCGCTGACCGTCTCTCGCAGGTACGCGAGGATCTTGTCGGCGGAGGCGATGGCGTCCTCGTCGCGCCACGGCTTGAACTCGTAGCCGAACGTGTGCAGGTCCGAGTCCGAGCGAATGCCGGGGTACCGGAACAGGTCCCAGGTTCCACCGGTCGCACCGCGGGACTCCAGGATGGTGTACGTCCGTCCGGGATGTTCCTTCTGCAGGTAGTAGGCGGCACCGATGCCGGAGATTCCGGCGCCGACGATCAGCACGTCGACCTGGGTGATGTTGGCGGTGTGCTCCATTGCAGACTCCCTGTTGGCGGTGGTGGGCGTGGAAACAATGGTCGTGTCCGGCGGCCCTGCAGTGGAAGGCCAAAACATCCCAAGTTTGCCGATCAACGGTGCACTATGCACCAGCGCGATAGCCTGCCCCCATGGACGGCACCCAGCCATCAGTGCAGATTCGCGAGCTGATTCGGCAGTGCGCACAGGTGGTCGTCAATGCCCCTGCGGAATGGCTCGACGAACTCGACCGCGCCGTGCTGGGCGCCAATCCGGCCATCGCATCCGACCCCGAGCTGGCCGCGGCCGTCAGCCGCAGCAACCGCTCGAATCTGCTGTTCTGGGGGGCGGCCAACGTGCGCGATCCCGGCGCACCCGTACCGCCCAACGCCGGCGCCGAGCCCATGAGCGTCGCCCGGGAGATGGTCCGGCGCGGCGTCGACTCGTACACGCTGGACGCTTACCGGGTCGGTGAAGGCGTGGCGTGGCGGCGCCTGATGGATATCGCCTTTGAACTGACCGCCGATCCCGCAGATCTGCATGTCGTGCTCGATGTGTGCTCACGGTCGATCAGCGACTTCGTCGAGGCCACCCTGGCCGCCATCGCCGCCCAGATCGAACTCGAGCGCGACGAACTCACCCGCGGCAGCCACGCCGAGCGGCGGGCGACGGTCGCACTGCTCCTCGACGGCGCCCCGATCCCCCGGCAGCGCGCCGAAAGCCGCCTGGCCTACGGACTCGGCGGGAACCACACCGCCGCCATCATCTGGATCGACAATCCGAACAGCGACCTATCTCAATTGGACCGGGCCACTGAAGCTTTCGGACGCGCTGCGGGCGGCCGACCGCTCAGCGTGCTGGCCAGTACCGCCACGCGGTGGGTATGGGCACCAGGTTCGGTCGATGCCGACTCATTGGCACCTGCCGCCGGACGCGAAGTCCGTATCGCGATCGGGTCGACGGGCGCCGGGGTAGCCGGGTTTCGGCGCAGCCACTTCGATGCGATCACCACCCAGCAGATGATGGCGCGACTGCACTCGCCGCAGCAGATCGCGGAATACACCGATATCGAGATGGTCGCGCTGCTGACCGCGGATGCCGACCGCGCCGCAGACTTCGTCAAACGCGTACTGGGTGAGCTGGAGTCGGCGAGCCCGGAATTGCGCTCTGCGGTATGGACATTTGTGCGCGAGCAGTGCAACGTGTCCCGCGCCGCCGGCAAGCTCTTCACGCATCGCAACACGCTGCTGCGCCGGCTGGCCCGGGCCGACGAGCTGCTACCGCGGCCGCTGTCGGAGAACAGTGTCGAAGTAGGCGTCGCACTGGACGTACTACATTGGCGCGGTTGACGTTCCCCTACTCGAACGCCGCGTCCAGATACCGCAGCGCGTCGGTCTTCAGCACACCGAAGGCCCGGGCGGTGTCGGCGAATGCGTTGGCCGCATCCACCATGGCGGCGGCAGCCGGGTCGGCCGCAGCCACGAAAGTCCCTGACCGCCCCCGGGTTTCGAGGACGCCCGCGGTCTCCATTTCACGGTAGGCGCGAGCCACGGTATTGGCCGCCGTCCCCAGCGTGCCGGCCAGGTCACGGACGGTGGGCAGCCGGGTCCCCGCGGGCAGGCGACCACTACGAATGGCCTCGATGATCTGCAACCGCAACTGGTCGAACAAGGGGCCTGCGTGCGGATCAAGGTGGACCCACTCACCGAAATCGGTCATCTGCCGAGTATGACCGATGGTGCTGAAGCCCATTTCGCCGTCGGCGAGTGGCCCAGCTCACCCGAAACCCGATAACGTGGGCTGATGCGGGTGACGGTGTTCAGCGGTGCGGGAATGTCCGCCGATAGTGGCGTGCCAACCTTCCGGGACGCCGAGACCGGCCTGTGGGCCAACACCGACCCTTACGAGATCTCCAGTTCGGACGCCTGGCGCCGGCACCCCGAGCGGGTGTTCGCCTGGTATCTGTGGCGGCATCACATGATGGGCGACGTGTCCCCCAACCCGGGTCACCGCGCGGTGGCCGCATGGCAGGACTACGCCGAGGTCGACGTCGTCACCCAGAACATCGACAATCTGCACGAGCGGGCCGGCAGCACCCGGGTGCACCACCTGCACGGCAGCTTGTTCCACTTCCATTGCGACAGTTGCAAAGCCGATTTCGAGGGCACGCTTCCGCCGATGCCGGAGCCCGAAATCGCGATCGAACCACCAGAGTGCTACTGCGGCGGGCTGATCCGGCCCAACGTCGTGTGGTTCGGCGAGAACCTGCCATCCGACGCGTGGAACAACTCCGTCGCGGCGGTCAGTACCGCCGACCTGGTGATCACCGTCGGCACGTCGTCGGTGGTGTACCCGGCGGCATCTCTGCCGGAAGCAGCTGCGGCGCAGGGTATTCCGGTGATCGAGGTGAATCCCCAGCCGACGCCGTTCTCCGATCAGGCCACGGTGTCCCTGCGGGAGACGGCTGCGACGGCGCTGCCCACCCTGTTGCAGCGGCTGCCCGAACTGCTGCCGACCATCAAGCAGGCCTGACTCTGGCCCAACCCCTAGCTGGGCCGGACCGCCCGGCCCAGTGCCGCTTCCGACAGCGGCACCCAGCCCGGCAGCATCAGCACCCGCCGGGCGTCCGCGACCTGGAATCCCGCGCCGACGATGCTCTTCTCGGTTTCCCGGTGCGCGTGACAGTTGCCCGAAATCTTGGGCCAGAACGTCGAATCCAGGAAGCGTTGCGCCCGGCCGCGCACCCCTTCGCTGGCGACGTGCTCGAAGTAGCGCAGCTCCCCGCCCGGCTTGAGTCGCGAGTACATCTGCCGCAGAACACTTTCCGGCTGGTCGACCGAGCACAGCACCAGTGAGCACACGACTGCGTCGAACAGCTCGTCGCCGTCGAAGTCCTCGACGGTCTCGGTACGCACGGTCACCGGCACGGGCGCGGTCAGCGCCGCCTTCCGCGCCAGCGGTGCGAGCCGCACCTCGGGCTCGACGGCCACCACCTCGGTCACGGTGTCCGGGTAGAAGGCGAAGTTGGTTCCGGTGCCGGCACCGATTTCCAGTACCCGGCCGGTGAGCCCGGTCAGGTTCTCCTGGCGCAGTCGGGTCATGAACTTGCGCTCACGTGACGACATTGCGATCCACATGCGGGCGAAGAACGGGTTGTCCACCGTGATGTCGGTCATCGTCAGGAACCTTTCAGTCGCTCGACGAGCTGGTCCGGCGTCCTATCCGGTCCGCCCAGTCCTCTCACCATGCCACCCAGGCACGCAGCGCTCAGCACCCGGTCCGCGAACTCCTCGAGATCACCGAACGGCAGGTACGGCCGCGAGATGAACAGGGCCGCCAGGCCGTGTGCGACCGTCCACAATCCGAGTGCCGTCACCGTGACATCGCCCGCATCTCCCCGGGGATAACTCCCCTCGTCCATCAGAGCCTGCACCGAATCCCGCATGTGCACGAAAGCTGCGGTGTCGAGGGCCTGATCCACGTCGCTGCCCGGATGCCCCTCGGACATCATGGCGATCCGGTAGAGCTCCGGGTTCTGCCGGGCGAAGCGGACATACGCCAACCCTTGGGCACGTAGCCGGTCGATCGTGGTCGGTTCCTCGGCGGCCACCTGCTGCATGACCTGGTCCAGTCGCTCGAAGTACCGCCCACACACCGCGTCCAACAACGCGTCCTTGTCGGCGAAGTGCAGGTAGATCGACGGCGGGGTGACACCGACCCGCTGGGACACCGAGCGGATGGATACCGCCTTCTCCTGATTGGATTCCAGGAGCAATTCGGTTGCCGCGTCGAGGATTTCGTCGCGCAGCTGGTCACCCGACCCGCGCGGGGAACGACGCCGCCGCACCGCTGTCATTGCGCGCCGCACGCCGACGGCACCGGCGGGGACTCACTGATGCCAATGCGCTTGTGCAGCCGGGCCAGCGGCGCCGGAGCCCACCAGTTCCACCGGCCCATCAGGTGCATGAAGGCCGGCACCAGTACCGTCCGCACGAGGGTGGCGTCCACCAGAACAGCGATGGTCAGCCCGAGCCCGAACATCCGCATGAACGAGACTTCCGCGGCAATCAGCGCGCCGAACGATATCGACATCACCAGCGCCGCCGCGGTGATCACCCGGCCGGTGTGGGCCAGCCCGAGGGCCACGCTCTCATCGTTGTCCTGCTCGACAAGCCAGAATTCGCGGATGCGAGCGACCAGGAACACCTCGTAGTCCATCGACAACCCGAACGCGATGCAGAACAACAGCACCGGCATGTTGGAGGCCAGCGTCCCGGTCGCGGTGGTGCCGAGCGCACCGAGATGGCCGTCTTGAAAAATCCAGACCAACGCACCGAAGGCCGCGGTGAGCGAAAGCACGTTGAGCACAACGGCTTTCACCGGCAGCACCACACTGCCGGTCAGCAGGAACAACAGCCCCAGGGTGATGACGGCGATGACGGCGAGCACCCACGGCAGCCGATCGGTGACGGCCTGCACGCTGTCGTGGCTGATCTGCGCGACACCGGCGAGCTGCACGGCGCGCCCGTCCGGTCCGCTGACCGCATGCACCTCGTCGAGTTGCGCTTGCGACGCGTCGGAGAACAGCGGCGCGCTACTGCCGATGGTCAGGAAGGCGCTGCCGTCGACGATCGCTGCGCCGGGTCCGGCCGGCCCCACCTTCCGCCCACCGACGAAGGTGCCGGTCGGCGCCGTCACTTTCGTGACCGCAGCGATGCGCGACAGGTCGGCGGCGTAGGTATCGAAGGCGCCCGGCGACAGCCCTGCCGCGTGGGGAATGACGGCCGTGATGTCGGTCGCCGAGTTGTTGGCGAAGTCGTTGCGCAGCTGATCTCCCACCTGATGCGCGGATGCGGAATTGGGCAATACCCGCTCGTCGGGGAAACCCCACTTCGCACCGAGGAAGGGTGCACCCAGCACCAACAACAGCACGACGACAGCCAGGCCGGCCGACACCGAGCGGCGCATCACCGCCTTGGCGGTGCGATAGAAGAACGTCTCGTGCACCGGCTTGGGCGCGGTCTTGCGTCGGAACAGGCTGAGGGCATCGAGCCGGTCGCCGAGCAGCCAGATGGCCGCCGGCGTGACGATCACCGCGGCCGCGGCGGCGAATGCGACCGTCGCGATGCCGGCGTAGGCGATGGACGTGAGGAAGTACATCGGGAACATCAGCATGGCAGCCATCGACAGACCGACCGTCGTGGCCGAGAACAGCACCGTCCGCCCGGCGGTGACCATGGTGCGGATCAATGCCCGGTCGCGGGCCTGCCCGTCGGCCACCTCGTCGCGGTAGCGACTGATGATCAACAGCGTGTAGTCGATGGCGAGCGCCAGCCCGAGTGCGGTGGCGACGTTGAGCGCGAACACCGACACGTCGGTGAAGAACGTGATGGTCCGCAACACCGCCAGCGTGCCGGTCATCGCCAGCCCGCCGACCAAGATCGGCAGTGCGGCAGCGACCAGTCCGCCGAACACCCACACCAAAACCAGGAAGCTCAGCGGCACCGCGATGGACTCCATGACGAGCAGGTCGTGCTCGGTCTGCGTGTTGATCTGGGAGTAGACCATGGCGCCGCCACCGGCCTTGACGGTGACGCCCGGCCGGTCGTGCACCACTTGGTCGGCGAGTTCCTGAGCGTACTTCTGCGCATTGTTCTCGCCGCCGCTCATGCCGGCCACGATCAGCCCGGACTTGCCGTCCTTACTGATGAGCTCGCCGGCCGCGGCCGGCGGCACAGTCCAGGCCGAGGACACATAGGCCACGTGGGGCGAGGCTTTCAAGTGGTCGACGATGTCGCGGGCGGCCGCGGACGCCGCCGGCCCGTGCACCCCGTCGGGCGCGCTGACGGTAACCAGCATCGGCATGTCGCCTTGATGGAACGTGGTGGCCAGCAGCCGACCGGCTTGCGACGACTCCGACTTCGGGTCCTGGAAACCACCGGCCGGCAGGGTCTTGACCACCGGGACGCCGAAGATCGCCGCAGCGATCAGGACCAGCCCTGCCAGCGCCAGAATTCTCTTCGGCGCGGCGATGGCCAGCAGCGCAATGCGGTTCAGCATGAAGTCCCCTTCGAATAACACCGCTAAGTTATCGTCGATAACTCAGGCGTGTCAACAGTCGCCCACAGTGATCACGAGAATTATTGACGTCCGGTTCAGGCGGCCGACCAGGCGTTACCGACGTGACGGTCATCATGTTTGCTACTGGCCAGTGAACTAAGGCGCGGTCCGAGGCTCGAAAAGTACATCAAGATCAGCCGTGGCCTTGCGGAATGAGGCCTACTCACGGGTCACTTAGCGACCCGGTTTGGCCAACCTACCCAGCGGTAAGAATTGCCAGTGTTTTCCGAATCGTGACTCAACGATTTCTTAATAGCGACCCATAGCCTCATAGACATGTGGATCGACGACACCAACGCAGATGTCATCAAAGTAGATTTCGATGCCCTGTACCACGGGGACGTCCTGATCGAGGGTGACACGTCCGAGCAGTTCCCCGACCTCGCCGAGGCTGTCTGATTCCGCGGGTTCACCCGCGAGTCTGACGCCGCGCCGAAGCGCGACGCCCGTGCGCCGAAACCGCGCGCACGAGAGGCTCGTAGGAGTGATCACCAGCGTCGAAGCCGCCGACCGACGAGGTCGGCGGCTTTTTGTGGCTCTGGGGCCAGTGCACCGAGAACGCAGTGAGGGTCGTGACTCCGGTGGAGTCACGACCCTCAGCGCGGTATCTCCGGGCTAGACGCCGGCGAGCTCGGCTTCGCCCGCGCCGACCATGCGGGCCAGGCGGCCGGTGATGATCTCCTCGGCCTCGCCGACAATGCGGCTGATCAGCTCGTCGCACGTCGGGATGTCGTGGATCAGGCCCATGACGGTGCCCGCGGTCCAGATGCCGGCGTCGATGTCGCCGTTCTCGAACACCTTGCGGCCGCGCACACCCGCCACCAGATCCTTGACGTCCTCGAACTGGCCGCCCTTCTTCAGGATGTCGACCACCTCACGCGAGACGGCGTTGGACGCCACCCGCGCGGTGTTGCGCAGGCTGCGGAAGATCAGCTCGGTGCCCCGCTCGTCGGTCGCCACAATGGCTTCCTTGACGTTCTGGTGGATGCAGGACTCGACTGTGCACATGAAGCGCGTGCCCATGTTGATGCCGTCTGCACCCAGCGCCAGCGCCGCGACCAGGCCACGCGCGTCACCGAAACCGCCCGAGGCGATCATCGGAATCTCGATCTCCTTGGCGGCGGCCGGGATCAGCACCAGCCCTGGCACGTCATCCTCACCGGGGTGACCGGCGCACTCGAAACCGTCGATGCTGATGCCGTCGACACCCAGACTCTGGGCCTTGACCGCATGGCGCACCGAGGTGCACTTGTGCAGGACCTTGATGCCGTTGTCGTGGAACATCGGCAGGTGGGGGCCGGGGTTGGAGCCGGCGGTCTCGACGATCTTGATGCCGGCGTCGACGATCACCTGGCGGTATTCGTCGTACGGCGGCGGGGTGATCGACGGCAGGATCGTCAGGTTCACGCCGAACGGCTTGTCCGTCAGGTCGCGGGTCTTGGCGATCTCGTTGGCGAGGTCCGCCGGCGTCGGCTGCGTCAACGCGGTGATGAAGCCCAGACCGCCGGCATTGGCAACGGCGGCAACCAGTTCCGCGCGACCGACCCACTGCATACCGCCCTGGGCGATCGGGTGCTCGACACCGAATGCCTCGGTGAACTTCGTCGTGATGGCCATCAGCTGTCCTTTCGGCTCTTCGCGCAAGCGCTCATCGCGGCGCCATCCGGATCGCGCCATCGAGGCGGATGACCTCGCCGTTCAGCATCGGGTTTTCGATGATGTGCTGCGCGAGGAAGCCGTACTCGTCGGGATCACCCAGGCGAGCCGGATGCGGGACCTGCTGGCCCAACGACTTCTGCGCCTCCTCGGGCAGCGAGCCGAGCAGCGGCGTCTTGAACAGGCCCGGGGCAATGGTGCACACGCGGATCAGCTCACGCGACAGGTCGCGGGCGATCGGCAGGGTCATGCCGACCACGCCGCCCTTGGAGGCCGAGTACGCGGCCTGACCGATCTGGCCGTCGAACGCCGCCACCGACGCGGTGTTGATGATGACGCCCTTCTCACCGTCGACCGCCTCGGTCTTGGCGATGCGCTCGGCCGACAGCCGGATGACGTTGAACGTGCCGATCAGGTTGACCTCAACCACCTTGCGGAAACCGGCCAGCGGGAACGCGCCGTCCTTGCTCAAGGTCTTGATGGCGTTACCGATGCCGGCACAGTTGACGTTGATGCGGACCGGGCCCATCTCCTCGGCCGCGTCCAGCGCCGCGCTCACGCCGGCCTCGTCGGTGACGTCGGTGGCAACGAACTTGGCGCGCGGGCCCAGCTCGGCGACGACGTCCTCGCCCTTGAGGTCGATGACCACGACGCTGCCACCGGCGTCGAGCAGACGCTTGGCGGTTGCCAGGCCCAGGCCCGACGCACCACCGGTCACGACAGCGACGGAATCTTTGATCTGCATTGATGCAATTCCCTTCTTGTTACGGAAATCTGTGGCGCCCGCCGGGGCCTCAGGCCCAGTCGCGCAGGACCGACTCGGTGTCGGCACCGGGCGCGCGGGGCGGCGTCGGCGTGGTCGGCACGCTGCGGGAGAACCGCGGGGCCGGCATGGGCTCGAGGTTGTCGCCCCCGTCCGGGAACCGGAAGAACGTGCCGCGCTCGGTGATGTGCGGTTCGGTCTCGACCTCGGCGAAGCTCAGCACCGGTGTGGTACAGGCGTCGGAACCGGCGAACACCTTGGCCCAGTGGTCGCGCGTCTGCGCCTTGAAGGCGGTGGTGAAGATGTCGCGCAGTTCGGGCCAGCGGCTCACGTCCTGCTGCGCCGGCAGGGCCGCGGGGTCCAGCTCCAGCTTGGCCAGCAGCTCGGCGTAGAACTGCGGCTCGATCGCGCCGACCGCCATGTACTTGCCGTCGGCGGTCTCGTAGGTGTCGTAGTACGGCGCACCGGTGTCGAGCATGTTGGTGCCGCGCTCGTCACTCCACATGCCCTGGCTGCGGAAGCTCCACATCATCTGCGTCAGCACGCTGGAACCGTCGACCATCGCGGCGTCGACCACCTGGCCCTTACCGGAGGTCTGCCGTTCCCACAGCGCGGACAGGATGCCGACCAGCAGGAACATCGAGCCGCCGCCGAAGTCACCGGCGAGGTTCAGCGGCGGGACCGGGCGCTCACCCTTGCGGCCGACGGCATGCAGCAGACCGTTCAGTGAGATGTAGTTGATGTCGTGGCCGGCCTGCAGTGCGCGCGGGCCGGTCTGGCCCCAGCCGGTCATCCGCGCATAGACCAGCTTCTCGTTGACCTTGGCGCAGTCCTGCGGGCCCAGGCCCAGACGCTCGGTGACGCCGGGCCGGAAGCCTTCGATGAGGACGTCGGCCTTGGCGATCAGCTTCAGGACCAGTTCGCGGCCCTCGTCGCTCTTCATGTCGACGGACACCGACCGGCGGTTGCGCAGCATCGTGTCGCGGGCCGGCATGGGAACGCCGGCGGCCTTGTTGGGCCGGTCCACCCGCACCACGTCAGCACCCAAGTCGCCCAGGATCATCGCCGCGTGTGGTCCGGGGCCGATTCCGGCCAACTCGACAACGCGTAGTCCCTGCAGTGGTCCAGCCATCTCAATGCACCTCTTGGTCGATCGGTTCGAGCCCAGTTCTATTGACCGCGACATAGCTTACTTGTATAACGAAGTCTGTCTAGTGCGGGCATCTGGCCCGCCCGTGAAACTGGGGTACTGAATGACTTACACCGGATCCGACGATCTGACCGTCGCTCTGGCCGACGGCGTGTTGTCCGTGACGCTCAACCGGCCGGACACGCTGAACTCGCTGTCGCTGGGAATGCTCGAACTCCTCGGCGATGCGGTGCTCCGGGCCGCGACCGACCCCGAGGTCAAGGTGGTCCGCCTCGGCGGCGCCGGTCGGGGCTTCTGCTCCGGCGCGGGCCTGAGCGCCGAGGACCAGGACGCCAAATTCGACGCGGCAGCGGTCTTGAATGCGGCCAACCGGGCCGTCGCGGCACTGGTGAACCTGCCCAAGCCCGCAGTCGCGGTGGTGCACGGCGTCGCCGCCGGAGTCGGGGTGTCCCTGGCGCTCGGGTGCGACATCGTCCTGGCCTCTGAGAAGTCATCCTTCCTGCTGGCCTTCACGAAGATCGGGCTGATGCCCGACGGCGGCGCCTCGGCTCTGGTCGCCGCGTCGATCGGCCGGGCCCGGGCCATGCGGATGGCGCTGCTCGCCGAGAAACTCCCCGCCGCCGAGGCATACGCCGCCGGACTGGTCAGCTCGGTGCATGCGGCAGACGACCTCGACGCAGAAGTGGACCGCGTGCTCACGGTGCTCACGTCCGGCCCGGCCGTGGCCTTGCGCAAGACCAAGCAGGCCGTCAACGACGCCACCCTGACCGAGCTGAACAACGCGTTCGCCCGCGAAGCCGCCGGGCAGATCCAGCTTTTGCACGCCGCCGACTTCCGGGAGGGCGTGGCGTCGTTCCAGCAGCGCCGGCTGCCGGTCTACTCCGACGTCTAACTGGTGATTTGTGCACGTTTTTCCGCGCTCGCCGCGGAAAAACGTGCACAAATCGCTTGACGGGCGCGGGACCATGGATTTGTGAGTCCCCAGTTCGACGTCGAAACGCCCGAACCGCGGACCACTGACCGCTGGCGGGTCTTCGCGCCCCTGCGTTTCCGCGAATACCGCCTGCTCATCGCGGCCGTCTCACTGTCCATCTTCGCCGAGGGCATGTGGACGGTCGTGGCCGCGCTGCAGGTCATCGCGCTGGACAACGATCCGGCCGCGCTGTCCCTGGTGGCGACCTGCCTTGGTACCGGCCTGGTGTGCTTCGTGTTGGTCGGTGGCATCGCGGCCGACCGGCTGAACCGACGCAACATCATCATCACCGTCGAGACCGTCAACCTCGCCGCGGTGACGGCCGTCGCTGTCCTCAGTTCGACTGGGGCGCTGCGCATTTGGCACATGGCGGTGGCAGCGACGTGCCTCGGTATCGCCGCCGCGTTCTTCTTCCCGGCGTACAGCGCGCTGCTCCCTCGGCTGTTGCCGGCCGAACAACTGTTGGCAGCCAACGGCATCGAGGGCACCGTACGCCCGGTACTGCAGCAGGCGATCGGCCCGGCCGCCGCGGGTGTGCTGGTCGGGCTGACATTCCCGTGGATCGGTGCGACGACCGTTGCGGCGTTGTTCGCGGTTGGCCTGGTCCTGCTGGTGGCGACCCGACCGGCTGCCGTCGCGGGCGCTGACGAGCCGGCGGACAGCAAGCACGTATTGCACGATCTGCGTGACGGTTTCCGGTTCATGACCCGTACCCCATGGCTGTTGTGGACGCTACTGGTCGCGAGCGTGTACGTGCTGGTGGTACTGGGACCGATCGAGGTGCTGGTGCCCTTCATCGCCGAGCAACGCTTCACCGACGGCCCGCGCGCCTACGGCTTCATCATGGCCGGGTTCGGGATCGGCAGTGCCATTGGCGCACTGACGGTTTCGTCCACCCGCCTGCCGCGGCGCTATCTGACGGCGATGATGGCGATCTGGGGTCTGGGCGCCCTGCCGCTGATCGTGGTCGGCAGCACCTGGTCGTTTCCGCTGATGTTGGCCGCGGCGTTCCTCGTCGGTATCGGCGACGGCGCGAGCATGGTGATCTGGGGAACGCTGCTGCAGCGGCGAGTACCGACCGAGATGCTGGGCCGAGTGTCGAGCCTCGACTTCTTCGTCTCGTTGGTGTTTCTCCCGGTGTCCTACGCGATCGCCGGACCGTTGTCGAAAATTGTTGGCATGCAATGGATTTTCCTGGTGTCAGGGCTGGTGCCGGCAGTCCTGACCGCCATCGCGTGGAGCGTGGCCCGGATGCGGGCCGACGAAATCGCCCACCCGCTGTGATTTGTGCACGATTTTCCGCGGGTGCCGCGGAAAGTCGTGCACAAATCCCTAGCCGCGGTGCAGGGTCAGCAGGTGCTCGTAGACCTCGCCATTGATGCGGTTGTGTTTGATCTCGTCTTCGGTCAGCTCACGCCGAATCTTGCCCGGCACTCCGGCGATCATCATCCCCGGCGGCACCACAAACCCCTGCGGCACAACGGTTCCGGCCGCCACCAGCGAACCGGCGCCGATCCGCGCGCCGTTGAGCACGATGGCGCCCATGCCGACGAGGGCGCCGTCCTCGACGGTGCAGCCGTGCAGCACCGCGTTGTGCCCAACACTGACACCGGCACCGACCTTTACCGGGAAGCCCGGGTCGACGTGCACGGTGCAGCCATCCTGGATGTTGGAGCCTTCGCCGATCTCGATGGGCTCGAATTCCGCACGCAGCGTTGTGCCGTACCAGATGCTGGCCCGCGCGGCGAGCGTGACCTGGCCGAGCACCGATGCGGTCGGCGCGACCCACGACTCGTCGTGCAGCTGCGGGGCATGGCCCTGAATGGGAAGAATCAACGGTCCTGACATGCGGCACATGTTAGATCGCGTGCCCGTCCGGCCGAGAGCGTGGCGCAATCTGTGCGGTTCGTGTCGGTCCTGCCACTGGTTTCCCGCACGCGCCACCGGCCACAGTGATGCGGTGACGCTCACCTCGACGACAGCGGCGCCGACCCGTACTGCGTGGGCGGTGGCTGCGGTCAGCTTCCTGGCCATCCTGTCCGCCGCAGGTTTCCGTGCAGTGCCCGGCGTCCTGATGGACCCGCTGCACCACGAGTTCGGCTGGTCGCACGCGACCGTGGGCCTCGCGATGTCGGTCAACATGACGCTGTTCGGAGTCACCGCTCCCTTCGCCGCCGCGCTGATGGACCGATTCGGGGTCAGGCCGGTGCTGACGGTGGCGCTGGGTTTGATCACCGCCGGTTCTGCGCTGTCGGTTCGGATGACGTCCGGCTGGCAGTTGGTGGCGTGCTGGGGCGTACTGGTCGGCGTCGGCACCGGCTGCATCTCGATGGGGTTCGTGGCGACGGTAGCGACTCGCTGGTTCGATGAACGCCGTGGCTTGGTGACGGGCGTGCTGACCGCCGCCAGCGCGACCGGGCAACTGATCTTCCTGCCGGTGGTCGCCGAGGTCGCCACCCGTCACGGTTGGCGGTGGGCGTGCCTGATCGTTGCCGCCGCCGCATTCGCGGTCATCGCGCCCGTCCTCGTCGTCATGCGGCACCACCCGCCTGCACCAACCGCGGCGCCGACCAATGGCTTCCGGTCGGCGCTCGACGGGCTCGTGCTCGGCGCGCGGGTGCCGGTGTTCTGGCTGCTGGCGGGCAGCTTTGCGATCTGTGGGATGACGACCAATGGACTGATCGGCACCCACTTCATCCCCGCGGCGGGCGACCACGGCATGCCGACGACGGTCGCCGCCGGCCTGCTGGCCACCATCGGCGTGCTCGACGTGGCCGGCACGGTCTGTTCTGGCTGGCTCACCGACCGGGTCGATCCGCGGCTTCTGCTCACCGTGTACTACGTCGGACGCGGGATTTCGCTCATGCTGCTGCCTTCGCTGCTTTCTCCGCACGCCGACCCGGGCACGTGGGTGTTCATCGTCTTCTACGGCCTGGACTGGGTTGCCACGGTGCCGCCCACGATCGCGCTGTGCCGCGACTACTTCGGCGATCGGTCCCCCGTGGTGTTCGGTTGGGTGTTTGCCGCGCATCAAGTGGGCGCCGCGCTCGCAGCGGCCGGCGCCGGCTGGCTACGCGACCTGCAAGGTAACTATGACCTGGCCTTTCAACTGGCCGCAGGGTTGTGCGCGGTCGCCGCGATGCTGTGCTTCAGTATCCCAAAAGTCCAGGTCAGAACCGCGTGACCAATACGGACCGCCGGTAGCTGATTTTGCTGTTTCACAGCGCCAGCCATTACCATTCGACAGGCGTCACGCCCCGGATGGTGATATCCCCGCCGGACTGCGTGCGCGTCGTGAACAGCTGAGGAGCCGAATATGAAGACTCGCACCAGCCGATTTCTGGGCGTAACCGCGGCCGTCGCCGCGTTGACGGCATCACTGCCGCTCGCAGTGTCCGCCTACGCAGACCCGCCGCCGCTGCCGCCGCCGACCAACAAGACGGTGGACCCGCAGGGCCCCGGCTGCGACAAGGTCCGGGCCGGCATGCCCGCCCTGCAGACGTTGGTCAACAAGCCGGTGAGCGCCGTCCTGGCCGCCATTCCGTCGATCAGCACCTTCAACTCGGCGGTGTCCGGTGGCCTCAACCCCGCCGTGAACATCAACAGCGTGCTGGACAACGGCCCGTACGTGGTCTTCGCGCCCACCAACGACGCCTTCGCGGCGCTGGACCCGGCCAAGCTCGAGTCCCTGAAGGCCGACCCGGCCGCGCTGACCAACCTGGACTACTACCACGTGTTCCTCGGCGTACTGGGCAATGACACCGTCAAGGGCCAGCGCCCGACGCAGCAGGGCACCCAGATCAAGGTGACCGGCGACGGCGGCGACATCAAGATCAACGACACTGCCAAGCTGGTCTGCGGCGCCATCGAGGCGAGCAACGCCCGCATCTACGTGATCGACACCGTGCTGGACATGGCGACGGCCCCGACCCCGGTCACCGCCGCGGGCAGCGAGACCTCGACGTCCTCCACCACGACCACGTCGGCCACCACGACCACGTCGACCTCCGCGGCTCCGAGCGCCGCCGAGTCGTCGGCTACGTCTTCGGCGGCCCCGACCACCACGTCGGCCGCGCGGTAGCCAACCAGGTCAAAGAAATCGGCGCCCCTGCACCACGTTGTGCGGGGGCGCCGATTGGCTTTGGCGGGGCTCAGAGACCCAGGTCGCGGCCGATGATGTCCTTCATGATCTCGGTGGTGCCACCGAAGATCGTCTGGATGCGGGCATCGCAGTAGTCGCGGGCCACGCGGTACTCCATCATGTAGCCGTAGCCGCCGTGCAGCTGCACGCAGCCGTCGATGACCTTCTTGGCGGTCTCGGTGCAGAACCACTTGGCTTTGGCCGCCTCAACCGCCGACAGGTCGCCGTCGAGCACGCCCTCCAAGCACCGGTCGATGTACCGCTCGCATACGTCGAGTTCGGTGTCCATCTCGGCCAGCAGGAACCGGTTGTGCTGGAAGCTGCCGATCGGCTGCCCGAAGGCCTTGCGGTCCTTGGCGTATTGCAGTGTCTGACGCCAGGATTCGCGCGCGCCGGCGATCGCCGAGATCGCGATGCCGAGCCGCTCGGACGGCAGGTTCTGCATCAGGTGGTAGAAGCCGCGGCCTTCCTGGCCGAGCAGGTTCGCCTGCGGCACCCGGACGTTCTCGAAGTGCAGCTCCGAGGTGTCCTGCGCGTGCAGACCCATCTTGTCGAGCTTGCGGCCCCGCTCGAAGCCTTCCATGCCGCGCTCGACGACCAGCAGCGTGAAGCCCTTGTGCCCGGCTTCGGGATTGGTGCGACACACCACCACGACCAGGTCGCAGTTGATGCCCGACGAGATGAATGTCTTGGAGCCGTTGATGATCCAGTCGTCGCCATCGCGCACGGCCGACGTGCGGATGCCCGCGAGGTCGCTGCCGGCGCCGGGCTCGGTCATCGCGACGGCGAGGATCAGCTCACCGCTGGCGATACCGGGCATCCATCGCGCCTTCTGCTCGTCGTTGGCGAGGTGCTTGAAATACGGTGCGACGACGTCGTTCTGGAGGCTCAGCGACGGCGCCGGGCCACCGTAGCGGGCCAGCTCCTCGTCGATGACGGCGTTGAACCGGAAGTCGTCGGACCCGCCACCACCGAACTCCTCGGGCATGTTGAACCCGATCAGGCCGTACTTGCCGGCGGCGACGAACGCCGACCGGTCGACCATGCGCTGTTCTTCCCACTTCTCGGCGTTGGGGACGAGCTCACGCTCGATGTATTGCCGGGTGGATTCCCGGAGCGCCTCATGCTCCGCTTCGAATACTGTCCGCTTCACGATTCCTTCTCCGTCACTTGGCTTTCCATACAGGCTGACGTTTCTGCGCGAACGCCAGCGGGCCTTCTTTGGCGTCCTCGGACTGCAGCAGCGTGACGAACTCGCGGTTGGTGCGCTTCCAGCCGTCCTTCTCGCCGGTCACCACGCCGTCGTCGGCCCCGTACGCCACCCGCTTGCTGGCCTGTACGGCCAGCGGCGCGTTGGACGTGATCCGTTCCGCCAGCGCCAATGCCGCATCGACAACGGTGCCGTCGGGCACCACCTGATTGATCAGACCCCAGCGCAACGCGTCGGCCGACGTCATGGGCTCGCCGGTGAACATCAGCTCCAGTGCCACCTTGCGCGGCAGTTGCTCGACGATCCGGAACACGCCGCCCGCTCCGGCGATCAGCCCCCGCTTCACTTCCGGCAGGCCGAATTTCGCGCTCTGCTCGGCGACCACGAGGTCGCTGGCCAACGCCAGTTCGGTGCCGCCACCCAGCGCGGTGCCGTTGACCGCCGCGATGGTGGGCTTGTCGATGAAGTGACTGACGTAACCGGCGAAACCCCAGTCGGTGTGGTCCGGGTGGAAGAGGTTCTCGCCGCGCGACAGCGCCTTGAGATCCGCACCGGCACAGAACGATTTGTCGCCGGAGCCGGTGATCACCACGGCCCGGATCTCGGGGTCGTCCTGGGCGGCCTGCAGCGCGTCGCCGACACCGATGCTGACGGCCTGGTTGACGGCATTACGTGCTTCCGGCCGGTTAATCGTGATCAACAGGACGTTGCCGCGCCGTTCCGACAGCGCGCCGGGCTCGACGGAAACCAAAGTCACAACAGCTCCAGGATGGTCGCGTTGGCCTGGCCGCCACCCTCACACATGGTCTGGAAGCCGTACTGAATTCCGTTGTCCCGCATGTGGTATAGCAGGGTGGTCATGATGCGGGCGCCCGAGCCGCCGAGCGGGTGACCGAGGGCGATGGCGCCGCCGTTCGGGTTCAGCTTGTTCTCGTCGGCGCCGATGTCCTTGAGCCAGGCCATCGGGACCGGCGCAAAGGCCTCGTTGACCTCGAACACGCCGATGTCGTTCACGCTCAGGCCGGATTTGGCCAGCGCTTTCTGCGTGGCGGGAATGGGGGCGCTCAGCATCATCACCGGGTCGGCGCCAGCGAGGACGCCGGTGTGCAGACGGGCAAGAGGCTTGAGCCCCAACTCTTTTGCCTTCTCGGCGGACATGATCAGCAGCGCGGCCGAGCCGTCGGAGATCTGCGAGGAGTTACCGGCGTGGATGACACCGTCTTCCTTGAAGGCCGGCTTGATGGCGGCCATGGACTCGACGGTGCCGCCGCGCCGGATGCCACCGTCTTCGGAGACGATATTGCCGTCCTGGTCCTTGATGGCCACGATCTGGTCCTTGAAAGCGCCGGCATCCTGTGCGGCAGCGGCCTTTTCGTGCGACCGCAGCGAGAACTCGTCGAGCTGGGTGCGCGACAGGCCCCACTTCTCGGCCATCATCTCGGCGCCGGTGCCCTGGTTCGGCGTCTGGTCGTAGCGGGCGCGGAAGGCCTCCGGGTAGGGGTGGCCACCATTGGCGAGCGACGATCCCATCGGCGTGCGCGACATCGACTCGACACCACCGGCGACGACGATGTCGTAGTGGCCGGCGACCACGCCGGCGGCGGCGAAGTGGACCGACTGCTGACTGGAGCCGCACTGGCGGTCGACGGTGACACCGGGGACGGTCTCGGGCCAGCCGGCGGTCAGCACCGCGGTGCGGGCGATGTCGAGGGCCTGCTCACCGGCCTGCATGACGCAGCCCCAGATGACGTCGTCGACGAGCGCGGGGTCGAGGCCGGCACGCTGCACCAACCCATTGAGCACCTGAGCGGACAGCTCGGCCGGATGCACACCCGACAAGGCGCCGTTGCGCTTCCCGATGGGCGACCGGACCGCCTCGACGATGACTGCTTCAGCCACGGACTTCTCCTTCAACGTTGAATATCGACACGGTATTGACACCCGTAAAGGCGCCCTATCTGTGAAGATAGAACAGTAGGTTTACTAGGTCAACCTACTAGTTGGTAGGCGGACACCATTTGACGAATGAACAGCTAACGCTGTTCCACATGGTTTACTGAGTTGCCTAACACGAGGCCAGCACATTCGGTTCAAGGAGGGCCATAGATGGCGCAGACTCCGCCGTTGTCGCCGATGATCGACCCACGTACTGTGCCATCCTCGGCCAGCGGCCCCATCCGCTCCCCCAAAACCGCGGAACTGGTGGCCGGCACCTTGCGCCGCATGGTCGTCGACGGCCAGCTCAAGGAAGGCGACTTCCTGCCCAACGAGGCCGAGCTGATGGCGCATTTCGGGGTCAGCCGCCCGACCCTGCGCGAAGCCGTTCGCGTGCTGGAATCCGAGCGCCTGGTGGAGGTACGACGCGGCTCGCGCACCGGCGCCCGCGTCCGCGTGCCCGGGCCGGAGATCGTCGCCCGCCCAGCGGGTCTGCTGCTGGAGCTGTCCGGCGCGACCATCGCCGATGTGATGACCGCATGGTCGGCCATCGCGCCGATCGCGGTGCGGCTCCTGGCCGAATCGGGGAACACCGCGGCGTTCGACGAGCTGGACACCATGCTGGCCGAGTACGTTCCGTCCGGGTACGAATCCGGCCGAATGGCCGAGACGACAGGCGATTTCTACCGACGAATGGTCGAGCTCTCCGGTAACGCGACGCTGACCATCATCACGGGCATGCTGCAGGAGATCACCGTGCGGCACACCGCGTTCGCGATGCGGGAGAACCGGCCGCTGTCCAAAGCCGATTACGACATCGTGATGCGCTCCCACAAGCGGCTGATGACGCTCATCCGGTCCGGCAACGGCGCCGCCGCCGAGGCCCATTGGCGCAAACACCTCGACATTGCGAACAGCTTGCTGTTCGCCGGCATGGAGAACGTCAAAGTCCGCGACGTCATGCGCTAGTGACGTCGTAGACCGGCACGTCGTCGGCCCACGGCTGTCGCGTGACCATGTCCTTTACCTTGACGTGGCCGCGCTCGAACTCGCCGGTGGCGGCGTCGACCAGGCGGTACTGCTGTGTCTGCCGATGGATGGGCTGCGCGTCGAGCATGACGATCCGCACCTCGCCGGGCTCGAAGTGGCAGCGCGCCTGCAGTGCGGCGACCAGTTGTTCGTTGGACATGTGGCCGTCGCCGAAGTTCCAGCCGATGGCGGTCGAGACGATCCGCTCTCCGTCGGTCAAGGTGTAGTCGTCCTCGTTCTGCCCGGCCATGGCGCGGTGCGCGAGCGTGAACAGCGCCTTGCCGTGAGTGTTGAACGCCCGGAACGCGTACCCCATGTACAGGTACATCTGCGCGTTCTCCGGGCTGCCGTAATACCGCTCCATCTGGGTCGCGGGCATGCTGGCGATCGCGACGATGTTCTTCTCGATCTTCTCCGACGCCGACGGCTTGAGGCACCACAGCGAGGTATCCCAGTTGCCGGCGTAGTACCGCATGCCCGGCAGGAAAGACACCTTGCGCGGGAACAGGTTTCCGATCACCACCGTGCCCGCGACGACCGCGAACAGCACGACGGGCCACGGTGATGTGAGGTCCATGATGCCGATGTCGGCGTGTCCGACGAACAAGGTCACGACGCAGAACATCATGAAGACGTTCCATTCCAGCGGCACGCCCATCGGGATCGCCGACAGGATGCCGAAATGGAAGCACAGCATGACGAACGCGGCGATATACGTCGGCCAGCCGCCGTGGCTGAAGAAGAGGACCAGCGGCACCGCGCCCTCGATGACGGTGCTGAAGTGCGCCATGAACCGGGACGGGCGGCCGGGGCGGAGGTCGTCCGGGAAGTGTTCGAAGAACGCCCGCTTGAGGAACTTGGGCCGCAACACCGGGTTGTTGCTCATCATCGTGGAGATGACGAACGGGAAGTGATGGTTGAGCTTCGAGGTCGCGGCGCCCAGCCAGATCACCATGCACACCAGTTTCGCGGCGATGATCAAGTCGACGCCGTAACCGGCGAAGAGGAAGGCGACGGTGAAGGAGCCGTACACTTCGCCGCGGGCGGCCAGGAAGATCACCTTGTCGCGCAGGCCGGCCAGGGCGAGCACGCCCAGAATTGCCCAGATCTGCCACATGGGGAGTACGCCGACCCCGGTGTGCAATCCCGGTACCGGGCCGGTGCCGTCGGAGCAGAGGGCGACGACGAGCAGGACCAGCAGCGCGCCGTAGAGCAGCACGTCAATGGGGGTCCGGGCATCACCACGTGTCAGCGGGATGCGGCCGGGCCACGGTGGCAGACGAATGGTCTTCGGCCGCAGCCAGTAGAGGATCGAACCCATGGGCGGGAAGAAGCGGTTGTTGAGCGGCCCGAACCCGCAGCCGAGACCGACGACCTCGAACAACATGGTGTAGAGCACGACCTTCTCGAAGACGATCGGCTCTGTACACCATGCCGCGACGTTCGTGAAACCGTCGATCCCCTTGGTGGACAACGCGATAAGCCAGCCCCCCAGGATGTACAAGCCGATCTTGACGACGTAGAACAGGTGCAGCGCCACCGGCGTGCCGAAGCCCGTCTCGGCCCAGTGCCGGGCCATCGGGGCGATCTTCTGCGCGCGGGTGCCCTTGCTCCACTCCGCGAAGTCGATGACCGGGGTGTCCTGTTTGAGAAAGCCCATGCCCGTCAGACTAGAACGCGTTCTAGTCTGACGGAATCAGATCCCGTAGTTGATCTTGCGGTCAGTCAGACCTTGACAGGCGGGCGGAAGAAGATCAGCAGTTGCCCGATGCCGCCGGCCAGGCCCAGCACCACGGCGATGGCCAGCCCGCACCAGCCGTGCAGCAGGTGGTAGAAGCCGCTGCGATGGAACAGCAGGCAGTCCAGGCTGTAGCGGCCCGCGCCGGTGCCCGCGATGGCCACCGCTGCGACGCCCAGCACCAGGTTGTACTCCCAGCCCGACTTCACGATGAAGAAGCCGTTGTCGCGGTGCACGGTCCAGGCGGCCACCACCATCAGCGCCACGAAGCCGGCGGCAGGGATCGGGGTCAGCAGACCGACCGCCAGGCCGAGGCCGGCCAGGAGTTCAGTGCTGGCGGCCAGCCGGGCGTGCAGCATGCCCGGCTTCATGCCGATGCTGTCGAACCAGCCGGCGGTACCCGGGATGCGGCCGCCACCGAAGAACTTGTTGTAGCCATGTGCAGCCATGGTCAGGCCGAGCACCACCCGCAGCAGCAGGATCGAGAAGTCGTAAGCAGTCACGCGATGAATTTAGTCCCCGGCGTCCAGAACCGCTGACAACCGTTCGACATACGAATCGACATCCGGTAAGGCCGACGGTGAGGCGTGCACGCTGATCGTCACGGAGTCTCCGATGCCGTGCACGCCATGCGTCAGCCCCATCATCGGGGAGAGCGCCGGAAACCCGGCGGTCATCACCACCGGGCAACCACCGAACGTCAGATCGGCCGGACCCCGGTTGACGCTGGAGACCACCGTGTTGCCGGCAACCGTCGCTGACCGTGCGTGCACATCGAATTGCGCGGTACCCCAACGCAACAATCGCGGCGGCACCGCCGCGGTGGCGGCATCGGCGGCCACGACCGCGGAATGCTCGAAACGCTGACGCCGCGCGGCGAGTTCCGCCTCGATCCGGACCGCCCGCTCATGGAACGGCAGCCGCGGGTGCAGCGCCACACCGACGTTGCCGAAGTGGTTGTTGGCGTGGCGCACCCCGGGTTTGGCCATGGGCACCTCGGCCCCGAGTGCGGTGACGCCGCCCAGCTCAGCCGACAGCGCTTCCCCGATGGCCGCCAGCACACCGACCGTCACCGTCGGTCCGGGCAGTTCCGCACGCCGACGGACCACCGTCCGCAGCGCATACGGCGGCTCGGGCCGATCGTTGGTCTGTTGCGCGGGCCACGAATCTGCGGGCGCGGCAACAACACCCGATTCCGTGTCGCGCATCAACTGGCGGTGAGCGGCGCCGGCCCGCAGCGCCAGATATGGCAACGCCCACGCTCCCAACCGCCGTGGGAACACCTCGGGCACCGGCTCATCCCGGCCGAACATCCGGGCCGCGAGCGCCGCCGACCGTCTGCCGTCCGCCAGGGCGTGCGACATCTGCACGACGGCAACCGTGCCCGGCCGCGTGGCCCCCGGCGCGCCCTCGACGCCGGCGAACACGTGCAGCCGCCACGGCCGCACCGTGGCATCGAGTTGGTCGTCGGCCAGCGCGCCGATTGCTTCCAGGCATCGGGACCATGACGTGTCGTCGAGTTCGTGCACGACGAACCAATCCGCAGTGGCGTCATACGGCACCCAGCACGGATAGCGCCAAGCGTTCGAATCGTCGATGCGCACCAACAACTCTGGGCACGCAGTCACATTGCGACGTACCACTGCCAGGGCCTGCTCCAGATCGGCCGGCACGCCGTCAAAGCCATACAGCAGAAACGCGTCGTTCGGGATTTTCGCCGACATCCAGAAGCTCTGGGCGTCGGCGGCCGCCATCCGCATCACGTTCACCGCCCCGGGATTTGTGCACGAAAATCCGCGCCGGCCGCGGAAAATCGTGCACAAATCACGACCATCACACGGGTTCGAACTTGGCGATCAGCCACCGACCCCCCAGTCGTTCGAGGGTCACCCGTGCGCTGGTCGGGGTACTGGTCGGCGGCTGGTCACCGACACGGACCGTCTGGTTGACGAACACCAGCACGACGGCATGGTTCTTCTCGACCGACACCGCGGCCGCGGCCGGCACCGACGTCGCCGCGGAGATGTGGCGCTGTTCGGCACCGGGGATCACCGACTTGGTCAGCGTCGTGTACTCGTCCAAGAACGGCGTGGTGAGTAACTTGCGTGCGTCGGTGAGCTGCCGGCGGACCGTGTCGGGCTCGTACGACAGCAGAGCGACCGTGCCATCGCTGGCCACCTTGATCACCGCAGCCTGGTCGGCCTCATTGCTGCGACTGGCGGTGAGGTACCACAGGCCGCCCGCGGCGGCCGCGAGCACCAGCGCCAGCACCGGCAGGACCCGGTACGCCGTCATCCGCGCCCACTCGACCCGAGGTTTCTGCGGCTTCACTTGCGGCACAGCATCATTGGCCGCCCGTTCGGTCTCGAGCTCGGCCGCATCGAGCTCCGGCTCAGCCTCGGTCGCCTCGAGTTCCGGCTCAGCCGACTCGTCGGGTTCATCCAGCCCGTGCTTGCTCATTGGATCGGCTCCACGTTCGACACCTTGGCGCCCTCGCCCACCTTCTGCATCGTCAGCCGCACGCGCCAGTAGCGGTCCTGCTGCGGCGCTCCATCACCGACTTCGGTGTGCACCTTCACCGCAACCAGCACCACGCCACTGGTCTCGTTCACCGACTCCACGCCGGCCTCGGTGACCGTGCCGACCGACACCGACTGCTGCTGTTTCACCGAGTCCACGACGGCCGCCGAGCGCTGTGTGAAGTCGTCGAAATAGGCCCCGGTCGAGGTGTCCAGCGCCCGCTTGATGTCGTCGTCGACGTGCCGGTAGTCGATGGTCGTGAGATTTACCGCGGATTGCTTCCCGGCGGTCAGATACATCTGCCGCAGGGCGTCGTCGCGACGCACCTGCAGCTCGCGCTGTCCCAGCCAGGTCACCAGCGCGCCCAGCGCAGCCACCACCACAACGCCGACGATCAACGCCACGATGACGCGGCTATCCCGTTTCGGCGCAGCCTGTTTCAGGAAGGCGAGGGCTTCATCGTCGGAAACGGCCGGGTTGGCGTCGTCGGCATCCGGCGTCGCATCCTCGACGCTCGCCTCTTCGTCGTCCACCTCGTCGGGGCTTCTGTGCCGCCCGTGCTCGTCAGCCATATGCCTTCCTCTCGCCGCACGCCCGGCTTGGGCGGCGACACCTCGGCCGAGTCTAGAGACCGCGGCGTGACGAGGGTCATGTTCGGTTCAGTTAGCACAGCTCGGTAACGTGCAGGTGAAGTGACGAGAGGATTCCAGTGAGCACCGACGAACGCACTTCCCCGGCCGATGGCGGCAGCAATCCACAGACGGTGCGATTCCGCGGTATCGATGAGCTGGCCCTGGCCGCCGACGAATGGAACCGCGACGCTGAAATCGCTCAGGACAAGCCCACAATCCTCATGTTGCACGGCGGTGGCCAGAACCGGTTCTCGTGGAAGAACACCGGTCAAATTCTCGCGGACGCCGGTTTCCACGTCGTCGCGCTGGACAGCCGGGGCCACGGTGACAGCGACCGCTCCCCCACCGCGAACTACTCGCTCGAGACGCTCACCGGCGACACCCTGCAGGTGATCTATCAGATCGGCCGGCCGGTGGCGCTGATCGGCGCCAGCATGGGCGGCCTGACCAGCCTGCCGGTCGCTCACGAGGCCGGCCCCGAGCTGGTCACCAAGCTGGTGCTGGTCGACGTGGTGCCGCGATTCGAGAAGAGCGGCAGCGCACGCATCCGCGACTTCATGTTCAGCGGTATCGACGGCTTCACCTCGCTCGAAGATGCCGCCGACGCCGTCGCGGCGTACCTGCCGCACCGCGCCCGGCCGCGCAGCGTCGAAGGGCTCAAGAAGAACCTGCGGCTGCGCGACGGCAAGTGGTTCTGGCACTGGGACCCGGCGTTCCTCACCGCTCCGGGCGACGACCCGTTCGAGCGCGCCGAGATGCTCGAGCACGCCGCGATCAACCTCGAAATCCCGATCCTGCTGATCCGCGGCAAGCTGTCGGACGTGGTCAGCACCGAAGGCGTGCAGGACTTCCTGCAGAAGGTGCCAGGCGCGCGGTTCGTCGAACTGTCCGAGGCCGGACACACCGCCGCCGGTGACGACAACGACGCGTTCACCGACGCGGTCGTGCAGTTCGTCCGTCAATGACCCGATCACGGGCCGTCGCCTCGATACTTGACCGGTGACGGTAGAGCTGGTCGCCATCTGCGTCCTCGCTGTGGCCGTGGTCGCCGAGGCCATTGCGTTGCGGGTGACGCGTTCCCGACTGCGGGCTGCCCGCCGGGAGATCGAGGCGTTGCGCGCGCCCGCCGAGCCGCGGACCAACTTGCTGCTGGCAAGCGGCAAGGCCGCCGTCAAGACGATGTGGCAGACCGCCAACCTCATCAACAAAGAGGGTTTCGGCGGCGCCATGCGCTCCTCGATCGAGGAGCTGGCCGGCTGGGCCGAGGTGGAGCGGCCGGACCTGGCCAAGTTGGCGCCGACCGGGCGGGTGGCCATCGTGTTCTCAGATATCGAGGGATCCACGGCCCTCAACGAGCGGATGGGCGACCGGGCCTGGGTGCGGCTGATCGATCACCACGACAAGTTGGTCAGCCGGTGCGTCAAGAAGCAGTTGGGGTACGTCGTGAAGAGCCAGGGCGACGGTTTCATGATCGCTTTCGCCGAACCCGAGCAGGCGGTGCGCTGCAGCGTCGACATGCAGCAGCAATTGGCCAAGGCTCCGAACGGCATTCGGGTCCGCATCGGCATCCACACCGGTAAGTCGGTGCGCCGCGGTGACGACCTGTTCGGTCGCAACGTCGCCATGGCGGCCCGGGTCGCCAGCCAGGCCGACGGCGGCGAGATCCTGGTGAGCAAAGCCGTGCGAGATGCGTTGTCGGGCATGGCATCCTGCGCGGACATCGCGTTCGACGACGGCCGCGCCGCAGAGCTCAAGGGCTTCGCCGGAGACCACCGGCTCTATGCGGTGGACTGGCCGCCGGATTCGGCCAGCCGCTGATGCAACCGCGCGCGGATATCGTCGGCGGTGTAGGAGTTGCGCTTGCGCTGGTCGCGCGCGACCAACACCCCACCGGCGACGACGCCGGCGACACCCGCCATACCGATCCACTTCCATACACCACGCATGCGCCGATTCTGCCTTTCCAGGGCGGGCGAAGCGACGGGGACTGTTTAAGCTGCCCAGATGACTGGTAACGCGGTGACATTGGAGCGGGCGCTGGCCGAGACCCGGACCGGCGACATCTGGTTGTTCCGTGGGGCGTCCAAGCCCGACCGCGCCATCCAGGCGCTCACCAACGCTCCCGTGAACCACGTCGGGATGACGGTCGCCATCGACGACCTGCCGCCGCTGATCTGGCACGCCGAACTCGGCGACAAACTGGAATGCCTGTGGAGCGGCAGCCACCACCGCGGCGTGCAACTCAACGACCTGCGCGCCGCTGTCGAACGATGGGTGTACGTGTACGGGCAGCGGTGCTGGCTGCGCCAGCTGACGCCGGATGCCACCCGCGAGCAGGAAGACCTGGCATTGAAGGTGGTGGCGCGCATGGACGGCACCGCGTTTCCCACCACGATGCGGTTGACGGGGCGTTGGTTCCGCGGGCGGGCGCCGGTGGTCAGCGACTACACGCGCGGAATTCCGTTGGTACATCGCAAGGTTCGCGAAACCGCCGAGCGGGCCAAGAACCGCCGACGGTCAGCCGGGCTCGAGACCGCGTACTGCGCGGAGACGGTGGCCATCACCTATGAGGAGATGGGACTGCTGGTCACCGAGAAGCGCGAGAACTACTTCGATCCGGGGTCGTTCTGGAGTGGCGATTCGTTGTCGTTGACGCCGGGATATCAACTGGGCAACGAGATCGAAGTCCTCGCCTGACCTGCGGGTACGGAAACCCGGCGAATAATTTCAATCGGCGTCAATTGAGTCGTGTCGCGACTAGCATTCGTGGACAAATTCCCGGTTACGGGTAAGCCCACAGGAGGCGTCATGCGAATGAAAAGCGCGCTCGTTGCAGCATGGATTGCCGCAGCCGCGATCGGCGGGGCGGTCAGCCTGGCCCCGCTGGCCGGCGCCCAGCCGGACCCCGATGTGCCCTACGGCGGCGACGAATTCGAGGCTCCAGGGCAGGGTCCCGGTCCGGGCAGCTTCGGCTTCCACGAGTCGAATCACGACGAGAAGGACACGACCGCCGGCGCCACCGACGTGCCGTACTGATTCCGTCGAACAGAGCTTGTGTTCGAGATTCGGCTGATACTGCGCACACAAGCTCACGCTGGAGCACGCCGCTAAAGCAGCCGCTTGGGATGCATGCCGTCGACTTGCCCGATGAAGGGCGGGTGGATGCTGTAGCCGAGCATCCGCCGGATGTCTTCCGATACCCGGCGCACGGTGTCCTTGGTCATCGACAGGGTGAACGCCTCCTGCGGCCGAAGCCACGGCTCGCAATACTGGGCAGTGACGGCCAGGCGCGGGTGCTGAGTCCGGTTCGCGCCGCCGCCGTGCCACAGCGTGCCCGGGAAGAACACGCACGAACCTGCCGACATCACAACGGGTTTCCGCGCCGCGGCGCCGGGCAGCTGGTCGCCCCAGCGGTGGCTACCGGGGACGACGTCGGTGGCACCGTTGTCGGCGGTGAAATCGTCGATGGCCCAGATGGTCGCCGCGCCCAGCGCAGCGCGTGGCCGCGGCAACGGGTAGAAACCGTCGTCGGTGTGCAGCATCTGCGCCTGTTCGCCCGGCAGGATGTTGATCACCTGGAGCATCGATAGCAGGTAGTTCGGCAGGAACATCCGGTCCAGCAGCGCCAGCACCCGCGGATGGTCGGCGATGACGTCGCACGCCGCGGTCTTGTTGAGCACGCTGTAGATCCGCTGGGTGAGACGACCCTCAAATCCGTTGCGGCCGTGCAGGTTCAACAACGGAGCGACGGCTTCCCGGATCTCGTCGAGCTGCGCGCCGCTCAGCAGGTCCGGCAGGATCACGTAGCCGTCGCGCGCCAACGCGGCGAGGTCGGCATCCACGATCGCGGGGTCGACGGCCGCGCCGCTGCTCGCGGTGCGGCGATACGTACCGGCCAGATCGCCGCTCAAGTCCGCCAGCGATGACACTTCAGCGCTCATTGCCCACTCCCACCGAAACATAACTGAGTTCTGTTATGTTTTGGACTATGGCACGAGCACCGATCGGACGTCAACAACTTCTGACCGCGGCCCGCCACGAGTTGGTGCGCGGCAACGGGGTGCTCGAACTGAGCGCGCTCACCCGCCGGGCGCAGCTGAGCACCGGCGCCCTCTATCACCATTTCGGTTCCAAAAGCGGGCTGCTCGCGGCGGTGTACGACGAGTTCTACCACGGGCTGCGCACCGCGATCGCCGACGCACACCTGCCCGCCGACGCCGACTGGGGCGTCCGCGAACGCGAGCGCACCCGGCGTTTCGTCGTCTATCACTTCGACGATGAGCTGGCGCCCATCCTGCTCGGCCGCGCCACGCTGGACCCGGAACTCGCCGAACTCGAAGCAGTCCATCTCCAGACCATGAGCGAGGCTGCGGCCGGCAACATCCGCCACGGCCAAGAACTCGGCCAGCTGCCCGGCGACATCGACCCCGCCAGCGCCGGCGCGTTCGTCATCGGCGGCCTGCGGCACAGCATCGCCCAGCAACTCAGGGCGACGCCGCGCCCGGACCCGGATCTCGCTGCCGAACGGCTCTGGCACCTGACCGCTGCGGCGCTCGGGATCGCGTAATCACCCCGCCGCGGGGTGCGTTCGTCGGATACTGAACGCACCATCTGGCGGGGACGACGAAGGAATGCTCATGAAGGTGCCGGCGTGGTCACTGTGCGCGCTGACGGCCGCGCTCGCCGCGGGCTGCTCGACTCAGCACTCGGCGCCGGCAGCATCGACGGTGACCGTGACCGCTCCTCAGACGACCAGCGCATCTCCTGTCACGGCGACGTCGGTCGCGCCCCCCATAACCGGAACGGTGACGGTACCGGCCGGCCAAACACCCGCGGCAGCACCAGAACTCGGGCCCTGCAAGGACAATGACCTCGAAGTCACGAACGGGCCGCTGCAAACGGCCAATACTCAGCGCCGGGTCGTGGTGTCGTTCCGCAACACCTCATCACGCGGTTGCACCATGGTCGGTTACCCCGGCGCGGACCTGGTGACACCGGCCGGCGGCGTCCTGATCAACGTGCCACGACGGCCGGCCAACGCGGCACATCGGCTGACCCTGCAACCCGGCGACGTGGCCACCGCTGACGTGTCGACGTCCGCGGTGGACACGGCCACGGGCAACACGTGCGCCCGATGGGGTCAGCTGGTGGTCACCCCGCCCAACGATTTCACGTCGCACCCGCTGGGCATCGACCTGCCGATCTGCAACGCGAGCATCAGTTCCGTCGACTGACGCTGCCACGAACGGCCCATGCGGCGACCCGGCAGCTACACCCCGAATTTCACTCTGGCTTCATCACTCACCGGAGTGAAGAGGTTGACCAGGTTGCCGTCGGGATCACGGAACATCAGCGCGCGGTTTCCCCAGGGCATCGTGGTCGGCTCGGTGACGACCTCGTCGAGCCGGCCGCGCAGCCGTTCGTATTCAGCATCCACGTCGGTCACGATGAACTCGATGATGGCACTTCGGTTCGCCGCCGGCTCCGCGGAGCCCGCCCCGAACAACGGGACGGTTTTGTCGCTGCCGATGGCCAAAGTGCCTACCGGCGTAGGGATTTCCGCGAACAGTTCGTTGGCCCAGACCGCCTCGGCGCCGGTGACCAGTTCGTAGAAACCGACCAGGCTCGGCACGTCGGCGGTGATGATGCGGGTGGAGACAAGCTTCATGGCCGGCACGTTATCGGCAGGCACCGACAACCTCGCCGGGCCCCGCGCCGCGACGAGCGCGGGATCGACAAATCGGCTGTCGTCAGAGCGCGTTCACGAGCAACACGTAGGCCAGGGTTCCGGCTCCGACACTGAGGAGAGTCCGCCGCCCGCCGAGCAGGTGGACGCCCACGGTGAGCGCCACCGCGAACGCTGCGTATGCCAAGCGGCTGCCGTCGCCCGCGACCGAGCGGAAGGTGCTCGCCGCGAGAATCACCACGATGCCAACCGGCATCCACGTGGCCATGATGTTGACGAAACGGGACTTTCGCAGTGGCTGAAGGATCGCGAACGGCACCGCACGCAGGGCCAGATTGATGACGAAGACGGTCGCCAGCACGGCCGCCAGGTACTTCAGGTCAAGCATCGCGTCCCCGCACCACCAGATAGCGCGCAACGAGCGTCGCGATGAACAGCAGCAACCCGACGAACAACGCCGCGTGCGGCGCAACCACCATCGCGATCGAGAAGCTGAGGGCGGCGAGCAGGAGTGACGGCACGCCGTCGCGGGATCGGCACGCGTCGAGCGTCAACGTGACGAACAGTGCGCACAACGCGAACTCGAGCCCTTCGATACGCGCGGGCAGCAGGGAGCCGACCAAGACTCCCGTCAAACCGCCACCTACCCAATAGAACTGGAACGCGGCCTGCATCGAGACCAGGCGCCACGACGTCCAGCCGCGCGGGTTGGCGGCCGTCACCGCGTACGCCTCGTCGACCAGCGTGTAGACCGAATAGGCACGCGCGAATCGGTTCCGCACCACGTGCAGCGGGAAGGTGAACGCGTAGAAGACGTGGCGAAAGTTCACCAGGAACGCGGTCAGCGCGATGGTGGCCAACGGCGTCGCGGCGGCGATCATGCCGATCAGCAGTAGCTCCAACGAGCCGGCGAAACACGCGATGGACAGCGCCGGCGCGACCCACCAGGGCAAACCCGCCTGGATCACCAACAAGCCGAAGGCGAGGCCGATCGGATACATACCCAGGCCGGCGGCCAGCGACGCCCGCACACCAGCGGCAACCTCCGCCCTTCGCGATGTCGGTGCCAGAGTAGCCATGACAACAATGATCCCAAGTTGAGCGCAGAATATGGTTGCCACTTAATGCTAGGCCGGTCGGTATCGGGCAATAATTGGTTATGGACCGACTTGATTCAGCAATAATCGACGTCCTACGCGAGGACGGCCGGATCGCGAACGTCGCGCTGGCCGAACGGGTCGGGCTCACGCCGGGGCCATGCCTGCGCCGGGTGCAGCGACTCGAAGCCGACGGCGTCATTGTCGGCTACCAGGCGCAGATCTCACCCGCCGCCGCCCATCAGAGCTTCGAGGTGCTCCTCGACATCGAGATCACGGACTTCGACATGAAGAGCATCGAGTCCTTCGAAGACACGATGGCTGCGTATCCCCAAGTCCTCGAACTCCATCGACTGTTCGGGTCGCCGGACTATCTCTGCCGTGTCGCGGTCGCGGACCTCGCGGCCTACGAGCAGTTCTTGACGAGCAAGGTGCTGTCCATCCCCGGCATCCATCGCGTCTCGTCGCGGTTCCCGATGAAGACGATCAAGTCCCTGCGGCCTACATGATCCCGTCGAGCGGTTTTCAGTGCACGAGCTTGAGCCCCACCACGCCGCCGACGATCGTCACCAGGAAAACCACCTTCAGCAGTGACGTCGGCTCGTCGCCGGTCGCCATCGCGTAGACGACGGTGAGCACGGCGCCGATACCCACCCAGACCGCGTAGGCGGTGCCGACCGGAAGCTCGCGCATGGCGTACGCCAGCCCGGCCATGCTGGCAACAATCGCAACGGCGAACACAATGCTCGGCGACAGTCTGGTGAACCCTTCGGACTTGCCCATCGCTGTTGCCCACACCGCTTCGAGGACACCGGAAATGACAAGAACTACCCACGCCATGACGTTTCTCCCGGGCCGTCTTGTCGCACACCGGGTACGGCACCCATCGTCCGGGAGCCTCCGTTAAGGCTCTGTTACGAAGTTCTCACACGCGCGGACGGGTGGCAAGGTCAGCTCGGTCACCAGCGCTGAACCAGTGACGACTCGAAGCGGAACTCCGCCGGACATGGACATCTCTCTGGCGATGGACCTCACTGCTAGGGGACAAAGTCACCGCCGGCGCCGATGGCATTGTGGCGTGGATCGCTGGCGCCGTAGCTTCGTGGTGGAGGCCACGATGCCTGAATTCATGAGCGCCAGCGACGCATTCACCTGGGCGATGGAGAGCGATCCTCGCTTGCGATCGACGGTCGTGACGGTGATCTTGTTGGAGCACGCACCGGACTGGGGCGTCGTGCGCTCGCGATTCCAGCTGATCGCCACGAAGCTACCGATGTTGCGCAAACGGCTGGTCGAGTCGGTGCCGCCAGCACCGCCGCGGTGGGTGCATTGCCGCGACTTCGACCTCGACTTCCACATCTCCCGGGTATCCGCGCCTGAGCCGGGAAGTCTCGACGTCGTCTTGGAAATGGCGCGGCGCGCGGCCATGGACGAGTTCGACCACGCCCGTCCGATGTGGGAGGTCACGTTCATCGACGGCCTGGCCGACAACGGTGCGGCGGTGGTGTGCAAGTTCCACCACTCGTTGACAGACGGCTTGGGCGGCGTGCAGATCGCGATGACGCTGTTCGACCTCAGCGAGGAGCCGCGGCTGATCGGTGAAGAGGTTGTCGAGCCCCACATCCCGGGCCGACACCTCTTGCCGGGCTATCGGGCGTCGATCGGCTACGACGTGGGACTGTTGTCCGCGGCCGTCCGCGGTGCGCTGCGGGCGGGACCATCGTTGGCGCTGAACAGCATTCGCCGTCCGCTCCAGACAGCATCGGAGACGACCGAGATGGTGGCGTCGGTGTATCGCACCGTGCGACCGGTGAACCGAACCGGTTCCCCACTGATGACGAAGCGCTCGCTCGTCCGGCGCCTCGGGGTGTTGGAAGTGTCGAGACCGCGGTTACACGAGGCCGCCCATCGCGGTGGCGGCGCACTCAATGACGCATTCGTTGCCGGGATTGCCGGCGGACTGCGCCACTACCACAACAAGCACGGTGTCAACGTCGGCGATCTGCATCTGACCATGCCGGTGAGCCTGCGAACAAAGGACGACCCCATGGGCGGCAACCGGATCACCCTGATGCGGTTCGACGTGCCGGTGGGAGTAGCCGATCCCGCGGAGCGAATCAGCGCGATCAACAAACGCACACAACAAGTGCGTCATGAGAAGTCGCTCCCCTACACCCAACTGATCGCGGGCGTCCTCAACCTGATGCCGCGCTGGTACATCGGGTCGATCCTGCGCCACGTCGACTTCCTCGCCAGCGACGTACCCGGCATTCCGGTACCGGTGTATCTGGGCGGCGCGAAAGTGCGGGCGCAGTACGCGTTCGGGCCGACAATCGGTGCTGCCGTCAACGTCACGCTGCTGACCTACGTCGATACCTGCTCATTGGGCATCGACGTGGACACCGGAGCGATCCCGGATTTCGACGAGTTCCGCGACTGCCTGGTCGCGGGCTTCGACGAAGTCCTGGCACTCGCCGACTGAGACTCGCCAGAGGTTGGCGCGAACCTCCACCGCATGCCGGCATGACGCCGCAGTTTGTAGCCTGTCGGCATGGCAGAGCCTTTGGACGACGGGCCCTTCTTTCACGGCACCAAGGCCGAACTTCAGGTCGGAAACCATCTCACCGCCGGTTTCCGGTCCAACTACCGGCCCGAAATCGTGATGAACCACATCTACTTCACCGCCTTGCGCGACGGCGCAGGGCTGGCCGCTGAACTCGCCGCCGGCGACGGGGCGCCCCGGGTCTACGAGGTGGAACCGACCGGCGAGTTCGAGAACGATCCCAACGTCACCGACAAGAAGTTCCCCGGCAACCCCACCCGGTCCTATCGCAGCACCGAGCCACTGCGGATCGTCCGCGAGGTCACCGATTGGACGCGACTGACACCCGAGGCTCTCCAGACGTGGCGAGACCGGCTGGCCGCGATTCACGCCGACAACCGCGGCGAGATCATCAACTGAGCCATCGCCGCGGGCAAGGCGTCGCCGGCAGACGACGTCGGGCCCCGGGAACAATCGCCCCAGCGCGCTAATTGCGGTTGGCTCTCACTGCCTCGTGAATCAACGCTTTGAACGCGTCGGCGTCCAGTTCGTCGCCTTCGCGCAGATCGATGGCACGCCGGACTCCCGCGTCGAGACTCGCGTTGAACAAATGATTTGGGTCGTTCAAGGACGCGCCCTTGGCGAAGGTCGTCTTGACCTTGTCCTTGTACATCTCCACCGTGCAGATGAGGCCGTCCAGTGAAAACGTCGGCACGCCGTCAGGGTTCGACGGCTTGCGCCACTTGGACTCCTCGACGACATCGGGTTCGGCTTGTTTGATCAATGACCGGAGCTCATCGACTCGATCGCTCCGCCAATCCCCACTCACAGCCGTCAATGTACTAGGCAAATCTGGCTGCCATCGGGAGGTGGCGCACTGCCCCGACCTAAACGTTGAAGCGGAACTCCACGACGTCCCCGTCAACCATGACGTAGTCCTTGCCTTCCATCCGGACCTTGCCGGCGGCCTTGGCCGCGGCCATGGACCCGGCTTCGACGAGGTCATCGAAGGCCACGATCTCGGCCTTGATGAAGCCCTTCTCGAAGTCGGTGTGGATGACCCCCGCCGCGCGAGGTGCGGTGTCGCCCTGGTGGATGGTCCACGCCCGCGATTCCTTGGGCCCCGCGGTCAGGTAGGTCTGCAGCTTCAGCGTCCGGAAACCGGCGCGCGCCAACGCATCCAGGCCGCGTTCGGTCTGGCCGATGGACTCCAGCAGCTCGGCGGCGGACTCGTCGTCGAGCTCCAGCAGCTCGGCTTCGATCTTGGCGTCCAGGAACACCGCTTCGGCCGGCGCGACCATCGCGGTCAGCTCAGCCTTGCGCGCCTCGTCCGTCAGCACCGACTCGTCGGCGTTGAAGACGTAGAGGAACGGCTTGACGGTCATCAGGTTCAGTTCCCGCAGGATGGACCAGTCCTTGCCGGTGGAGAACAGCGTCTTGCCCTCATCGAAGATCGCCTGAGCCGCCACCACGGCTTCGAGGACCGGCTTGCGGTCCTTGTTGGTGCGAGCTTCCTTCTCGAGCCGCGGCAGAGCCTTCTCGAGGGTCTGCATGTCGGCGAGGATCAGCTCGGTCTCGATGACCTCGATGTCGGACTTGGGGTCGACGCGGCCGTCGACGTGCACGACGTCGTCGTCGGCGAAGGCGCGCACCACCTGACAGATGGCATCGGCCTCACGAATGTTGGCCAGGAACTTGTTGCCCAGGCCCGCGCCCTCGGACGCGCCCTTCACGATGCCCGCGATGTCCACGAACGTCACCGGCGCCGGAACGGTCTTTTCGGAACCGAAGATCTCGGCGAGCTTGTCGAGCCGTGGGTCGGGCAGCGGCACCACGCCCTCGTTGGGTTCGATCGTTGCGAACGGATAATTAGCCGCGAGCACGTCATTACGTGTCAACGCGTTGAACAGCGTCGACTTTCCGACGTTCGGCAGACCGACGATTCCCAGGTTCAGACCCACGAGTTCGACAGTTTAGGGGGCGCCACACTGTTGCAGACCCCACCTATCCGCGCTATGGCAGGAATTGCCGGTACGGTCTAGGAGTGTCAGCAGAGCATCACGGGCCCGAAGCCGCCCTCGATCGCCGCTCGGCGCTGCCCAGCATCCCGGGAATCCCCTGGTGGGGAGCCATTGTGCTGGCCGTCACAGCCACCGCGATCGGCTTCGCGTACGACGCCGGCACCGGTGACAAAGAACTCAGCGCGTTCTTCACTTTCTGCTACGTGGCCGGCTGTGTACTCGCTGTGCTCGCGGTGCGACGGTCCGGCATTTTCACCGCGGTCATCCAGCCGCCGCTGATCCTTTTCGTTGCGGTGCCCGGCGCGTACTTCATGTTCCACAGCGACAAGATCGCCGGCATCAAGGACCTGCTGATCAACTGCGGGTATCCGCTGATCGAGCGTTTTCCGACGATGTTCTTCACCGCAGCGGCGGTTCTCGTCCTCGGGCTGGTCCGTTGGTTCGTCCTGCCGCAGTTCCTGACCTACGAGGACGACGACGAGGACGAGGCAGTCGCCGAGGCCAAGCCGCGCCGCACCCGCCGCCAGGCCGACGACGAAGACGTCGCGCCCGCCGGACTGGCCGGACTCGCCGCAACGCTGTCGGCCAAGCTCACCAAACTGACCACCGGCCAGACGCCCCGCAGCAGCCGTACCCGGGCGACCCCGTCGCGCCGTTCGGCGGCGGAGGCGCCCCGCCGAAGCGCGGCCGACCCGCAACGCGCACCGCGTCCGGCACGTGCCCGTGCGCACGCCGGCGATACCGAGCTGATCGATCCGGTGCCGGGTCAGATGCGGCGGCCTCGGCCCGCTCGCCCACGCCCAGCCGACACCGACCCGTATGCCGTTCCCGACGAGCCCCGTCGTCGCCCGCGACCGGCCAATGACCCGCGTGAACCGCGTCGCACCCCGCCGCAGGAGCGGTACGACTACCGGGAGCCACGGGAGCGGGATCGCTACGAGCGCCCGTCACAGCGCCCGGCCGCGTCCGAGCCGCGCCGTCGTCGCTACGCCGACGATCCGTACGAGCCCGTCGACCGCTACCAGTCCCCCGCGCGTCCGTCGCGGAGCGCACCGCCCAGCGGCGCCCACCACCCGGTTTCCCGAGTGCGGTACCGCGGGGCAGACGACGACGCCGCAGCGCCCGAACCACGTGAGCGCCGGCCGCGTCAGCCCCAGAGCTGGGACTGACGCCGGCCGCGTCAACGCTCGGAAAAGCGCGCGAAAGTCAGTGCCGGGCCGGGCGAATCTCGCGCGGCAGCGCGAAAACCAGCGTCTCGTTGGCGGTGGTGACGGGCTGGACGGTGTCGTAGCCGAATTCCGCGAGGCGCTCGAGCACACCGCGCACCAAGATCTCGGGCACCGACGCACCTGAGGTCACGCCGACGGTCGTCACGTTCTCCAGCCACGCCGGATCGATGTCCTCGGCGTAGTCGACCAGCTTCGCCGCGTTCGACCCGGCGTTCAACGCCACCTCGACCAGCCGCACCGAGTTCGACGAGTTGCGCGAGCCGACGACGATCACCAGCTCGCATTCCGGGGCCATCGCCTTGACCGCAACCTGGCGGTTCTGGGTGGCGTAGCAGATGTCGTCGCTGGGCGGGTCCTGCAGCGTGGGGAACTTCTCCCGCAGCCGCCGCACGGTCTCCATGGTCTCGTCGACGGACAGGGTGGTCTGGGATAGCCAGATGACCTTGTTCGGATCACGCACCGTCACCTTGTCGACGGCATCCGGGTTGTCGACGACCTGCACGTGGTCAGGTGCCTCGCCCGCGGTGCCGACGACCTCTTCGTGGCCCTCGTGGCCGACCAGCAGGATGTCGTAGTCGTCGCGGGCGAAGCGCTTGGCCTCGTTGTGCACCTTGGTGACCAGCGGACACGTGGCGTCGATGGTTCGCAGATTGCGCGCGGCGGCTTCCTCGTGCACCGTCGGCGCGACGCCGTGGGCCGAGAACACCACGATGGCGCCCTCGGGCACCTCATCGGTCTGCTCGACGAACACGGCCCCGGCCTTGGCCAGGGTGTCCACCACGTAGCGGTTGTGCACGATCTCGTGCCGCACGTACACCGGGGCGCCGTGCTTCTCCAGCGCCCGCTCGACGGTCTCGACCGCGCGGTCCACGCCCGCGCAGTAGCCGCGCGGCTCGGCGAGCAGCACGCGCTTGCCGGTTTTGCTCATCGCGGCTCCGGCGACCGAAACGGTGGCGCCGGGAATGCCCATATTGATCGTCGGTGGCATACGTCGAGGGTACTGCTCAAGGGTACTGACCACCGCGCGGCCGCAGCCAGCCGTACTCTGGCAAGCATGTCTACTGCGCCCTACGGAGTCCGGCTGCTGGTCGGCGCGGCTGCGACCGCGCTCGAGGAGACCATTCGGCTCCCCCAAACCATCCTGACCTACCCGATGACTCTGGCCAGTCAGTTCGCCCAGCTGGTCATGAAGATGCAGCAAGACCTGGCCGAACTGGTCAACAAGGGCGACGAGACGCTCGAGCAGTGGTTCCCGCCGAAGGACGAGCAGCCGGAGTGGGCCACCTTCGACGAGGATCTGCTGGACGCGGCGGCCCCCACGGACACGGCCACCCCCACCGAACAGCCTGACGGCGCCCGCCTGACCGAGGGCCGCTTCGCGCTGTACAGCACCGGTGCCGCCGACGCACCGAAGCCGGCGACGAACGGTTCGGCCACCAACGGAGCGGTTGTGGCTCCGGCCATCGTCGACGATCTGGGCTACGCCGACCTGACGCTGGCTCAGCTGCGGGCCCGCCTGCCCCAGCTCAAGGTGGATGACCTCGAGGCGCTGCTGACCTACGAGAACAACACGAAGTCCCGCGCGCCGTTCCAGACGCTGCTGGCCAACAGGATCACCCGCGCGACCGCGAAGTGATGCGGTGACGTCGGCTGCCGCAGCGGCCGAGAACGAGAACTCGGCCGAGAATCCGTGGCCGGTCCGGGCGGTGTCCACCCGGGTGGCCAAGTACATCGACCGGCTCGGCACCATCTGGATCGAGGGCCAGCTCACCGAGCTGAAGTTGCGCCAGTCGACGGCGTGGATGGTGCTGCGCGACCCGGCCGCCGACATGTCGCTGTCGGTCAGTTGCCCCCGTGCCCTGGTCGACGACGCCCCGGTCGCCCTGTCCGAGGGCACCCAGGTGATCATGCTGGGCAAGCCGCAGTTCTACACCCGCAACGGCTCATTCTCGTTGCGTATCAGCCAGATTCGCGCGGTGGGCATCGGCGAGCTGCTGGCCCGCATCGATCGGCTACGCCGGCTGCTGGACGCCGAGGGGCTGTTCGATCCGCGGCTGAAGCGCCCGATTCCGTTCCTGCCGGGCACCATTGGCCTGATCACCGGCCGGGCCTCGGCAGCCGAACACGACGTCGTCACCGTCGCCGAAAGCCGTTGGCCCGCAGTTCACTTCGATATCCGCAACACCGCTGTGCAAGGCACCAACGCGGTGCCGCAGATCGTCGAGGCCCTGCGCGCCCTGGACGCGGCACCACACGTGGACGTCATCGTGATCGCACGCGGCGGCGGCAGCGTCGAGGACCTGCTGCCGTTCTCCGACGAGACGCTGTGCCGCGAGATCGCCGCCTGCACCACCCCGGTGGTGAGCGCCGTCGGGCACGAACCGGACAACCCGCTGTGCGACCTGGTCGCCGACCTGCGGGCGGCCACCCCGACCGACGCCGCCAAACGCATCGTCCCGGACGCCGCCGCCGAACAGGCATTGGTGACCGACCTGCGCCGGCGCAGCGCGCAGGCCCTGCGCAACTGGGTGCATCGCGAAGAGCGCTTCATCGGTCAACTGCGCGGCCGCCCGGTCCTGGCACAGCCACTCCACGCGCTCGACGTCCGCGCCGAGGAGATCACCCGCGCAGTGGCAGCCGCGCGGCGCGACATCCGGCGGCTGATCGCCACCGAAACCGACCACGTCGGCCACCTGTCGGCCCGGCTGGCCACCCTGGGCCCGGCCGCGACGCTGGCGCGGGGGTACGCCGTGGTGCAGAACCTGTCCGCAGCCGGCGCGGTCCTGCGGTCAGCGCAGGATGCCCCGGCGGGAACCAGACTCCGAATCCGGGTGGCCGACGGCGCCGTCACGACCGTGAGCGAAGGAATATATGACGAACATTAGTCAGCTTGGCTACGAAGATGCCCGCGACGAACTGATCGAGGTCGTCCGCCGGCTGGAGGCGGGCGGACTCGATCTCGATACCTCGCTGCAGCTCTGGGAAAGGGGTGAACAGCTGGCAAAACGGTGCGAAGCGCACCTGGCCGGCGCGCGCAAGAAGGTCGAGGACGCGCTCGCCACGGGCACCGACGACGAAAATTGATAGGCGCGGTAGTTTTTTCCGCAGTCTGTTAACTGGAACACGTTTCAGTTATGCTCCTGCATCATGCGTGATGCTTCCCTGACCACAGACCTCGGCCGCGTGCTGGTAACCGGCGGGTCTGGCTTTGTCGGCGCCAACCTGGTGACCGAGCTGCTCGGCCGCGGCCACCACGTCCGGTCGTTCGACCGGGCGCCGTCCCCGCTGCCGGCCAACCCGAATCTGGAGACGCAGGTCGGCGACATCACGAACCCCGACGACGTTGCGGTGGCGGTGAAGGATATCGACACGATCATCCACACCGCGGCGATCATCGACCTCATGGGCGGCGCGTCCGTCACCGACGAGTACCGCAACCGCAGCTTCGGTGTGAACGTCGGTGGCACCGAGAACCTGGTGAAGCTGGGCCGGGCCGCGGGCGTCAAGCGCTTCGTCTACACCGCCTCGAACAGCGTCGTGATGGGTGGGCAGGACATCCAGAACGGCGACGAGACCATGCCGTACACCGCCCGCTTCAACGACCTCTACACCGAGACCAAGGTCGCGGCCGAGAAGTTCGTGTTGTCGCAGAACAACATTGAAGGCGACGGGTCAGGCTTACTCACGTGCTCCATCCGGCCCAGCGGCATCTGGGGCCGGGGCGACCAGACCATGTTCCGCAAGGTGTTCGAGAACATCCTCGCCGGGCACGTCAAGGTGCTGGTCGGCAACAAGAACATCAAGCTGGACAACTCCTACGTGCACAACCTGATCCACGGTTTCATCCTGGCCGGCGAGCACCTGGTGCCGGGCGGCACCTCACCCGGGCAGGCCTATTTCATCAACGACGGCGAGCCGCTCAACATGTTCGAGTTCGCCCGCCCCGTGGTCGCCGCGTGTGGCCGCAACCTGCCGACCTTCTACGTTTCCGGCAAGCTGGTGCACCGCGTGATGATGGCGTGGCAGTGGCTGCACTTCAGGTTCGCCCTGCCCGCGCCGCTGATCGAGCCACTGGCTGTCGAACGGCTCTACCTGAACAACTACTTCTCGATCGCCAAGGCCAAGCGCGACCTGGGCTACGAGCCGCTGTTCAACACCGAACAGGCGATGAAGGAATGCATGCCGTACTACGTCGACCTCTTCCGCCAGATGGAAGCGGCCGAAGCGAAGTAGCTCCCCGTAGGCCTCAGACCACGGCCCGTGTGCCTCTACTCAGCGGTAGAGATGCACGGGCCGTTTGGTTGACTGCTCGATGTTCGCCGAGGCTGCGACGAGCAGATCGGTGCCGAGCGCGATGAGTGCGCGGGCCGCCGCGATCTCCTCGCCGATCATCGGCGCACTCGGATCTTTGGGATTGCGGTAGGCATCCCCCGTCGTGGCGATGGTGTCGTCACGGAGCCGGGCATGCGCTGAGGCGTGGGTGTGGACATCGTCCTCGAAGAACTCGATCTCGACGTGCCACTTGTTGGTCAGATCCTTGTCGTACATGTCGATCACCTTCCCGCTTCAAGGGTGCGCTTTGAGCCGCCTGATGTCGATACGTGACCAGGATCGAAAGGCCCGGCCGCTTCCCGCAGCCGCCATCTCAATGCCCGCCTCGCAGTGACTTTCGTCCCTGGTGCGAGCGCGGGCACACAGTGTGAGCTAACGGTGACAGCCAGTGGGCTACGGGTATCGGAGGCGTCATGTCAGAAGCGATGGTCGCGATGCCGCGGCGGTCAGAATTGGACCGGCCTCAGAAACGCGCTTCAGAAACCCCCGCCACTCAACGTGGCTTCTCAACGGCCACCGACGGGGATGCCGGCGAGCAGGGCGCCGGGCCAAGCGACTGGGCCGTTCTGGTCGTCACCCAGGGTCCACACCCTGGCACGCGGTTCCTGTTGGATTCGCCGGTCACGTCCATCGGCAGGCTCCGCGATAGTGACGTCTTCCTCGATGACATCACCGTCAGTCGACGGCACGCGGAAATCCGTTGGAACAACGGCGCATTCACATTGGCGGACGTCGGCGGCCTGACCTGCACCCATCTCAACGGTAAGTTGGTCGATGCCGTCGCGCCGCTGAACACCGGGGACGTGGTCGAGGTCGGCGAGAGTCAACTGGTCTTTCTGACACATCCCGCGGTACCCGCCGCATGGCACCGCCCAGTCGACGCGGGCCATGAGTGCGAAAGCGTCGGCGTCCATTAGTCGGCAACTCGATCCGATTCGCCCGAGTCCGGCACAGGTACGGCGGGCGCCTGACCGGTAATGGGGCCGAACGTCCGCCGAACCCGCTCGGGAATCACCGCCAGCACGTAAAGTCCAACGGACACAGGAATTTCCGCTTCGACCGAGGAGCTCTGCCATGCCCGACGGCAAACCCAATATCCTGGTGATCTGGGGCGACGACATCGGCATCAGCAACCTGAGTTGCTACAGCGACGGGCTGATGGGTTATCGCACCCCGAACATCGACCGCATCGCCGCAGAGGGCATGCGATTCACCGACTCCTACGGCGAGCAAAGCTGCACCGCGGGTCGCGCGGCGTTCATCAGTGGGCAGAGCGTGTACCGCACCGGGATGAGCAAAGTCGGCATACCGGGCGTCGACATCGGCTGGGCCGCTGAGGATCCAACCATCGCCGAGCTGCTCAAGCCGCTGGGCTATGCCACCGGCCAGTTCGGCAAGAACCACTTCGGCGACCTCAACAAGTACCTGCCGACGGTGCACGGGTTCGACGAGTTCTACGGCAACCTCTACCACCTCAACGCCGAAGAAGAACCCGAGCAGTTCGACTACCCGCACAAAGACCAGTTCCCGCTGCTGTACGAGAAGGCACTGCCCCGTGGGGTGATGGACTGCAAAGCCACCACCGAGGTCTCGACCGAACCCGACGACCCGAAGTTCGGTCCGGTCGGGAAGCAGACCATCACGGACACCGGTCCGCTCACCGCCAAGCGGATGGAGACCATCGACGACGACATCGCCGACCGCACCGCCGACTACATCAAGCGGCAGCACGAGGCGGGCAACCCGTTCTTCGTGTGGTGCAACTTCACCCACATGCACCTGTACACCCACGTGAAGCCGGAGAGCCGCGGGCAGGCCGGGCTGTGGCAGTCCGAGTACCACGACGCGATGATCGACCACGACAAGAACGTGGGCACGGTGCTGGACGTCCTGGACGAACTCGGCATCACCGACGACACCATCGTCATCTACTCGACCGACAACGGCCCCCACCGCAACTCGTGGCCCGACGCCGGCACCACCCCGTTCCGCAGCGAGAAGAACACCAACTGGGAGGGCGCCTTCCGCGTGCCCGAGATGATCCGCTGGCCCGGCAAGATCCAGGCGGGCAGCGTCTCCAACGACATCATCCAGCACCACGACTGGCTGCCGACGCTGCTCGCCGCGGCCGGCGATCCCGACGTCGCCGAGAAGCTCAAGAAGGGCCACAAGGCCGGCGCCGACGGCGATACCGAGTACAAAGTCCACATCGACGGGTTCAACCTGCTGCCGTATCTGATGGGCGAGGTCGAGCACAGCCCACGTCGTGGTTTCTTCTATTTCAACGACGACGCGGAGCTGGTCGCGATGCGCTTCGAGAACTGGAAGATCGTCTTCGCCGAGCAGCGCTGCCAAGGCACGCTGCGGATTTGGGCCGAACCGTTCACTCCGCTGCGGGTCCCGAAGCTGTTCAACCTGCGCACCGACCCGTACGAGTACGCCGACATCACCTCGAACACCTACTACGAGTGGTTCCTGCGGCGAGACTTCTTCGCGTTCTATGCGACGGCCATGGCCGCGGCGTTCCTCGACACGTTCAAGGAGTTTCCGCCGCGGCACCCACCGGCCAGCTTCAGCATCGACCAGATCGTCGAGAAGCTCCACGAGTTCCTGGCCGCGGACTGAAGGCGCTGGGTGCTGAAACATTGGAACGACGGCCCGACGAAGTCGGCGATCGTCGACTTCGTCGGGCGCGTCACCACCCCGGGCCCGGATTTCGTTGCGCCCCAAGACCGCATCGCGGTCTTCGACAACGACGGCACGCTGTGGTGTGAGAAGCCGGCGTACATTCAGCTGGATTTCCTGATGCGGCGGCTGGCCGCGCAAGCCGCCGCCGATCCGGCGCTGGCCGCTCGGCAGCCCTACGCCGCGGCCGCGTCAGGCGACCTGGACTGGTTCGGCGCGGCCGTCACCAAGCACTATCAGGGTGACGACAGCGAGCTGAAAGTGCTTGCTACCGGCATTCTTTCGGCGTACTCCGGGATAACCGTCGAGGAACATGCCGCGCGGGTTACGGCGTTCTTCGCCGAGGTCCGACATCCGACGCTGGATCGTTCGTACACCGAATGCGGGTATGTGCCGATGATCGAGTTGCTGCGCTACCTGGAGTCGAATGCGTTCACCTGCTACATCGTCTCCGGCGGCGGGCGTGATTTCATGCGGCCCGTCACCGACGGGATGTACGGGATCCCGCCCGAACGCGTGGTAGGAAGCTCGGTGGGCGTCACGTTCGCCGACGGCAATCTGGTGACGACGGCGCAGCCCGAGTTCCTCAACGACGGGCCGGTGAAGCCGGTGAGAATCTGGGACCGCACCGGCCGGCGGCCGATGTTCGCGGCGGGAAATTCCAACGGCGATATCGAAATGATGCAATACACCAAGGGTTTTCGGCTGCTGGTGTGGCATGACGATGCCGACCGCGAGTTCGCCTACGAAGCCGGTGCCGAGAAAGCACTGAAGATGGCAGAGTCCGAAGGCTGGACCGTCGCCAGCATGCGGTCCGACTGGGCCGAGGTGTTCCCCCGTTGACCCTGGTGTGGATTCCCGGGCAGACCACGGTGCTGGGTTCCGACGAGCACTATCCCGAGGAGGCCCCGGCCCGCGAGGTCACCGTCGACGGTTTCTGGATGCAGCCGCACCAGGTGACCAACGCGGACTTCGCCGCGTTCGTGGACGCCACCAGCTACGTCACCGTCGCCGAGCGGCCGCTCAACCCCGCCGAGTATCCGGGCGCCCCCGCGGAAAACCTGCAACCGGGCTCCATGGTGTTCCGCCGCACGCCCGGCCCCGTCGACCTGCGCCACCTCAGCCAATGGTGGACGTGGACGCCGGGCGCGTGCTGGAACCATCCGCGTGGCCCCAAGTCGTCGCTGCGAAACCGGGAGCACCATCCCGTCGTGCACGTGGCGTTCGAGGACGCCGCGGCATACGCCGACTGGGCCGGACTGACCCTGCCCACCGAGGCGCAGTGGGAAGTGGCGGCCCGCGGTGGCCTGGACCGCGCCACCTACACCTGGGGCTCCGCGCCTGAGCGGCCCGGGCAACGGTTGGCCAACTTCTGGCACGGCGAGTTCCCGTACCTGCCCGACACCGGCTACGGCCAGACCACACCCGTCGGCAGCTTCCCCGCCAATGACTACGGCCTGTTCGACATGGCGGGCAACGTCTGGGAGTGGACCACCGACTTCTACGGCGCCACCCGGGACAGCCAGCCGTGTTGCGCCGCAGACAGTTACGACACCGATCAACCGGGCACACCGGTACCGCGCCGGGTGATCAAGGGCGGGTCGTTCCTCTGCGCGGACAGCTACTGCTTGCGCTACCGGCCGGCGGCCCGCCGTCCCCACGCTGTCGATACCGGGATGAGTCACATCGGATTCCGGTGCGTGCGGACCGGGTGAGGTACCGGTCAAACCCGTAGCGGCGCGAATGCGAAGTCGCGCAACCCGTCCCGAGGGTGGATCACCGCGGTGAACCCGAGTTCCCGGGTCGCCCGCGCCGGGTCGGCGACGATATGGCGGACGTCGCCGCTGCGATACTGCCCGGTGACCGATGGTGACGGGGCACCGCGGGCCGCGCACAACTGCCCGGCCACATCGCGAATCGCGATCGGATGCCCCGAGCAGACGTTGAACGCGGCGAATCCGTCGTTGCCGAATTCCACCGCGGCGACATTGGCCGCCGCCACGTCGTCGACGTGGACGAAGTCACGCATCTGTCCGCCGTCCTCGTAAACGTTTGGGACAATGCCGTTTTCCAGCGCGGAACGGAAGATCGCGGCCACTCCCGAGTAGGGCGTGTCGCGCGGCATGTGGGGCCCGTACACGTTGTGATAGCGCAGCGCGACCACGGAGCCACCGACCGCGTCGGCCCAGGCCAGTGCGTAGTGCTCCTGCGCGGTCTTGCTCGCCGCGTACAGACTGCGCGGCCGCAGCGGTGCGTCCTCCCCCACCAGGCGCCAGCGCAGCTCTTCGTCGCCGACCGGGCACCGGTGCTCGAAAACACCGGCATCGAGGTCGGTCCGGTACCGCGGCAACGGATCGACCGGGCCGTGCTTCGCGCATTCGTAGCCACCCTGGCCGTAGACCACCATCGACGACGCGAGGACCAGCCGACGACAGCCGGCGGCATACATCTGTGCGAGCAGCACCGTGGTGGCGTAGTCGTTGTGACTGCCGTATGACGGCGCATCCGCGGCATTGACGCCGGCGCCGACGACGGCGGCCTGGTGACACACGACGTCGATACCCTTGAGCTGCACTGCCAATGCCTCGGCATCACGCACGTCGTGGACCAGGCAACCGTCGGGCGGCAGTGCCCCGGGGCCATGTGCGGCACCGAGCATTGCGTCGATTGCCACGACCTCGTGCCCGGCCGCGGCCAACTCCGCCCAGATGCGCGAACCGATGAATCCTGCCGCGCCGGTCAAGAGCACTCGCACGGTGCCGTCAGCAGCCGTCGGGACAGGCGATGTCGACGATCGCCGACGGTGCGTCGCCGCCCGCCAGCGTGCTGACGTTCTTGACCGCGCAGGCGGTGAGCGGAGCCGTGGGTGTCTGGTTGATCTGCACCAGGTACCCCTGGGCGCGTAGTTCGTTGACAGCCACGTCGGCCGTTGTCGCCGACGCGACCGGCGCCAGCCCGACCGCAGCCAACGCGGCCAGCCCCGCCCCAATGATCACAGATTTCATCGCTGCTCCATGTGTCTCGAATCCGGAACTTCTCCTGCTGACATCGTGGCCCACGAATGCCGTGTTCGGGAGAGCCCGCGCTGAGCCGAGGCGGTCGGAAGTGACCGTCGCTCCGTCACAGAGGTTGCAGCACATGGTTTTTCGCAACCCATTACCGAATGGTGACCAATCCCGCCTCCAGGCATCGAGGTTGGCCCTTCGCGGCCTCTCTCGGACGCCTGCTTCGTCGCCGCGGCGCAGCCGACTCACGGTCACCACATGTCCAGGCTCATGGATCGCGTCCCCAGGGAGCGTTCTCCCGCGCCATGACTTACGCCATCGGGGAGTTCCGACGCCCACAGGTCATCAATTCGTCACCACTGCCACCAGAGGATGTCTCTTAGGCTGGCACTCGTGAATACCCGCCGTAGGACAGCGACGGCAGCCGGCGTCGGCCTCGCGTTGGTCGTCGCGGCGTTCGTGGTGCCCCACCTGCAGCTGGGTATCGTCACCCCGCTCATCAACAGCACGCCGACTCAGATCCGCAATTTCGCACAGACCGCGCCGATCTTCGGCTGGTGGAACGCCCATGTCGGCTGGGGCACGGCGCCGGCGGTACTCATCGCGGTGGCGGCCGTGCTGTGGGGACCGACGGTGGCGGCGCGACTGCCCTGGCGGACGGTGCCGCTGACGGTGTGGGCGGTGGCCTGCGGTTGGGCGTTCGCGCTGGCGATGATCGACGGCTGGCAACGCGGGTTCTCCGGCAGACTGACCGCCCAGAACGAGTACCTGCGGCAGGTGCCGAGCATCACCGACATCCCCGAGGCACTGCGCACCTTCTCCTCCAGAATCCTTGATTTCCATCCGAACTCGTGGATCACGCATGTCTCCGGCCATCCCCCCGGAGCACTGTTGACCTTCGTGTGGCTGGACCGCCTCGGACTGGGCGGTGGAGCCTGGGCGGGTCTCTGGTGCCTGCTGATCGGATCGAGTGCGGCCGCGGCCATCGTGGTGACGCTGCGCACGCTGTGCGGCGAGACCACCGCCCGATCGGCCGCACCGTTCGTCGCTGTCGCGCCCACCGCCATCTGGATCGCCGTGTCTGCCGACGGCTACTACGCCGGGGTGGCCGCGTGGGGTATCGCCCTGCTGGCGATGGCAACCCGCAACCGCCGCCCGGCACTCACCGGTGCCGCGGCCGGGCTGCTGCTGGGTTGGGGCATCTTTCTCAACTACGGCCTCGGTCTGATGGCCATACCCGCTGTCGCCGTACTGATCACCGCGCCGGACCGACGGGTGGCGGCCCGCGTCCTGCTGCCCGCGGTCGTCGCGGCACTGGCGGTGGTCGGCGCCTTCGCGGCGACCGGATTCTGGTGGTTCGACGGATACACCCTGGTGCAGCAACGGTATTGGCAGGGCATTGCCATGAATCGGCCGTTCCAGTACTGGTCGTGGGCCAACCTCGCGTCGGTGGTGTGCGCCATCGGCCTCGGTAGTGTCGCCGGCCTGAGCCTGGCATTCGACCGCACCGCACTACGGCAGCGCAGCGGCCTGCACCTGCTGGTGCTGGCCGCTCTGCTGGCCATCGTGTGCGCAGACCTGAGCATGCTGAGCAAGGCCGAGACAGAACGGATCTGGCTTCCGTTCACCGTCTGGCTGACGGCGGCCGGCGCACTGCTACCGGCACGATCACGGCGTTGGTGGCTGGCCGCCAATGTCATCGGCGCGCTCGCCCTCAACCACTTCATTCTGACGAACTGGTAGCAGCCGCCTGACCGCGAGATAGCCGGGGACGCACGCCCACACCAAGGCCAGCGAAATCCACAGTCCCGCATGGTAATTTCGGTCCAGCACCGTCATGTTGTCGGGGCGCATCCCGGGCTTGTCGAAAACCGGGATGGCCAGCAACGCCAACACCACGGTGCACAGTCCGGCGACCGCCACGGGCGCCTGCCACGACGTCGGCAGTACCCGCCGGGCCGTGAAACCCAACGCCACGCACAACGGCGCGAACACCGCGTCATGCACCGCCACCGCCACCAGCGCCCACACCGCCATACGGATGAGGATCACCGGAGGGTTCTCCAACACCAGGACGGCACCATAACCGGCCAGCGCCAAGCCCGCGATGAACAACAGCACCCTCATTGCATCACCTCGATCCGGGACAACCACTTGGTCTGCAGCACACCGGGTCTCGACGGCGCGATGAGCCGGCACGGATAGCCGTGATCTGGATGCAGCGTCTCACCGTTGAGTTCGAGCGCGATCAGCGTCTGGCCATCGCGGGCATGCCGGGCAGGTAGCACGGTGCGCGAATACGGTCCGGGCGGCTCGAGCGAGACCATCCGGACGTCGGCGTGTGGCGATCCGCCGACCATCGCAATCAGGTCCGCGAGCACCACCCCGGTCCATTCCGCATCCGCGCTCCACCCCTCGACGCAGGCGATCGGCAGGTGGAACGTCCGCTGCGGCAGGGCCCGCAGATCGGACACCGAAAATGACCGGCTCGTGGCGCCATTCGTCACCGTCAAGCGGTACTGAGGCGACGCCGCAGCCTGCAGCACACCCGCCGCGACGGCCGACCGGTTCACCGGAATACCTTGCGGCCCTTTGCCCGAGCGCGGGGCCAGCGCCGATATCTGACGCAGCCACGGCACCGTCTGACCTGCCGTGGCCAGGGTCGCCACCGCGACCGCCAACCCTGTTCCGAGCAGTACCGTGCGCCGGGTCGGGCCGACCGCCCCGCCGGCGGCCACCCCGTCCAGCGGCTCCCCGAGAGCCCGCCGAATCGTCGGCAGCTTGACGGCGATATGCACCAACACCGCGCCCGCTGCCAGGTAGGCCACCGCGTAATGCGCGGTGGTGAAGAAGAATCGGAACACGTACCACTGCGCGATATTGAGCAGACCGGTCGACAGCTCGAACAGTATCGCGCCCACCAGCACCAGGATCGAGAGTCGCTCCAACTGCCGGGTGACGCCGCCGATGATCGGGCGTTCAAACAGCTTGGGCCACACCGACCACAGCTTCACGACGGTCAATGGAATAGCCGCGATTCCCGAGCACACATGAAGACCCTGGGTCACCCGGTACAGCCACACCGGGTGCGCCGGCCAGAAGAACCAGGGTTGCGGATGCTGGATCAGGTGACTGATCAGACCGGTCAGGAAGCACACGGTGACGGCGATCCCGAGCATCACGCCGACCCGTGCGGTTACCGCCGTGCCACGCAGTCCCGAGAGGCTCATCGGTGTCTTCGGCTCTTCGCCCGAGAGGCTCATCGGTGCCTTCGGCTCTTCGCCCGAGAGGCTCATCGCTGTCTTCGGCTCTTCGCCCGAGAGGCTCATCGCAGGGCCAGACTCGCGAGCATCCGGTCCCCGACCGGATGCACATCGATGACCGACAGCCCCGCGGCACCGGCGATACCGGCCGCGCTGTCCACCCCGACCGTCGCCCACCGGAACCACGGGCCCACCGTCCGCGACGATTCCAGCCGCACCCACTGGGAGTTCACTCCGCTTGGGGCCGATTCGAATTCGGCGACGCACACGCCGCCGCGCCGGAGCAGGTCGGCCGCGCGGCGCAGGACTCGGACGGGGTCGCCGCCGAGGCCGACGTTGCCGTCGGCCAGCAGTACCGTCTGCCAGCGACCGATACCGGGCAGCGAGTCGAACACATCGCGGCGCAGCGCCGGCGCACCGCTGCGTCGCGCGAGTTCGACCGCGGTGGCCGACTGGTCCACCCCCAGTGCCGGCACACCGCGCCGGACCAGATCAGCGACCAATCGGCCCGGGCCACAACCGAGATCGATGGTCGGCCCGTGGCACAGAGCCAACACCGCCCGATCGAACCGCCGGTCGGCGCGACGACCGCCGAGCCAGTTGTGCACCGGCAGTCGGTGCTTGCTGCCATCGGCGTGCCGAATCCAGCACCGCTCCCCGACCAGCGCCCGCTCATAGAGGTTTCCGAACACATCACACCCCGATCGCCGAAGTCACAACCCGGAACCGGCTGTCCTGCCGACAGCACGCCCGCACGGCAGCGATGTCGTCGAGCACGTCGACATCGGGCAGTTCAGCCACCAGTTCCACCGCCAGGCCGCAGTCCGCCAGCGCGCGCAGGGTCCGGGCACCGGTGTCGGATCGCGACATCGGAACCGTGCGCAGACAGTCGGCGCAGCCGACGTCGCGCAATCCGAGTAGCCACCAGCCGCCATCCGGCGCCGGCCCCAGCACCGCGTCGGTGTGCAACAGGCGGCGGGCACAGTCGGCGAGGAGAGTCGCAGTGACCTGGGGTGTGTCCATGCCGATCTGCACCACCGGGTAGCCGGCCTCGCCCGCATCGTGGTGCGCATTGGCCAAACGCTCACCAAAGTCATTGCCGCGCTGGGGAATAACCGTGAAATCGGCCAGCCGTTCCCGAATCTCGGCCGCGGACCGCGTCGCGTCGACGTCACCGGTGAGGGCCACGACCCGCGCGGCCACCGGTGCGGCGGCCACCGCGTCCAGCGTGTCCAGGAGTGCCGCGGCAGCAACGTCGGCCGCCCCCGCCGCACCCAGGGCGGCCGCCAGCCTCGTCTTGGCCAGACCGGGCACCGGCGCCTTGGCCACCACCAGCACCGTCACCGGGACCGTCATGAGATCACCCGCAAGAAGTCCAGTGCGGCACGGAAACTACCGCGCAGCGAACCGCTCACCTTCGATTTGCCGCCGGTGCGCGGGCCGTAGCTAACATCACTTTCGACCACCTGCCAGCCGGCCTGAGCAGCACGCACCAGCAGTTCCAGGGGATAGCCGAACCGACGGTCTTCGACACCGAGTTTCAGCAAGGGCTCGCGCCGCGCCACCCGCATGGGCGCGATGTCGTGCACCGGTAGTCCGTACCGGGTACGCAATCGCCAGCACACCACCGCGGTGCCAAGTCTGGCGTGCCAGGGCCAGCGCAAACCGGGCACCGCGCGGCGCCGTCCGACGGCCAGATCAGCACCCCGATCCAGCGCCGCGACCAGGCGCGGCAACGATCGCGGATCCAATGACCCGTCGGCGTCGAGCACCGCAACCGTCGGGGTCCGCGCTGCCAGCACGCCGGCGTGCACCGCGGCCCCGTATCCGGCCTGCGGTTCGGCCACCACGTCCGCACCGTGGGCCAGCGCGACGGCGGCGGTTCCATCGGTGCTGTTGTTATCGACCACCAACGCCCGGTATCCGACCGGCAATGCCGCCAGAATCGCGGGCAGCGACTCGGCCTCGTTCAGACACGGCAGGATCACCGTGATCGGACTATCGGACATGATCCGACCGTAGGCCGCGCCGAGGTGCGCCGCCTAGGCTCAAATGATGACGAAACCGTGACATAGGTGCTGGTAGACGCCATGACCGGGGCGGTCCACGCTCTAAGCTGTCTGGTGTGACGAGGGTTTTGATCGCTGATGACGACCCCGTCGTGCGCGATGTGGTCCGCCGGTATCTGGAGCGCGACGGACACGACGTCTCCATCGCCCGCGATGGCAATGAGGCGCTGGCACTGCTGGATTCGGAGAAAGTCGACATGGCGGTGCTGGACGTGATGATGCCCGGACCGGATGGTCTGACGCTGTGCCGCAGCATGCGCCGCGGCGACGGCTACGGAATGCCGGTGATCCTGCTGACCGCACTCGGCGAGGAGGATGACCGGATCGCCGGCCTGGAGGCAGGTGCCGACGACTACCTCACCAAGCCGTTCAGTCCGCGCGAGCTCGCGTTGCGGGTGCGCTCGGTACTCCGTCGCGCGCCGGTTCGGAATGCCGCAGGTCCTCTGGAGATCACCACCGGCGGACTGCAGGTGTCGACGGCGGCACATTCGGTGACGGTCCACGGGGTCGCGATCAGCCTGACCAACCGGGAGTTCGATCTCCTGGTGTTCCTGCTCACCCACCCCGACACCGTCTACTCCCGTGACCAACTGCTGAAACTGGTGTGGCAGTGGGATTTCGGCGACCTGTCGACCGTGACCGTGCACATCAAACGGCTGCGCGCCAAACTCGGAGACGCCCACCGGGTACAGACGGTGTGGGGCCGCGGTTACCTGTGGGGAGGCGACCATGCTGTCGACTGATCTGTGGGAGATCATCGGCTGGGCACTGGCCTGTTCGGTGCCGGTGGTGGTCGCCGGCGCCGTGGTCATCCACGTCGCCCGCTCCTGGTCGCTGGCGGTGAGCACGGTGGCACTGGTATTGATACCCACTCTCGCGACCTTCACGGGTGTACTGGGCGCCAGCGGTTTCATGATCACCGAGACGTTCGAGCGCATCGCTGTGGTGTTGGTGATCGTCGCGGTCGTGACCATTCCGGCGGCCGTCATGCTGGCCCGCTACCAGGCCCGTCGCACGGTGTGGGAGCAGGAGATTCGCGCATCCGAACGCGCCGCCGAGCAGTCCCGGCGCCGACTGGTGGCTTTCGTGAGCCATGACCTGCGGACGCCGCTGGCAGGCATCCGCGCGGTGTCCGAAGCCATCTCTGATGGCGTCGTCGACAGCGACGAGGTGCGCGCACACGCCAAACATATTGAGCAGGAGTCGATTCGGTTGTCCGAGATGGTCGACGACCTGTTCGAGATGTCGAAGATCAATGCCGGGGCGGTGCAGCCGGCACACGATACCGTCGCGCTCGACGAAGTGGTCGATGACGTGTTGGCAGCGCATCGGATCGCCGCGGAGCGCGCCGGAGTGCAGCTGGCGGCCCAGCTGCCGACCGAACCCGTCCGGGTGATCGGGAGCGACCGGGCCCTGGTGCGGGTGCTATCCAATCTGGTGGCCAACGCCATCGCCCATACCCCGGAGGGCGGCCGTGTCGAGCTGACACTGGGTCGCGACGCAGAGGGCGCCTGGGCCCGCGTCGATGACACCGGCGTCGGGATCGACGAGGCGGATCTGGCCAGGGTGTTCGACGTCGCCTACCGCGGCTCCAACGGTCGCGTGCCGCGCGCTGATTCGTCACTGCCGAGCGGCTCGGGCCTGGGTCTGGCCATCGCCGCGGGACTCGTGCAAGCCCATCGCGGCACCCTGTCGGCCCGCAACCTCGACACCGGCGCCCGCTTCGAGGTGCGGCTGCCACTCGCAGAGTCGTAACGCCTGCCCGAATCGTCACCGGATTCACTGTCCGGCCTCGGATGTGTACAGATTGTGTAATCTGTACACACCGGAGGCCGTTTTGCCTGGCCAGCCGTCGATACGCCAGGAGAAACCAGTGAGCACACAGCGCAGCGCCCTCATCGTCGGTGGAGCATCCGGTATCGGCTGGGCTTCCGCCCAGGGGCTGGCCGCGCAGGGATACCGCGTCGTCATCGCCGACCGGAACGCCGAACTCGCCGAGGCCCGCGCCACCGAACTCGGCGCACCGCATACCGCGGTCGTCGTCGAAGTGACCGACGAAGCGTCCGTCGCCGCCGCATTCGAGCAGGCCGGCGCACTCGACGCCGTGGTCAGCTGCGCCGGGTTCTCGACCTTCGGACTCATCGTGGACATGCCGGTCGCCGATTTCCGCGCCGTCGTCGACTGCTGTCTGACGGGGTCGTTCATCGTCGCCAAGTACGCCGGCCAACGGCTGCGCGAGGGCGGGTCCCTGGTGTGCATCTCGTCGCTCAACGGCCGCCAGCCGGCCATCGGCATGAGCGCCTACAGCGCCGCCAAGGCCGGCCTGTCGATGCTCACCCAAGTGGCCGCACTGGAGTTGGGCCCCAAGGGAATTCGCGTCAACGCCGTGGCCCCCGGCTTCGTGCACACCCCGCTGACCGAGGGCGCGGCGCTGATCCCCGGCGTCGTCGACGAGTACGTGGAGAACACCGCGCTGGGCCGCGCCGGCACCCCCGCGGACATCGCGAACGCCGTGCTGTTCCTGTGCTCGGAGCAGTCCTCATGGATGACGGGCGAGGTGCTCGACCTCAACGGCGGCGCGCACCTGAAGCGCTATCCCGACATCATGAGCCACCTTCTCAAGCTCGCGTCGGGGTAGCCGCCGGACCCACATCCGACAGAATCACCGTCATGGACACCGAGTTCACGGTCACCCAGAAGCGGGCACTTGCCGTCGCGACGGCGCTCGCGGTCGGATTCGGCGCATATTTCCTGCGCGGCCAGTTCATCCTGGTCGTGATCGCCGGAGTGGTGGCGTACCTGTTCACCCCGTTGTTCCGCCGGCTCTCCAGGCGGCTGCGCACCGGCCTGTCCGCCGTCCTGACCGTGCTGGCCGCACTGGTCATGGTGATCGTGCCGATCGGGGCAGCCATCGCCATCGGCGTCGCCCAGATCACCAACATGGTCCGCAACGTGTCGGACTGGGTGAGCCGTACCGACATGGGCGCGCTCGGCACCCGCTCGATACAGGCCGTCAACGACCTACTGGCACAAACCCCGTTCCTGCACGACGTGACGCTGACTCGGGAGTCGCTCCAGAAATGGATCATCACGTTCGCACAGCGCGCCGGCGAATGGGGCCTGAACGTGCTGCAGGACGCCGCGGGCGGACTGTTCGGCGCACTGGCCGGCGCGGTGATCTTCCTGTACGTGTTCATCTCGCTGTTGGTCAACGGCGACGAAGTGATCCTGCTGATCCGCCGGCTCAATCCGCTCGGCGAGGAGGTCACCGACCTCTACCTGGCCAAGATGGGCGCCATGGTGCGCGGGACGGTCCTCGGCCAGTTCGTCATCGCACTGGCCCAGGGTGTGGCAGGCGCAATCTCGATCTACATCGCCGGATTCCACGACGGTTTCTTCATCTTCGCGATCCTGCTGAGCGCGCTGTCGGTGATCCCGCTCGGCGGCGGCATCGTCAGCATCCCGTTCGGGATCGGCATGGCGCTGTTCGGCAATGTCGGCGGCGGCCTGTTCGTCATCGCGTTCCACATCCTGGTGGTCACCAACATCGACAATGTGCTCCGGCCGATCCTGGTGCCCCGGGCGGCCCGGTTGGACTCCGCACTGATGTTGCTTTCGGTGTTCTCCGGGATCGCGATGTTCGGTTTCCTGGGCCTGGTGATCGGCCCGGTGCTGATGATCGTCGTCGTCACCACGATCAGCGTGTATCTCGCCGTGTACAAGGGCGTTCCGCTGAGCGAACCGGAACCGGACGGACCGCGCGCCCCGGGGCGCCTCACCCGGCTGATCACCGCGATCCGGGCCCGCCGAACACCGCCCGCTAAGGCAGCGGCGTCGCCTTCTGCGTCGCCTCTGCCAGGGTCCGGTAGTCCACCGCACTCGCCGACCCACTGACAGCCACCTGCGCCGGCCCGGTCGGACCGTTGAGCTTGGCGGTCCAGATCGGCTCGGTCCCCTGCTGGTCCTCGCCCGCACCCTCGTAGACCACCCAGTGCACGCCACCCAGGTCCTGCGCCCCGGTCGGGTACATGCCGCTGTGGATCGAGGACACCAGCTTCGGCTCGTCGGCGTTGCTCTGGATCAGCGCCACATACATGCCTGCGGCCGTGAGATAGCCCACCTTGGACGTCACCGCCCGCGCGGGCTGCTTGGTGACGGGGTCGGTACGGCCGCCGTCGATGCTGCCCCGCGATCCCGAATTGGCATGCCACCCGTCCGGGAGTACCGGCACCCGGATCGGGATGTGCAGCGCCGCCGCGTCGGCCTTGAGCGCGGCCGGCGCGTCGTACTGCGGCGCCGGGCCCTTACCCGGCCCCTGCGGCGCGAACGAGCACATCCCGAGCATCCCAGCCAGGGCGATGCACGCCACGACCAGCGGCGCGATGGACCAGAACATGTCGCGGCCGTCCTGCAGCAGCCGGTCCTTGGCCGGGCGCGGCACCGGCACCGACTGGCCCTCGGCAACCACCTTGGGTTCGGCGGCCGGCCGCCCATCAGCTGCTGGGGCGGGCGGACCCCCAGGCTCCGGGGATGATGACGTCACGGTGCTCAGTATCCCAGCTCCCCGAGGCGCGCTGTCTAATGGGACAATCTGCGCATGACGCCTTCGCGCCGGGAAGCCCCAGACCGCAACCTCGCACTTGAACTCGTACGGGTCACCGAAGCCGGGGCCATGGCCGCCGGCCGCTGGGTCGGCCGCGGCGACAAGGAGGGCGGCGACGGCGCCGCCGTCGACGCCATGCGTGAGCTCGTCAATTCGGTCTCGATGCGCGGCGTCGTGGTCATCGGCGAGGGCGAGAAGGACCACGCCCCGATGCTCTACAACGGCGAAGATGTCGGCAACGGCGACGGCCCGGACTGCGACTTCGCCGTCGACCCCGTCGACGGCACCACCCTGATGAGCAAAGGCATGCCCAACGCCATCTCGGTGCTGGCGGTCTCCGAGCGCGGCACCATGTTCGACCCGTCGGCCGTCTTCTACATGAACAAGATCGCCGCGGGCCCCGACGCCGCCGACGTCATCGACATCACGGTCCCCATCGGCGAGAACATCCGCCGCGTCGCCAGGAAGCTCAACGAATCGGTCGCCGACGTCACGGTGTGCATCCTGGACCGGCCCCGCCACGCCCAGCTGATCAGCGAGGTCCGCGAGGCCGGTGCCCGCATCCGGCTGATCTCCGACGGCGACGTCGCAGGCGCCATCTCCGCCTGTCGTCCCGAGTCCGGGACCGACATCCTGGCCGGTATCGGCGGCACGCCCGAGGGCATCATCGCCGCGGCCGCCATCCGCTGCATGGGCGGCGCCATCCAGGCCGTCCTCGCCCCCACCGACGACGACGAGCGCCAGCAGGCGCTGGACCGCGGCTACGACCTGGACCGCGTGCTGACCACCGAAGACCTGGTCGCCGGCGACAACGTGTTCTTCTGCGCCACCGGCGTCACCGACGGCGACCTGCTCAACGGTGTGCGGTACTTCGCCGGCGGTTGCACCACCCAGTCGATCGTCATGCGTTCGAAGTCCGGCACCGTCCGGATGATCGAGGCCTACCACCGGCTGTCCAAGCTCAACGAGTACTCCTCGGTGGACTTCACCGGAGACCTCTCCGCCGCACACCCCCTGCCGTAATTTCCGTTCACCTCAACAAAAGGGAGCACATGTCCGACAACGCTGTCGAAGTGGAGTACCGGATCGAGCACGACACCATGGGCGAAGTCCGGGTGCCGATCAACGCCCTGTGGCGCGCGCAGACGCAACGGGCGGTGGAGAACTTCCCGATCTCGTTCCGCGGCCTCGAGCGCACCCAGATCCGCGCCCTGGGCCTGCTCAAGGGCGCCTGCGCCCAGGTCAACAAGGACCTGGGCCTGCTGGCCCCCGAGAAGGCCGACGCGATCATCGCCGCTGCCGGTGAGATCGCCGACGGCCTGCACGACGACCAGTTCCCCATCGACGTGTTCCAGACCGGCTCGGGCACCAGCTCGAACATGAACGCCAACGAGGTCATCGCGTCGATATGCGCAGCGGCGACCCCTCCCGTTGATGTCCACCCCAACGACCACGTCAACATGTCGCAGAGCTCCAACGACACCTTCCCCACCGCCACGCACATCGCGGCGACCGAAGCTGCTGTGCGCCACCTGATTCCGGCGCTCGAGGTGCTGCACGAGTCGCTGGCCAACAAGGCCCGCGCGTGGCGCACCGTCGTCAAGTCCGGCCGTACCCACCTCATGGACGCGGTGCCCGTCACCCTGGGCCAGGAGTTCGGTGGCTACGCCCGCCAGATCGAGGCCGGCATCGAGCGGGTGAAGGCGACGCTGCCCCGCCTCGGTGAGCTGGCCATCGGCGGCACCGCTGTCGGCACCGGCCTGAACGCCCCTGACGGCTTCGGCGCCAAGGTCGTCGAGGTGCTGGTGAGCCAGACCGGCATCGCCGAACTGCGCACCGCCGCAGACTCTTTCGAGGCCCAGGCCGCGCGCGACGGACTCGTCGAGGCGTCTGGCGCGCTGAAGACCATCGCGGTGTCGCTGACCAAGATCGCCAATGACGTGCGCTGGATGGGCTCGGGCCCACTGACCGGTCTCGGCGAAATCCAGCTGCCGGACCTGCAGCCGGGTAGCTCGATCATGCCGGGCAAGGTGAATCCTGTTCTGCCCGAAGCGGTTACCCAGGTCGCCGCACAGGTCATCGGCAACGACGCGGCCGTCACCGTCGGCGGCCTGTCCGGTGCCTTCGAGCTGAACGTGTACATCCCGATGATGGCCCGCAACGTGCTGGAGTCCTTCACTCTGCTGTCCAACGTGTCGCGACTCTTCGCGTCCAAGTGCATCGACGGCCTGGTCGCCAACGAGGACCACCTGCGCACGCTGGCGGAGTCGTCGCCGTCGATCGTGACGCCGCTGAACTCGGCCATCGGCTACGAGGAGGCCGCCAAGGTCGCCAAGGAAGCCCTCAAGGAGAAGAAGACCATCCGGCAGACGGTCATCGACCGCGGCCTGATCGGCGAGAACCTCTCCCTGGCGGAGCTGGACAAGCGCCTCGACGTGCTCGCCATGGCGAAGGTCGTCGATGAGCGCTTGCGCGGAGAGAGTTAAGAGAGCCGGCGATCGACTTCTGTCAAAAGTGCCCTCTTCCTTTGGGAAGGGGGCATTTTTGCTGCGTGGGCAGCGCCGTTCTCACACGGCCGAGCGTCCGGAAGTGAACAGCTCCTTACGGGCCAGACACTGCGGGGAAACGGGATCCGGTCGGTGTGTTTGCGATTGTGTTGCAATGGCGGCCGACCTCACTGAGTCCCATCGAGGTGCCCGGCTGGATGCCGTCCCGTGCATGACGCACGGGCGCTACCACACGCCACACACGCATGCCGCCGAGCCGCTACCGAGACACCAGGCCGATGTCCTCAAACTCGTGACGACATCACCGAGCCAGCGGAATGCGGATGTGCTGCAGGCCCGGCTGTTCATCGAACTGCTCGAAGATGAACTGGCCGAGCTGAATTCGCAGTTGGCGGCCACCGAACGGCGGGCTGCCAAACAGGGCGCCGACAAGCATCTCGACGTGCTACGTGGCCGGATCGCCGACATCATGGCGATGGTCGACGCGATCGTCGACCGCTTCCCCACTGCCTGACCCCGCGCCCCTCGGGCAACGCTAACCGAGCAGCTACTGCCCGTTGTTCACGCCACCGGAGTTGGCGCCCGGGATGTCCGTGATCGGGATGTTCGGCATCGGCAGGGGCGACGGGGTGTTGGGCAACGTCGGAATCTCGGCCGGCGGAATGTCGGTCAGATCGTTGACCGGCGGACCGTTCTCGCGGCTGCCGTAACTGGTGCCCGGCTCGCGGTGTCCGACCAGCTGACTGACGGTCACCATGTGGTAGCCGTTGGCCTTGAGCACCGGGATGAACTGCTGCACGAGATCGACGGTCGACGAATAGGTGTCATGAAAAAGTACGACAACACCTGGCTTGATCTGCGTCATGAGCATGTAGCGGGTGGCCGCGGTGTTGGAGTCGTTGGCCCAGTCGAATGGGATGACGTCCCAGTTGATGTCGGCCAGGCCCTGCTTCTTGGCCTCGGCGAGCACCTGGTCGTTGATCAGGCCGCCGGCGGTGCGCATCAGCTTGGGACGTTGGCCGGTGGCGGCTTCGATGGCGTCGCTCGCCTTGGACAGCTGCGACGGGATGTCCTCCGGCGGGATGGTCGTCATGTTGGGGTGTTCCCAGGTGTGCTGGCCGAGCTCCATCCCGGCGTCGACCACGCGTTTGGCGCCGGCCGGGTTGGCGGCGACCTTGTTGCCGATCTCAAAGAATGTCGCCTTGGCGTCGTTGTCCTGGAGGATTTTCAGCAGCCGGTCGGTGTATGGGCTGGGACCGTCGTCGAAGGTGAGCGCGACGCATTTGTACTTGCTGCAGTCGACTTCGTCGGCCTTGGCGACGTGGCCGGTCTCGCAACCGACGACGAGGATGGTGATACCGGCGCAGACGCCGAGCACGGTCCGCCAGTAGGACCAGGCCTTGGATTCGGGTCGAGCATCGGGTCGACGTCGGCTTTTTAGCACCTAATCACTTTACCGAGGCCGCGATTTGTGCACGAAAACGTACGCTCAGCGCGCCGAACCGTGCACAAATCGCGGCTCGGCTCACATCACGGCAAGGTGCCGGGGGTGATCTCCTCGAGCATTTCGGTGACCAGCGCGGCGATCGGCGAGCGTTCGCTGCGCATCAGGGTGATGTGCGCGAACAGCGGGTGGCCCTTGAGCTTCTCGATGACCGCGGCGACGCCGTCGTGCCGGCCGACGCGCAGGTTGTCACGCTGTGCGACGTCGTGCGTGAGCACCACCCGAGAGCCTGAGCCCAGCCGCGACAGCACCGTCAGCAGCACGTTGCGCTCCAGCGATTGGGCCTCGTCGACGATGACGAACGAGTCGTGCAGCGAGCGGCCGCGAATATGGGTCAGCGGCAGCACTTCCAGCATTCCGCGCGACAGCACCTCTTCGAGCACGGCAGGGCTGGCCAGCCCTTCGAGGGTGTCGAAGACGGCCTGCGCCCACGGGCCCATCTTCTCGCTCTCGCTGCCCGGCAGGTAACCGAGGTCTTGTCCACCAACGGCATACAGCGGCCGGAACACCACGACCTTGCGCTGGGTGCGGCGTTCGAGCACCGCCTCCAGACCGGCGCACAGCGCCAGCGCCGACTTGCCGGTACCGGCCTTGCCACCGAGGGAGACGATGCCGACGGATTCGTCGAGCAGCAGATCGAGAGCGACGCGTTGTTCGGCTGACCTTCCCCGGAGGCCGAACACTTCGCGATCACCACGGACCACCTGCACCCGCTTCTCGGCGTTGACCCGGCCCAGTGCGTGCGACGTGCCACCGAGCAGCCGAATTCCGGTGTGGCACGGCAGATCCCGAGCCTCGAGCAGATCGACCTCGCCGTCGGCGAACAACGCGTCGATGTCTTCCGGCGCGGCGTCCAGCTCGGTCATCCCGGTCCAGCCGGACGTCACGACGTCCTGCGCGTGGTACTCGTCGGCGATCAAGCCGACCGCACCGGCCTTGACGCGCAGCGGAATGTCCTTGCTGACCAACGTGACTCGCTTGCCCTCGGCGGCAAGATTGGCGGCGCAGGCCAGGATCCGGTGATCGTTGGTATCGGTCCGGAAGCCGGAAGGCAGCACCGACTGGTCGACGTGGTTCAGCTCAACCTGCAGCGTTCCACCTTGTGTCCCAACAGGAATCGGCTGATCGAGCCGACCGTGCTCCAATCGCAAGTCGTCGAACATGCGCAGCGCCTGGCGGGCGAACCAGCCCAGTTCGTGGTGGTGGCGTTTACCCTCCAGCTCACTGATGACCACCAGGGGGACAACCACTTCGTGCTCGGCGAAACGCGTGCACGCCCAAGGATCGGACAGCAACACGGAGGTATCGAGCACGTAGGTACGGACCTGCGAATCAGACACGTGGCGCTCCTCGGCCCGTGCGGCCCCACACGAGTACTTCGGTGGACGCAGCGGTACCGGGACCGGGGCCGGTCCCAATCTCTAATCGGGTACCGCCCGGATAGCAGAGCAGTTCGCTAGCCATCACCGGCGACGGTACTCCCGGCGGCCGTCCCCCGCAGACTGGCGCGCCGTGACTGTTTTGTGACGTCTAGATGAACTGGGCGAGCGACGGTTCGTCGCCGAGACCCCACGCCGTGATGCGGTCGGAGATGACGGTGCGCAGCGCGGCGGCATCGAAGATGCCCGCGTCGGCAACGACCTGGACCTTGTCCTGGTAGGCGTCGATGTCCGCACCGATGACCTCGAGGCCCGCGGCCCGAGCCGCGATGGCGGCGATGGTCTCGTCGCGGCGCGTCTCCAGCAGGTGCGTGACCAGGTTGGCGAAGAATTCCTCGTGCCGCTCTTCGTCACGTGCGATGCGGCCGGCCATGGCGGCGAGCACCGGCTCCTCGATCTGAGCCTGCAGGTTGCGCGTGAAGACGGCGTGCGCACGCTCGAAGAACGCCATGAAGACCAGCGTCTCGATCTGGCTGAACTTGTCGGCCCGGTAGCCCTTCATGACGTGCTCGACGCGCACGTCCTCGTTGGCGGTCGGGTCGATCTGGCGGGTGACCACCAGGTAGTTGCGCAGCGCGATGGCGTGCAGGTGCTCCTCGGCGGTCCAGCGGCCCAGCCAGCGGCCCCACTTGTCCTCGAGGATGAAGTGTTCGACGAGCTCACGGTGGTAGCCCGCGAGGTTGTCCTTGGTGATCAGCAGGATTTCCAACGCATCGGTGACCGGCTTGGGCAGCGTCACGCTGGAGGCATCCCAGTCCGTGCCGCCGAGGAAGGCGAAGTTCTCGCCTTGCTCGAACGGCACGTAGTCATGGGCGTACCAGGCTTCCTCAGTCGCGAGGTGCCGGGACAGCTCGGTGTCCACCACGGGCTCGAGCTCGAGGGTCAGTGCGTTGGCAACCGGTTTCTCAGCCATGAAAGTAACTGTAACCCGAATTCACATGTTTTTGAAATCAACCCGCCAGACGAAGTTGGGGCCTATGACCGGAATCTCACGATGCCGGTCACAGGCCCCACGTTCGATGCCAAAACTCAGAGCGTCAGACCCGGGTACAGCGGGTTGGCGTCGAGCATCTCGGCCGATGCCGCGCGCACGCGGTCGGCGGTGCCGTCGGCCAGCGTGTACTTGGCCTTGGACGGCCCGTTCGGGCCGGCGTCGGCCGAAGCGTTCTTGAGCACGTCGACCACGAGCTCGGCGACCTTGTCGAACTCGTCCGCGCCGAAGCCGCGCGTGGTCAGCGCTGGGGTGCCGAAACGGATGCCGCTGGTGTACCAGGCGCCGTTCGGGTCGTGCGGGATGGAGTTGCGGTTGGTCACGACGCCGGCGTCCAGCAGCGCCGACTCGGCCTGCCGGCCGGTCAGGCCGAACGACTGCACGTCCAGCAGCACCAGGTGGTTGTCGGTGCCGCCGGTGACCAGCGTCGCGCCGCGCTTGAGGAAGCCTTCGGCCAGCGCCTTGGCGTTGTCGGCGACGTTCTGGGCGTAGGTCCGGAACTCGGGCTGACGGGCCTCGGCCAGCGCGACGGCCTTGGCGGCCATCACGTGCGACAGCGGGCCGCCGAGCACCATCGGGCAGCCCTTGTCGACGGCCGGGGCGTATTCCTCGGTGGCCAGCACCAGGCCACCGCGCGGGCCGCGCAGCGACTTGTGCGTCGTCGTGGTGGTGACGTGGGCGTACGGCACCGGGTCCTCGTCGCCGGTGAACACCTTGCCGGCGACCAAGCCGGCGAAGTGGGCCATGTCGACCATCAGGGTGGCGCCGACCTCGTCGGCGATCTCGCGCATCTTGGCGAAGTTCACGCGGCGCGGGTAGGCCGAGTAGCCGGCAACCAGAACCAGCGGCTTGAACTCGCGGGCGGCAGCGGCGACGGCGTCGTAGTCGATCAGGCCGGTCTGCGCGTCGGTGCCGTAGCTGCGCTGGTGGAACATCTTGCCGGAGATGTTGGGGCGGAAGCCGTGCGTGAGGTGGCCGCCGGTGTCCAGCGACATGCCCAGCAGCCGCTGGTTGCCCAGCTTGTTGCGCAGCTTCTCCCAGTCCTCTTCGGACAGGTCATTGACGTTCTTGGCACCGAGCTCGGCGAGGCCGGGCGCCTCGATTCGGGTGGCCAGGATGGCCCAGAACGCCACCAGGTTGGCGTCGATGCCCGAGTGCGGCTGCGCGTAGGCGTACGGCGCGCCGAACAGCTCGCGCGCATGCTCGGCGGCCAGGGCCTCGACGGTGTCGACGTTCTGGCAGGCGGCGTAGAACCGGTGCCCGACGGTGCCCTCGGCGTACTTGTCCGAGAACCAGGTGCCCATGGTCAGCAGCACGGCCGGCGACGCGTAGTTCTCGCTGGCAATCAGCTTCAGCGAACTGCGTTGGTCGGCAAGCTCTTTCCGGGTCGCGTCAGCGACGCGGGGCTCAACCTGCTCGATGACCCGCAGCGCCGCCTGGTAGGCCTCGCTGGCGGTTGCGGCGTAGCCGGCACCCAGGCCGGAGGTGGCAGAAGCGCCTGACACAGTCGAATCCAAGGTCATGCGTTCAGCCTAGTCGGCGGGGGTTTGACGGCCCAAGCGGCCACCGGCGCACGCTCGGCGGCCGCGAGCGTTCGCAAAATCCACACGCGGCACGGTGTGTCGTCCGCCGACACGCACGCTCGCGGCCAAGAACTAGCCCGCGCGCAGGCTCGACGGGATCAACGGTTCGTCGAGCAGCCGGCCGAACCGCGCAGTGAGGCTGACGTCGTCGGGCCGGGCGTCCAGCCAGCCGCGCAGCAAGCGGTAACCCTCGACATAGGTCGACGTGTACGCCCGCCACAGCGGCGACGACAGGAACCGCATGGACTGCCGGGCCCGTTCCGGGCTGGTGAGCAGCCAGCGCTGCAGGAAGGCGACGACGTCGTCGGCGTCGCGATGTTCGTCGTGCAGCATCAGTGCGGCGTCCTGCCGGACGTCGGCCAGCGCGGCACTCGCCGCGGAGATTGCCTCGGCGCGTTCGCCGTCGAAGCGAAGGCCCAGGTCGGCGTAGATCTCGGCGGCCCAGCTGCCCCAGTTGTCGGGCACCGCCGCGTGCAGCGCCAGGTCCGCCAGCCCCTCCGCCATCAGGCACTGCGGGGTGTTGACCAGGAAGATCGTCTGCTCGGCCTGATCCTGCCCGGCCACCAACCCGAACTCTTTGCGGCAGTGCTCGGTGTGATGACCCGGGTACGACTCATGCGCCACCAGCCGCGGCAGGTTCGACATCTGCTGCTTGAGGTCCGCGTTGACCGCGACCGTCGACCGGTAATTGCCCTCGTAGTAGTTGAAGCCGGACCACGGCTTGTCGGTGACGATCTCGTAGTTGATGGTCTCGGTGTCCGGCAACGGGAAGTCGGCGCGGACCCGGTCACGCAGCGCGGACGAGAACGCGTGGATGCACTCCTCGAGCCGCTCGGGCGGAATCTCCTCACCGGAGCGGTGGGCCTGCATGCGCTCGACCAGCGGGCCGCTGCCGCCCAGCGCTTCGTCGAGTGCCCGGTGTGCCTCGCGGTACCGGTCTTCGTCACCTTTGGCGATCGAGACGTCGAAGTAGTCGCGGACCTCGTCGACGAAGCCGACGTCCTCCCCCGCGAACTTGCGGCCCGCGCAGTCCAGAGCCCGCAGATGCGCCTTGAGATAGTCCGCACGCTGCGGGTTCAGTCCGGAGCCGTCGACCTCGTCGTGCAACCGGCGCGCTTGCCGGGCCAGGGCCGCGGGATCCGGCGCGGGCTCGTCGGCGACCGCGCGCCGCAGCGCGGGGTCCCCGGTGAACGAGTCGACGTACCCCTCCTCGATGCGGTCGAACCGCAGACCGAGCAGCAGGTAGTCGCGGATCAACCCGTCGACGGCGGTGTCGGGAACCGGCATCGGGATATGCCCAGTGCTCATACCCGCCCACGTTAGCCGGTACCCCCGCGTTCACCGCCCGGCAATTACTGCAAGACTGAGCACATGCCGCGGCCGAGCGAGCCGAGTCCCTACGTCGAGTTCGACAGGCGCCAATGGCGCGCACTGCGTATGGCGACTCCCCTGAAACTCACTGCTCACGAACTGCTGGGCCTGCGCGGTATGGGCGAGCAGCTCGACCTCCTGGAAGTCGAAGAGGTCTATCTGCCGCTGGCCCGGTTGATCCACCTGCAGGTCGCCGCCCGGCAGCGCCTCTTCGCCGCCACGGCCGAGTTCCTCGGTGAGCCCCAGCAGAATCCGGACCGACCGGTGCCGTTCATCATCGGCGTGGCCGGCAGCGTCGCCGTCGGCAAGTCGACCACCGCCCGCGTGCTGCAGGCGCTGCTCGCCCGGTTCGGCCACCACCCGCGGGTCGACCTGGTCACCACCGACGGCTTCCTGTATCCCAATGCCGAGCTGACGCGGCGAAAGATCATGCACCGCAAGGGCTTTCCCGAAAGCTATGACCGCCGGGCGTTGATGCGGTTCGTCACCGCGGTCAAGTCGGGCGCCGACCAGGCGTCCGCCCCGGTGTACTCGCACCTGATCTACGACATCGTGCCCGGCGAGAAGATCGTCGTCCGGCACCCGGACATCCTGATCATCGAGGGACTCAACGTCCTGCAAACCGGGCCGGCCCTGATGATCTCGGACCTCTTCGACTTCTCGGTGTACGTCGACGCCCGCATCGAGGACATCGAGCAGTGGTACGTCTCGCGGTTCCTGGCGATGCGCGCCGGCGCGTTCTCGAACCCGCAGTCGCACTTCCACCACTACTCGACCCTGACCGACGAGCAGGCGATCTTCGCCGCCCGCGACATCTGGCAGTCCATCAACCTGCCCAACCTGATCCACAACATCCTGCCGACCCGGCCGCGCGCCACCCTGGTGCTGCGCAAAGACGCCGACCACTCCATCAATCGCCTGCGCCTCCGCAAGCTCTAAGCAGCGATTTGTGCACGATTTTCCGCGGCGGTCGCGGAAAATCGTGCACAAATCCCCAGAGAATCAGGCGCGGCGCACGCCCGCGTACTGCAGCTCCGCCATCGCCAGCGTGTAGACCGCGCTGACGATCATCATGGCCACGCCCGTCGTCGTCAGGGGCCAGACATCGTCGACCACCGCGAGTACCGCAGCGATGGTGAAGCCGACGTTGCCGATCGCGATCACGATGCCGGGGCGCCGCACGGCGGCCATGGTCGACAACCCATAGACGCCGACGCCGTAGACGACGAGGACCGCGGCCAGCACATAGACGGCCGACTGGGGGATGCCGGACTCCGACGCCACGGCGCCGGCCGCAGCCGCCATGATGACGCCGACGGCGCCGCTGATGAGGGCATCGGCGCGCAGGGCCAGGCGCAGCAGACGATCGGACCGGACGCGGGCAGGTGCGGTGATGGTGGTCATGGAATTTCCTTTCATCGAGGGGTGACTTCGGCGTGATCTGTCACGTTGATCGATGCGAATCACGCCGAAATCGCTGGGGAAGGCCGGCGCGGGGACGTCAACTGCAACCTCTGTCAGCGACGCCCCCGCCCGGCGGGTAGGGAGTCACGCCAGACGGCGTACTCCGAGGTACTGCAGCCAGGCGCAACCCAGCCCGACGGCCATGACCGACAGGACCAGGACGTTGCCCGCGGCGGTCAGCGGGAGCACTCCGGAGGCCAGCACACCGAGTACCGCGACGGTGGCGACGAGGTTGCCGATCAGCACACCGGTCCCGACGCGCCGAATCCTGGGCACTGCGGCCAGGACGTACAGAGCAAACCCCCACGCAACCAGCACCGCGCCGATGATCCATTCGGACGTCGCCGACAGACCGGACAAACGAGACAGCGGATCAGCGGTGAAAGCCATCAGGAGACCGGTCAGCGCGCACAGCGTGCCGTCGAGTCGCAGGGCGAAACGGATGAGGGAATCGGAACTGTCAGATAGTGGCCGGGTGTGGAGCCCGGGGTTGATTGCGGTCATGGCGGTCGCTCCTTGCGGTGCGGGTCGGGGGACACCCATGACACTGCTCAGATCCTGCTGCCAGATCGACGCTGATTACTGCCAGGCACTGCCAACCGCAGGTCAGCGCCCTGTAGACAGCTAGCTCAGCGTTGACACCGGGGTGCCGCGCAAGTCGGCGGCGATCACCCGGGCGGCGGCGTTCTGCCAGTTGTGCAGCGACCGCTGCGGCACCTCGGTGACGAACCACTGCCACGCCTGGCGCGCCACCGGGTCCAGCCCCGCCGCGGTGGCGTTCTGCGCATAGGCGCGCACCCCGACGACGTACGGGAAGTACAGCGAGTTGTAGTGCCGCCACTGCTCGGTGGTGCCGAAGTCGCCGCCGTCGCGCGGCTTGAGTGCCGCGATGCGATCGGCCAGCAAATCTTTGAGCTCGTTGGCGCGCTCCAACGGCTGGTCGGGCGCGCCGCGGCGGGCCAGTCTGTCGTCGATCACCGGCAGCGTCGTCAGCGGAGATGCGACGAGCTTGGAGAGGTCGGCGTAGTGGCCGAGCGCCCGCCGGGTCAGCCGGACGAAGGTCTCGTCGTCGACGTGGTCCAGCGGGTTGGTGGCGCGCAGCGGCAGCGCCGCCTCGGTGCGACGCAGCGCGGCGCGGTCAGCCCGCAGATCCGGCTCTCCGGAGAACGCCAGCCGGTCCAGCAGTCCGGACAACGGATCGGCCAGGACGTTGATGGCGATGGCCACCGCGAGACTCGTGAACAGCAGCACCATCAGTGCCAGAGGCTTGTCGCTGACCGCCAGGCCGATCAGTACCTGACCGCCGAACACCACCGACACCGCCATGCTGCCGACCAGCGAGCGGCGCATGCCGGCACGCAGGGCCTGTCCTTCGTCGAACGCGTCCCACCATGCGACCGCGATACCGAGCAGCAGCACGTCGAAGGCCGCGGACGCCAGCACCACCCAACTGGGCAGCAGCCCCAGCGGGATCAGCAGGATCGCGTTGCCGAGCCCGAAGAACAAGGTCGCCGCCACCACGGGCGCGACGATCTTGCGCGACGACGCACCGCGGCGCAGCCGCCGCACTGCCAGCACGAGCGCCCCGAACGCCGACAGCGCGATGGCCCCGACCATCAGCCAGTGCCCGGGTCGCAGCGGCGGATGCACACCACCGGAGAGCCCGGCCCCGACCAATGCGATGGCTGCCACCGCGGCCACGACAAGGGCGCCCCACCGGCTGCGCGCGGAATCGACCGGCCGGGCCAGTTCGAGCAGCACGGTGAGCCAGGCGATGCCGGGCAACACAGCCAGATATGCCTCGACGTGGCTGAGCGGACCCGTCGGTGCGGCACCGGCCAGCCGGACCGCGTCGACGGCGACCACGACCGCGAAGCTGCACAACCCGACCGCGGACCACGCCAGGATCGGCTTACGGGGATCGCGCGCCAGCAGGTACAGCCCAAGCCACCAGCTCAGGGCGAAGACCACTGCCGACAGCGCAGCCATGTCTTCAGTTTGGCACGAACGCTATTTTCCGTAGCGGCGGTTCCGCAGCGTGTAGTCGCGCAGCGCGCGCAGGAAGTCCACGCGCCGGAACGCGGGCCAGTGTGCGTCGGTGAACCACATCTCCGAATAAGCGCTCTGCCACAACAGGAATCCGCTGAGCCGCTGCTCCCCCGAGGTGCGGATGACGAGGTCGGGGTCGGGCTGGCCGGAGGTGTAGAGATTCTCCGAAATGGCGTCGACGGTCACCGCCTCGATGAGCTCCTCGGCCGTCGCGCCGTTGGCCAGGGCCTTGCTCAGCAGGGTGCGCACCGCGTCGGCGATCTCCTGCCGGCCGCCGTAGCCGACGGCGACGTTGACGTGGAACGAACCGGCGCCGGTGTGCTCGGTCGTCGACTCGACGGCGTCCCGCAGCCGTTTGGCCGGTTCCTCACCGAGCAGTTCCAAGTCGCCGACGGTGCGAACGGTCCAGTGCTTGTCGGGTGCGCAGATCTCTTCGACGACGTCGGTGATGATCTCGATCAGCGGCTCCAGCTCCTGCGGGTCGCGCTGCAGGTTCTCGGTCGAGAGCAGGTAGATCGTCGCCATCTCGATGCCGGCCTGCTGGCACCAGTGCAGAACTTCGGCGATCTTGGCGGCGCCCATGCGGTAGCCGTAGCTGACGTCGTCGTGACCTGCCTCACGTGCCCAGCGCCGGTTTCCGTCGCACAGCAGCGCAATATGGCGTGGCAGTTGCGCTTTCGAGTGCGCAAGCTCCTGACGCAGCCGCAGCTCATAGAGCCGGTACGCCGGTTCCTTGAGGCGCGGAGGAATGATGTCCACGAGAAACCAGACTACTGTGGACTTCTGGGTATCCCATGGCTGTTAGTGGAGGAACGTTGACCGCTCCGAGCAATACAGATCCGGCTGCCACCAATCCGGCTGACGCGCCGTCGAACATGACGAAACCGTACCGCGCGGCCGCAGTGCTCCGTCATTCCGAAACGCTGCCCGACGTGGTGGTCGAAAGCGTCGTCGAGTTCCTGGGCAGGCCCCGGGCCCGCGGCTGGATCCACGTGTACTCGGCAGTGGTCGCATTCTTCGCCGGTGCCGCACTGGTTTCGGTGTCATGGGCCCTGCAGGGCACCCGCGCCGGCTTGGCGACGTTGCTGTACACCTTCACCATCGTGGCGATGTTCACCGTCAGCGGCACCTACCACCGGGTGACGTGGAAGTCACAGAACGCCCGCATGTGGATGAAGCGCCTCGACCATTCGATGATCTTCATCTTCATCGCCGGCAGCTACACCCCGTTCGCGCTCCTCGCGGTGCACGCCGACGGCTGGCTGCTGTTCTGGATCGTCTGGGGCGGCGCGCTGGCCGGGGTGGCGCTCAAGATGCTGTGGCCGACGGCGCCGCGCTGGCTCGGCGTGCCGCTCTACATCCTGTTGGGCTGGGTCGCGGCCTGGTTCATCGGCCCGATCCTGGAAGGCGCCGGCGTCACGGCAGTCGTGCTGCTGATCGTCGGCGGCGCGCTGTACTCGATCGGCGGCGTGCTCTACGCGCTCAAGTGGCCCAACCCGTGGCCCCGGACGTTCGGGCACCACGAGTTCTTCCACGCCTGCACCGCGGTGGCCGCCATCTGCCACTACATCGCGATGTGGTTCGCGGTCTTTTCCAGCTAGAGCTGGGTGACGTTCGCGGGGCCCCAGTACGCCTTCATCGACGTGATCTTGGCCTCGGCGTCGAAGTTCATGGTGCTGATGATGTCGATGCGCATGGCGCCGTTGACGGTCAGGCTCCAGTAGAACGCCGCCTCGTGGCCGCAGACCCGCAGCGTGTGCAGCTCGTGGGAGTTCTTGGTGCCCGCGATGTTCGAGTAGAACCCGTGGATCGTCTGACGGCCGACGTGCACCTCACCACCGACCGGGTCTTCGATAGCGGCGTCGACGGCGTACAGCTGCGCGATCCCGTCGGCATCGGCGACATCGACGAGGTCCAGGTAGCGGTTGACGTTTTCGGTGATCTGCTCGGCGCTGGGCATGCGCCGCACGCTACACGGCCGCGCCGAGCGCATCGGCGAGATCCCCCGGCGTCGTCACCGGGAGGCCGCACAACTGGCCGCGGCACACATACGCGGCATCCTGACCGTTCACCGGGCCACGTCCGTCCAGCAACGCCGACGACCCTTCCGGACCGCCGACGACGATCGCCCCGCCCGGCGCGAACCTGCGTGCCGCCCTGAGCAATTCCGAATTTCGGTCGGTGCACGCCACCGCGATCTGGATGGGACCGCGGACGGCCGCTTCGGTGACCGCCAGCCAGTGGCCGCCGCCCCGCGGCGAGCGGGCCAGGATCGGGGTCGCCGACGCCAGCGTGGCAGCGGCTGCGGTGATATACCGCTCCGGCTCAGCAGCCAGATGGGCGACGGTCAGCAGCGCCTCGGCGACCAAAGAGGCGCCTGACGGCGTCGCTCCGTCGACCGGGTCGGAGGGACGCACCAGCAAGACCTCGGCGTCGTCGGCAGTGTCGAACCAGCGGCCGCCGCGGTCCGGATCCGTGAAGTGCGTCAGCGCGGTGTCGAGGAGGGATCGCGCCTCGCCCAGCCAACTGTCGTCGCCTGTCACCTGATGCAGCGTGAGCAGGCCCGTCGCCAGGGCCGCGTAGTCCTCCAGAATTCCGGCGCTGTCCCCGACCGCACCCCCCAGGCTGGCTCGCCGCAGTCGGCCGTCGACCAGATGCAGGTCCAGCAGCCGGCGGGCGCAACGCGTTGCCGCATCGAGGAATTCGGGCTTCCCGAGCGCGACGGCGGCTTCCGCAAGCGCAGTGATGGCGAAGCCGTTCCAGGCGGTGACGACCTTGTCGTCGCGACCCGGCTGTGGCCGCAGCCCCCTGGCCGCCAACAACTTCGCGCGGACCTGCTCGAAGCGCACGGCGTCGTCGGGGTCGGCCAACAGCTGCAGCACCGAGCTGCCATGCTCGAACGTGCCGGCCGTGGTGACCTCGAAAAGTGAAGCGGCCCAAGGGCCGTCGTCATCACCCAATACCGAGGTCAGCTCCGCGGGCGTCCAGACGTACGTCAGGCCCTCGTGCCCGGCGGTGTCGGCGTCCAGCGACGACACGAACATGCCACCGTCACCGAGGCCGTCGATGACGAACCGCGCCGTCTCGTCGGCGACCCTGCGCGCCAACGGGTCTCCGGTCAGTCGCGCCCAGTGCGCATACACCCGCAGCAGCAAAGCGTTGTCGTACAACATCTTTTCGAAATGCGGCACCACCCACGAGGCGTCCACGCTGTACCGGGCGAAGCCGCCGGCCAGTTGGTCGTAGATGCCGCCGCGCGCCATGGCGCCACACGTGCGCTCCACCGCATCCAGCCCGGACCCGGTGCGTTCGTGATGCCGCAGCAGGGCTTCCAGCAATGCCGAGGGCGGGAACTTGGGTGCGCGACCGAAGCCACCCCGGGCGCGGTCCTCGTCGCGCAGCACGGCGGCGACGGCGTGGTCGCACAGTTCGGGCGACGGCGCCGGTCCGCCCGAAGGCAGGCCGGACGACATCTTGCGCAGCTCCGAAGCGATCTGGTCGGACGCCTCTTCCACCTCGGCCCGTCGGTTCTGCCAGGTGTCGGTGACCGCCGAAAGTAGCTGCAGGAAGCTGTCTTTCGGATAGTAGGTGCCACAGAAGAAGGGCCGACCGTCGGGCGTCAGGAAGCACGTCATGGGCCAGCCGCCCTGACCGGTCATCGCGACGGTGGCACTCATGTAGATCGCGTCGAGGTCGGGACGTTCCTCCCGGTCGACCTTGATGCACACGAAACCCGCATTGGCCACCGCCGCAACATCCGCGGACTCGAAGGACTCGTGCGCCATCACGTGGCACCAGTGGCACGCCGCGTAGCCGATGGACAGCAGGATCGGGACGTCCCGCTGCGCGGCCTCGGCCAGCGCCTCCGATGTCCACTGCTGCCAGTGCACCGGGTTGTCGGCGTGCTGGCGCAGGTACGGGCTGGTGGCCTGGGCGAGGGTGTTCACCGGACGCCGATCAAGCGGTGAGGGACGAGCCGCGATGAGAAGCCCGGTGCATCAGACTTAGCCATCCCTGGAGTCTGACCCAGCTTCTGGCTTGCCCGCGCCCTCGTGCCCAGCATCGGCCGCCGGAGCTTCCGGCGGCACGCCGCCGACGGTGCCGTCGTCGACCGCCTGATCCGGTTCCGGATGCGCGGGGTCGAAGGATTCGGGCAGCTTGCGCAGGTGCCGGTTCATCGACCAGACCAGGGCCACGACAGCGATCAACAGGATCAGCGTGATCACCAGCCCGGCGGGGCTGGCCTTGCCGAAGTCGGGACCCGTCTGGCGTGGACCGTCGGCCAGCAGGATGGTGAGCGGAACAGAAATCACAGTGATACTCCCGTGAACAGATCGGTCTCGGGCAACGTCACCGGAACCCTGGATCGGGCCAATTCGTACTCCTCGGTCGGCCACAGCCGCTGCTGCCATTCGATGGGCGCGCGGAAGAAATCGCCGTTCGGGTCGATCTGCGTGGCGTGGGCCAGCAGCGCCTGGTCCCGCTGCTCGAAGAAGTCGGCGCACTCGACGCGGGTGGTCACCCGGTTCGCGAACGGATCGTGCTCGGGGTCCCAGTGCTGCAGCCACTTCTCGAACGGCCCGACTTCGCCGTATTTGGCGAACTCGTCCTGCAGCAGCTGCATGCGCCGGCGCAGGAAGCCGTGGCCGTAGTACAGCTTCGAGATGCTCCAGGGATCGCCCTCGTCGGGGAACTGCACATGGTCGGCCGCGGCTTCGTAGGCGGCCATCGACACCTGGTGACAGCGGATGTGGTCGGGGTGCGGGTAACCGCCGTTCTCGTCGTAGGTGGTTATCACGTGCGGCCTGAACTCGCGGATCACCCGCACCAACCGGCGGACGGGCTCGTCGATCGGCACCACCGCGAAGCAGCCGTCGGGCAGCGGCGGCAGCGGATCGCCCTCGGGCAGCCCCGAGTCGACGAACCCCAGCCAGTGGTGCTCAACGCCCAGGATCTTGGCGGCCTTGGCCATCTCATCGCGACGGACCTCGTGGATCCGGCCGTGCACCTCGGGCAGGTCCATCGCCGGATTGAGGATGTCGCCGCGCTCACCCCCGGTCAGGGTCACGACCATGACCCGGGCGCCGTTGGCCGCGTATTTGGCCGTGGTGGCCGCACCCTTGCTCGACTCGTCGTCGGGGTGCGCGTGCACTGCCATCAACCGCAGTTCGCTCACGTGTGCCTTACCTACTGTCTCTACTCGGTGGGACAACTCGATGCAGTCCAACCATGTCGCTGGGTCCTATAGTTCCAGTCCAAGCAATCCGAACCGACCGATGGGGCACCCAAAGCAGCCATGATCGAGCGTCCGACCGCCCGCTACGGGCAGCAGCGCATGTCCCGGCTGACCCGTCGCCGCATCGCGATCGGCCTCACGCTCGTCATCGTCGTCGCTGGTGTGGCGCTTGCCTTCGTCGGTTTCCAGCGCCTCGGGACGTCCCCGGTCAAGGGCGAGTTGAGCAGCTACAAGGTGGTCGACGACGAAACGGTGGCGGTGACGATCTCGGTCACGCGCGAGGACCCGGCGAAGCCGGCGGTGTGCATCGTGCGGGCCAAAGCACTCGACGGCAGCGAGACCGGGCGGCGCGAGATTCTCGTCGCGCCGGCAGAGGCCAAGACGGTCCAGGTGACGGCGGTGGTGAAGTCGACAAAACCGCCGGTCGTCGGCGACGTCTACGGCTGCGGCACGGACGTGCCGTCGTACCTCGTCGCGCCCTGAACGCCGGCCGGGTGACCAACCATCCGGCGAACTCCGAACTGCGAAATCATGACGGTTGGGAGACGCCCAAGTGGTACGCTTGCTCAGTACACGGTTCCGACTGGGGCCGTGTATTGCTGCATTAGCGGGCACCTGCTGGCACCTTCGGGGGGACCCAGAACCTAGCGACGCCCTCGCAATCGCAGCACCGCCGGCCCCAAGCAACGGGGCAACCCCGGACACGACGCCCGGGCATACACGCACGCTTACAACGACAGGAGAGCAGCAGACATGACCGATACCCAGGTCACCTGGCTCACCGAAGAGGCATTCGAGCGCCTGAAGGCTGAGCTCGATCAGCTGATCGCGAACCGCCCGGTCATCGCTGCCGAAATCAACGATCGCCGCGAAGAAGGCGACCTGCGCGAGAACGGTGGCTACCACGCAGCCCGCGAAGAGCAGGGCCAGCAGGAAGCCCGCATCCGCCAGCTGCAGGAACTGCTGAACAACGCCAAGGTCGGCGAGGCACCGAAGAAGTCCGGTGTGGCACTGCCCGGCTCGGTTGTCACCGTCTACTACGACGGCGACCAGAACGACACCGAGACGTTCCTCATCGCCACCCGCCAGGAAGGCGTCACCGACGGCAAGCTCGAGGTGTACTCCCCCAACTCGCCGCTCGGCCACGCGCTGATCGATGCCAAGGTCGGCGAGGATCGCAGCTACACGGTGCCCAGCGGCGCCACCGTCAAGGTCACGCTGGTCAAGGCTGAGCCCTATCACGCCTAGTCCTGCCACGGCTGGCCCCGCCCGGCCCTCCACCGGCTGACGATCCATGGCTCAGATCGCCGAAGACCTGTATCTGCTGCTTCTCGACAATTCGTCGGCACAGCCAGGTCTGGATCAACCACGTCGGCATCGGGTGTTGTCCGGTGCCGTCCTGCTGGACCTGGCGTGGGCGTGCCGTATTCGGCCCGCCGCGCCGGGTGACAGCGCGCCCGACGGCCACCTGGTCGCCCTTTCCGGCGACGGCACCGTCGACCCGGTGTCGTTGCCGGCGTTGGAGTTACTGCGTCAACGACCGCGGCGACCTGCTGCGGTGTTGTCCAAGCTCCGGAGAGAGACCGAGACCAGTCTCATCGACCAGCTGGAGCGCGCCGGGCAACTGCGCCGGCACCCGTTGGGCGGCAACAGGTTCCGGCCACAGTTTGCGTTGCCACTGACCGACCGGGTCCGAGTCGGCCAGGCTCGTTCGGAGATGCTGTCGGCGTTGTTCGATCGCAGACCACCCAGCCCCGCGACGGCAGCCATCGTCACGCTGCTGCACACCGTCGACGGTCTGGGTTCCCTGATGAGCCTCAACGACCGCGGCTGGCGCTGGGTGCATGCGCGCGCCGGCGACATCGCCAGCGGGCATTGGGTCAACGAATACGAGACCGGCGTCGCCGAGGTGAATCTCGCCGTCACCGCCGCCGCGGTACGGGGCGCCCTCGTCTCCTGACGCCGCACCGCCGTTAACCCAGCGCCTGCTCCAGGTCACCGACCAGGTCGGCCGCATCCTCGATGCCGACCGACAACCGGACCAGGTCGCTCGGCACCTCCAGCTGCGAGCCGGCCGTCGACGCATGCGTCATGGAACCGGGGTGCTCGATCAGCGACTCCACGCCGCCCAGCGACTCGGCAAGGATGAAAATCTCGGTGCGCGAGCACAATTCGCGGGCGGCCTGCTCACCGCCGCGCAGCCGCACCGACACCATGCCACCGAAGCCACTCATCTGCTTGGCGGCCACCTCGTAACCCGGATGACTGGACAGTCCCGGGTACAGCACCGTCGCGACCGCCTTGTGGTCGTTGAGGAATTCGGCCACCCGCAAGGCGTTTTCGCAGTGCCGCTGCATACGCAGCGGCAGCGTCTTGAGGCCGCGGTACGTCAGGTAGGCGTCGAACGGACCCGGCACCGCGCCGGCGCCGTTCTGCAAAAACGCGAACTTCGCGTCGAGCTCTTCGTCATTGGTCACCAGTGCGCCGCCGACGACGTCCGAGTGCCCGCCGATGTATTTGGTGGTGGAGTGCAGCACGATGTCCGCCCCGAGCGACAGCGGCTGCTGCAGCGCCGGCGAGGCAAAAGTGTTGTCCACCAAGACCTTCACCCCCGACGTCGCGCCGATCTGCACGATGCCCGCGATGTCGGCGATGGACAGCAGCGGATTGGTCGGGGTCTCCACCCAGATCAGCCGGGTCTTCGGAGTGACCGCCGCGCGCACCTCGTCGAGGTTCGACAGCTGCGCCGGCGTGTGCGTGATGCCCCACTGGGTGAACACCTTGTCGATCAGCCGGAAGGTGCCGCCATAGGCGTCATCGGGGATGACGATGTGGTCGCCCGGACGCAGCACGGCACGCAGCGCGCAGTCGGTGGCGGCCATGCCGGAACTGAACGCGCGGCCATAGTTCGCGCCCTCGACCGCAGCCAGCAGCGTCTCCAACGCGGATCGGGTCGGATTACCGGTGCGGGCGTACTCGAAACCGCCGCGCAGCCCGCCGACACCGTCCTGCGCGAACGTCGAACTGGCGTAGATCGGGGTGTTGACGGCGCCGGTCTGCGGGTCCGGCCGGAACCCGGCGTGGATCGCCCGAGTGGACGGCCCGTAGGCCCGGTAGTGGTCTGCCTGGCTGCGCTGCTCGCTCACAAGCGCCAGCCTAGTCGCGCAGCTTGCGTCCTTGGGGGTCGGGAACGTTCCCCATCAGGATCATGATGCCGTCGATCAGCGGCCAGATGGCGCCGATGCCGCAGGTGACGAGTGAGACGACGAGCTGCAGCACACCGATGTTCGTGTAGCCGAGATAAAATCGCCCGACGCCGAAGCCGCCCAACAAGATCTGCAGCAGGCCGGCCGTCACCTTGGACTTGTCCGACAACGGTAGCCCGGTCAACGGGTCACGACCGAACGGCGCGGACGGATCGACCGCGTACTGCGGCATATAGCCATAGCTCGGCGGCGGGTAACCCGGCTGCTGTGCGTACCCCGGTGGCGGATACCCGGGCTGCTGCGGATATCCCGGCTGTTGCGGGTACCCCTGATATCCCGGTTGCCCGAACTGCGACTCACCCGGTTGTTGCTGACCGGACCCGTCGCCGGGCTCGTATGGATTCGACATGAAGTCCCCTAGTAGGTCGTTGTTGTGGTGCCGCTGGTGCCCACGATGAGCGCGATCAGGCCGAAGTAGAACAGAGCGATCAGCGCGAAGATCGCCAAACCGATGTAGCCGACGATCAAGCCTGCGAGGGCCATGCCCTCGCCCTCCTCACCGCTCTGCTTGATCTGCGACTTGGCCAGATGCCCGAAGATGACGCCGAGAATCGACGTGGCTGCACACGTCGCCAGGCCCAGCAGCGAACAGACCAACGACGCGATGGCCAGCCCGTTGGTCTTCGGCACCGGTGCGTAACCCATCGGCATCATGCCCGGCATCGGCGGCATGCCCGGATATCCCTGGGCTACAGGCGGATACGGCGCGACCGGCTGCGGATATCCGGGGCCTGGGTAGCCAGGGCCCGGGTATCCGGGGCCTGGGTATCCGGCAACCGGCGGCGGGGTAAGTGCCTCTGGCGCCGGCGTCGGCGGGTAGGCCTCCGTGCCATAGGCCGGGAGCGGCGGCATGCCGTAGGCCGGGGTCGAAGCCTCCGGCTCACCCGCACCATGGTTCTGGTCGTGCTCAGTCATCGTTCACCCCGTCTATCCGAGCCCTGAACGACCAGCGTAGCCGGGGCCTGCACTCGCATTCCGGCGAACTCCCGGTGTAGAACTGCACCATGACAGCCTCGATCGACAACCTGCTGGGCACTGACGACCTGCTGAGCACCGAGGACATCGAATTGCGCACCATGGTCCGCCAGTTCGGCGAACAGCGGTTGCGTCCTTTCATCGCCGAGTGGTTCGAGAACGGTTCAGTACCGGTTCGGGAGATCGCAGCGGAGGTCGGCAAGCTGGGCCTGCTCGGCATGCACCTCACCGGGTACGGCTGCAGCGGTTCGACCGCAACGGCATACGGGCTGGTGTGCCAGGAGCTCGAAGCGGTCGACAGCGGAATCCGCTCGCTGGTGTCGGTGCAGGGGTCGCTGGCGATGTTCGCGATCCATCACTGGGGCAGCGAGGAACAACGCGAGCAGTGGCTGCCCGGAATGGCGGCCGGCGATCTGATCGGCTGTTTCGGTCTCACCGAACCGGACTTCGGATCCAACCCGGGTGGCATGCGCACCACCGCCCGCCGCGACGGCGACGACTGGATCCTCAACGGGTCGAAGATGTGGATCACCAACGCCTCGGTCGCCGACGTCGCGGTGGTGTGGGCCCGCGCCGAGGAGGGCGTGCTGGGGTTCGCCGTACCCACGGACGCACCGGGTTTCAGTGCCCGGGAGATGACGCGCAAGATGTCGCTGCGCGCCTCGGTCACCTCTGAATTCAGCCTCGACGACGTCCGGTTGCCCGAGTCCGCGCGATTGCCCGGCGCACGCGGTCTGTCCGGTCCGCTGAGCTGCCTGTCAGAGGCGCGGTTCGGCATCGTGTTCGGCGCGGTGGGCGCGGCACGCGATTGTCTGCAGGCGACGCTGGACTATGTCGGTACGCGCACAGTTTTCGACAAGACGCTCGCGGAATACCAACTGACACAGGCCAAGATCGCGGATATGGCTGTCGAGCTCAGCAAGGCGCAGCTCCTCGCGCTGCAGCTCGGCCGCCTCAAAGACGCCGGGAGGATCCGGCCCGAACAGGTCAGCGTCGGCAAGCTGAACAACGTGCGCGAGGCCATCAAGATCGCTCGGCAATGTCGAACCTTGTTGGGCGCCAACGGCATCACCCTGGAGTACCCGGTGATCCGGCACGCCAACAACCTGGAGTCGGTGCTGACCTATGAGGGCACATCCGAGGTACATCAGCTGGTTATCGGACAGGCGCTGACGGGAGTCAGTGCGTTCCGCTGACAGGGGTTCGCGTCCGCGGCGGTGTCACGCAGACTGTCTCCATGACCATGTCTGCGAAGGTCTGGTGCTTGGCGTCCCACAGCGGCCACAGGTAGCCGACGATCGACAGGTCGGCCAGATGCACGGCCTGCCGCAGCAGGGACCGCGCAAAACCTATTGGTGTCCCGGAGCTTTGACCGACGACCCGCACGTGCAGCGCGGTCTTGCCCAGGCTGGCGCCGGTTCGCCCCTGGCGGTAACCGAAGTTCCAGATCAGATACCCGAGCATGAGGAGCCACGTCACCACCAGGCTGACGTAGCCCCACATCGAGTAACCGTCGCCGCATTGAGCGCCGCCGTCGAACGCGGAGGTATCCGTGTCGCACAGCCGGTCTCGGGTGAACCAGACCAGCGCCGCACCGGCCGCGGTGAGTACGAGCAGGGGCAGCAGGTCGATGACTGTGGCGGCGGCTCGTCGCCACCACGGTGCATACGTCGTCAACGGGTCGACACGCAGACGGTCGACATGATCTTGTCCGCCAGGGTCTGCCGCTTGGCATCCCACAGCGGGAACAGGTACCCGGCGAACACCGGGACGGCGTCGACGAGGTGGGCCAGCTGCCGCACCACCGACCGGCCGAAACCAATGGGCTCGTCCGTCTTTTCGTCGATCACCTGGAAGTGGAACAGCCGCTTACCCAGGCTGGAACCCGTAGTGCCTTGCAAATAGCCGTGATTCCACACCATGAACAACACCGCGATGACGATGCCGGCCAGCCAGATCAGCACGCCGGCGACAGAGTTTCCGGTGGCGCAGAACGGGCCGATGCTGTAGTCCGCTTGATCGGCAAGGCATTTCGTCAACCGCTGGGATCGCTCGATCAGCCCGCCGACGATGATGACGAACAGCGGGGGGACCCGGTCGACGAGGCTTGCCGCCACGCGGGCCCACCAAGGTGTGTAGTTCACGTCGTCCTGTTTCATGTGGTGCCGTCATGCCTGTTTGGGGGCCACGACCAACCGGCCACGTCCCCCAAACAGGCCACGGCGTTACGGCGTCAGCGGGGCGACCTGCCCGCCGCTGAGGCGACGGTAGGTGTACACCAGCATCAGCGAGGCAACCGGACCGGAGACCAGGACACCGACGCCGCAGGCGAGCACGCCGGCCGCGGCGATCAAACCCGCCACCAGCCAAACCAGGATCACCTGTCCGGCATTGGCTTTCACGATGTCGATGCTGGCCTTCAGGGCGTCAATCGGTGACAGATTGCGATCGACCAGGGCCGGGTGCGCGAACATCGCGAACAAAGCGACGACCAGACCAGGGATGATGCACAAGGCGTAACCGATGCCGACGAGCACGCCGACGATGAGCGTCAGCAGGATCATCGGGCCGATGTAGCGCGGCTTGAAGAACGAGCCGATGGTGGTCGGCTGTCCGTCGGCGATGCCCAGCAGGCCGACGTACTGAGCCGACGAGATGGCCGCCGCGACCACCAGCAGCACGAGGTAGCCAACCACCAATACGGCGATACTGGCCGGCCCCAGCGAGGTGACGTTGTACGAGTAGCTGAAGCTGGCGTCGTCCGCCGAATAGCTGGACATCGAAGTATCGGCCAGCCCCAGGGCGCCGAACTCGACGATTGCTGCGATCACACCGACGATGAGGCCGTAGACCAACATCGACACGATCAGCGGTGCCGGGTTCTTGGTGAACTTGTTCCAGGCCCACGACAGCGCGTCGCCGATGCTGAATGCAGCCGCGCCGCCCGGTGCACCGTACGGGTACCCGGCGGGCGGATATGCCCCCGGAGGCGGGGGCGCGAAGCCACCCTGCGGCGGCGGGGGCGGCGGGTAGGCACCGCCCGGCGGGGGCGGCGGGTATCCGCCTTGCGCCGGAGGCGGGTAGGCAGCGCCGGGAGGCGGAGGCGGCGGGTAGCCACCCTGCGGAGGCGGTGGGTAGCCGCCCTGCGGCGGTGGCGGGTAGCCACCCTGCGGCGGCGGGTAGCCAGCGCCGGGAGGCGGAGGCGGCGGGAAGCCACCGCCTTGCGGCGCCTGCGGAATGTATTCCGTCGGAGCAGCTCCCGGAGGCGGCGGGGGGAACCCACCCGGCGGCGGCTGCGGAATGTACTCCGTCGGCTGATTGGCGTCGGGCGGAGTGCCTTCCGTCGGTTGGTCCGTCATCTTTCGTCCCTCCGAGCGATGTGGATGTGGTGTTTCTGGTTACAACGGTGAACTACACGTACAACGAAATGAACGGGGCTATAGGCACATTGCGAATAACAAACCAAATGCACACTACCGTCAAAGCAACCGGTGCGGCCCAACGACGATGCTGCCAACTGGTGATTTGTCGGCCGACGACGCGACCGTAAGTCCACGCGCCATAGGACCAGGCGAGCAGCATCAAGGCGACGATGCCCACTGCGTTGAAATGCAACGCAGCCGAAAAGTCGCCGTGCATCAGGGAATACAGCATTCGCATGCTGCCGCAGCCCGGGCAGTCGATACCGAACAGCGCCTTCGTGGGACAGACCGGAATCGGGCCGCCCGGCACCGTCGGGTTGCTCAGCCACACGGCGCAGCACGCCACGCCGGCGGCGCCCGCAACAGCGAGCGGCCCAAGGAGCGGACTAACCGCCTTGGGCCGCTGCAGGTGTTGCATTTTCTCTGGTTCAGCTACCGGAGTACGACGTGTTGAACGAAACCGCGCCGATCAGCGTCAGAATCACGTAGATCACGATGACGACGACACCGGCAATGGCGCCCCACATGGCCCACTTCTTGGCGTCAGCCGCGGCGGCCTGTGCCAGATCAGGCCGGCCCTGCGCCCACAGTCCGGAGACCTGTGTCGCCTTGACGATCGACACGATGCCGAAAGGCAAGCAGCAGAAGATGGTGACGAGGATGCCCCACACGAGGTTGTTGTCCGGCGGTCCGCCGGCACCGGGATATCCACCGGCCGGCGGGTAACCACCGGGCGGAGGCGGCGGGACGTTCCCCGGAGGCGGCGGAGGGAAGTTCCCGGGCGGCGGGGGTGGGTACTCGGTCATGGCGGCCTTTCCGAAGGTCAACTAGCGGGAAGCGAGTGCTCTCGCCCTACCGGAGAAGATAAGTCAATCTCCCCTGCTTAGGCGGCTATTTACGCGACCCGCCCTGCGACAGGAACCCGAGCAGATCGTGCCGGGTCAGCACCCCGACGGGCTTGCCGTCGTCGACGACCATCACGGCGTCGACCTCGCGCAGTTCCTTGGCCGCCGCGGACGCCAGCTCGCCGGCCCCGATCAATGGCAGCGGCGGGCTCATGTGCTGCGCCACCGCGTCGGCAAGTTTCGCCCGGCCTTCGAAAACCGCTGAGAGCAGCTCACGTTCGGACACGCTGCCCGCGACCTCACCGGCCATCACGGGCGGCTCGGCCCCGACCACCGGCATCTGGGAGACGCCGTACTCGCGCAAGATGCTGATGGCGTCACGCACTGTTTCCGACGGATGCGTATGGACCAGGTCCGGCAGCGCGCCGGACTTGCCACGCAGCACATCGCCGACGGTGTGTTCCTCGGGCGTACCGTCCAGCCGATTGCGCAGGAAGCCGTACGACGACATCCACTCGTCGTTGAAAATCTTTGACAGATAACCTCTTCCGCCATCCGGCAGCAGGACGACGACGACGGCGTCCGGCCCCTCGCGCTCGGCCACCTTGATCGCGGCGACCGCGGCCATACCGCAGGAACCGCCGACCAGCAGGGCCTCTTCGCGCGCCAGGCGCCGGGTCATATCGAACGAGTCGGCGTCGGACACGGCGATGATCTCGTCGGGGATGGTCGGGTCGTACGCCGACGGCCAGAAGTCCTCACCGACGCCCTCGACCAGGTACGGCCGGCCGGTGCCGCCGGAGTACACCGAGCCCTCAGGATCGACGCCGACGATCTTCACCCGGCCACCCGAGACCTCTTTGAGGTAACGGCCGGTGCCGGTGATGGTGCCGCCGGTGCCGACGCCAGCCACGAAGTGTGTGATCTTGCCGTCGGTGTCGGCCCAGATCTCCGGGCCGGTGGTCTCGTAATGGCTGGCCGGGCCGTTCGGGTTGGAGTACTGGTCGGGCTTCCACGCGCCGTCGATCTCGGTGACGAGGCGGTTGGAGACGCTGTAATAGCTGTCCGGATGGTCGGGGGCCACGGCCGTCGGGCAGACGACCACCTCGGCACCGTACGCGCGCAGCACGTTCTGCTTGTCCTCGCTGACCTTGTCCGGGCAGACGAAGATGCACTTGTAACCGCGCTGCTGCGCGACGATGGCGAGGCCGACCCCGGTGTTGCCGGACGTGGGTTCGACGATGGTCCCGCCCGGCTTCAGCAGTCCGGCTTCTTCGGCCGCGTCGATCATCTTGACCGCGATGCGGTCCTTGGCACTACCGCCGGGGTTGAGGTATTCGATCTTGGCTGCCACCACCCCGGAGCCAGCTGGAACAACCGAGTTCAGTTGGACCAGAGGCGTATTGCCGATGAGCTCACTGACGTGCCGGGCGATGCGCATGGATACATCGTGTCAGGCCGCACCCCGGTTGCGCATACCGGATTACCAGGTTGCCTCGCGGATGTACTCGCCGATCTGCTTCAGCGAGCGCTCGGCCTCCTTGACCAGCGGGGTCGCGAGCTGGAACACGTGCATCTGGCCGGGCCAGACGTGCACCTCGACCGGCACGCCGCAGGCGGCCAGCATGTGCGCGGCCTTACGCGCGTCGTTGAGCAACACCTCGGAGCCGGAGACGTGGATCAGGGTGCGCGGCAGACCGGGCTCGATGTGGTCGAGCGGCTCGTACACCTCTTCAGGCTTACCGTCGACGACGTGGCGCGACGCCGCGTCCTCGATGAGCTCTACCAGCGCGTCGAAAGCGTGCGGCGGGAACATCGCGTCGGACTTCAAGTTCGGGTGCTGGGCCCGGCTCTCGTTGTCGATCTCGAACAGCGGCGACATGGTTGCCACCGCGGCCGGCAACTCGCCTTCCTCCTGCAGCTTCTCGGCCAGCGCCAGTGACAGATAGCCGCCCGCCGAATCCCCGGCGAGCACGATCTGATCCGGCTCGTAGCCCTTCAGGCGCAACCAGCGGTAGGCGTCGTGGCAGTCCTCGAGCGCCTCGCCGATCGAATGCTTGGGGATCATCCGGTAGTCGACCACCAAGACGGGAGCGTCGGCGTACTTCGACAGCGCACCGACCACCCGACCATGGGTGTGCACGCCGCAGGTCAGGAAAGCCCCGCCGTGCATGTAGAGGATGACGCTGCGCCTGCCGTCGGCCGGCAACACGCCTTTGGCCCGGACCAGGTGCGCCGTACAGTTCGGCAAACCGATCGTGGCGCGGACGGTGCCCGGCTCGGGCCGCATGACGCGGGCGACGAAGTCGACCATTCCCCACGGCCAGGGGGCCTTCGGAACGTAGCTGCCGATGGTCAGAGTTGACTTGATGGCGAGGGTCGCAGCCACCGACATCAGGCGTCCGGCCAGGCTGGGACCGTCCTCGACGATCTCTACGGGTGCGCCGTCGCTGACGGGATAGCGGCGTGGTTTCCGCCCCTTAGCAGCACTTATAGCAACACTATGGGTTCTGACAACCCTGCTCGGTGCGGTCATCGCCACCACTCCTACGCCTTTGTAGTTCCGGTGCACTTCGTTATTTACGTCACTAAATAGACAACCCGCGTAACTTAGCTTGTCACTGCTACATAGATCAACAATCAAAGTCACCTAATTAATGCCCCAGTCGATATGGTTACGTGACCGGGCCACCCGCGGTTCATCGACCTGCGAATCTGGGCAACCCACCTAAACTGAACGCCGTGGGCATACGTGCACCGCGCCGGACGACCATCGCTCTGGCGACCGCAGCCACCATTGCCTCGACGGGCTCGTTCTACGTCGGGGCGCGAAATCTGTTGACCGGGCAGGCCGCCAAGGCCCGCCGGGTGATACCCAAGTCGTGGGACGTCCCGCCGAGAGCCGACGGCGTCTACAGCCCCGGTGGCGGACCCGTCGAAAGATGGCAGCGCGGGGTGCCTTTCGACCTGCATTTGATGATCTTCGGCGACTCCACCGCGACGGGATACGGCTGCCACAACGCCGACGAAGTGCCCGGCGTACTGCTCGCCCGTGGGCTGGCACAGCAGTCCGGCAAGCGAATCCGGCTGTCCACCAAGGCCATCGTGGGCGCGACCTCGAAGGGGTTGTCCGGCCAGATCGATGCCATGTTCGTGGCCGGCCCGCCACCGGACGCCGCGGTCATCATGATCGGGGCCAACGACATCACCGCGGTCAACGGGATATGGCAGTCGGCCCGCCGCCTCGGTAATGCGGTGCAACGGCTCAGCGCGAGCGGCGCGGTCGTGGTCGTGGGCACCTGCCCGGATTTCGGCGCCATCGCCGCCATCCCGCAGCCGTTGCGGTGGGTGACCCGCAATCGTGGCTTACGGTTGGCCCGGGCCCAGGCCGGGCAGGTCCGTTCCTTCGGCGGCGTGCCGGTGCCGTTCTCCGACCTGCTGTCGCCCGATTTCCTCAAGGCTCCCGAGGTGCTCTTCTCCTCGGACATGTTCCACCCGTCGGCCGCCGGGTACTCGCTGGCCGCCCAGCAGCTGCTCCCCGCGTTGTGTGAAGCGTTGGGCGAGTGGACAACTGACTCGCCGCCGGCATCGGCGCTGGTCTCCAGGACCTCCGACGACACCAATGCGCTGGCGCGCCTGACGAACGTGTCGCGCCTCTGGCGGCGCACGACAGGCGTACCCGCGCCGATCGTCGCTCCTGTCACGGGATAAATTCCAGGGAAGCAATGCCGTTTCCTTTGGATCCACTAGGAGCTCCCGTCATGCCCGAAGCCGTCATCGTCTCCACCGCCCGCTCCCCCATCGGCCGTGCCGTCAAGGGCTCGCTGGCCACCATGCGGCCCGACGACCTCGCCGCGCAGATGGTGCGCGCCGCGCTGGACAAGGTCCCCGCGCTGGACCCGCGCGACGTCGCCGACCTGATGATCGGCTGCGGACAGCCCGCAGGTGAGGCCGGCTACAACATCGGCCGCGCCGTTGCCGTCGAGCTCGGCTACGACTTCATGCCGGGCACCACCGTCAACCGCTACTGCTCGTCGTCGCTGCAGACCACCCGCATGGCGTTCCACGCGATCAAGGCCGGCGAGGGTGACGTGTTCATCTCCGCCGGTGTCGAGACCGTGTCGCGCTTCGGCGTCGGTGCCGCCGACGGCGCCCCGAACAGCAAGAACTCGCTGTTCGACGAGGCCCAGGCCCGCACCGTCAAGCAGGCCGAGGGTGCCACCGAGTGGCACGACCCGCGTGAAGACGGCGTGCTGCCCGACGTCTACATCGCCATGGGCCAGACCGCCGAGAACGTCGTCCTGCACACCGGCATCAGCCGTGAAGACCAGGACCACTGGGGCGTCCGCTCGCAGAACAAGGCCGAAGAGGCCATCAACGCCGGCTTCTTCGAGCGCGAGATCGTCCCGGTCACGCTGCCCGACGGCACCGTCGTCTCCAAGGATGACGGCCCGCGCGCCGGCACCACCTACGAGAAGATCAGCCAGCTGCAGCCGGTCTTCCGCCCGAACGGCACCATCACCGCCGGCAACGCCTGCCCGCTGAACGACGGCGCGGCCGCCCTGGTGATCATGAGCGACGAGAAGGCCAAGGCCCTGGGCCTGACGCCGCTGGCGCGCATCGTCTCGACCGGGGTGTCGGGTCTGTCGCCGGAGATCATGGGCCTGGGCCCGATCGAGGCCGTCAAGCAGGCTCTGGGCCGCGCCAACATGGCCATCGGCGACGTCGACCTCTACGAGATCAACGAGGCCTTCGCCGTGCAGGTGCTGGGCTCGGCCCGTGCCCTTGGCATGGACGAGGACCGCCTGAACGTCTCCGGTGGCGCCATCGCCCTCGGCCACCCGTTCGGGATGACCGGCGCCCGCATCACCGCGACGCTGATCAACAACCTGCAGACGCACGACAAGCAGTTCGGTATCGAGACCATGTGTGTCGGTGGTGGCCAGGGTATGGCCATGATCATCGAGCGGCTCAGCTAGTTCGCTGGGGCTTCCGCCCCTTCCCGTTGACCCTGTGCTCAGGGCGCATTTGTTCGAGTGACATGCGCCCCAGGTACAGGGTCAACGTGTTTCTGGCTCCCTCTCACGTTGAGCCTGAATCCATGGCCTAGCGTGACGGCAGAAATGCCGCAGGATTCGTCCGGTACATGGCCCGCGCCCACGCCCGGTTCACCCACCCGATGATCTCGGCGCGTTGATGTCCGGCAGCCACTCTGACAACAGTCCACCCTGAGGCGGCGAGGTACTCGTTTCTGGCGATGTCGTAGCCGATCTGGCTCGCGTGCTGTGCACCGTCGTACTCGACTGCCAGCATCAGGTCCTCCCACCCGATGTCGAGGAAGTACTTGGGGCGACCATCAGGACCGAGGACTGGAATCTGGGTCTGCGGGCGCGGGAAGCCCTCGTCCATCAGCAGCAACCGCAACCAGGTCTCCTTCGGGGACTGGGCACCGGGGTCAAAGAGTTCCAGCGCACGCTCAAGTTGACGCAGCCCGCGGGTATGGCGGTGCCGGCCCGCCATCGTACGAACGTCCTCAGCGGTGAAACCTGTTGCCGCACTGAGCGCATCGAGTCGAGCAACCGCGTCAACGAGAGGTCCGCGTCGCCCCAGATCGAACCCCGTGCGCGCAGGCGTAGTCACCGGCAGACCGTCGATACGCTGAATTTCGTCGTCGAAAAGCAGGTCGTCGCGGGCGATGACGGTTCGCGGCGGCCTGGTGTTGGCATAGATGAGCTCGATCGGCACGTCGTCAGGCACCCAGCGAGCGCCGTGCACCGCGGCTGCCGCGCTTCCGGCGATGACGGCCTCACGCCCAGACCACAACCAAGCTGCCTTCGTACGATGCCGCAACGACGGCTCAATTCGCCTGTCCCCGTATATGTTCGGGAGCAGCGCCCGGTAGTAGCGACGCAGCTCGTAGCGGGTCAGTGACTGAGCCGCAAGCGCCTCGCTTCCGATCAATGGGTCCGATTCCGTGGTCATCACGCAACCGTCTGCATTCCCCCTGACAGAAGAGCCCCCGAACTGCGACCACCGCCGTGGTGTGTGGATCAACTGCGAACTGTGCATAACCTCCGTTCAGTCTGTGCCCGCGGTGCATTCGGCCGAGAAGCCCACGCCCCCAGTACAGGGTCAATGCGTCGATAGGCGCTCAGGACGTTGACCCTGAACCTGTGGCGCAACTGTTCGAGTGACCTGCGCCATCAGTACAGGGTCAACCACAGTCGGGGGCCGACCCATAGACTTGCCACCCGATGATCACCATCGGAACCCCTCTGTCGCCCAGCGCGACCAAGGTCATGCTGCTCGGCTCCGGCGAACTCGGTCGCGAAGTACTGATCGCGTTGCAGCGCCTGGGCGTCGAGACCATCGCCGTCGACCGCTACCCGAACGCACCGGGACACCAGGTGGCCCACCACGCCCGGACCATCTCGATGACCGACCCCGACCAACTCAAGGCGCTGATCGAGGCCGAGAAACCGGACCTGGTGGTGCCCGAGATCGAGGCGATCGCGACGCCGATGCTGCAGGAACTCGAGGACGCCGGTGTGGTGCGGGTGATCCCGACCGCACGGGCCGCTCGCCTGACCATGGACCGCGAGGGCATCCGCCGGCTGGCCGCCGAGCAACTCGGGGTCCCGACGAGTCCGTACCAGTTCTGCGACTCACTGGCGGAACTCCACGCCGCGATCGAGGGTGGCATCGGCTACCCCTGCGTGGTCAAACCCGTCATGAGCAGCTCGGGCAAGGGCCAAAGCAAACTCGACGGACCGGACGACGTCGCGAAGGCCTGGGAGTACGCGATGGGCGGGGCACGCGTGACCAACACCCGGATCATCGTCGAGGGCTTCGTCGACTTCGACTACGAGATCACGCTGTTGACCGTCCGTGCCAGAGGTGCCGACGGCGAGGTCGGTACCCAGTTCTGCGAACCCATCGGGCACCGCCAGGTCGCCGGCGACTACGTGGAAAGCTGGCAGCCGCACCCGATGTCGGCTGCTGCCCTGGCCAACGCGCAGCAGATTGCGCAGACGGTCACCGAAAACCTCGGCGGGCAGGGCGTTTTCGGTGTCGAGTTGTTCGTCAAGGGCGACCAGGTCTGGTTCAGCGAAGTGAGCCCACGGCCGCACGACACCGGGATGACCACGATGATCACCCAGTGGCAGAACGAGTTCGAGCTGCATGCCCGCGCCATCCTCGGCCTGCCTGTGGACACCTCGCTGAAGAGTCCGGGGGCCAGCGCAGTGATCTACGGCGGCGTCGAGGCCGAGGGCATCGTCTTCGACGGCGTCGATGACGCTCTCCAGGTGCCGGGCACCGACCTTCGCCTGTTCGGCAAGCCGGAGAGCTTCCGGACCCGCCGGATGGGCGTGGCCCTGGCCCGGGCCGAGGATGTCGACACCGCACGCCGCAACGCTGCCGAGGCCGCGAGCCGGGTCAGTCCGCGCGCGGTCTGATCCGCGGCACACTGACACGAAAAAGGGGCGCCCGCCGAAGCGGACGCCCCTTTTCTCGCACCAGAGCTAGTCGTTGTTGAAGTAACTCAGCAGTCGCAGGATTTCGACGTACAGCCAGACCAGGGTGACGGTCAGGCCGAGCGCGATGCCCCATGCCGCCTTCTCCGGCGCACCAGCGCGGATCATCTGGTCCGCGGCGTCGAAGTCGACCAGGAAGCTGAACGCCGCCAGCGCGATGCAGACCAGCGAGAAAATGATGGCGATGGTGCCACCGCTGCGCAGGCCCATACCGGCGCCGCCGCCCACACCGAACATGCCGAGCACCAGGTTGCCGAGCATCAGGGCAAGGACACCGAACATGCCGGCGACGAGCATCCGGGTGAACTTCGGAGTGACGCGGATGGCGCCCGTCTTGTAGACGACGAGCATGCCGAAGAACACACCGAAGGTGCCGAGGATGGCCTGGCCGATCAGGGCGCCGGCGTTGGCGCCGGACACCGCGAAGTTGGCCATGACGAACGAGAAGGCACCGAGGAACATGCCCTCGAGCACCGCGTACGTGAGGACGATGCCCGGGTTGTCCTGCTTGCGGCCGAACGTGGCGATGAGAACCATCACCAGGCCGCCGAGGGCGCCGATCATGGCCAGCGGCCCGGCCAGCGCCAGGTTGGACATGATCACGAAGTACGAAACGACCGCGCTGACCGTCAGCACCGCCAGCGTGATGCCGGTCTTGGTGACGACGTCATCGATGGTCAGCGGGCGGGCGAAACCGGCCTGCTGAGGTGGGTATTGGGTGTATGGCTGGGCCATGGTCTGCTGGGCACCGTATCCGGCGGCGCCACTACCGAATTGCGCGTATCCGCCCTGCGACTTGGGCAGGGAACGAAATATCGGGTTGCTGCTCTCGCGCACCGTCTGGGTTCCTCTCCTGAAGCTGTGGTCCGTCTGCTGACGAACACCCACACAACGTACGGCTTCGGGTGTTAGTTCCCGGCGAGACGGAGAAACTGGGAACTTACTGTGAAACGGTACCTGGTCGGCGCGGCCGGTGCGCAACGATCTAGATTGCTTACCGTGGCGGAAAACGAGGATATCCTAGTAAATATCGAGAACGGCGTCGGCGTCGTCACGCTGAACCGCCCGAAGGCCATCAATTCGCTCAATCATGTGATGGTCACGGGCCTCGCCGACGCGCTCAACACCTGGGAGCACGACGACAGCGTCCGTGCGGTCCTGCTGACCGGCGCCGGCGAGCGCGGCCTGTGCGCAGGCGGCGACGTCATCGCGCTCTATCACAGCGCCAAGGCCGGTGACGACAACGCCAGGACGTTTTGGCACGACGAATACCTGCTCAACGCCCACATCGGCCGTTACCCCAAGCCATACGTCTCGCTGATGGACGGCATCGTGATGGGCGGCGGCGTCGGCGTCGGCGCCCACGGCAACATCCGCGTCGTCACCGAGAAGACCAAGCTCGGCATGCCCGAGGTCGGCATCGGCTTCATCCCCGACGTCGGCGGCACCTACCTACTGTCCAGGGCGCCGGGACTGATCGGTCTGCACGCCGCGCTCACCGGTGCGCCGTTCTCCGGCGCGGACGCCATCGCGCTGGGATTCGCCGACCATTTCGTCCCGCAGGCTGAACTTCCCGCGTTCAAAGACCTGGTCATCAGCTCCGATCCGGACGCGGCACTGGCGAAGTACGCCATCGAGCCACCCGCCAGTGAGCTTCTGGCGCAACGGCATTGGATCGACGAGTGCTACGCCGCCGACACCGTCGCGCAGATTCTGGAAAACCTGCGCGGCCATGACGCCGCCGCGGCCAACGATGCGGCCGCCCTGATCGCCACCCGGTCCCCCATCGCGCTCACTGTCACGTTGGAGGCCGTGCGCCGCGCCGCGAAACTGCCGACGCTCGAGGACACCCTCGTCCAGGAGTTCCGAGTCTCGATGGCGTCGCACAAGTCCCACGACTTCGTGGAGGGCATCCGTGCCCAGCTCGTCGACAAGGACCGCAACCCGCAGTGGTCCCCCGCTAACGTGTCGGATTGCACCGCCGCCGACGTCGACGCCTACTTCGTCCCCGCCGACCCCGATCTGACTCTCTAGGAGCCCGCATGACTTTCGAAACCATCCTGGTCACCCGTGACGACCGCGTCGCCACCATCACCCTGAACCGCCCGAAGGCACTCAACGCGCTCAACAGCCAGGTGATGACCGAAGTCACCACGGCCGCAGCTGAACTCGACGCCGACCCGGGCATCGGCGCCATCATCGTCACCGGCAGCGAGAAGGCCTTCGCCGCCGGCGCCGACATCAAGGAGATGGCGAGCCTCACGTTCGCCGACGTGTTCTCGCAGGACTTCTTCGCGCTGTGGAACAAGTTCGCCGCGACCCGCACCCCCACGATCGCGGCCGTCGCCGGCTACGCGCTCGGTGGCGGTTGCGAACTGGCCATGATGTGCGACCTGCTGATCGCCGCCGACACCGCCAAATTCGGGCAGCCCGAGATCAAGTTGGGCGTGTTGCCCGGCATGGGTGGCAGCCAGCGCCTGACGCGCGCCGTCGGCAAGGCCAAGGCGATGGACCTGATTCTCACCGGCCGCAACATGGACGCCGAGGAAGCCGAGCGCTGCGGCCTGGTGTCGCGCGTCGTCCCGGCCGACAAGCTGCTCGAAGAGGCCAACGCGGTCGCCAAAACGATTGCCGGCATGTCTCTTTCGGCGTCGCGCATGGCCAAGGAGGCCGTCAACCGCGCCTTCGAGAGCACACTCGCCGAAGGTCTGCTGTACGAGCGCCGGTTGTTCCACTCGGCCTTCGCCACCGACGACCAGACCGAGGGCATGGCGGCCTTCACCGAGAAGCGCGCGCCGAACTTCACGCATCGGTAAAGTCGAGCGGTGCCCGACACCGTTCACGACACCGATCCTGCCGACGACGACGGCCCCGCTGTCGCGGTCGCCGAGCCGTCGAGTGAAGAGTTGCTCGTGGCGAAACTGGAAGAGCCGCCATCAGATTGGTGGGTTCGCCGCTACACGTTCTTCGGGACCGCGGTCGGACTGACCTTCATCTGGCTGTCGATGACCCCGTCGCTGCTGCCGCGCGGACCGCTGTTCCAGGGCATCGTCAGCGGCGCGGCCGGCGCGTGCGGTTACAGCTTCGGGGTTTTCGGGGTCTGGTTGGTGCGGTACATGCGGTCGAAGGACAGCAGCCCCAAGGCGCCCCGCTGGGCCTGGCTGGTCCTGATCGGCATCGGCGTCGTCGGCCAGGTGCTCGCCATCATCTGGTTCCACGTCTGGCAGGACGACGTCCGGGACCTGATGGGCGTGCCGCGCATGAGCTTCTGGGACCATCCGCTGACTGCGGTGCTGTCGGTCGTCTTCTTGTTCGCGTTCGTCGAATTCGGACAGCTGGTGCGCAAACTGGTGCTGTTCCTGGTGCGCCAGCTGGAACGTGTTGCGCCGCCGCGGGTGTCAGGCGCCATCGCCGTCATCTTGGTCGTCAGCCTCTTCATCGCGATCCTCGATGGCGTCGTGGCCCGGTTCGGCATGTCGACGATCAACAACATCTTCGAGAACGCCAACAACGACACCGACAACCCGGCGCCCACCAGCACGCTGCGCTCCGGCGGCCCGCAGTCACTGGCCTCCTGGGACTCGCTGGGCCACCAGGGACGGGTGTTCGTCAAGGGCGGACCGACTGTCGACGAACTGTCAAACTTCAACGGCAGTAAAGCAGTTGAGCCGATTCGCGCCTATGCCGGCCTGCACTCGGCAGAAGGCATCCGCGCCACCGCGCGACTGGCTGCCGAAGAACTCAAGCGCACGGGCGGACTGAACCGCAAGGTCATCGCGGTCGCGACCACGACAGGCACCGGCTGGATCAATGCAGCCGAGGCGTCAGCCCTGGAGTACATGTACAACGGCGACACCGCGATCGTGTCCATGCAGTATTCGTTCCTGCCCAGCTGGATCTCCTTCCTGGTGGACAAGGAGAACGCCCGCCAGGCCGGTCAGGAGCTGTTCGAGGCGGTTGACGAGATGGTCCGCGGACTACCGGAGGGCAAACGCCCCAAGCTGGTGGTGTTCGGCGAGAGCCTCGGCTCGTTCGGCGGCGAGGCGCCGTTCCTGTCACTCAACAACCTGATCGCCCGAACCGACGGCGCCCTGTTCTCCGGACCGACGTTCCAGAACACGATATGGACCGATCTGACCGCCCAGCGCGACGCGGGCTCCCCCGAGAAGCTGCCCATCTACGACAAGGGCGAGTACGTCCGCTTCGTTACGCAGCCAACAGACCTGGACCGTCCGACCACCGCATGGCACCACCCACGCGTGGTGTACCTGCAGCACCCGTCCGATCCGATCTCCTGGTTCAACCCTGATCTGTTGTTCCACATGCCGGATTGGTTGCGCGAACCCCGTGGCCGCGACGTCTCACCCCGGATGGAATGGGTCCCGGTGGTGACCTTCCTGCAGGTCTCGGCCGATATGGCCGTGGCTGTCGATGTGCCGGACGGGCACGGTCACGTGTTCATCCAGGACGTCGCCAACGCCTGGGCGGCCATCCTGCAACCGCCCGGATGGACACCGGAGAAGACCGAACGAGTGCGCCCCCTGCTGGCGCGCGGCTACTCGAGCTGAGACGACCCGCTAGACCCAAGCGCCGGCACGTAGCAACACCGAGGCCGCCGTCCCGCCCAGCAGGCCTTCGGCCACCAGCGCCCGATACCCGCCGATGACGTCGGTGGCCCGGTACAGCCCGAGATCCTGCAGTGCCGCGGCGGCCAGGCTCGAGGTGTAGCCCTGCGAGCACAACACCACCCACTCGACGTCGTCGCCGGTGGCCTGCGGCAGGCGCGCGTCACTGGTCGGGTCGCAACGCCATTCCAGGACGTTGCGCTCGACCACGAGCGCGCCGGGGAACTCGCCCTCGACGGCGCGCTGCGCGGCCGGCCTGATGTCCACGAGCACGGCACCCCGGTTGAGCGCGGCGGGGATCTCGGCTGCGGATAGCCGGACCAGCCGCTCCCGGGCGGCGTCCAGTATCGCGTCGACTCTGCTCAGCACGTTTCCCGTCGCTTCGCTCGCCCTGGCCATTCAGTCCCCCTCGGGTGTGTCGGTGAGTTCGGTGTAGACGCGACGCAGCTTCTGGCTGTCGGTGACGTCGTAGTACGACATGGCGGTCAGCGGCGGCGAGTAGGCGTGCACGCTCAAGGTGGGATGCGACGCCGTCGGCTGCCCACCGCCTGCCCGCACCACGTCGTGGACCCACCCCAGCGGGAACGCCGCCTGGTCACCGGCCTCCAAGGTGCGTTGGCGCAGCCGACGGCCGTCCCAGCGGGTTTCCTCGAGCGCTCCGGACACCACGGTCAGGGCGCCCAGCGATCCGCCGTGGTCGTGCAGCTCGGTGCTGCGCTCGGGAACCCAGCTGATCAGCCAGAGGTCCAGTTCGTCGTCGCCGTATAACCGGCGGTACCAGCGCTCTTCGAGCGGCAGGCCGTCGGCGGGCAACAACCGGTCGTAGCGGCCGCTCAGGACGTCGTCTGCGCACCGGTCGGTGGCATGCAGCAGGTCGGCCAGGCGCAATCGGGTCGGCGCCAGGGAATTGGGACGAGAAACAGAAAAATCTGTCAGGACGGACATGACGGAACTCCAATGCAGAAACGAACGGGGGCGAAGCCCTCACCAGGCCGGGCTCAAGCCCGACAACACTGCGCGTTCTGCACGTTCTGCACTGCCATGTTCCCCATGGTGGCGACCCCACGGCCGCCGGGGAAGGGTTAGCGTCAGGGTGATCCGGAATGCCAACCGATCTAGATTGGCAACCATGCAGACCAACGTCACCCGGGCCGCGCTGCTCACCGCCATTGCCTTGGCCGTGCTCACCGGCTGCGGTCAGGACAAGCAGGCGGGAACCGCCCACACGCCGGCCGCCGAGCTGCCCACGCAGACGCACGAGGGCCCGGCACCAGGCGCGGTCGCCGTCTCTCCGGGCGGTGTGACGACTGCCGTCGACGTCCCTTCGGCGGCGACGGAGTCCGAATTCGGCCAGGCCTGCCATGCCGCAAAACTGTGGATGGACGCTCAGCACGCCGATCCGGCGACGCTCGTCGAGCCCTACCTACGCATCCTGCAACAGCCGGAAACACGTGATCCCGGTAACTTCAACACCCGGTGGACCGAGCTCACAGCAGCCCAACAGGCTGGCGTGATCATGGCCGCGACCAGCGCATCCAGGGGCGAATGCGGCTGATCGCCGGCTTTCTCTGGGGATTCGCTGAGTCTGCGGCGGTGCCCTAAAATCGGTGCTGCTGCCGTCCGATCGCTCTGAGGCACCCACGCGGGCCGCGGTGATAGCGAACTTCCGACCGCCCGGATCCGACCGGCAGTCCACACGTACCCGCGAGGCCCGCCGAGATGAACGCCATGACCGCATCCCCTCGGGGTCGCACCTGAGCACCTCCGAGTTCCAGCGCAGCGACTCCGCCCGCCACCGTCTTCCAGCCCGGCACCGCCGGAGCCGGCTGCAAAGCCTGCTCAGCACCCGCGTGGGCTGGGATACCGTCGGCCGCGTGGCGCTCGCGCTGGTCACCGCGGTAACCGTAGCCGCGACCGGTTTGGGCTGGTGGACGGTGCGCGGCGTGCTGAACGGCATCCCCACGAGTGACGCGCTCGGGGCGGACGCGCCCAAGTCCACTGGCGGCGCGATGAACATCTTGCTGATCGGCCTGGACTCCCGCAAAGACCAACAGGGCAACGACCTGCCGCAGGCGCTGCTGGACAAGCTGCACGCCGGCGATTCGGACAACGGCGGCTACAACACCAACACGCTGATCCTGGCGCACATCTCCGCCGACAACCAGGTCGTCGCGTTCTCCATCCCGCGTGACGACTACGTGCGGGTGACGGGCATCCCCGGCTACGACCACATCAAGATCAAAGAGGCGTACGGCCTGACCAAGGCCAACGCCATGCAGCACCTCATGGACAAGGGCATCAGCGACCAGGCCGAACTGGAGCGCAAGAGCCGCGAGGCCGGACGCGCCGCGACACTGGCCGCGGTCCGCAACCTGACCGGTGCACCCATCGACTATTTCGCCGAGGTGAACCTCGCCGGCTTCTACGACATCGCCGAGAGCCTCGGCGGCGTCGAGATCTGTCTGAACCACCCCGTGTACGACGACTACTCGGGCGCCGATTTCCCGGCCGGCCGGCAGACGCTCGACGCCTCGCAGGCCGTCGCGTTCGTTCGGCAACGCCACGGCCTGGACAACGGCGACCTGGACCGGACCCACCGCCAGCAGGCGTTCCTGATCTCGGTGATGCACCAGCTCCAGCAGGACGGGTCGTTCAGCGACCTCGGCAAGCTGAACCAGCTGATCGGGGTGGCGCAGAAAGACGTCGTGCTGTCAGCCGGTTGGGGCCAGGAACAGTTCAAGCGCATGGGCGAGATCGCCGGCGGCGCCAACGTCCAGTACCGGACCCTGCCGGTGGTCCGTTACGACAACATCAACGGCCAGGACGTGAACATCGTCGACCCCGTGGCCGTCAAGACCGAGGTCGCCAAGGCCTTCGGCCTCAAGCCGCCGCCGGGAGCGGCGACGACGTCGATGCCCAGCACGTCCACCGAGCCGTCCACGCTGGACAAGGCCGCAGACACGACAGGCAGCAAGAGCAGCACGACCAAGCCGGCCAAGACCGCGGTCATCGACGTCATCAACGGTTCCGACGTCACGGGCCTCGGCCGGCAGATGTCGCAGATTCTGGGCGATCTCGACTACAACATGGGCCAGACCCGCAGCTCGCAGGACGGCGATCTCAGTTCGACGGCCGTCGACTTCGGCGCCGGCGCGGACGCCGAGGCCAAGCATCTGGCAGAACTACTGGGCATCGACGCGGTCCGGCCCGACCCTGCGGTGCCCGCCGGCCGCATCCACATCACGCTGGGCCCGGGCTACCAGGTGCCCGACACCCTCGACAGCGTGTCCATGGCCGCGGCCAAGTCGTCCAACTACGACACGACGTTGCCGACGCCGGAATCCGGGCCGCCGGTGCGGGCCAACAGCGGAATCCCTTGCGTCAACTGACGCGCTTCACCGGGGCGCTGTCGGCACTGTCAGCGCTGTCGGCGCTCAGCCAAAGCGCCGATGTCTACTGATCCCATTGGATCGCGCCACAACAGCCCGTTGCGCCATTCAATTTGATTAGTTCAACGAATTAATTTTGGCGGCCGCAGAGCCGCAAGATCGGGCGCCACCGCCATTTCCAGAACACGAAGCACAACTAATAAATTGATGCGCCGACCAGGCAAAACGTCGCAAAAGCAATGAGGTTGGCTAACAAATACGACCGATTTCTCAACTACTGGTCAGTAATTGTGCTTTGACTCACACAATGGTGCACACTATGGGTTGTCTCACTCATAGCCGAAGGGATGAGCTCAATGGTTGCTCGTCAGCATGTACCGGTCGCTCGGGCGCACAGTGGCGCGGTCAACGGGCGCCGGATGCTCTTCATGGGCATCCTGCTGCTGCTCATCGCCGTCGCAGCCGTCAGCGGCGTCCTCTTCGCCATGAGCAGCGGACAGCCTCAGGTGGCCCTGATCATCGGCCTGATCTCCGCGGCGTTCTTCTCGCGTATCCACTGCTGAGGCCACCTCGCCTCGCCCCAGCCTGATCCGCACGCCAAGATAGGGCCATGCGGGTCGGACTGGTCCTTGGCAGCGGCGGCGCCCGGGGTTACGCACACATCGGAGTCATCGACGCGCTCCGCGAACGCGGATTCGACGTCGTCGGCATCTCCGGTTCGTCCATGGGTGCCCTCGTCGGCGCCCTGCAAGCCGCCGACAAACTCGACGAATTCACCACCTGGGCCAGCGCCCTCACCCAGAGCGCGGTGCTCCGCCTGCTCGATCCGTCGTTGACCGCCGCCGGAGTCCTCCGGGCGGAGAAGATTCTGGCGACAGTCCGCGAGATCATCGGCCCGCGGACCATCGAGAGCCTGCCGATCCCGTATACCGCCGTCTCGACCGACCTCATCGCCGGAAAATCGGTCTGGCTGCAGCGCGGCCCCATCGATGCCGCGATCCGGGCCTCCATCGCGATCCCCGGCGTCATCGCCCCACACCTCGTGGACGGCCGGCTCCTGGCCGACGGCGGCATCCTGGACCCGCTGCCCATGGCACCCCTCGCGGCGGTCAACGCCGACCTGACCATCGCGGTCAGCCTCAACGCCAGCGACCCCGCTCCCCCGGTGGAGTCGCCCAGCGCCACCGCCGAGCTGTTGGCCCGGATGCGCCGCAGCACAACGTCATTGATCGACCGGGCCGCGGCAAGCACTCTGCTCGACGGCCCGACAGCGCGGTCGGTGCTCACCCGCTTCAGCAACGCGGTCGACAGCATCGACCACGTGGGCGACCCCGAGGTCGACACCGAAGACGACAACCAGGTGCCGCGGCTCGGCGGCTTCGAGGTCATGAACCGCACCATCGAAATCTCGCAGGCCGCGTTGATGCGGCACACCCTGGCGGCGTACCCACCCGATCTGCTGATCGAGGTTCCGCGCACGGTGTGCCGCAGCCTGGAGTTCTATCGCGCCGATGAAGTCATCGAGATCGGGCACGAATTGGCTTGCGCCGCACTCGATTCCCTTGATCTCCGCGATTAGGCCAGGAACGCGGCAACCTCGGCCGCTACGCGGTGGCCCTGCGCCCGGCCTGCCTGCGCCGACGGAATGCGGCAGGCCGGATCCAGCGGATCGATTCCAAAGGCTGCGAGGGACGCGTCGTCGGCGTAGATGGCGCAGGCGCTGCCCGCAAAGCTTCTGACGTCCGCGCCGGGACCCGCTCCGAACGGTGACGGCGAGTCCGAGGGCGCCGGGACCAGGACGACGGCGCTGTCACAGTCCTTGACCGCGATCATGTTGACGCTGCTGCCCATGCCGCCGTCCATGAACCGTCGCCCGCCGATGGTCACGACCGGCCAGGCCGCAGGCACCGCACAGCTGGCCTCGACGGCGTCGACCAGGGAAACTCCCGACTCGCGAGTGAACACCACCAGCTCACCGGTGTCGATGTCCACGCCGGTGATGCGCAGGTCATGGTCGGGCCAATCGTGCGACGGCAACCGGCGTTCGATGACGTCGCGGCGCACGGCGGGGTCGACGGTCTCCGCGGCGGCCGCTGCTTTCCCCAGACGCTGTAACTGCTGCGCCCGGGCAGCGCCGTTGCCGGCGGACATCGCCTCGACGAACACGGTCAGGACGACTTCGATGTTGACACCGGGGCTGATCTCCGCCGATTCGGCGGCGATCTGGCGTTCGAACAGCTCGCTGATGCTCAGCGCACTACCCAACTGTGCACCGACCGCCGAGCCCGCCGACGTGCCCAGCACCACGTCGGCATTCCGGACCGCCGCCGCGATCTCGGGGGCTTCGTCGGCGATTCCCTGCAGGACGCCGGTCTCCCAGGCAATTCCGGCGATCCCGCCACCTGCCAACACGAGCGCACGCTTGGTCATTAGTGCATCTAACCTGATTCGGCGTGCGCCGGGGAACGTCATCCCACCAGGAGGTCAGAAAGATGCTCGAGCGACCGGCCGGCGTAGCCCTTCCACAACTTGCCGAACACCGGCAGCAGCGGAGCGGTCAGCGAGCTGCGGGGGTGCAGGGTCCAGCGCCAGGTGATCTTGGTGCTGGGATGCTGCCCACCGGAATTGTCCTGGAACAGCCACATCCCTTGCACGCCACTCACCAGCGGCGCCAGCGGGCCGTTGATGTCGGACAGGGTGTAGCCGAACGAGTGCGGCTCGTCGTACGAGGTCAGGGTCTCGGCCATACTGCCGCCACCGGTCAGCAGGATGGTCCGGGTCTGCCCCACCGCATCCCAGATGCCGGTCTGGTCGCGCACGGCCTTGATCGGCGGGATCGGTCCGTACCAGCGACAGAACAGCTCATTCAGGGGAATCGGGGCGGTGCCGCTGAACGCCTCGGCCACCGGGACGGGAACTGTTCGTGATTGCTCGACCACCAATGCCTGCGCCATGATGGCGATCGTAACCATGGATGCTGAACACTGGAGTGTCATGACCTCGACGATGCGGGCCCAACGGTTCTACGCCGACACCAAAAAGATTGTGGTGGAGGACGTTCCGATTCCCGATCCCGGCCCGGGCGAGGTGCTGGTCAAGGTCGCGTATTGCGGCATCTGCCATTCCGACCTCAGCCTCATCAACGGCACGTTCCCGGCCCAGCTCCCGGTGGTCACCCAGGGCCACGAGACCTCGGGCACCATCGCCAAGCTGGGGCCGGGCGTCACCGGCTGGGCCGAGGGCGACCGCGTCGTCGTCGCCGCCGGCAAGCCGTGCATGGACTGCGTGAACTGTCTGCGTGGCGACATGTCGAACTGTCTGCGGATCCGGCTCATGGCGTTTGCGTACGACGGCGGCTGGGCGGAGTACACCGTGGCGCAGGCCTTCGGGCTGACCCGGGTGCCCGACAACGTGCCGCTGGAGCAGGCCGCGATCCTCGCCGACGCGGTCTCCACGCCGTTCGGCGCCGTCGTCCGGACCGGCCATGTGGGCATCGGTGAATCCGTCGGCGTGTGGGGCGTCGGTGGGCTCGGGACGCACATCGTGCAGTTGGCCCGGCTGGTCGGCGCGGCACCGATCATCGCCGTCGACGTCAACCCGGCGGTGCTGGAGCGGGCACTGGAAGTCGGCGCGGACTACGCGTTCGACGCGCGTGACCCGGAGTTGGCGGCGCAGATCGCGCAGGCGACCGGTGGGCGGATGCTCGACGTGGCATTCGACGCCGTCGGCAAGGGGTCGACGTTCGATCAGGCACTGGCATCGCTGACCGTGGGTGGCCGGTTCGTCGGTGTCGGGATGAGCGCCGACGCCCCGACAATCGGCCCGACATCGTTCTTCAACCTGACCAAGAAGCAGGTGCTGGGGCATCTGGGCTACCAGAACGCCGACATCGGCACCCTGGCCACGCTGGTGTCCCGGGGCCGCCTGGACCTCACCCGGTCGATCAGCGAGATCGTCCCACTGGAAGACGTGGCGGAAGGAATCGCGAAACTGGACCGGGCCGAAGGGAATCCGATCCGGATTCTGGTCCAGCCCTAGCCAACTCCCTCAGCCGCCCTAGCCAACTCCCTCAGCCCCAGCCAACTTCCCGCGAGCGTGCGTGTTTGTGCGCCGACACGCCGCTGTCGGCGTACAAGAACGTCACACTCACCTCAGTCGCGGCGCCGCCTTCGCACTGAAGAGCGGCAGGTCCAGATAGGTTGCGATTCCCGGTTCCGCGGCACACACCGCGGGCACGGAGTTGACGCAGTGGGCGGCGGTGCCAACGACGCCGGGTTCCGGTCCGTCCTCTCCGACCAGTCCCTGAAAGCCCTTGATCGACACGGTGAAGTCCGGATGGCCCTTGACCTCCATTTCGTAGCGTTGCCCTTCGGGGCCGAAATCCCATGCGGGGTCGAGGTTTTCCTCGCCCATGAACCAGTTGACGGTGACGCGGACGACGACCTCGTCGCCGACGACCGCCTCCCAGTGAAACTTGCGGGCGGCCACCTGGCCGGGCTGAATGGGACCCAGCGGTGAGTCGATCGGCGCGGTCGCCACCGCAACCTCCTGGCGGGCGCGGATTTTCGGGTCGGCGCTGAATCCGAACTCGTCGACGCACATCCGGACGGCCTGGATGAAGCCGCTGTCCAGTAGCTTCTGCATCGGGCCGGTCAGCGCTTTGTCCGGCGTCTCGCCGAACCCCATCACGTGCCGCAAAACGTCCGGCGCGTCATAGGTCCGCAGGTCCGAGAACTCTTCGGCCCGAACGAAAGTCACGCCGGTGGACATCACCGAGAACAACAGCGGGAACTTCTCACTGATGCCGCCGGGCGCAATGCCGGTGCCGTGCAGCGTGACCCCGCCGGCCAGCGCGGCCTCGCGCATCGGTGCGCCCTGCTTCTCGCTCGGATACACCCAGCCGACCGGCGTCACGACGTTCTTTCCCGACCGCAGCAGTGCGGCGACCTCGTCGGGATTGGCCATCAGTGGGGCATAGATGACGGCATCGGCATCCAGGTCGAGGATGTCCTGGACGTTGTTGGTGGCGGTGACGCCCAGCCGCTCGCCGCCGATGATCTCACCAACGTCCTTGCCGTTCTTGGCTTCCGAATGCACCCAACAGCCGACGAGTTCCAGGTCCGGATGTTCCAGCACGCCTTTGATGGCAGCGACGCCGACACCGCCGGTGGCCCACTGCACGACCCGCAACGCCATGAAACCTCCCGAGCACCGCCAGAACTAGAACACGTTCTAGGTTGTATACCACCGCCTCGGCGCCGGAGACCAGACCTTTGGGGTCTTGACTAAAGGCGCCGCGCGTGACTGAACTACAGGTAGTAACGAAAGGAACCCCATGGCCAAGAATCGTGTGTTCGTCGTCGGCGTCGGCATGACAAAGTTCGAGAAGCCCGGCAGTCGCGAGGGCTGGGACTACCCGCGGATGGCCAACGAGTCGGGCAACAAGGCCCTCGCCGACGCCGGCATCTCTTACGACCAGGTTGAGCAGGGCTACGTCGGCTACTGCTCCGGCGATTCGACCTCCGGCCAGCGCGCCCTGTACGAACTCGGCATGACGGGCATCCCGATCGTCAACGTCAACAACAACTGTTCGACGGGTTCGACCGCGCTTTACCTTGCCGCACAAGCGATCCGCGGCGGCCTCGCCGACTGCACCATCGCACTGGGCTTCGAGAAGATGCAGCCGGGGTCCCTCGGCGGTGGCGCGCAGGACCGCGAATCGCCGCTGGGCCGGCACGTCAAGGCCCTGGCCGAGATCGATGAGTTCGCCTTCCCGGTGGCGCCGTGGATGTTCGGCGCGGCCGGCCGTGAGCATATGAAGAAGTACGGCACCACCGCCGAGCACTTCGCGAAGATCGGTTACAAGAACCACAAGCATTCGGTCAACAACCCGTACGCGCAGTTCCAGGACGAGTACACGCTCGACGACATCCTGGCGGCCAAGATGATCTCCGACCCGCTGACCAAGCTGCAGTGCTCCCCCACCTCCGACGGGTCGGGCGCCGCGATCGTCGCCAGCGAGGCGTTCGTCGACAAGCACGGGCTGGCCGCACAGGCCGTCGAGATCGTCGGACAGGCCATGACCACCGACTTCGCCTCGACCTTCGACGGCAGCGCCGCCAACATCATCGGCTATGACATGAATGTCCAAGCCGCCCAGAAGGTTTACGATCAGTCAGGCCTGGGCCCTGAGGACTTCCAGGTCATCGAACTGCACGACTGCTTCTCCGCCAATGAGCTCCTACTGTACGAAGCCCTGGGCCTGTGCGGCGAGGGTGAAGCGCCGCGGCTGATCGACGACAATGACACCACCTACGGCGGTCGCTGGGTGGTCAACCCGTCAGGCGGGCTGATCTCCAAGGGCCATCCGCTCGGTGCGACGGGCCTGGCCCAGTGCTCCGAGCTGACCTGGCAGCTGCGCGGCACGGCCGACAAGCGTCAGGTCGACGGCGTGACCGCGGCCCTGCAGCACAACATCGGCCTGGGCGGCGCCGCTGTCGTGACGGCCTATCAGCGCGCCGAGCGCTAGTCGCTCCACTCGCGAAACGGTATTCCAGCAGGTTCGTTCTCGAACATTTCCTGCTGGAATACCGTTTCGGCAATCAGGGGGCGAACATCGCGTCGACCAGGCGGCGCAACACCTGCCTCGTCTCGCGGCGGGCCTTCTTCGGGTCTTCGGACGTGGCGATGAGCATGGCCGCCTCATCGAGTGCACCGATCAGCACGTGCGCCAGGGCCCGCACGGGTTGACGAGCCAGCTGGCCGGCCTTGATGGCCTCACTGAGCAGCTGCTCTGTCATACCCAGGCTGTAGCGCTGGGCTACATCGCGGAAGCCTGCCCAGCCGAGCACGCTCGGGGCATCAAGCAGGACCAACTGCCGGACTTCCGGGTCGCCGGACACCTCCAACCACGCGTCGACCGCCGCCCGGATCGCATCTGCCGGTGACGTCGCACCCGATGTCGCCACCATGGCCGCCATCCGGTCCATCACGTCTTGTTCCACCACCTCCACCACAGCCAGGAAAAGCGCTGCCTTGTCGGCGAATTGGTGATACATCGCGCCCCGGGTGACCCCGGCCGCGGTCGCGATCTCGGGGGTACCCACTTCCGCGTAACCACGCTCGCCCCACAACCGCCGCGCAGCGACGATCAGCGCCTCGCGGGTCGCCGCGGAGCGCTCCTCCTGAGTACGCCTCTTGTTTTCCATACACCCTGTTGGTAAGTTGCGGACAGTCTGTTTGTAAATGCGTGTCGAGTTAGGAGACATCCATGTCGATCATCGAGATTAACGCCGGAACCATTCATTTCGAGGAATTCGGGCCGAAGAGCGGCCGGCCCGTCGTCTTCGTGCATGGATACATGATGGGCGGCCAGCTGTGGCGGCAGGTCGCCGCGCGCCTGGCCGCACAAGGTCTGCGGTGCATCGCCCCGACCTGGCCCCTTGGTGCGCATCCCGAACCGCTGCGCCCCGGTGCCGACCGGAGTATCCACGGCGTCGCACGCATCGTCGCGGACACCCTGGCGGCACTGGACCTCGACGAGGTCGTACTGGTCGGCAACGACACCGGCGGCGTGGTCACCCAACTGGTCGCGGTCCACCACCCCGAGCGGGTCGGCGCCCTGGTCCTGACGAGTTGCGATGCGTTCGAACACTTTCCGCCGCCGATCCTCAAGCCGCTGATTCTGGCATCGCGATCGAAGGCGCTGTTCCGGTCCGGCACACAGGTGTTCCGGATTCCATTGGTCCGCAAGCGTGCCTACGCCGGCCTCGCTTACGCCGACCTCGACGCGCTGACCCGAGAGTGGGTGCACAACGCACAGTCCAAACCCGCTGTCGCCGAAGATCTTCGCCAGTTCACCAGCTCGCTACGGACGGAGGTCACCACCGAGGTGGCGGCGCGGCTGCACGAGTTCGACAAACCGACGCTCATCGCCTGGTCAGCCGACGACGTGTTCTTCGAAGTCGGCGACGGTGAGAAACTGGCGAAGACCATCCCGAACGCCCGCCTCGAGATCATCGACGGCGCAAGGACTTTCTCGATGCTCGACCAGCCGGACCGCCTCGCCGACCTGATGTCGACCCTGGCGGTGCGCACCTGACCCGCGCACAGCGGGACCCCTGTTCGCGCTAGACGGTGACGACGTCGTAGACGCCGTCGGCGTACCGGGCGCGGATGGTCTTCTTGTCGTACTTACCAACGCTGGTGCGCGGCACCTGATCGACGAACGTCCACCGTTCGGGCAGCCACCACCGAACCACCTTGTCTGCCAGGAATTCTCGCAGCTCCGCGGGCGTCGCCGCAGCCCCCTCGTGCAGCACCACGGCGACCAGTGGGCGCTCCTGCCAACGCTCGTCGGGCACAGCGACCACGGCGGCCTCCAGTACCGCGGGGTGCGCGATCAGGTGGTTCTCCAGCTCGACCGAGGAAATCCATTCGCCGCCGGACTTGATGACGTCCTTGGCCCGGTCGGTGAGGGTGACGAACCCGCAGTCGTCGATACGCCCGACGTCACCGGTGCGTAGCCAGCCGCTGTCGAACTTGCCGGAGTCATAGCCCAAGTAGTAGCTGCCCGTGATCCACGGCCCCCGTACCTCGATCTCGCCGACGGCCTCGCCGTCGTGCGGCAGCGGGGCGCCCGCATCGTCGACGACCCGGACCTCGACGCCACACATCGCGCGGCCCTGCGTTGCCCGCGTCGCCCAATGCTGTTCCTCGGAGACGCCCGGCAGCGGCTTGGCCGTGGTGGCCATCGGCGACGTCTCCGTCATACCCCACAGCTGCTGGATGTAGACGCCGTGGCGCTCCTGGAACGTCTTCATCAACGACACCGGCACGGCGGACCCGCCGCACGCGACCAGACGTAGCGACGAAATATCGTGTGCGGGGCCCTTTTCCAGGCAGTGCTGCACGTCGTTCCAGATGGTCGGCACGGCGGCGGCCACGGTGGGCCGACAGGTCTCGATGAGATTGATCAGCGAGGCGCCGTCGAGGAAGCGGTCCGGCATCGCCAGGTCGGCGCCAGCCATCAGCGCGGCGTACGGCAGCCCCCAGGCGTTGGCGTGGAACATCGGCACGATGGGCAGCGCGACGTCGTCGCTGCCGATCCCCAGTGCGTTGCTGGTGCATGTCGCCAGGGCGTGCAGGAAGCTCGAACGATGGCTGTAGACAACACCTTTCGGATTACCCGTAGTACCGCTGGTGTAGCACATCGCGGCTGCGGACCGCTCGTCGAGCTCCGGCCAGTCGAACTCGACGGGCTGGGCGGCCAGCAGTTCGTCGTACCGCAGCAGGGTCTTGCCCTCCGCCGCACACACAGCCTCGAGTGGGGCCAAATCCCCTGCGCCGACGGCGATCACGGTGTGCACCGTGTTCAGCTGCGGCACCACCGGAGCCAGCAGAGCGGCCAGCGAGATGTCGGCGATGATGATCTGGTCCTCCGCCTCGTTCGCGATGTACGCGATCTGCTCGGGCGACAACCGGATGTTGAGGGTGTGCAGTACGGCGCCCATCGACGGAATGGCCAGGTATGCCACCGTGTGCTCGGCGTTGTTCCACATGAACGTGCCGACCCGCTGGTCTCCGGTGATGCCGAGACCACGCAACGCGTTGGCCAGCCGGCCCGCCTGCTCGCCGATCTCGCGATAGGTCGCGGTGCGGTACTGCCCGTCCCCGAGCGCCGTGGTGACGGTCCGAGACGAATTCAGGTTGATCGCGTGCCGCATGATCGTGGCGATGGTGAGCGGGGCGTCCTGCATCGTACTGAGCATCGTGAATATCGCCTCTGGGTTTCTGCCGCTGGGATGTCGAGATGCTAGCCGACCGTGCCAGGTAGGAGGATGATTGGCGTTAGCACGACAGGAGAAAATCATGCGCAGGAATTGGACGCTGGCCGCCGCCGTAGCGGGCGGGCTGGCGGGGGCCTCGCTGACGATGATGGCGCCGGCGGGATTGGCCGCCGCCGAGACGGCGCAAGAGACCATCAACCGGCTGCAGTCCGAGGGCTACGTGGTCACGATCGACAAGCTCGGGACGGCTCCGATGGACCAGTGCACCGTGACCAGTGTGCGCAATCCGCAGCAGACGACTCAGCTGATGCCGTGGGTCGGCCCGGGCCTGGGCCGCAACAACAATTCCATTCTGCTGCCGCAGACCAGCAAGACCATCTCGGTGTCGCTCGACTGCACGGGTAATAATCACTAGCCCCGCAGACAACAGAACGCCCCCGCCGGCCGGCGGGGGCGTTCTGTTGTGGACTATCAGACGGTCGCGGGCTCCAGCGCGCGCACCTCATGCATGCCAACCGACCCCGTGGCCATGAACTGCGAGTAGAGCAGCGGCTTGGGGGCCTCGACGGCGACTGCGGTGACGTCACCGGCGACGTCCGCGACGTACAGCCGCGAGCCGTCACGGCTGACGGTGACGCAGGACGGCTGGACGTCGGCGGTGATGGTGTCGACGACCACGTTGGTCTGGGTGCAGAACACCGAGACCCGGTTGTAGTCGACGACATAGGCGCGGGTGCCGTCAGCACCGAGCACCAGCTGGGTCGGGGCGTCACCGACGGAGAAGCGCCCCCGCACCCGGCCGGCGGCCAGGTCGACGACGTGCACCTCACCACGGGCGGTCAGGTCCGAGGTCAGCACGTAGGCGGTGTTGTCCGGGCCGAGCGCCAGGCTGCGGATCGGGGCACCGATGACGATGGTGTTGCGAATGCGGGCGGTCTCGGTGTCGACGACAACCAGCTGGCTGCCCATCTCGTCGGTGGTGGCGACGTAGAGCCGGCGACCGGTGTGGTCGACCGCGAGCGCGTCGATGCTGATGGCCGCACCGGTGGCGATCTCGATGGTGCCGACGCGGTCGGCGGTGATGTCGATGACGGCGACGTCGATGTAGGCGTCGCCGGCGCGGCCCGCGAACACGCGCTTGCCGTCCGGGCTGACAGCGAGGGCGCTGACACCGGAGGCCAGCGGGTAGGCGGCCAGCTCGGCGCCGGTGGCGACGTCGATGACGGCGACGCCGTCGAACTCGGCGCCGGACACGGCGACGTAGGCCCGGTCGTCGGTGGCGACGACCGCGAACGGCTCACCGTCGACGGCGATATCGCGGATGCTGCGGCTGCGCGGTTCGATCAGCGACACGATGCTGTCGGCGTAGCTGGTCGCGACCAACTGCCCCATGCTCTCGGCGATGTCGGCGATGGCGCCGCGACCAACCTGCGCGATGTCCATGGTTCCGCGCAGCGCCTGGGCGCCGGCCCGCTTCGCTTTTGCGCGAGCGTTATTATTTGCCACGATCTTCGGTACCTCCGCCAGCGCGGCGACGCGCCGGTAGTCGATTGCCCGTCCGGGTGCGCCCGGATGAGCGCTGCTTTCAAGAAGTGTAGTGATCCCCACCGACATTCCGGACGGCTTCAGCGACGCCACGTCGCGAATTACTCAGGTGCTCTTAAGAGTTACTTAAGGTGCGAATTGTTATGCACTTGTTATGAAGTGTGTTCGGCGCTTCCACCTGCGAAGACGCCGCGAGAATTCAAATTGAGCAAACAGGGGCGGGCCGCGTTTCTGAGGGTTTCGAATCACCGTTTCTTGGCATTCCCAGGCAAAGTGAGCGAAACATCACACCGCGACACGAACGCTTCCGATCCCATCCGTACCATCAGCACGATAGAACTCAGGACCCACTTCTGTTCATCAAGATCGGGACAGCGCCGAGGCCCACCTGAACTGGCGCCGATATTCGCTGTTATCGACGAATTCACATTTCGTTCATGATAAGACGTGCATCACACTGACGTTGCGGAGTGGCTGTCGACATCTGAGTCGACCATCGTCAGTTCATCGAACGGATCGGCACCACTGAGCACCGCGTCGGCCTTCGCCCGGTCGAGCGTCCCGGTCCACGCCCCGATCAGGACGGCGGCGACCGCGTTACCCGAGAAGTTGGTGACGGCCCGCGCCTCCGACATGAACCGGTCGATGCCCACGATCAGCCCGACTCCGTCCAGCAGGTCCGGCCGGTGACTCTGCAGGCCACCGGCCAGGGTCGCGAGGCCCGCGCCGGTAACCCCGGCAGCGCCCTTCGAAGCGACGATCATGAAGGCCAGCAGCGCCAGCTGCTCCCCGATCGCCAGTGGCCGACCCATGGCGTCGGCGATGAACAGCGCCGCCATGGTCAGGTAGATCGCGGTGCCGTCCAGGTTGAACGAGTAGCCGGTCGGCACCACCACGCCCACGGTGCTGCGGTCCACGCCCAGGTGCTCCATCTTGGCGATCAGCCGCGGCAGCGCCGACTCCGACGACGATGTCGAGAAGATCAGCAGGTACTCACGGGCCAGGTAGCGCACCAACCGGAAGATCGACATCCGCGTCACCGACCACAGCACCGTCCCGAGCACGCCGAACACGAACACCACACAGGTCACGTAGAAGCCGAGCATCAGCGTCAGCAGTTGGGTGACCGCCCGCCAGCCGGTCTGGCCGACGACGCCGGCCATCGCGCCGAACGCACCGATCGGAGCCAGCCACAGGATCATGATCAGCACCCGGAACACCAGCTTCTGCAGGTGCCCGATGCCCCGCAGGATCGGTTCGCCTGCGGTTCCCATCGCCTGCACCGCGAACCCGACTAGCAGCGCGATGAACAACGCCTGCAGCACGTTTCCACTGGTCAGAGCGGAAAACAGGGTCTCGGGGATGATGTGGGCGACGAAGTCCATCAGGCCACCGGCCTCGTGCGCCTTCTCGGCCAGTTTCGCGCCCTGACCGGTCGCCTGCGCCGACAGGTGCATGCCCGAACCGGGGCTCAGCAAGTTCCCGACGACCAGGCCGATGGCCAGCGCCACCGTCGACATCAGCAGGAAGTAGCCGAGCGCAAGACCGCCGACCTTGCCTACGGTCGCGGCCTTTCGCACCGAACCGATGCCCAGCACGATGGTGCAGAAGATGACCGGCGTGATCATCATCTTGATCAGGCTGACGAACAGGGTGCCGAGGACCGCGATGTCCTTGCCGACCCCGGGCGCGATCAGTCCGACGGCCACACCGCCGACAACGGCGACGAGCACGGCGATGTACAGCCAATGCGTGCGGTCGCGGCGGGGTGCGTGAGCAGTCATGTCGACAGTCCTCCGGCTTCGAGTTGCAAAAACTTCTGCAAGGATGTTGAGCCAGAACGTGAGGCACGTCACGCATATGTTCATTTCGTTCACGGAAGTTCACCGCGGGCGCGACGAGCATTCGGATTACGGAAGGGCGCGGTGATGCGCAGTTGGCCGGCCGCGCCCCGCTGGTCTCTTGCCGGGCAGATCGTCGCCCTGCAGATCGCCATCATCATCGTGGTGGTGGCCGCGGGTAGCGCTCTGGCATTGGTGCAATCCCGACGCACCAACGACGCCGCGGCCAAACAGCTGCTCACCGGCATCGTCACGGCGCTGGCCGACGCGCCGTCGACGGCCGCCGCCTTGCGGGCCGGCAACGCCACCGCGGTGCTCCAGCCGGTGGCCGAATCGGTTCGGGCGCAGACCGGGATCGCCTTCATCACCGTCATGGCGCCCGACGGCACCCGGTTCACCCATACCGACCCCAGCCGGATCGGCGCCCACTACCTGGGGACCATGGAGCCGGCTCTGAAGGGCCAGACGTTCACCGAGTTCTACACCGGGACGCTAGGTCGGTCGGTGCGCACCATCGCCCCGGTCCGGGACGGGTCCGGACGCGTCCTTGGCCTGGTCGCGGCCGGCATCACCGAGACCACCCTGACCGCGCAGTGGCGTCACCAGATTCCGATTATCGCGGCGATCGGCCTTGCCGCCCTTGGCCTTTCGCTGGCCGGCACCTGGCTGATCCGGCGCCGGCTGCTCCGTCAAACCCACGGTCTGCGGCCGGATGAGCTGCGGGTGATGTACGAGCATCACGACGCCGTCCTGCATTCGGTGTCCGAGGGACTCCTGGTGCTCGAGCAGGGCCGCGTCGCCCTGGCCAACGACGAGGCGCGCCGCTTGTTGGCCCTGCCGCCAGGGGCGGTGGCCCTGACTGATCTACCGGAGTTCCTGCGAGCGGCCGATCCCGGCGTGCGCGACGAGGTCCACGTCACCGACGAGCGGGTGCTGGTGGTGAGCCGGTCACCGGTGTCCGGCACCTCCGGTGCGGAGGTCGTGACGATCCGGGACCGCACCGAATTGCAAAGCACCCTGGGCGAACTCAGCTCGTTGAAGGTCCTCACCGACTCGCTGCGGGCACAGGCGCACGAAGCGGCCAACAAGCTGCACACCGTGATCACCATGGTGGAGATGGGCCGACCGTCCGATGCCGTCGCGTTCGCCACCGACGAATTGGAGCTGTCCCAGCGACTGGTCGACCGGCTGTCCAACGAGGTCCGCGAACCTGCACTGGTTGCGCTGCTGCTGGGCAAGAGCGCGCAAGCCCATGAGCGCGGTATCGAGTTCACCGTCACCGCGGACTCTCAATTGCCCTCGGACACTTCATATCTGCCGCTGACCGGGCCGGAGATGGTGACGGTGCTGGGCAACCTGATCGACAATGCCATGGACGCGTGCGACCGCGATGAGCCGTGGGTCGAGGTGACGGTGCGCTGCGAGCCGGGAGCCGAACTACTGATGCGGGTGGCCGACAGCGGCGCCGGCATGAACCCGGACGCCTTCGAAGACGCGATGCGCCGCGGCTATTCGACGAAATCATCACCAGGGCACGGGTTGGGACTGGCGCTCGTGGCGCAGGTGGTCAAGCGGCACGGCGGCACCTTCTCGTCCGACGTCAGTTACGGGTCGGTGGTGTCGGTGACGATTCCGGCGGTGCCCGCATGACCAGGGTGCTGATCGTCGACGACGACCCGCTGATCGCCGAGGCGCACCGCACGTACGTCGAACGGCTGGAAGGCTTTTCAGTCACAGCGGTGGCCCATACCGCGCGCGAGGCGATTCAGACCGCCAGCCGGGCAACCGCGACGGACGACCCCGTCGACCTCGTGCTGCTGGACCTCGGACTGCCCGACGCCAGTGGCATCAGCCTCGCCTCGGCCCTGTCCGGGCTGCGACCGGCCCCGGACATCATCGCCATCACCTCCGAGCGCGACCTGGAGATGGTGCGTGCCGCTGTCGCGCACGGTGCGCTGGCGTACCTGCTGAAACCGTTCACCTTCGCGGCGTTCCGGGACCGCTTGGAGCGCTATCAGCGGTACCGGACGGCACTGCCGGCCGGGGTGGATGCGGCGAGCCAGGCCGAGGTGGACCGAGCGCTCGCCGAATTACGCACCGGCGCAGACAAATCCGCGGCCCCGAAGGGTGCCGCGACGCTGACCAACGATGACATCGCCCGCGCGGTGCGGGACAGCCCCGACGGCCTGACCGCGGACGAGGCCGCGAAGGCCGTCGGGGTGGCCCGGGTGACCGCGTGGCGGTATCTGGAACGGCTGGCCGAGGACGGAACCGTTACGCGCCGAAGTGAATACGGCGGGACGGGCCGGCCCAAGACGCGGTATCTGTGGCGTTGAGCCACCCCTGCGGGTGTGACAGCATCGGACCATGAGTCGCGACGACGATCCAGAGGCCCGCATCCGCGAGCTCGAGCGCGCGATGAACGAACAGGCGCGGGCCTCAGAGTTGACGGAGCCCGGGCAAGCGTGGTCCTCCCGCGCACCGGCGGTGAGCAGGCCGTACGCCGGCCGGCCCCCAAAGGCCTGGCCACCTAAGCCGTCAATGCCCACCACGTCGGGCGCAACGAGTCGCCGCCTGATCTTCGCGGTCGTCATCCTCGCCGTACTGGCCGGTCCGGTGATCGCGGGGATCATCGTCTTCGCCAACCTCACGGGCAAGAAGCACATGACGTTCCTCCCACCGAGCGCCGGCCGGCAACCCAGCGTCTCGGTGTCGGTGCCAACTCCGGCACCTCCCGGTGACGAGTCCTCGGTGGTCGTCAACGGCACCACGGTGATGTCAGGACCAGGCCTGGTGGAACTGCCGCCGCAGTCCGACGATCCCAACAGACCCATCCAGATCGCGGGCGTGCGCGGCCACCGGACACTGGAATGCAACGACCGCCCGGTCAGCATCAGCGGGGTGTCCAACAGCGTCACCATCAGCGGGCACTGCGCGACGGTCACCGTGTCCGGCATCGACAACACCGTGGTCGTCGACTCTGCCGAGAAGATCGTCGCGTCGGGCATGGACAACCGGGTGACCTACCACTCCGGAACGCCGGAGATCCCCACACCGGGCGGGTCCAACACCGTCAGCCGCGGCTGAACCGCCGGCGCGTCAATTTCCCCCGAATCGGGGGACGACGCCAGCCCGCCGCGTCCATAATCTCGTTGCCATGGCGCACAAAGGAAACAACGACTGGTCCCAGCCGGCAGCTCTTGCCATCCCCAGGGAGGGCTACTTCGAGCTCACGCGCGGGCGCTACGGGCCGGTCTATCCGCAGACGCCGGCATGCTACGGCTTCAACATCATCGCCAAGGTCCTCGACGGCCACGAGCAGGCCATCCGCGACTACGGCACGCAGCTCGAAGCAGCGGTCGCCGCGCAGCCCGATGTCCTGGCCCCGCTGAAGTTGCACTACTTGCGCTGGCAGCTTTTCGACGTCGGTTCTGGTCTGCACTTTCAGTACCAGGGCATCTTCGACACCGATTTCGACAAGTACACCGAGGATGCCGTCAAGCTGTTCAGCTCGACGGGCATCACCACCGCGTTCACCCATCTGGAGGGCTTCCCGGAGGACTGGAAGACCAACCCGGAGGCGTTCATCATGTTCGTCCGCGAGCACCAGGTGCCCAGCTTCCTGGAGTACGGCGAGTACCCGTACGTGACGTCCGTCGAGATCAAGAAGGCCCTGCGGCTCAAGGCCGCATTCTCCGACATGTTGGACCAAATGCAATGACAGCACTCGAATTCGACGACATCCAGCACATCATGCTGACCGGGACGCCCCACCTCACCGGCCGGTACGAGTTCCTGTCTTTCGACACCCCTGAGGCCGGGCAGACTTGGCTGGCCGAGATGGTCCCGCTCGTGCAGTCGGCGACCGACGTACGCAAGACCGTCAACGTCTTCAACCGGTGGGTCAACTTGGCGTTCACCTGGAACGGCTTGCGCGCGTTGGGGGTTGACGAGGAGACCCTGGCCACCTTCCCTGCCGAATTTCGCGAGGGCATGGCCGCCCGCGCCGATATCCTCGGCGACACCGGCGCGGCCGCACCCGAGCACTGGGTCGGCGGGCTGGCGGGTGACGATCTGCACGCGATCGTCATCCTGTTCGCCCGGGACGAGGACGAGCGGGTGCGGTGCGTCGGCGAACACGACGCACTGCTGGCCCGTTGCCCCGGAGTGCGGACGCTGTCGCATCTGGACTTGGCGGCCACGCCGCCGTTCGACTACGACCACGATCACTTCGGGTACCGCGATCCGATTTCTCAGCCGCAGATGCAGGGGTCCGGCGAGCCGCTGATCCCCGGTGCCGGTGGTGCGCTGGCGCCCGGCGAGTTCATCCTCGGCTATCCGGACGAGGACGGTCTGGTGGCGAATCAGCCTGCCCTCGAGTCGCTTTCACGCAACGGCAGTTACCTGGCGTACCGCCGGCTCGAGGAACACGTCGGCGCCTTCCGTGACTACCTGAGGCAGAACGCCGTGGACGCCGCGGGCGAGGAACTGCTGGCCGCCAAGTTCATGGGCCGGTGGCGCAGCGGAGCACCACTGGTGCTGGCACCGGAGCACGACGATCCCGAACTCGGCGCGGATCCGATGCGCAACAACGATTTCGACTACGCCACCACGGACCCCCACGGCTACCGGTGCCCGGTCGGCTCGCATGCGCGCCGGCTCAATCCCCGCGATAGTGAACCGAATCCCAATCGGCGCAGGATGATCCGGCGCAGCGGCACCTACGGCCCGGCGCTGGCTGAAGGCGTACCCGATGATGGCGTCGAACGCGGCGTCGGGATGTTCCTGATCTGCGCCAGCCTGGTACGGCAGTTCGAGTTCGCCCAGAACGTCTGGATCAACGACACGGCGTTCCAGGAGCTCGGAAACGAACACGATCCCATCTGCGGCACCCAGGACGGCACGCTGGACTTCACGATCCCGAAGCGGCCGATCCGCAAGGTACTCAAGGGGTTACCGGCGTTCACCACACTGCGCGGCGGGGCGTACTTCTTCCTGCCAGGCCTCAGCGCGCTGCGTTACCTCTCGAAACTCGCACACTTAGGAGCATCGTGACCACCGCCCTTCCGTACGCCCGCACGTACAACCAGGCCCACATCGCCCGCCCGCACAACGGCAACCGACGCGTCAGCATCTACTGGTCGTGGAGCTACCCCTGGGAGGCCCAGCGCGACCCGGCGCTGCTGTACAACCGGTTCTCCACCATGACCGAGGTTCGCGCGGCGACGTGGCCGGCATACGAAGGCCCCGAGTACAGCCCGCGGAACTTCCTGCAGGGCGTCGATGGCACGCTGGAACTGTTCCACCGCTCGTCCCTGTCATTCCAGGACGTGGCCGGTGCAGCGACCGGGCATCCCGTTGCGGTATTCCAGCGGGTCGACCAGGCCGGGTACCGGCAGCCGATCGATGAACGCATCCTGGACGACACCGACACCCTGATGATCTTCGGTCTGGATCACCTGCTCGGCGACGAGGAGGCCACTCCGGAAGAGATCGCCGCGATTCAGCAGTGGCTCAAGCGCGAGGGCACCTGCCTGATGCTGGCTCCGCACCATGACGTCGGCTTCACCGACGACAAAGAGCAGCAGCAGATGGAATACCTGCATCATGGCGATCCGCTGACGCCGCGCGTCCAGAACTTCAGCGGCTACGCCCGCTCGCTGCTGACCGGGCTGAACATTCCGGTGCACAACACCTGGGGCCTGCGTCCCGCGACGGTCGAGGGCACCAAACAGATTGTGCCGCTTACCGCTTTCCGTGATCTGGATTCGGCCGGGCTGCTGCGCGACGTCACGACGCTGGCCTTGCATCCGCATCTGCCGCACTACCAGTTGACCGCGCCTGAGGGGCCGGAGCTTCGGGTCCTGGGCCGCCAGTTGATCGACCAGACCCGGCCGCACCCGTTCACTTTGGCGGGCAACACCGAGTTCAACGCGCTGATCCACATGCCGCCGACGGGTGACCGCGCCGGTGACATCGTGCTGGTCGACTCGACGCACTTCACGACGTTGTTCGGCGCCAGCGACAGCTTGAAGTCGTTCTGGCGCAATCTGGTGACGATGTGACCCTGAGCGATCTGGCGGCGCGCGGTTCGAATATCGCCGTCGTCCTCTTCGTCGTGTCCAGCACGCTGGGCGTCGGACTCAGCCTGACCCCGGCCCAGATCCTGGCTCCGCTCAAGGACGTTCGGGTGGTGAGCCTGGCCCTGGTCGCCAATTTCGTTGCCGCACCGATGGTTGCGTTCGGTCTGTGGCGCTTGTTGGCCCTCGATGAGCCACTTGGAATCGGACTGCTCCTGTGCGGCCTGGCCGCCGGTGCACCGTTCCTGATCAAGCTCGCCGAATTCGCCAAGGCCGACACCGGGTTGACGGTAGGTGTGATGGCGCTGTTGATGATCACCACGGTGGCCTATGTACCGATCGTGCTGCCGATCTTCCTCAAGGGCTCGGAGGTCAATCCCCTCGCGATCGCTTCCTCGCTGGTGATTCTCATGCTCATCCCGTTGGCGATCGGGCTGCTCTGGCGGAAGCAGGCCGCGGAGACGGCCGCCCGCGTCAGGCCGGCCGTCGGACTGCTGAGCACCGTCAGCATGGTGCTGGTGGTCGTCCTCACCATCGTCGCCAATTTCCGGGAAGTGCTGTCGGTCTACGGCACCCGCGGCATCCTGGCGGCCATCGTCTACACCGCCATTTGCGCGGGAATCGGTTGGGCCCTGGTATTTTTCAGCGCCACCGCGCGACCGGTCCTGGCCCTGGGCACGGCGCAACGCAATGCGGCGGCGGCCTTCGTGGTGGCCGGGCAGAACTTCGACGACCCGCGCGTCACCGTGATGATCACGGTGGTGCTGATCGCCGAGTTCACCATGCTGATCCCGTTCGCGCGGTTCCTCGCTCGCAGAGCCTGACCGGTCAGTGCCGATCGAGCAGGCCGAGGCGCCCCGCTTCGGTGACGGCCGCGGTGCGCGACGACACCGACAGCTTCCGGTAGATCGATTTCGCCTGACTCTTCACGGTTTCCCGCCCCAGGTGCAATTCCGCGGCGATCTTCTGCAGGGACAGATGGGTGGCCAGGTGCGGTAGCAGGCGCAGCTCGGCCGCGGTCAGAGCTGGCCGCGGACCGCGCTGCGCATGTGCCGCAAGCAATTCCCGCACCCGCACCAATCGGAGCTGCACCGCGGCCGCGTCGGGCTCCCGGCGGCAGGCCAGCTGACCCGCATCCAGGTGCCGACGGGACAGGTCGGGGTCGTCGATCTCGAGGGCGGTGGCCGCGGTCAACGCGTGGCCCAGTGCCGCGGTGCGGGCGGCCAGGTCACCCAGGCGCTCCAGCAGCCGTTCGGTACTCCGCACTGCGTCTCGCGCCCCGGCCGCATCACCGCGGTGCCCGCGCACCAGCCCGTCCACCGCGTAGACGACGACCATGGGCACCAGGTCACACAAATCGCGGGAGTCGACGATGCTGCGGGCCTGTGCGCTGGCCTGCGCAGCGCGCACAAGGGCGCCGTCGTCAAGGTCCAGCAGGGCGAGGTGCGCCAGCGCGACCGCCCGGAATCCGGGCAGATCGTCAAGGACGGGCAGCGACGATTCCAGTGTGGCTCTGGCATTTTCCGCATCACCGATCATCGACAGCGCCGCACCCCTGACCGAGGCGGCGGCACCCCACCACGGGTTGGCCAGGTGATCGCCGGCGCCGCACACCGTGTCGGCGTGCCGCACCACCTCCAGCACACCGCCGATACCGACGAGAGAACCCACCAGCGCCGCAGCCACTTTCACCGATGCCGTGCCGTCAGCCAACGCCTCGCCGGTGTCCGCCGCAGCGGCCAGCAGGAGAGACCGCTGGATCAGCTCAGCGTCTCCCAGCGTCACGCCCAGCCAGGCTCGCGCGATGGCGGCGTCAGGGTAATCGGCGAACACGTGGTCATCGAGCAGGCTCAGCCGACGTTCCAAAATCCCTGCGCGACCGTCGAATCCGAGACGTACCGCGTCACGCTCGACCAGCGCCGCGGCACGAGCCGGGTCGTCGGCCGCCAAGGCCTGCAGCAGAGCGCCGTCGAGATCACCGGCACGCTCCAAGTGGGCCGCGGCCCGGGAGGCCACATCGCGGAAGCGCGCCGGATCCCGGTTCCGCAGCCGTTCCCGCAGCAGATCGGCGAACAGCCGGTGATACCGGTACTCGACGCCCTGGTCATCGAGCGCGACCAGGAACAGGTTGCCCGAAGCGTGGATCGCACCGAGCAGATCTGCCGAATCATCGCGCTGCAGAACGTTGTTCAGGTCATCCGCGCTGAAGTGGTCGAGCACCGCCGATTCGACCAGGAAAGTCTCGAGCTCCGGATCCAGCCGGCCCAGCACCTCTTCCATCAGATAGTCCGCCACCAGGCGGTGACGTCCGGTGATCGTGTCACCGGACGCGCCGTCACGCAGGGCCATTCCCGCCATGACCACGCCGGCGGCCCAGCCCTCACAGCGTTCGATCACCAGCGCGGCCGACGAGCCGACCGGCGCGCCGACGGAAGCGAGAGCTGATTCCGCCTCTGCCGCAGAGAGTTTCAGCTGATCGGGGCCGATCTCCAGCACGCTACCCTGCAGCCTGCGCCGCGCCAGATCGAGCGGCGGTGCGTGCCGACCGATCAACGTCAGCGTCGTCGACTCCGGGGCCAGCTGGACCAGCGCACGCAAGGCAGACACCGCGGCGTCGTGCGTGAGCTCATGAACATCATCCAGCACCAACACAATCGGACCGGCGGACTCCAGTGCCGCGACCACCGCGGGCACCAGTTGGGTATCGACGGCCCGGCCCAATCCACGCAGGTACCGGAACGTCGCGGCATCGACCGTGCTGACCTGGTCCACCGCGGTCACCAGGTGCAGTAGCAGGTGTGCCGGGTCGTTGTCGAGATGGTCCAGCCGGACCCAGGCGAACGGACGTGCTTCGGCGTCGTCCCACAGCGCCGCCGCGGTGGTCTTGCCGTATCCGGCGGGCGCGGTCACCACAACCAGTTGTGCGTCTGATGCGAGCAGCATCGGCGTCACCGACGGCCGCGCGATCACGGCGCCACCCAATCGGGGCGGACCGTAGGTAGCCGTCGGGATGTACCCGCTCCCGCCATCCGCCACCACGTTCGCATCGTAGGTGCGATGCCCGCGACCGCCCAACCGCGCCGTTTTTGACCATTCCGATGAATACGTTGATACCGTGCGCTCGACGATGGGAGCGCGACCATGGGCAACGCAATTCGTTCGGTGGCGGTCGCGGCGGCGGTCATTGGTCTCGTAACGGGCTGTACCAGCACTTCCGACTCTGGCAGCAAGGGAGCGCCGACCAGCGCACCGGCCACCACCGCGTCTGCAGCAGCGACGAGCCCCGCACAGCTGCAGGCGCTGGTGCCGACACCCGCGGGCACCGCCCAGACCTATGGGCCAGACGCCGTCGCAAACAACGGGATCCACCTCGGCTTCAAGGTGACGGGCGCCCCTACCGACGTGGTCACCGCCTACAAGGCCGCGCTCGAAGGCAAGGGCTGGACCGTCACCACCATCGTGTCGTCCGGCGGAGGCCCGGGCGGGGGCGGGGGCGCCACCTACACCGGGACCCATGGCGACAACTACGGCGTGTTCGATGGTGGCGGGTTCGGCACCGAGACGTATCTCAACGTGTGCGCCTGGCCCGCCAAGCCGGCCCAGCCGAACTGCAGCCGAGGCGGCCAGAAGTAGCGTCACTTGGCGACCACGAGGCGCGAGCGTCCGTGAGGCAGCTGTTTCACAGCCACACCATCGGGTACGCAATTAATCGGGTACGTAATCACCTGGGCTGACCGAGACCATGCCGGCGATCGGTCCAATGCCGATGAGACAACGAGATTGAGCGCGCTGACGCTGGAAGTGGGTGGGCGCAGTGGCCAACCAGAACGGATCACGCGACGTTGTTGCCGCTGGCCCTTCCACCGGCAGAAGCCGGTGACTGACCTGGTACACGTCAGCGCGCCCGTCTACGGCAGGTGCGGTGAGTACACGATGGCGTGCGCCGGCGTGCTTGATGGCCTGTCGTATCACACGGTTCGGGACATCGTGGTCAAGGCGACACTGGACGAACCCCGCGCGGTGATCGTCGATGTCAACGAGTTGCAGGTACCGGATGCATCGGCATGGTCGGTCTTCACCAGTGCCCGGTGGCTCGTGAGCACCTGGCCCGACGTACCGATCATGCTGATCTGCGCCAGCGATGGGGTTCGGGACGTCATTCACGGCCTCGGCATCACGCGCTACGTACCGGTGTTCGCCACCCTGCGCGAAGCGGTGCAGTCGATGGGCAGCACGCTCCCCCCGCGACGGCACCGCGCACGTGCGGACCTGCCGCCCCACGTCAGCAGCGTCATCGACGCGCAACGGCTGGTCGGTGGCTGGCTGTCCGGCTGGTCTTGCCCGGCCATGATCCCGGTTGCCGCCGTGATCGCCACGGCGTTGGTCGAAAACGTGTTGCGGCACACGGACTCTTCGCCCACGCTGAGGGTCGAGTACGACGGCGAGTTGGTCACCGTCGCGGTCGAGGATGCCAGTCCAGCACTGGCAGAGCGCAACGAAGATGCCGCGCACAGCGTCAGGCGGATATCCGGCTTGGCGATGGTGGCTGCGCTGACGCGTGTCTGGGGGAATCTGCCGACACCAGCGGGCAAGACCGTGTGGGCGGTCGTGGGTCCGGAGAACGTGCTGTAGCCACGAATAATGGGGTTCTCCCCTCAACAGTCACGGATTGATGGTGTTTTCGCCGTCCTGACGACCCCAGACGTACTCGGATGCGAACGGCGACCCGAGCCCGAAGTGGTTGTACGGCGCGATCGACGCGCCAGTGTCCATCACCATGTAGGGCATCGGGAGGATGTCCTTGGTGACCGTCCAACAACCCGGCCGGCCCATGGGCCCTCCCCTCGCGTTGACCCGGGGCAGGTTGTCGGGATAGACGTACGGGTTCGCCGAACCGACGAGCTCGGTATGGGCTGTCACCGAATAACCGTTACCGCCGACGGAAAAGGCTGTGGCCTGCACGGCGCGCGGGAGACCCCTTATCCCGCAATCGATCTCGGGACTGTACTTGTCCAGCAACTGCGACGTGGGCAGCAGGTCCTGCGCGCCGCGAACCAGATACGGCCCACCCCGCTCGAAGATGTCACCACCGGTGTTCCCGAAGCCGACCGATGCCATCAGCGCCTGATCGATGTTGTCACGCTGGTCGTTCAGCGTGCGTTCGGTGGTCACCGCGTTCTTCAGGCCGTCCCACAGATCGGGCGACGCCTGCGCGTACACCTCGGCCAGGTCTGCAAGTGCCCGGTTGTCGTGCCGGATCGACGGCATCCGCTGATTGAGGTCGGCCAGGATGACATTGCCGTTGACCAGTGACTGGCCGAACTTGTCGCCCAGGCCGTCCAGCGCCTCGGCTGCGGCGGTCAGCGTCTGATTCAACTTGACCGGGTCAACCTGCTGAGAGATGGCAGTGATGGTCTCGAACAGCGTGTTGAACTCCGTGGTGACGCTGACGGCGTTCACGGTGTCGCCGGCCCTGAGTCGCTGCGGTGTCGGATTCGGCGGTGAGGTCATGGAGATGTACTTGTTGCCGAAAACCGTTGTCGCGAGCAGTTTGACGTCCACATTGCGCGGCAGCACCGAGAGATACTGCGGTTCGACGTCGAGGATCAGTTTGGCTTCAGGACTCTCGCCGGGCGCGGTCACCGTTTCGGTACCCTTCAGCCGGCCGATCGGCACGCCGTTGTAGGTGACCTTCGAACCGTTGTCCATCGACAGCCCGGCACGACTCGCCAGCACGTACACCTGGGCCTTGGTATCGAACGACCCGCGGAACTGGAGCCAGGTGAGCGTCAGCCCCGCGGCGGCGACGAGCGCCATGACGAGGCCGGCGATCTTGTATGGCGGGGTGCGATCCCTGTTGAGCGGGGCATGGATCTGGCCCTCAGCGACGGGCGGCAACGGCGACAGTGGCGGCCGCGGTTTCGTCATGGCACTCCAACGTCAGATCGAAGTGTGACCGGGCGCCGTTGCCGAGCCCGGATCGATGTCGGCTGGTAAGCAGGGTACGACTGTCACCGGCCTGGCGGCGCCCAAATGACAAACATCTAGCAAACTGTAAATTGACGGGCCAGCTACCCGACGGACAGGCGCCACGGCCAAGACAGGCCACACGGCACACATCGCCATTTGGTTCAGCAAACAAGACAGCAGATTCGTCCCGCAGAGCTGCACGGAATCCGGACCGACGAACGGTCAGCCGTAGCGGATGTCGGCGCGTACGGCCGAGATGTATTTGGCTGTCGAATCGGTCTGGACGTGCGGGAGAAGAATTCGAAATCCGCCGTTGGTGTCTTGGGGGTCGTGCCACGCCACCGGCCGACCATCGTCGGCGACGAGATTGAAGTAGTCGCTGTTGAAAGTCGTCGCGGCGTCATCTGTCTCGCCGAGCATGAATCTGGCCTTGCGCCAGATGTCTTGGTCGTACGGATAGTCAGAGACGCGGGGCACTCCCCCGTTGTCGGTCAGGCAGCACAGATTGGGTGTGCCCGCATGGGCCACAGTGAAAATCGACAGCGGAACCCATTTCGTACCGGTGACAACCGTGTGCCCGATGGTCCACGTGGTCAGGTTGCTGCCGCGCAGACCCTTGATGACCTTGTCGACGATGAACGTGACCACCGCCGCGGCCGCCGCTGCAGCCAGTGAGACGACAACGTGCATGACCGGATTCACTACGGCTGCACCTATCCCAACGGCCGTGAGGATGGGCGCCATGACCGTGTCGATGTCGCCGCTCGACGATGTCACCCGGGCGTGGACTTCGCTACTGATCGATGCTCGGTGATCCTCGAGCAGCTTCGCCGCGGTGGTACTCGCCCTTTGAAACTGCGTTCCCGCCGTCAGGTGGATGGTGTAGGTCCACGAGTTGATCGGCGGGCGGGCAGTGCTCCAGAAGTACTCGACGTCAAGATCATCGATGGTGGGGCGATACCCCTCTTTTTGTTTCGGGTCGATAGTTGTCGGGTCGCCTACCGGACCAGTGCTGAACACTTTGCCCTTGAAGCTGTCCGCCAACAGTTGTCCGTAGGTGAACTCGGCGACGCTGATTCGATCGCGCACGACGCTGTGGGCCAGGTTTGCACAGTAGATCGGCGATACATCAGCACCCAGGAATTGCGGTTGTTCAAGCGAACACGAAGCTTTCAGAAGCACTTTCGGACGCTGGCGCAACTCGTTGGCGCGGTCAACGCAGTCCTGGAATCGTTCATCGCCATCTGCCAACCGGCCCGTCGCCAGGAACTGTGCCTGGGCAGCGTCGGCAAGACCGTTCGGAGACGCCTCGATGACGCTGGTGACCTCCTCCGGCAGCTCGCTGTAGGCAACGGCGAGCTGTTGGGCGATAACGGCGGGACGCAGCGGAAAAGCATGCTCACGAATCGCATTGAGAATCCCCGCATATGCCTCACCGGAGATCTGTAGCTTGCTCGCCACCGAGTCGGCCAGGCCCGGAATCGCATCCTGTGCCACGATCATTGCCAAGTCCGCCACCACCAACATGAATTCGGCGAACTCCTGCGAAACCTCTGATACGACATCCGCGAGGGTCAGCCACCCTTCGAGCGGTTGTTGCAAGGGATTCACGGGATCAGGGATACCGCCCGTAGGGTTAGGCGCTGGGCGTGTCAAATGGTCTGTGTAAGTCCTGTTAACGGAAGGATCGCAGGACGTGACGACAGGCAAGAACATGGATTCGGCGCTGGTTGAGGCGGCGTCCACGGTGGAGATGGCCGAGGCGCTTCGGGCATCGGGCGCGGTCGATGAGCTGCTGGCGCAGGTCGATACTGGTGAGGTCGCGCTGACCGGTGAAGGCGGGCTGCTGCCCGGGCTGATCAAGCTGGCCCTCGAACGCGGGCTGGCCGCCGAGCTGACCGACCATCTGGGCTACGAGAAGGGCGACCCGGCCGGCCGGGTGCTGCCCAACGCCCGCAACGGCTCCTCGCCCAAGACGGTGCTCACCGAGGCCGGCCCGGTGCCTCTGGAGGTGCCGCGAGACCGTGACGGCTCGTTCACCCCGACCCTGGTACCTAAAGGCCAGCGCCGGATCGGCGGGCTCGATGACATGATCATCTCCCTGTATGCCGGTGGAATGACATTGCGGGACATACAATTTCACCTTCAGTCCACGATTGGGACCGAGGTGTCGCATGAGACGATCTCCAAGATCGTCGACGAGATCTCCGACGAGGTCCTGTCGTGGCAGCGTCGGCCGCTGGAGCCGTTGTATCCGGTGATCTACCTTGACGCACTGATCGTGAAGGTCAAAGACGGCGGGCACACCCGCAACAAGGCCGCCCATATCGCGGTCGGCGTGGATATGGCCGGGGTCAAGCATGTTCTGGGGATTTGGGTCCAGCCCAACGAGGGCGCCTCGTTCTGGGCGTCGGTATGCGCGGACCTGGCCAACCGGGGTGTCAGGACGTGCTGATCGTGTGCTGCGACGGGCTGACGGGGTTCCCCGAGGCCATCGCGGCGACCTGGTCGCAGGCCGCGGTGCAGACCTGTGTGGTGCATCTGATCCGCAACGCACTGCGGTTCGTGTCCTACGCCGATCGTAAGGCGGTGGCCGCCGCCCTCAAGCCGATCTACACCGCACCCAATGCCGAGGCTGCACAGGTGGAGTTGGACGCGTTCACCGCATCGGAGCTGGGGAAGAAAAACCCCACGGTGACTATGGTTTTCGAACGCGCGTGGGAACAGTTCATCCCGTTTCTGGCGTTCCCGCCCGAGCTGCGCCGGGTGATCTACACGACCAACTCGATCGAGTCGCTGAACTATCAACTGCGCAAGATCATCAAGAACCGCGGCCAGTTCCCCAACGATGCCTCAGTGGTGAAATTGCTGTGGCTGGCGATCTGCAACATCGAAGACAAACGCGCCGCGCAGCGGGCCAAAGAGCGCGGCAAGAAGCAGGGCCGGACAGCTCCCGGACGCCTCGTGGAAGGACAGGTGGTCACCAACTGGAAGAAGGCACTCGAACAACTCGCCCTGGTTTACCCAGAGCGCATCGAACGCTATCTGTAAGCACCACAACAACTACTCAGACGAACAATCAGACAGGCGATTTACACAGAAAACTTGACAGGCTCTAGGCGCTGTCGCATCGGCGGCGGTAGCACGGTCTGGATCCTCTAGATCGGTCATGACTGCCTACTTCCGGGGCGTCAACGCGAAGTCGTTGTTCTGTTGACGCTAGCCGTATTTCGCACCCGTATTGACTTGAACGTCACAACGCTCAGCAGACGCCCAGCTACCCGCGCAAAGCCTCAGTCCGAAACCACGGCCGACCGGCAGCCCGCACACGCAGCAGCCGTAGCGCCTCCTGCAGCGCGCCAAGGTGCCATGCCAATGAGCACGTCGTCTTCCGGCGGTCGACACCGGACAACCACGCCGCGCCCCACACGATCGACTGAATCGCAGCACCCACGACAGCTGGGCCCAGCCACCACGGGCGGAACTTGTCGAGCAGGCGCGCCTCACCGCGGCCAAAGTTCCGATACTGGACGAATGCCGCCTTCAGGTCCGCGCGCTGCACCTTGCTCACCACCGCACCGGGAACCAACTCCAACATGAACCCGGCTTCGGCTGCGCGCCAAAAGAAATCGACCTCGTCGGCGCCACCCTTGAACGTTTCGTCGAAGCCGTGCACTCGGGTAAACAGTTCGCGGGTGAAGCCGCAGTTCGTGCCGTTCGCGAAGACATCCTTGCGGGCCAGCGCCGGGTAGAGGCGGCGTTCCTGCGCCAACACGGTGCCGTCGTCGAGGATCCGATCAAGTCCACCGCCGACCGCCTGCGCTCCACCCATGAACACGCGGTGGTAAGCCTCGATCCAGCCGTCGTGGACCACATCGTCCGCGTCGGTGAGCAGAATGAACTCACCCTTGGAAGCTGCGATCCCGATGTTGCGAGCGACATTCGCGCCGGGCGCCCGACCAGCATCCACAAGCCGCACGCGCCGATCCGGATAGGAGCGCACGAGGTCGGCGGTGCCGTCCGTCGACCCGTTGTCAGCCACGACAATCTCGAACTCGGCGCTGGTTTCCTGCGCCAGTAGCGCATCCAGTTGTTTTGCGAGTACGCCGGCACCATCACGGCACGGGATGACGACCGAGATCATGAGCCGTAAGGTAGCTGAAATTCGACGGGCACGCCTTTCACGCGAAGCGTCTGGCAGGGTTTTGTCAGCTGGGAGCTGATTGCGGCGTCACCAGGAACTTCTCGCCAGTTGCTTTCTTGAGGTAGCTGTTGAACGCCTCGGGCTTGAGCAGGCCAGCCAGGGAAACCTCTTGCGTATAGGTGCTCGCGAACGTTGTGGTGAGTTCCGCGGCCACCCGGGCCCGAAGCCTGCCGATGGTCTCCGCGCCGGCATTGGCAAGGAACGGGGTGAGCAGCCAGCCACCGACACCCCAGGCCATGCCGAAGCTTCGGGTGAGGATGGTCGGGCCGGTGTCGAGACTGCCGTAGATGTACACCTGCTTGTGCACGCTCGATCCGTAGCGGGAGTACTGCGTCGCGGTCGCGTTGGCCGCCTGCTCCACGCCACCCAGGATCTGACTTGCCAGCGCGCCGCCACCGATGGCATCGAAGGCCAGGGTTGCGGACGTCGCCTTGAGGGCTTCCACCAGGTCTTGTTCGAAAGTCGTTGCGGCTGAGTTGCATACATAGGTCGCACCCAGATTGCGCAGGATTTCTTCCTGCTCGGCCTTGCGGACGATGTTGACCAGCGGCACCCCGTCGGCCAAGCAGATCTTGACCAACATCTGGCCCAGGTTCGACGCCGCGGCGGTGTGCACCAGGCCCGAATGTCCTTCGCGGCGCATGGTTTCCACCATTCCCAGCGCCGTCAGCGGGTTGACGAACGACGACGCCCCGTCCCTCGCCGTTGCTCCGTCTGGCAGGACCAGACAGGCCGCGGCATTGACGACGCGGTACTGGGAGTACATGGCGCCGCCCGCGATACCCACTGTCTTGCCGAGGAGCGCCTGCGCCGCGGCCGACTCCCCCGCCGCCACCACCGTGCCCGCGCCTTCGTTGCCGACGGGCAGCGATTGACCGACGCGCACCGACAGGGCCGTCAGGGCACCCGGCGCCAGCGGCGCGGTGACGATGGGACGCTCGGGAGTGCCCGCGACCGTTGCTGCCGACATGTCGGCAGCGGCCGGAATCAGCAGACCCAGATCCGACGGGTTGACCGGCGATGCCTCGACCCGGACGACGACTTCGTCTGTGGTTGGGGTGGGTATGTCGACGTCATGCAACGAGAGTTCGAGCGTGCCGTCTGGTGTCACCAATGACGGTTGCGTCCATCAAGGTGGTGTACGAGTCGGACCTGATCAGCGGTACCGGCGTGTCGTAGCCGAGTGATTGAAGGTCATCGCGTGATTCTTCGAGAGACCGTCCAAAGTCACTCGAGCAAAGGAATCGACGCGATGACCACTGCCCACAATATCGATCTGCCCACTGTGCTGGCCGAACGACTCACCACTGCCCATCCCGACGTGCTGCGCGAGCTGCTGGCCACGTTCATCCACACCTGATGGGCGCCGAAGCCGACGCCCTATGCGGTGCCGGCTACGGCGAACGCTCGGCTGAGCGCACCAATTCCCGCAACGGCTACCGACACCGTCAATTCGACACCCGTGCAGGGACTTTGGATCTTGCGATCCCGAAGCTGCGGCAAGGATCCTACTTCCCGGACTGGCTGCTGGAGCGCCGTAAACGCGCCGAGCGGGCCCTGACCACGGTGGTGGCGACGTGTTACCTGCTTGGTGTCTCGACGCGGCGGATGGACAAGCTGGTCGAGACCCTGGGCATCACGTCGTTGTCGAAGTCGCAGGTGTCGGTGATGGCCAAGGAACTCGACGCCGCCGTGGAGGCGTTCCGGACCCGGCCGCTCGATGCCGGCCCGTATACGTTCGTCGCTGCGGACGCTCTGGTGCTCAAGGTGCGTGAAGCCGGCCGGGTGGTCAACGTGCACGCCCTGATCGCCGTCGGGGTCAACGCCGAGGGCTACCGCGAGATCCTGGGAATCGATGTCACGACCGCTGAGGACGGGGCGGGCTGGTTGACGTTCTGGCGGTCGTTGACCGCCCGCGGCCTGTCCGGGGTCAAACTGGTCACCAGCGACGCCCACGCCGGGCTGGTCGCCGCCATCGGGGCCACCCTGCCCGGAGCGGCGTGGCAGCGCTGCAGAACCCACTACACGACCAACCTGATGTCCGTCACTCCCAAGAGTTCGTGGCCCTGGGTGCGCACCCTGCTGCACTCGGTGTTCGACCAACCTGACGCTGAATCCGTTGCTGCTCAATATGATCGGATCATCGACGCATTGTCCGACAAGCTGCCCAATGTCGCCGATCACCTCGAAGCGGCGCGGCCGGATCTGCTGGCGTTCACCGCGTTCCCCAAGCAGATCTGGCGCCAGATCTGGAGCAACAATCCCCAGGAACGACTCAACAAGGAGATCCGCCGGCGCACCGACGTCGTGGGCATCTTCCCCGACCGCGCGGCCCTGATCCGTCTCGTCGGAGCAGTGCTGGCCGAACAACACGACGAATGGGCCGAGTCGCGGCGCTACCTCGGCCTCGACGTTCTGAGCAAATCACGCACCGTCAACGACACCCCAACCGAACAGGAGGCTACCCCCGCGGCACTGCCCGCCTGACCCAACTACCTCGAAGAATCACACGACGACGTCATACACCACGTCCCTGGACTTGACCCCAATGACCGCAATTCCAAACCGGTCTCGGGTGGTGCTTCGGCCATTGGTATGTCTCCGATCGTCGACCTCTCACCTCAACATTAGTGCGGCGGCGGTCGTCCCTGCGAGCCGCGCACTGATCCGGTTGTGCGCGAACCACGCGCGACTACGAGCGGCCACCCGACAGTGCAAGCAGTCCGGTAAGCGTGCTCGTGCGCGTCGTTGACCGCTATCCCTTTCAGCAGACGGGGACCAGCGGCCAATTCTCCGCAGGTGCAATGCGCCTGCCAGCGCACACCCACCGGCATGACCGAGGCCATCCCCGTACCCGACGTCGAGAGGCTGGTCACGACCGAGGTTGGCTCGGTCATGCGCGCGCGCCGATCGCGGTACCTGCGCTGATCACTGCGGCTGTGGCGGAATGACGAACCCGATTGCCACCGTCGCGGTTTCGGCATGACATTGCGATCACTTCCTGTCTCCGCCGTTGGGCGGGCGAGTTGACTGCACCGCAGGCGTACTTGCGATCACCCAGCGCGCGCCTGCATTCGCCGCGCTGTTCGCGTGGAAGCTCGCGCGTCCACCCGTCTGACTGCTCCTGGTGTTCGGGCTGACGTCACGCGGCATTCGGCTGCTCCGCGAACAGTCGGCCACCGCGCCGATCGAACACCCAAAAATGTTGTGGCCCTGCATCTTCGAGTAGAGGTCCACAACCTGCTCAGCTACTCGGTTCCGGCGTGACGGCCGCCGGCGCCACCAGCCGCAACGCGGCTGGACGAGCCCTCACTGTTCCCGCCGGCCTTGACCGCCTTCGACTTGCTCGCAGTACCGGACTTCGAGCCACCGGACTTGGTATCACCGGACTTGGTATCACCGGACTTGGTGTCGCACCTGCGGCAGCGCCGGCACGTGCAGATTCTGGCCCGGCGCGACCGGAGCGACGGCGATGACACTGGCACCCACCAGGGCCACACCCGCAGCGACATCCGGCCTCATCGTTTGCTGCATTACCGTACCTCTCGATTGTGTCAGCGATCCCAGCCCGCGTCCGTCGCCAAATTAACCCACGAGTAAGTTACAAAGCAACAGTTTTCCGCGGTTAACAGCTACTTCCAGAACGGGGACATCCCTCACACATCAACTGAACAGCCCAGTTCATAGCTCACAAATGGGACAGTCAAGCGCCCGACGCCAGGCTCGTAGCAAACCGAGAACGCACGGTGCCCGAATGGTCCACATATTGCCTGGGACCTGCGGCGGCTACCGGTGGAGCCCCCTGCGAGCAGGCACTTGCCCACGTGGAGCCACTTCGCCAGGAGTTTGCCGATCTGTTTTCAAACAAGACGGCCACACCAAACGAGGCGAAGCCGGGATGACACCACCGGGATGACACCGGGGCGGCCACCGCTACCACCGAACGCGGCACTGCGCGTACATGCCGCCGCCCGCGATGCCCACCGCCTCACCGAGAAGCGCCTGCGCCACGAGCCACTCACCCGCCGCCACGACGGCGCCTTCGCTTCCGACCGGTCGCAAATCAAGATGGGCAAGAAGAACGCCCATTGAGCGCCGTCAACTGTTGTCGCACATTTAGTTAAGTACATTTAGTTAAACCCATTTAATTAAGCGGATTTAGGTAAACAGACTTAATCAAGCATATTAGAAAATTGGTTTGCTGAGAACTGTTCCAGAAATCGATAACCAGCAATGATGTATCTCGATCCCGATTGCGATCGACAGGGTCCCACGACGGATATAAAAATACTTGCGGAATTCGACTTCCGCTCAGGTAACCTCCCCGGTGTCACGACCGTCAATTAAGGAGAGATGGCATGCAGGTTGCCGTTCGACCACGCATCAATATGGGTATTGCGCTGGCGGGTGCCGGTGCGATAGCGCTCGCCCCGATCGCCCAACCGATGCCCGCCATCGCCGAACTACAAGCGCGAGCGGTGTCCTCGGCGAAGGTTGCGCTCACCGCGGCGGTGAACCCGATCGACCAGTGGGGGCAGATCATCCGAGACGCTCTCGCCAACGGCGGTGCGCTCGTCCATACCTATATGCAAAACCCCGCGCCGATCCTGCATCAGCTGATCATCAACGCCCTCGGCTACGGCGGGCAGACGTTCGCGGCACTGCAAGCCTCGTTCGGCAATCTCGTCGACCAATTGCGGTTGGACAACCCCTACGGTTTCCCGGTCGGGGTTCAACAAGGCATCAGTCAGATTCTGGCGGGCCAGATCTACAACGGCTACAACACATTGTTCGGTGCCGGGCTCGGACTCATCATCGGCCCGGTCTTCCCGCTGCTCGGCCTGCTTCAAATTCCAGTCACCATGGTGCAGAACGTCGCGAACGTCGTTGCCCAGGTCCCGAACATTCTGCTCGGCGTGGGCTTGGGAGCCATCGGAACGATGAACGGCGTCATGCAAGCGACGGCATTTCAAGTACAGGCCGTCGTCGACGCCCTGAAGACCGGGGACCTGGTTGGAGCGGTCGGCGCGGTCGTCGCCACTCCGGGCGCGGTCGTCAACTCGCTGCTGAACGGGTTTGCGCTCAGCGGCGCACCCGGCATCCTCAGCCCAGGCGGAATCATCGACACGGTGATACAAGCCCTCAACTCAATCGCCCACGCGATCGCTCCCACGACGCCTGCGCCCGTCGCGGCGAAGGTGGCCGATGCCGGACCGGCTGTTCTGCCGTCGGCCGCATTGTCGGCTGCGACGGTCACGCTGGGCGCCGAGAAGGTGACGGCGCCTGATACCGCGAAGGTCGCGGCGACGAAGACCGCCCCGGCAGAACCCGCCGCGGCGGCGCCAGCCGCCACGGGACCAGCCGCAGGGGCGCCCGCCGCGGCTTCGCCTGAGACGCCTTCCACCGCAACCGAACCGAAGCCGGAATCGGGCACGACCTCGGGTGGCACCACCACGCCAAACGGTGGCAGCAGCGCGCCAACCGGTGGCACCGGCACGGCCGGTGAGCCCACCAAGCCCAGCGGATCGACCGACAGCGGGACGGGCTCGGGCAGCACCACCACGCCGAAGGGTGGCACCGACACAGCAGGCGGCACCGGCACCACCGGCACAACCGCCGGCACCAAGACCGGGACGACCGGTGAGCCCACCAAGCCCACCAAGCCCAGCGGATCGACCGGCAGCGAAACGGGCTCGGGTAGCACCACCACGCCAAACGGTGGCACCAGCACCACCGGCGGCACCAAGACCGGTACACCCGGCAAGACCGGTGAGCCCACCAAGCCCACCAAGCCCGCCAAGCCCAGCGGATCGACCGGGAGTGGGACGGGCTCGGGCAGCTCCGGCTCCGGCTCCGGTAGCGGTAGCGGTGCCTCCGCATCCGGAGGTGGCGCTTCCCACGCCGCCGCGTAGCCACACCCTTTCAAGACCAGTGGGCCCCGCTCATCAGCGGGGCCCACTGTCGTCTGGCGTCGCGAGGGGTCGCCAGACATGCAGCGGCCCCCGAGCCTTGATTCCGGGTGTGGACGGCCCAACCGGCTCGGGGGCCGGGGGCGGTCGGGAATTACCCAGCGCACGAAGGTGATTCACGTGCACACAGAGCAACGAACACACCCGGGACTACCTAAGCTGACCGCCACCCCACATGCCCATGAGTCAATCAGTCTCTCGGACCACCGCATTCCTTGAGCGCGAGCGACCCGCACTCCCGAAGTCTGGGGCCGATATCGACCTTTCTCTCCCCGCTCAACCGGGGCGCAGGATCGCGGCGTCTAGCGGTCAGTGTGACGCTTGACAGCAACCAGATACCCGGTGCACCAACGAGTTCAGCGCCATGGATCGGACTCCCCTGGCATTGCACGCCAGGTCCGCGCGCCTCGTCGAATACGGCGACGACCGTGGCGCCACACCAGCTGAACCTTCGTGGAAGTTCACGCCCTTGAGCAACATGCGGTCCATGAGGGAATCGCTGACGCGATCGATCAACGCCCAACTCAACTGCGCCTCATCAGCGCACCCATCGACGTCATACCCAACGACTCGGCTGCGACGATAGCAATCGCCGCCGTGCCAACCGCGCGGTTCGCAGTTCTGGAGATCGCCGATGACTCCTACTGGGCGTAGGGATCCAATTCACGCATCCGCTTCAGATGAGCTTGGTGTATTTCGTTCGTACGGGTGAGGAACCCGACGATCAGGGCAATCTCCGCCGCGTTGTAACAGCTCAACAACATCTTGCCGCCCTGATCCAGCAGCGGGGAGACGAGTTCCGAGACACGGCGAGCAGCCAGATCCGTGGCCAACACGACGACTCGGCGGTGATCGGTCGGATGTAGTGATCGACTGACGTATCTCAGCTTTTCCAGGCGGTTGAGCACGATCGTGGTGCCGGCGGCAGTGAGGCCGAGCCGCTCGGCCAGAAGTCCCGGCGTCGTTGCCTTCTCGCCTGTAAGGAGAATGTGTAACAGGGCACGTAGATCGGTGTGATTGACGCCCAGCATCCTCATCAATTCGTGCGCCAATTCGTCCACGGATCCATGAAAAGATTCCAGTCTTCTCTTCAGGTCTGCGGCGATCCGAGAGAGTTCGGTTGCCATCGGACGAAAAGACCTCCCCCAAGGTTTTCCTTTGTGACTCGGCCTGAGCATACCGCTGGTCGGGTGGATTCCGTAGCGATTATTGACGCTTTCGCTAGGACCTTCGACGGCCAACTTTGCCACCGCCTAGGCCGGCAACACATGTGGGTCATAGAACTCCACTCTTCAATACCGCTCAGAAGGGTTCGGCCGCAGCGTTGCACCCAACACTCGTGGGGACGGCCCCGAGACAAGTTGCGCTTGGCAGCGAACCGCGCCAAGCCGCGTGTTGACATGCCGGCAACCGGGGCTGGCGTACACAATCACCTCATCGGGGAGCACCGTCTTGCGTGAAACCCGAGTGATTGGCGTTTGATGAGCGCGCGGAGCTGGGGTGCTTGCGCCAAGAAAGAATGCCGCATTGCGCAGTATCCATGGCACCGTTCGCGTCGCGATTCCCCCAAATTCATGGACAGGTATTTGCGCCCATTTTGATATGCATACACCGCCTCCCGCGCGGTGGACGATCCCGCGGATTGGGGTTCATTGACAAACAGAGCCACAAGGTGGAATAAGTGAATCAGGGAGAGGCTATTCGCCATTCGAGATGGCGACTGAAAAATAGCAATGACCCTCGATTAGGCTGATTACTCAGACCAATCGAGGGCCATTCACTGCAGCACTTATCTAAGGTCACGCGCTAAATATGACATCGACCCGATCAGCGCTGTTCATATGTGCAGCCGGCTGTTTGTTGTGCGCCATCCAGCCGGCCTACCCGACCTCCGGGGTTAGGTGACGGTCGTGGTGGTGAGCGTCGGAGAAGGATTCGGGTAGCACGCGGTTGCAGCGTTGCCGAGCCCTGACAACGTAGTGGTAAAGGTCATGCCGGGATCGGTGTAACTGGTGCCGGCATACTTGCTGGTAACTGAGCCGGCAGCGTTGGCCGTCACGTTGATGGTCACCGCAGGCGGAGTGTACGACGAGCCACCGGAAATTGGGCCAGGAACGGTGAGCACGACATTACTGCCCACCAGGGCCGTCGTGCCTGAGACAGATCCACCGGATGCGCTAGAGGAGACATATGTCGAGTTGGCCGGAACCGGGATGAGCATTTTCATATTGCTGATACTGGTGACCGTAACGCCGGGGATTGGGTTCAGCGGAACCGTCGATGAACCCGGTGCAATGGTAATAGCCACGGGAGAGCCCGCGGTTACCGAACCCGGCGCAGTGGTGGTCACCGAGGTTGTCATGCTCGATGTCTGAGGGATGCCAAAAACCGTAGCCTGACAACTCCAATTCACCGAGACGGCTGCATGTGCCGACCCGGCGAAACAAAGTGCAGCAGCAAGCGCCATCGGAGTAATGGCGCCGGCACGACGCAACGTGGACGCATTCGATCGCATTGTTATCTCCAAGAGGTGAAGGTAGCGACGTGGTCCGAGTGCCGCGCCGCGGTACTGCGAAGAAAAGATAACCTGCCGCCAATGAATTTCCGTGCACATTTTGATCACGCTTCGATAGCCGTGTCGCATTCCTTATTCGCTATTCGCTATTCGGCATTGAGAATTAATGAAAGAAAGTTATTACCAGAAAGGTATTGAATGCAGAATTTCATAGCGCCCATCGAGCGCCTACGTGTCCACAACCTCTCCGGGAACTACAGCTGCTGCCCGGTCGGAGCTTTACCTCGCCGGCGGACTTCAACACCCGACTCGACTGGCTGGCCGGCTCGGTGGCCAACGTGTGCCGCCATGCCAGCACCCGAGTGATCCCGGCCGAGGCCCCGGTCACCGATCGCGTGATGATGGCCAGCCTGCCGCCGGTGGCGCCGACGATCGGAACCCACGGTGAGCACCCGGTTGGGCCGCGACCACTACGTGGCGATGGCCCCGAGTTCCTATTTGGCGCATCCCGAGGCGATCGGTTGAATGATCACCGCGACCGCGGGCCTGGACCGCGTCCGCGCCCACCGTGGTGACCGCCCGGTAGAAAATCATGAACGGCTCTGGGGTGCAAGAGGATTAGTCTCTGATCCAGAAGCTCGTCCGTGCAGCATCGGTGTTGTGGCAACAGTATCTACACCTTCGGACATCTCCGGAACGTCACCTCGCGGTCGATGTTCAAGTCGCTGATCTGAGCGCCTACGACAGCGTGTTCGGAACCGGACAGGTCACCTGATGGCCACCACCAAACGCACTTCGATTCCAGGTGAAGTCGACAAGCTCATCGCTCACCAATCCCGCAACGTCGTCCTGCTCGGTCCACCTGGCATAGGAAAACGCATCTGGCGACGGCGTTGGCGATCGCCGCTGCCCAAGTCGGGCACCGTATCGCGTTCGCGCCGGCGACCGGGTGGATCAGCCGCCTGGCCGAAGCGCACGGCATCGGCCGATTACAAGCCGAACTGCGCAAGATCTCGGCTCAGTCATCGACAGTGATCACTCTCCAATCAGAAGGGTGCTCACTTTTCGACCGGAATCACCTGCCCACTTTTCAACCGGAACTGACAGTAGTCCGAGAAACTGATTGACCCATGGACATGTGAGGTGTCAGCCGGCTTAGTAGCGCCGGGCGTGTTCGTTGCTCTGCGCGCAAGTGAATCACCCACGCGCGCTGGCGAATTCCCCACAGCCACCCGGCCCCCGAGCCTTTCGGTCTGTCTGAACCAGGAACCAAAGCTCGGGGGCCGCTGCATGTCTGGCGACCCCTCGCGACACCAGACGACAGTGGGCCCCGCTCATGAGCGGGGCCCACTGGTCTTGGCAGGGTGTGACTACGCGGCAGCGTGGGAAGCGCCACCTCCGGATGCTGATGTACCGCTACCGCTGCCGGATGCGCCGCTGCTGCTGCCGGAGCCTGTCTGGCTCCCGGTCGATCCGCTGGGCTTGGCGGGCTTGGCGGGCTTGGTGGGTGTACCGGTCTTGGTGCCGCCGGTGGTGCTGGTGAGACCGTTTGGTGTGGTGGTGCTGCCCGAGCCCGTTTCGCTGCCGGTCGATCCGCTGGGCTTGGTGGGCTTGGTGGGCTCACCGGTCGTGCCGGGTGTACTGGTCTTGGTGCCGCCGGTGGTGCCGGTGGTGCCGGTGCCGCCTGTTGTGTCGGTGCCACCCTTCGGCGTGGTGGTGCTGCCCGAGCCCGTCTGGCTCCCGGTCGATCCGCTGGGCTTGGTGGGCTCACCGGCCGTGCCGGATGTACCGGTCGTGGTGCCACCTGTCGTGCCGGTGCCACCGGTTGGCGCGGTAGTGCCACCGGAGGTCGTGCCCGAGTCCGGCTTCGTTTCGGTTGCAGGGGAATGCGTCTCAGGCGAAGTCGCGGCAGGTTCTGCCGGGGTGGGTGCCCCTGCGGCTGGCGCCGTCGCGGCGGGTTCTGCCGGGGCGGTCTTCGTCGCCGCCACCTTCGCGGTATCAGGCGTCGTCACCTTCTCGGCGCCCAGCGTGACCGCCGCACCCGACAAGACGGCCGACGGCAGAGCAGCCGGTCCAACATCGGCCACCTTCGCCGCGACGGGCGCGAGGGACGCGGCCGCCGCCGCGGCCGGCGCCGGTGCGCCCAGCGCTTGCGCGATGGCGTCGCGAATGCGGATGGCCACCATGGCGACAACACCCGGGACTCCGGGGCCGCTCGCGGTCAGAATCCCCGCGGCCAACAACGATGGATTCCCGTTGAGGAAGGCGTTGGTGAGCACGGCCGGGGCGTTGACGATCGCGTTCAGCGCCGCCCCGAGGTTGCCGGCGTGCACCCCGTTGTATACCGCTTGCGCGGTATCCCCAAACGCGCTCTCGACGGAGAAAGCCGTGGAGAGCAAAGAAAAGCCCACCTGGACAAGAAGGGTGGGGGCTAGTTTGACGACGTTGGTGATGTTCTGCGCAATCTTGCCGGGGATGTCCAGTACCCCACTTCCAAGCAGTGCGAAGCCGGGGTTTATCACCAGCCCCAGCACGGCTCCATATACCGTGGCTATGCCACTGTCGATGTGGCCGGCGGCCATTTGTTGAGCCGCCTGCTGGAAAGCCGGTGGCAGTCCCTGCAGGGCCGTGACGAAGCTGTTGCCGGCGGCGCCCAGCGCCGTGGCGGTGGTGTTCGCGTAGCCGAGCTGGTTGGTGAGGATCTGTTTCAGGATGGGAGCGGGGTCGGCCCACACCTGCTGGCCGAGGGCCGAAATGTTGCTGAACGATGCCGTGAGAACCTGCACCCATGCGCTGATGGGATCGACCTGCGCGGTCAACGTGGTCGCGATGCTCGACACCGGGATCGCCGGCAGGTGCACCTGCTGCGGTGCCACCACTATCGGTGACAGCGCGATGGCACTCGCTCCGATCAGTGCCACACCGCTGGTCATACCGGTCCGGACAAACGCTTGCATAACTCCCCCTCAGTAATCAGTAACGTGAACTCGCAAATTAATGCACACTGATCGCCGTGTGGGGCGAATTCCGCCGGAATTTTTGAAAATTCTTGCGCTGCCCTTTTCGTTATTTGATATTGAAATTTAATGGCAGAAAGTTAACCATCTGAGGTAATTAATTACATAAAGCTATTAGCGCAAAGATGTTTGGCATGCCGAATATGAATCGCTCTGGAAACCCTCGGCCCCTGACTTTGGAATCGCCCACGCGAAACAAGCCCACCGGCCGTCGCTATAGCGCCGAGGAGAAGGCAGCTGCGGTGCGGATGGTCTGGCCGCTTTCAAACGCGGTCGTCCGTGAGTCGTTCGAGTATCTCCGACCTAGAGTCGGCTGGCCGCGAAATCGGCTGCCTCCGTGACCTTTCCGGACTGCACATAGGAACCGTGGGCGCCGACGTCGAAACCGCCGCCGACCCAGCAGATCGGGTCGCCCGGGGCGCACTGATCGATGGCATTGGCCGCGTACTGCGATGCCAGCTCGGGCAGCGGTCCACCGGCGAGCATGCCCGCGAAACCGGTGCGGGGCGCCCCGAACAGCGCGGTGGCGGCCACGTGGCTGGCGAGCTGCGGTGCCGCGTTGGTGGCTCCTTCGATGACCGCCGCACCCTGCGAGTAGCCGCCGAGCACCATCTTCGTCTTCGGACAATTCGCCGCGGTGGACTCGATCACGGCCCGCGCTGCATCGACGCCGGCCGGCGTGCTGACGGCGAAATCGTTGCTCGCCGGGTAGTCGACGGGCGTCGCCTCGACGGAGCGCGGCGCGATCCGGGCGGTCAGGTCGTCGACGAAGGGGCTGCCGACACTGCCCAGGCCTGGCCCCTCGCTGGTGCCGCGCGCGAACACCACCTGGACATCGGGGCACGGTGCTGCGGTTGCCGGTGCAGATGCGATGGTCGGGATGACGGGGGCCAAGGCGGTGAGGGCCGAGATCAACGCGAGCTTTCGGGTCATACCGACCGATCGTAGGACGGTGACACCGCTCCGCGTCGGGTTTGGTCCGTCATCACAGTGGTTCGGAGGTGATCTCCAGCCAGGCTTGGAACTCCTTTTGCTTACGACGTCGTTGCGCCCGCCTGGCATGCGACCGTTCGATGGCCAGTCGCAGACCCGTCAATCTGGCCGAGGCGCCGGTCCGGTAATCCCTTGGCGCCAAACGCGTTCGATGAGGTTTAGATATCAGAGGTACCGCTCGTTGGTCCGACAGCCGTGTGGGGCGGATGCGGAGCAGACGCGACACCATCGCGCACCCGGCTGCACCCAGCATCACCAGGAGCAGCGCCAGCATTGCAAATTGTGCGTACATCATGACTGCGCCTTCCCTCCGTGCTTCCTTGGCCTGATTGACGCCTCTTACGATCGCCGCGCTGACGACGCAGGACCATCGCCCGAAGATCGATCTTTAGTCCCAGGTGGATCGAGTTCTAGCGGAGACGCCGCGACGGAGGCGGCAACGTCATCACACCTTCGTGGCACCCACGTCGACGGCCAGCCGCGTGGCCGTCACGGTCACCGTGCGGATTTTCGACCGCTGACGACAAATCGACGTCTAAGACACGGCGTCGCTGAGATCGCTCCTCTTCAACGTCGTGATCTCGCGGTCCCGGCCCGCGTTGTCGAGCGACCGGAACAGCGACTGGTCGAATGTCGGTGACAGTAATTGCTGAACGACGATGTAAGTCAGGTCGCAGAGTCGGCCGCGCACGTCTTGCTCGATGTAGTCGGGCCCGACATCGGGCAGAGAGGCGCGGTCGTCGAGGAGCAGATTGAGGCGGTCCTTTACGCCTCGTAGCGATTCACGAATGGTCGACGGACTTTCGGTCGCCAACAACGTCCACAGCACCTGCAGTCGCTGCTGGCGTCCGTTAGCCTTCGCGCTCGAGACGCCGGTGAACAGGGCCCGAATCGCCCGAGAATCGAACTCGCACAGGATGAGTCGCGCGTTGCGCACTTCGAGCGCGGCATCGGCGTCGAGCGAACTCACCAGGCCGTCCGCATTAGCTGGATCCTTGATGAGATCGCTGACGATCGGGGACTGCGTGACATCTTCAGTCTCGGGCGTCTTCAACAGCTCCGCGAGAAGCTTTGGGTCAACGGCCACCGGTGATCACCTCAATACAGTCCGACATATCCGGAGCCGTCCTCGGCGTTGAACTTCTTCACCAACGTCTTCATCCCGTCGAGGGTCGTGGGATCGAGACCCCGGAGGAGCACCTGCCTGAGGAAGACCAGCGGAAAGACCTCCCACGCGAGGAAGTTGGCGAGGATGAATTTGCACTTGGACTGCTCTGCATCCCGCTGCCTCGCGAGAGCATCCAAGAAGTGCACGCGGCTGGAACACGCCGCCATGATGAGCAGTTTGCACTTGAGTTTCGTCTTGTCGAGATCGGTCGAACCGACGGACACCGCCGACAAGAATTCATCTTTCGGGCCGTCGATAACATCCCATCGACTGGGGCCGGTCCCGTGGATCGCCGCGTAGTAGTGCCTACCTTGCAACGGTGTGTCGCCCCGGGAAGTCGTCTTCTTCGCCAGGCCGCCCTGGCACGAATCGAACGCCCGCCACGCTCCGCTGGTGAAGCAACCGGCGCCCGGCGGAACGTTGTTGGCATTTTCCGCGGCCTTCACCAACGCCCTGGGCAGAAACGTCGACTTGCCGTTGGGTAAGTCATACTCGGTCGGCAGTATCGAGTGATGCATGATGTCCTCGAGACAGTGCGCTTTGACCGCGTCGTAGCCCATCCGGTAGTGCACGCCCCACGGGTTGACCGGGTAGTTCTTCTTATCGGGCAGCGTCGGAGTGTTGGCCGGACCGCACGACGGGCCCTGCCCGTAGCGCGAATGCCCGTTGTACATCACGATGGCGTCAGCGGTGTCGAGAGCAGCCGCGAAATCCGCAAACTCAAACTTGATGTGAATCTCGTACGCGACAGCCGAGCCGGTGGCATTTTTCGGGTAGGTGAACGTGTCACTCGAACCGGCCTTCACACCGCAGTATTGCGCGACAAAGGGTTTCACGTCCTTGGTCCACGAGTAGTCACGGATCTCGACTCCGAACACGATGATGACTTGCTGCGTCACCGAACCCTCACCGGTGCTCTGCTGGCGGCCATACCCAGTTACGCGACGGTGTCGGTCGGGGGATTGAACACAACATCGATATCGGTGCCCGATGTCGGCGTGTACTCGAACCACTCGCCGATCAAGGTGCCTTTGGCACCTGCCTGAACCACCGGGAAGGGTCCGGTATGGGAGTGCTTCAAGCCGACCACGGTGATGGATGCCGGGCTCTTTGTCACTGCCGTAATCGTCTGCGTCTCTTGTGTACTCAAGCCGGTACTGGGGTCTATGTGCGAGTCCCACGTGTCGATGATCAAACTGGCCCCAGCCACGAAATCCGTTGCGTCATCCACCGGAATCTCGACCGGAGCTGAGGAGGGTCCCTGAATGTTCGTCCGGCACGTCGTGCCGGTCTGGGGGGTGCCGTCGTCAACGAGTCCGCCGCCGTCGGGATTCGCGGCTGGTATGCCCGGGTAGTTGGTGTCGTCGTAGGCGGCGATCTGCTGGGCGATGGTCATGTACGGGTGATTCAGCGCCGGCAGTTGAGGATCATTGTTGGGTGGCACCACGCCGGTGTAGACGAAGTAGGCCCACGCGGCCTCCCAGCCTTTTCGGACCGTCAGCACAACCCGGGCGCTGCCGGCTCGAAGGAAGGCTTGACGTGTCTTGTCATCGTGCTGAAGGTTCCGGATGAAGTTCCAACAGCCTGGGTAGTCCCAGAAATACGAATATGTGAAGTAGGTGACGTTTTCCCATTCGATCGCTTCGTTGATAAAGCTGATCATCTGCTGCTCACCGCCGATAGCGGCCCATTGGGTCGGTGTCAACGTGGACTGATTATCGGCGAAATCGATGCCGTACGGGTACTCCGCGACCCCGTCGCCTGCCGCAACCGCGGCGGCCAGGAAAGCCTTCTGGACTGACGGAGGCATGAACGCGAAGTTGATCTGCGGCCCGAGGAGCCACTTCAGTACGCAGCGCATGATTTCGTCGTTCTCTTCTCGCCGCAAGGTCAGCGTGTCGACGTTGGCGATCGAGTTCTGGATGGCGGTGATCTGGGCGCTCAAGCCCGCTTGTTGTGTGTAGTACTGCTGTTGCGCGGCGTTGTAGAGAGCCGTCCACACGGCGGCCTGCCACTGCGCCATGGCGGCTGCGGTTGGCTTGCAGATCACCCTGAAATAGAGGATGACGTCGCCTTCCTGACTGGAACTGTCCCAGAACGACACCAGCGTTTGGGCACCGGTCTGGTGGTACAGGTAGTGGCCGCCCGCGCAGATGTCCTTGCCCTGGTTGGCAGAGGTCAGCGTCGGACCGCCCACAAGCGTGAACGGATAGCCGCCGGCTTTGGTGTCGCCTTGCCAATGAGTGAAGTAGATGTTTTCGATCCAATATCCGTCGGGCACGTTGAACGGGGCGGGAAATTGTTTGTCGGTAACTGAATTGGTGACCGGCCCAATGTCGATGAGATGATTGTCCGGCGATGGCGGAGCCGGCACGTCCGCGGAGTATTTGTCCGCGAGGCTCAGGTAGTTCGCCGGGGTTATCGATGCGTGCGTGTGCGGAAAAACGAACGCTTGACCCAGCTGCTTTTGATAAAAGTCGATCCACGCATAGGGCCATCGCAGCATAGCGCCGGGCTCGGGCACGGTGATGTCGTAAGTCATCCGCAGGCCGTACCGGTACAGAGCGACATACCATTTGCGCATCATGCTGTAGTAGTCGATGCGCATGGGCTCGGTGTCGCTCGGATTCTCGATCCGCCGGGAAGTCGCGTTCGACGTCCCCACAGTTGTGGTGGTCGAGATGGTGGTCTTATGTGATTGCCGCACGCGCGACGACGCCAGCCGCGTGGTCTGAACCGACGCCTGGCGGCTCTGCGCCGCCGACGCAGAATTGCTGTCCTGCGTGCCGAACGACGTTGTCGTCGAACCGCTTACGAAGCCTATGCCGCCGCTTGCCGATGCGGTGACGTTGAACTGGTTACTGTGCGCGACCTGGGATGTCGTGGCTTGCGTCATCTGTGTGTTCTCGGTGACGCCGGTTTCGCTGAAATTATCCAACGAGTCGGTCACGATGCTGGTGAATTCTTGAGTGGTGACCGACCATTCCTTTTGCACGACAAAAGTGCGCTCTTTGGGCGCCAGAGGAATGGTGCTGATCAGCCCTCCTCGTTCGATACCAGCCGGAGTCATCTCGAGACGCTCGAGGTTGAGCATCCCGACTTCGGAGGTCTGCAGGTTGCTGGCGAGCGCCTGGGATGCCACGTTGGCCGCGTTCAGCGCGATCAACGCCGCGCCGAGCTCGGGGCTGGTACCCGCGGGGTCAGCAGCACGCAGGCGGTCGACGGTCTGTTGCCGGAGAGCTTTCAGAGTGTCACTGAACGCCGTCAGATGAGTTGGCGCAACATCCGCGAAGGCGCTGACCGCGGGCAGACTCGATGCCATCGGTGTGCCTTCGAACTGCTGCAAAAGGCTCCAGAAGGGCTCGGTTGGTGCGGGCCCCGCCTTGGCGGCGTCTACGGTCCGATGGGCCCCCTGCACGGCTTGCACATCGCCAGGCTGTAACTGCAGCGAAGCAACAAAATTCGCCTTCGTTGCTGCTCTGGTTGAGTCTTTGGCTGCGCCGCCGGCGACCGCCAGGGGAACATACGTCGCCCGATTGATCGACGTTGTCGAGTTCTGAAGAAGACCCGTGATGAAACTGCTCGCGTTAGGCATAACGACTCCCCCATATTGAACGGGCTGTCCACGAGCCGTCGGTTGTCGGCCGCAGATGAATGACGTGTCGAAAAGACCTACATTTTTAGAACAGAGAAGGACAGAAGTGCCGGCAACAACCTATTCGACAAGCGACGTCTGCGTGTCCGATTTCGCAAAACTGCGCTGCGATGCAGAGAATAACCGACTTCACAGTAAATAGACGGCTTGTCAAATGTCCTTCCCCAGCAGATATGCAGAAATGTTCGCGCCATTAACTCTCCGCGGAAAGCAGCTTGAACGTCACGGTCAGCGGCGATCGCTGACCGCCAATAATCGACGCGCTGAACCGCCGGCTCCCGGCGCCCGATGACGAAGGCCATCCGGATGACGCAAGCTCTCCGGCAGCAGCCAATTAGCCCGCGCGAGCATGGCCCACAAACAGCCGCCAACCGAGACCGCTGCGCCCTGATCACCCGCGGCGGTAACCACAACACCAGGGTCCTTGCAGCCACCGCCGCCGCTGTGCCCCCCGTTGGACTCGAATCGACACTTGGCGGATTTCAAGTCTCAATTGGAGCGTTTATCGTTATGCCAGAACAGCTCTGGATGATCGCCTACCGGCACAAATGTTCGCAGCATGTCCCATCGCAATCCCAGCCGTGTCGCATGAGTTCTGACATTCTCATGACACCGAGATCCGATTTACCGGAAGCGAAAGGCGCCCGCGAGACTGACCACGACGTTGTCGGGCGACCTCAAGGCCCAACAACACGGATAACCGCTGCTCTCGCTGTGTTGATACGCGGTTAGCGCGGGGGGCCGAGAATGATCTGTCCGAACTTATCCGCTCCCTCGACCAAACGTTCGGGCGAGATTTCGAAGCCCTCCGGGCGCGGCATTGCTCTGTCGCGACCCGCGTGACGGAACATGCCTTCGATTCCTGCCGGCGTGTTGATCATGAGCAGATCCGCCTTCTTGGAAGTGATGCGGTATGCGTGCGGAATGTTCTTGGGCAAGAAGACGATTCCGCCCTCCGACAGCTCCATCTCCTGATCGTCCAACCACAGCAACGCAGTCCCCTTGATCAGCATGAACACCTCATCCTCACGCGTGTGCTTGTGGTACGGAGGCGCTTCACCTTCGCTGACATCGAAGCGCCCGACCATCAACTGGCCATCCGTGGCCTTGCCGTCAAGCAAGATCGCCAGCGTGCCCCCGTCGAGCCATTCCAGCTGTTGCTGCTGATCAGGTTGCGCCAGATATGCCATGCTCACGAGTCATCCCCCATATCGTTGTCAGTTGGGCGACTTCAGCCTCACAGGGTCGAGAAACTTCCCGAAGCGGCGGACTTCTTGCGGATCTCCCGATCGTCAATCTATCGCTTTTCGAGGCCGGAGAACTCGGATCTCGAAGCTGATACCGCTCGCAGAAACGTCTCTACCTGTACGTTCTCAGTGCCCCCAGTCGGACTCGAACCGACACTTGGCGGATTTTAAGTCCGCTGCCTCTGCCAATTGGGCTATGGGGGCTTGGTGATCAAGCGGCTATCAACCTATGACGTGGACACCAGCCCGCTGAACCCGCCCCCGGTCAGGCTCACACTCAGGTCGGTACCTACGACACCGGACGGGCACGGACGGCCAGCACGTCCTGCAGCTCGGAAGCCGGCAGCGGCGGACTGAAGAAGTACCCCTGCAGCACGTCGCACCCGAAATCCGTTAACTGCTTGGCGGATTCGGCGCTCTCGATGCCTTCCGCGACGGTGGCGAAACCGAGCTTGTGCGCGAGGTCGATGATGGTGCGCACCACCAAGGCGGCGCGGTCGTCGACGGTGACCCGTGCGATGAAGTCGTGGTCCAGCTTGATTTCGTCGATCGGCAGGTCGGACAGGTACGTAAGCGCGGAGTAGCCGGTGCCGAAGTCGTCGAGGGCGACCCTGATGCCGCGGGCAGCCAAGTCAGCCAGCACTGTTCGGGTGTCTTCCATGTTGTCGACGAACAGATCTTCGGTGATCTCCACCGTGAGCGCCGACGGCGCCAACCCGCGCGAGTCCAGTGCCTGGCACAGCTGGTCCGGCAGCTTCAGGTCGCTCAGCAATGGCGCGAAAAGGTTCACTGCCACAGGCACTTCCACTCCCGCGGTGTACCACCGCACCGCATCGTCGAGTGCCATGTTGACCACCAGACCCGTTGCCTGCTCCATCAGTCCGTGCTGACGCACCAACGGCAGGAACTCGCTGGGCCGCAGCACACCGCGGTCGAGATGGCGCCAGCGCAACAACGCCTCCACCCCCACAACCACGGCCGTGCGCGCGTCAAACTTGGGCTGATAGACAAGCGAGAGTTGATCCCGGTCGATCGCCTGGCGAAGTTCTACGAGAAGATCTGACATGGCGTTCCCCCGCCCGTCGTCGACGCCCGCACCCTACGCAGACAATTGAACCAGCGTGGCACCGCAATCAGATCGATTTCATCGCCACCCAGGCTTGGCGCGCTTGTCCTCGTACATGAGTTCGTCGGCTCGGGCCAGCAACTGTTCGAGTGAGCACGTGTCGGCCGGCCAGACGTGGAGCAGGCCGACACTCGCGGATAGCTGGTACACGCGATCCCGGGTGTCGTTGAACGTCTGGAATGCGTCGAATATCCGCTTCCGGAGGACCGGCAGGTCGCCTTCCGGATCGCAGACCAGGACGCAGAACTCGTCTCCGCCCATCCGCCCGATGATGTCGGACGTGCGCAACGTCGTACGCAAGACCCCGGCGACATCGCGGATCAGCTCGTCGCCCATTTCGTGGCCGTACTCATCGTTGACGCGCTTGAGCCCGTTGACGTCGAGGAAGGCCACCAGGCAGCTGTGTCCGTTGCGCTTTGCCAGTTCAAGAGCAGGTTCGGCGCGCAAGAAGAAGCCGCGGCGGTTCAGCAGTCCGGTCAGCTCATCGGAGATCGACAGCTGGTGAATTTCCGCCTTGGCCTTCTCGAGATCGGCCGTGCGGTCACGCACCCGTTCTTCGAGTTCGGTATAGACCTGAACGTTCTCCATCGCGATCGACGTCGAATCAGCCAGGGCCTGGAGCAGTCCGATCTCTTTCCCGGTGGGCTGCCGCTCGTACGACCAGTAATTGCCGATGGCCCCGATCGGATCGAGGGTCCGGATCGGAACCATCACCATGCTCTTGACGAAGGTGGGCCGGTAGGCCTCGTGCGGCACGCGGGGGTCCTGGTAGATGTCCGAAATCACCGCCGCGTCCTTATTCAGCATCGCCCAACCGCTGACACACGCTTCCATCGGGAATCGCATGCCCTTCCACAGTGGCTCGATGGCATCCTCGTCGGCGTAGTAGCACTTGCCGTTGTCCCGGAGGATGAAGGTGGCGCCATCGCAGCCGGTGAGTTCACGCGCGGATGTACGGACGATGCGCTGGACGTCGGGCAGACTGCGAGCCATCGACAGTTCTTGGACCGCCTTCATCAGGCGCTCCATGCCCCGGGTGTAGTCGGCGTCCGTGAACTCGCCACCAGTGATCGGCTCAGGTGCCAAGGTTTCGGCAGTCACTGGGCCTCCATGGCTCCGGGAAAACTCAAGGCGACTACGACAGGAAGATTGTTACGTATTCGTCAATATAAGTGTTGCTCGCACCTCAGGGAAGCGAAAGCGTACTTTTCGAACGATTCTCGCAGACCCAAGCCGGTCTGCCTCTCTGAGCAGACACGTCGAAGCCACCGGCCGCCACCAAACACCCAGCTTCGAGTGCTAACTTCGCGCGGTCCTGGAACCGAGCCATCTTTGCTGGGGGTAACTCGTGAACACGCTGGTCCGTCTGATCGCAGTCCTGGTCATCCCGGTCGTCCTGCTGGTGGGCGGCTGCGGGCACAAACAGGCATCGACGGGAAACAACGCCACCTCGTCGGATTCGATCCCCGCCGACCCGGCCGGTGACGCCGGTGACGCCGCACCCATCTCCCAGACCTGCCCGGCGCAGGCCACCACGTCGTTCGCCAAGACCAAGTTCGTCGCGCACAGCGGCCTGGCCTTCGGCGCCTTCCACCGCTGGTTGTGGAAGCCGTTCCAGGCGGGCACGTTCAAGAAGGGCGCCAACGGCCGTGTCACGGCGTTCATCAAAGGTGGCCTCGCCGCGCTGTTCGTGAAGCGCGAGGTCCGCCTGGCCGCGACCGACGTGCAGGCGGATCCCACGTTGTGCAAGGCGATCATCGCGCCGCTCGACAAGCTCGGCGACACCGTCCAGGCCGCGTTCGACAAGTTGAAGGGCGGCGACGCCAGCGGCATCACCGATCTGAACTCGTCGATCGGATCGATCGAATCGACCTCGCAGAAGGACGGCGTGGCGATCCAGGAGGACGAGAACGCGGACCTGACCAAGAAGCCGGCCTAGGTTGTTCGCTCCGACGCAGCAGCAGCGAACGCTCGGCCTCGTTGCTACTGAGCGTCGCGGCGTGAGCGAACGCCGCCGACGCTTCCGCTGTTCTGCCCAAGCGCTCCAACAGATCTCCGCGCACCGCAGCCGGCAGCGGTGACCTGGGCAGCGGATCGGGACCGAGCGCGTCGAGCACGGCGAGCCCAGCTTCCGCTCCATGAGCACGTCCGTGCGCCACCGCGCGGTTGACCTCGATGACGGGGCCCGGCGCGGCGAGGGCCAGCACGTCATACAGGTCCGCGATCCGCTGCCAGTCGGTGTCCTCGGCCCGCATGGCGCGGGCATGACAGGCCGCGATGGCTGCCTGCAGAAAATAGGTCCCGACGGGAGTGCCCGCCTCGGCGAGTTTCTCGGCGCGCTCGAGCACCTGAAGTCCACGGCGCCTCAGTAGGTGGTCCCAGCGGGCCCGGTCCTGATCGTCCAACAGCACCGGCGCACCATCGCGATCGACTCGAGCCGGAATCCGCGACGCCTGAAGTTCGACAAGTGCTTGCAGCCCAAGAACATCCGGGAGGTCCGGAACCATGGCGGCCACCATGCGCGCCAGCCGGATCGCTTCGAAGCACAGGTCCGGGCGCGTCCAGTCTTCGCCGGCAGTCGCGACGTAGCCCTCGTTGAAGGTCAGGTAGATGGCGGCGAGGACATCGTCCACACGATCGACGCGCTCAGCCCCGACCGGCAGCTCCATGTCCACGCCGATGAGGCTCTTCTTCGCGCGGCTGATCCGTTGCGCCATCGTCGATTCCGGCACCAGGAAGGCGCGGGCAATCTCAGCCGTGCTCAGTCCGGACACCAGCCGCAGTGTCAGCGCCGCGCGCGACGCCGCAGGCAGCTCGGGGTGACAGGTCAGGAACATCAGCCGAAGGACGTCGTCCTCGATGAAGTCGAGCTGCCCCTCGAAATCCGGCATGTCGACCTCCTCCAGCCGGTGCCCGACTTCCTCGGTCTTGCGGCGCAGCGTCTCGGCGCGGCGGATGTGGTCGATGGCCCGTCGCTTCGCCGCTGTCATGAGCCATGCGGCGGGGTTCGCGGGAATGCCGCGGTCGGGCCATTCCTCCAGCGCGGCGACGAGCGCGTCCTGCGCGACGTCCTCAGCGAGGTCGATGTCGCGAGTCATGCGAGTCAGCGCCGCCACGAGGCGTGCCGATTCGGCACGCCACGCGGCGGTCACGGCCTCAGCGCCGGCCGAGCCGGCACATCCGGGGCCGTTGGTCACCGAGGACAAGCACCCGGTTCCTGGTCGGGAGCCCCTTCGATCAGATGCATTTCAACCCGGCCCTCCCACTCGGGCCAGTGCTCCCGATGGAGCTCGGTGAACGAACGGGCACCTTCGACGGCCTCGGCATGGCTGCGGTACTCGAGCATGGCGTAGCCGCCGATGATCTCTTTGCCCTCGGCGAAAGGCCCGTCGGTAGTGCTGAGCTGACCGGACCGGACCTGGTAGCCGATCCGGTTCTCCCCCTGTCCCAAACCGCCACCATCGACATAGATGCCGTCAGCGGCGTTCTTGCCGACGTACACCTCCATCGCGTCCATCAGCGCCTGCGGAGGCGGACCCTGGTTGGGATCCATAATGACCAAACCCATGTAGCGCATTGCGGTGACCTTTCGTCGTCGAGTCAATCCTTCACATACACGTCGAACGGGCGGGGCCGATTTCGACATTGCTCCGGAAATGACTCGCGATCGCGCGAAAGCTCATCGCAAGCTCAACGGAAAGCTGTGCTCGGCAAACCTGCCTTAGACGTCCATCTCGATCAGCACCCGGCGCAGCAGCTTGCCGGTTGTGTTGCGCGGCAGCTCATCGATGAACACCACGTCGCGTGGCACCTTGTGCCGCGCGAGATTGTTCTTGACGAAGGCCTTGATCTCGTCGGCGTCCTGCGCCGCGCCCGGCTGCGAAACGACAAATGCCCGCAGGCGCTTCCCCCATTCGACGTCATCGACACCGACCACGGCGGCGTCATAGATGTCGTCGCGCTCGGCGAGGAGCTCTTCGACTTCTTGAGGGAACACGTTCTCGCCGCCGGAGACGATCATGTCGTCGTCACGGCCGTCGACGAACAACAGCCCATGGTCGTCGAAATGCCCCATGTCGCCACTGGACATGTAGCCGTCGATGATCTGCTTGGTCCGGCCGTCGGTGTAACCGCTGAACGGTGCACCATTGCGGACAAAGATGCGACCGCGGCGGTTGTTTCCCTTGATACGCCGGTCGTTTTCGTCGTACAGCACCACCTCGCACGTCACCGGTGCCCGTCCTGCGTTGCCTGGGGCGAGACGCAGTTCAGCCGGGGTGGCGACGCTGGCAATGGCGCATTCGGTCGAGCCGTACAAGTTGTAGAGCACATCACCGAAGGTGTCCTGGACCCGGTTGGACAGCTCCGGACTCAACGCCGATCCGGCGATGAGGATCGTGGTCAGCGACGACGTGTCGTACTTGCCGATGACCTCGGGACCCAGCTCGACGATGCGGTGCAGCATCGTCGGCACCGCGACGAGCATCTGGGCCTTGTGCTCGGCGATCAGCTGCAGGGTCCGCTCAGCGTTGAATCGCCGGGCCGTCACCACCTTGTTGCCCAGCGCGGCGCCGACGGTGTAGGTCGCCCAACCGGTGCTGTGGAAGATCGGCGACACGATGACCATGGTTCCCTTGCGCGGGAACGGGATTCGGTCGATGATCTGCGCCGTCGCCAACGGTGACACCGAGCTGCGCGGCGCACCCTTCGGCAAGCCTGTCGTCCCGCTGGTGAGGATCACCGAGCCACCCGCCTTGCTGGGCGCAGGCAGCGGCTCAGTGGAATTGGCCGCAATGATCGCGTCGAGGGTCTGTGCCGAGCCAGGCACCTCATGGCCCTCATCCACCCAGGTCAACACGCGCGGCATATCCGCGGGCAGGGCGTCGAGCAGTCCCAGGAACTCGCTGTCGTGCAGCACCACCTTGACGCCTTCGCGCTCACAGACCTGAGCGAACTGTGGCTTGGCGAACCCCGTGTTCATCAACACCAACCGGGCCCCGAGCTTGCCGCACGCCACCATGGCAAGGATCAGGCCACGATGGTCCCGGCACAGCAGCCCGACCACAGAGCCTTCGGTCACTCCGAGGCCCCGGAGCCCGCGGGCCAGCGCCCAGGACTGGTCGTCGATCTGCCGGTAGGTCAGCGTGCCGCGTTCATCCACCAGCGCCGGCAGACCCGCGTATTTGCGCCCGCCCTGGATGGCCATCGACGCCTGAGGGCCGAATATCGGCGCATTCTTCGCGGTCTCCAGCATGACCCCGGGGTTGGCCAGATCCAGCAAGCCGGTCTCATACAACCGGCGTACCGCGGTCGCGGACTCCGCCAGATGGTTCAGTTTCTGGCGGAGTCCACCCACGACGTCGAACACCAATGCCTCCCGAGTTCGAGGGGTGATCGACCCCACACGAATGGCACGTTAGCCGGTTGCACGCGTCGAGGACACCACCTACCCGGAACTGGGCACCGCACGACGTCAGCTGCGGCCGCGGCAGCTCGTAGCTGATGCGCCTCCCGGTCTCTGCGCTGCCGCGGTCTTGACCTGACCGCGCACAAAGACTAGCGGTTTCCTGACACCAGAAGCCCCACGTGTTTCTGGGGTGTAAAGACGGTGGGCACCACCGGCGGATCGTCGGGCCACATGATGCGACAAACCCTGCTGAACTGGGAAAACACCGGCCATCCGAGTCAAATCACGCCCCGGTATACTCCCCGAATATGACCCATGTCACTGGGTCCGCAAGGACTCCGTAAATGAACACACAGGGCCCGTAAGGAAAGCATCAAGATCGGAGCCTGATCCCTTGTCGCGGCGTTTACTTCGCCTGGTGGGCGCCGCCCAGACGCGCCCGAAACGGAGCCAAAACATGTCTGTCGCGATTTTCGTCGTGCTGACCATCGCATTGTTCGCGATGCTCGGCCTGATCCAGAAGGCGGTGGAGCGCCTGTGAACTACGCCAACGCCATCGGCCTGGTGCTGTGTCTGTTGACCGCGCTGTTCCTGGTCGCCGCGCTGCTGTTCCCGGAGCGGTTCTAGTGAGCGGCACCACCTCAGGAATCATCTTCCTGATCGCCCTGATCATCGCGCTGGCAGCGGTCCACGTGCCCCTCGGTGACTATATGTTCCGCGTCTACACGTCCGAGAAGAATTCGCGTGCCGAACGTCTCATCTACAAGGCGATCGGAGCAGATCCGCACGCCGAGCAGAACTGGGGCGCCTACGCCCGCAGCGTGCTGGCGTTCTCCGCAATCTCGGTGCTGTTTCTGTTCACCCTCCAGCTGGTGCAGGACAAACTGCCGCTGCACCTGAACAACCCGGCCACCCCGATGACCGCTGACCTGGCATGGAACACCGCCGTCAGCTTCATCACCAATACCAACTGGCAGGCCTACTCGGGTGAGAGCACTATGGGCCACCTGGTCCAGATGGCCGGCCTGACGGTGCAGAACTTCGTCTCCGCCGCCGTAGGTATGGCAGTGGCCGTCGCACTGGTCCGCGGGTTCGCCCGCAGGCACGCGTCCGAATTGGGCAACTTCTGGGTCGACCTGGTGCGCGGCACCATCCGAATCCTGTTGCCACTCGCAGTGATTGCCGCGCTCATCCTGATCGCCGGTGGCGCCATCGAGAACTTCCACCTGCACGACCAGATCGCCAACACGGTGGCCGGCGCCCAGCAGACCATCACCGGTGGACCGGTCGCCAGCCAGGAGGCCATCAAGGAACTGGGCACCAACGGCGGCGGGTTCTACAACGCCAACTCGGCGCACCCGTTCGAGAACCCCACCGCCTGGACCAACTGGGTGGAAATCTTTCTGCTGCTGGTGATTTCGTTCTCCCTGCCGCGCACCTTCGGCCGCATGGTGGACAGCCGCAAGCAGGGCTACGCCATCGTGGCGGTGATGGCCACGCTGGCCACCATCAGCGTCAGCTTGATGATGCTCTTCCAGGGCCAGCACCACGGCACCGTCCCCAACGCCGTCGGCTCGGCCATGGAAGGCGTGGAACAGCGCTTCGGCGTAGCCAATTCCGCGGTGTTCGCAACCGCGACCACCCTGACGTCCACCGGCGCGGTCGACTCGTTCCACGACTCCTACACCTCGCTCGGCGGCATGATGACGATGTTCAACATGCAACTCGGTGAGGTCGCACCAGGTGGTACCGGCTCTGGCCTGTACGGCATGCTGATCCTCGCGGTGATCACGGTTTTCGTGGCCGGCCTCATGGTCGGGCGCACCCCGGAGTACCTGGGCAAGAAGATCAACCCGCGCGAAATCAAGCTGGCCGCAAGCTATTTCCTGGTCACCCCGCTGATCGTGCTGACCGGAACCGCGGTGGCCATGGCGCTACCAGGCGAGCGGGCGGCAATGGCGAACTCCGGCCCGCACGGGCTGTCCGAGGTGCTGTATGCCTTTACCTCTGCGGCCAACAACAACGGCTCGGCCTTTGCCGGTATTTCCGTCAACACCGTCTGGTACAACACGGCTTTGGGCCTGGCCATGCTGATCGGCCGCTTCCTGCCGATGATCCTGGTGCTGGCGCTGGCCGGTTCACTGGCCAAGCAGGGCAGCACTCCCCCGTCCATCGGCACGCTGCCCACGCACCGTCCGCAATTCGTCGGCATGGTCGCCGGCGTGACGCTGATCCTGGTCGCCCTGACCTTCCTGCCGGCGCTGGCGCTCGGCCCCCTTGCTGAAGGAATCCACTAAATGTCCACCAAAACCGCAACTGTCGGGGTCGCTGACCCCGACCACCCCGCGCCGACCCAGGGCGCCAAGGGCAAGAGCCGAGTGCAGGGCGGCCTGCTCGACCCGAAGATGCTCTGGAAGTCGATGCCGGACGCCGTGCGCAAGCTGGACCCGCGCACCTTGTGGCGCAACCCGGTGATGTTCATCGTCGAGGTCGGCGCCGTCTGGTCGACCGTTCTGGCAGTGCTCAACTCAAGCTGGTTCGCCTGGCTGATCGTGTTCTGGCTCTGGCTGACAGTCATTTTCGCCAACCTGGCCGAGGCGGTCGCCGAGGGCCGCGGTAAGGCCCAAGCTGACAGCCTGCGAAAGGCCAAGTCCGACGCTGTCGCCCGCAAGCTGGTGGGCTGGGCACCCGGCCGTCCCGGCACCGAAGAAGAGGTCGCCGCACCGCTGCTGCAGCAGGGCGACATCGTCGTGGTGGAAGCCGGACAGGTCATCCCCGGTGACGGTGACGTCGTGGAAGGCATTGCCTCCGTGGATGAGTCGGCCATCACCGGTGAATCCGCACCGGTGATCCGGGAGTCCGGCGGCGACCGCTCCGCAGTCACCGGCGGCACCACCGTGCTGTCCGACCGGATCGTCGTGCAGATCACTCAGAAGCCCGGCGAGAGCTTCATCGACCGGATGATCGCCCTGGTCGAGGGTGCCAACCGGCAGAAGACCCCCAATGAGATCGCGCTGAACATCCTGCTGGCTGCCCTGACGATCATCTTCGTGTTCGCCGTCGCAACCCTGCAACCGCTGGCCATCTACTCCAAGGCCAACAACCCGGGTGTGCCCGACACCCAGGCGCTGGACAGCTTCGGCGTCACCGGCATCGTGATGGTCTCGCTGCTGGTCTGCCTGATCCCGACGACCATCGGCGCGCTGCTGTCCGCCATCGGTATCGCCGGGATGGACCGCCTGGTGCAGCGCAACGTGCTGGCCATGTCAGGCCGCGCCGTCGAAGCTGCCGGTGACGTCAACACCCTGCTGCTGGACAAGACCGGCACCATCACCCTGGGCAACCGGCAAGCATCGGACTTCCTCCCGGTGCCCGGTGTCACTGCCGAGCAGCTCGCCGATGCGGCGCAGCTGTCCAGCCTGGCCGACGAGACCCCCGAGGGTCGCTCAATTGTGGTGTACGCCAAGGATGCCTATGGTCTGCGCGCCCGCACCCCGGGCGAGCTGACCGGAGCCCACTGGGTCGAGTTCACCGCAAAGACCCGGATGTCCGGTGTCGATATGGAGGATGGACAGTCACTGCGCAAAGGCGCGGCCAGCTCAGTGGCGGACTGGATTCGCACCAACGGCGGCACGGTGCCCATCGAACTGGGTGAGATCGTCGACGGCATCTCCGCCGCCGGCGGCACGCCCCTGGTGGTGGGCCGCATGGCCAATGGGCAGGCCGAGGTGCTGGGCGTCATCCACCTCAAGGACGTCGTCAAGCAGGGTATGCGGGAGCGGTTCGACGAGATGCGCAAGATGGGCATCCGAACCGTCATGATCACCGGCGATAACCCGTTGACCGCCAAGGCGATTGCCGACGAGGCCGGGGTCGACGACTTCCTGGCCGAGGCCACGCCCGAGGACAAGCTGGCGCTGATCAAGAAGGAGCAGGCCGGCGGCAAGCTGGTCGCGATGACCGGTGACGGCACCAACGACGCCCCCGCGCTCGCCCAGGCGGACGTCGGCGTCGCGATGAACACCGGCACCTCCGCGGCCAAAGAGGCCGGCAACATGGTCGACCTGGACTCGGATCCGACCAAGCTCATCGAGATCGTCGAGATCGGCAAGCAGTTGCTGATCACCCGCGGCGCCCTGACCACGTTCTCCATCGCCAACGACATCGCGAAGTACTTCGCGATCATCCCGGCGATGTTCGTGGCCCTGTTCCCGGGTCTGGACCTGCTGAACATCATGCGGCTGCACAGCCCGCAGTCAGCAATCCTGTCCGCGGTCATCTTCAACGCACTTGTCATTATCGCGTTGATCCCGCTGTCGCTGCGCGGTGTCCAATACACCCCGAGCAGCGCATCAAAACTGTTGAGCCGCAACCTGTATGTCTATGGCCTGGGTGGCATCATCGCCCCGTTCATCGGCATCAAGCTCATTGACCTGATCATTCAGTTCGTCCCTGGGATGTCTTAATCATGAATATTGGCAACCTGATTCGCCTGCACTGGGCGGCGCTGCGCGCGCTGCTCGTCCTGACCGCCATCACCGGCCTGGCCTATCCCGTGGTCGTCTGGGGTCTCGCCCAGATCCCCGGCCTCAAGGACAAAGCCGACGGCTCGATCGTCACAGCCAACGGCAAGATCGTCGGCAGCTCGCTGATCGGCCAGCTGTTCACCGATGCCAAAGGCAATGTGCTGCCGCAGTACTTCCAGAGTCGGCCGTCCAACGCCGGCACCAACGGGTACGACCCGACGGCCAGCGGTGCCGGCAACCTGGGCCCGGAGAGCATCGTCGACACGCCCGGTGACCCGGCACAGATCAAGGCCGGCAAGTCGGCAGCCGATGCCGGGTTCAAGGCCAGCCTGCTGACCCAGGTGTGCACCCGTAGCTACGGTGTCGCCGATACCGAAGGCCTGGACCACGCCGCCGGCGCGCGTCCGTTCTGCACCTCGGACGCCGTGGGCGCGGTGCTGTCGGTCATTGGTCCGCGCGACGCAACCGGCAACGTCATCAACCCCACTCGGGTGATCAGCGTGAACCAGCCGTGCGAGACCACCAAGGCGCCGTTCGCCGCCACCTATGAAGGTGTGCGCGTCGAATGTGCCAAGTACGGCGAGGATTACACGACTGGGCAGATCGTTGCGGTTCGCGGCTCGGCGCCGTCCGACCCGCAGGTTCCGGCCGACGCCGTCACCGCCAGCGGCAGTGGCCTGGACCCGGACATCTCGGTCGACTACGCCGACCTGCAGGTGGGCCGGATCGCCAAGGTCCGACACATCTCGGCTGACCAGGTCCGGGCGCTGGTGAAGGACAATACAAGTGGCCGTGCCCTGGGTTTCATGGGTGAGCCGCGGGTCAACGTCCTGCAACTCAATCTGGCGTTGGATAAGCGGTACCCGCTCGGGTCATCTGCCGGACTTCGTCCGGCCACCAGCTGACCTACTGGACAATGGGACACATGGACGTGCCGGACAAGCGGGGCGAGTTACGCATCTACCTGGGGGCGGCCCCCGGCGTGGGCAAGACCTTCGCGATGCTCGGAGAGGCGCACCGCCGCATCGAGCGGGGCACCGACGTCGTCGCGGCCGTCGTAGAGACGCACGGCCGCAAGAAGACGGCCGAGGCACTGGCCGGAATCGAACGGATCCCGCCGCGGTTCATCGACTACCGCGGCGGGACGTTCGCCGAACTTGATGTCCCCGCGGTACTGGCCCGCCACCCCGAAGTGGTGCTGGTCGACGAACTGGCGCACAGCAATACGCCCGGCAGCAAGAACGCCAAGCGCTGGCAGGACGTCGAGGAATTGCTCGACGCCGGCATCACGGTCATCTCTACTGTCAACGTCCAGCACCTCGAGAGCCTGAACGACGTCGTCGCGCAGATCACCGGCATCGAGCAGCAGGAAACGGTGCCGGACGCCGTCGTCCGCAGCGCCGCCCAGATCGAACTGGTCGATATCACGCCGGAAGCGTTGCGCCGCAGGCTCTCCCACGGCAACGTGTACGCGCCGGAACGCGTCGATGCCGCGCTGTCCAATTACTTCCGGCAGGGCAATCTCACCGCCCTGCGCGAATTGGCGCTGCTGTGGCTGGCCGACCAGGTCGACGCCGCGCTCGCGAAATACCGTACCGAGCACAATATTTCGGACACCTGGGAAGCCCGCGAACGCGTCGTGGTGGCGGTCACCGGCGGCCCCGAATCCGAGACCCTGGTACGGCGAGCGTCGCGCATCGCCTCCAAATCCAGCGCCGAGCTGATGGTGGTACACGTCGTCCGCGGCGATGGCTTGACGGGCGTCTCCGCACCACAGATGGGCAAGGTGCGCGAGCTGACCTCCAGCCTCGGCGCCACCCTGCACACCGTCGTCGGAGGCAGCGACGGTGACGTACCCAGCGCCCTACTGGATTTCGCGCGCGAGATGAACGCCACCCAGTTGGTGCTGGGTACCTCACGACGCTCGCGCTGGGCCCGGCTGTTCGACGAAGGCATCGGCGCCAAGACCGTGCAGCGCTCCGGGAAGATCGACGTGCACATGGTCACCCATGAGCAGTCCCAGCCCGGCTGGTCCTGGTCAATGGCCACCCCCCGACAGCGGCACCTCACGTCGTGGCTGGCCGCGCTCGTCGTACCCGGGATCATCACTGCCGTCACCACACTCCTGGACCCGTTCCTGCATGTCGGTGGTGAGAGCGCCGTGTACTTCATCGGCGTACTGGTCGTCGCGCTGCTCGGCGGCGTCGCCCCGGCCGCACTGTCGGCGGTGTTGTCCGGGCTGATGCTCAACTATTTCTTCGTCGCCCCGCGGTACAGCTTCACCATCGCCGACCCGGACAGCGCGCTGACCATCGTGGTGCTGCTCGCCGTCGCGGTGGCAGTCGCCGCCCTGGTCGACGGCGCCGCCAAGCGATCCAAGGAAGCCCGCCATGCCTCTCAAGAAGCCGAACTGCTGGCCCTGTTCGCCGGCAGCGTGCTACGCGGCGCCGATCTGAACACGCTGCTGGAACGAGTGCGCGAAACCTACGCCCAACGCGCCGTCAGCCTCCTACACGAAGAAGACGGGATCGTCGCCTGCGTCGGCAAAGACCCCTGTGTCACAGTCGATTCTGCCGACACCGCCATCGAGGTCAGCGACGACCAGTACTGGCTGCTGATGGCCGGACGCAAGACCGAGGCCCGTGACCGGCGGGTACTCGGCGCCGTTGCCCGTCAGGCGGCGGGTCTGGTGCGGCAACGTGCGTTGGTCGAGGAGGCCGGCCGCGCCGAGGCCATCGCCAAGGCCGACGAACTGCGCCGATCACTGCTGAGCGCGGTCAGCCACGACCTGCGCACCCCGCTGGCCGCGGCCAAGGCCGCGGTGTCGAGCCTGCGCAGCGAGGACGTCGGCTTCTCCCCCGAGGACACCGCTGAGCTGCTGGCCACCATCGAGGAATCGGTGGATCAGCTGACCGCGTTGGTGGGCAATCTGCTGGACTCCTCACGGCTGGCCGCTGGGGTGGTGAAGCCAGAGCTGCGGCGCGTGTACATGGAAGAGGTCGTGCAGCGGGCACTGCTCGGAATCAGCCGGGTCACAACGGGTTACGGGCACCGTGGACTCGACCGGGTGAAGGTTGAAGTAGGCGACGCCGTTGCGCTGGCTGATGCGGGCCTGCTGGAGCGGGTGCTGGTCAACCTCATCGACAACGCGCTGCGCTACTCCGCGGGCAGCGTCGTGCGGGTGAACGCCGGACAGGTCGGTGACCGGGTACTGATCACGATCGTCGACGAGGGACCGGGCATCCCCCGTGGCACCGAGGAGCAGCTGTTCGCGCCGTTCCAGCGCCTCGGCGACCAAGACAACAGCACCGGTGTGGGACTTGGGCTTTCGGTCGCGCGCGGCTTTGTCGAGGCAATGGGCGGCACGATCTCCGCCACCGATACCCCCGGCGGCGGGCTGACCGTCGTGGTAGACCTGGCAGCCGCGGGAAAGGATCAGGCGTGACACGGGTTCTGGTCATCGACGACGAACCACAGATTCTGCGTGCTCTGCGGATCAACCTCTCGGTGCGCGGATACGACGTCACCGTCGCGGCCACCGGCGCCGAGGCATTGAAGGCGGCCGCCGAGCACAAGCCCGACGTGGTCATCCTGGATCTGGGCCTGCCCGACATGTCCGGCATCGACGTGCTGGCCGGATTGCGCGGCTGGCTCACGGCTCCCGTGATCGTGCTGTCGGCGCGCACCGACTCGATGGACAAAGTCGAGGCCCTCGACGCCGGCGCTGACGACTACGTGACCAAACCGTTCGGCATGGACGAGTTCCTGGCCCGGCTGCGGGCCGCCGTCCGACGCGGCGCTGCCGCGTCCGAGACCGACGAGCCCGTCGTCGAAACATCGTCATTCACCGTCGATCTGGCGGCCAAGCGGGTGACCCGCAGCGGCAACGAGGTGCACCTGACCCCCACCGAGTGGGGCATGTTGGAGATGCTGGTACGCAACCGCGGCAAGTTGGTGGGCCGCGAGGAGCTGCTCAAAGAGGTGTGGGGCCCGGCATACGCCAAGGAGACCCACTACCTGCGCGTCTACTTGGCCCAGCTGCGCCGCAAGCTCGAGGTCGACCCGTCACACCCCAAGCACCTGCTGACCGAGGCCGGGATGGGGTACCGCTTCCAGCAGTAGCCCGCCGGGCGTCGGGTTGTGGCCGAGATTTCGCTGAAGTTTCGCACACAAGCCAACATTCGGCGGCTAAGAAGTGGAAGGTTTAAGCGCGACGCTCTCCCACCGACGGTACCTGTGAAAAGGCTGGCAATGGTTGACAATTCGCGCGCGTACAACAGTGTCTGGCAACTACGGGGTGACTCCTGGTGCCGCCTCGAAGAGGCTGCGGACCGGCTGACCCGGACCACCACCGTCGGTGATCTCAAGGAGCAGTACGCCGGCATCTGCCGGGAGCTGCTCGCCACCCTGACGCCACTGGAGCCCTATTGGGCCTACCCCGGTGCTCTCCAATTCGGCATGGTGCAGCGACTGTTCAACGCCGGCAGCTACGAGAAGTTCTCGAAGACGGTCGCCCGGATCAATCGGGCGCTCACCACCGAGTCCTACCGGACCGGCGACATCGACAACGCCGGTATGGACGACACGGACATGTTCCCCACCGACCCGCGCACGCTGGAGCAGCAGCCCGTCACCCGCCGGGAACAGCTGTACTTCGAGGTGCTGATCGTCGAGAAGATGACCGAGGCCCAGGAGCAGGCGCTGCGCGCGGAGGTTCGCAGCTGGCGCCGGCCCGACGACGAGTTCGTCTACGAGCTGGTTGTGGTCGCCAGCGGCGACGAGGCGTTGATCGCGGCCCGATTGAACGTCAACCTCCAGGCCGTCGTGATCCGGCGGCGGTTCAGCCACCAGTCCGAGCGCGACCTCTCGACGCTGGCACAGTTTGTCGACACCAAGGTGTCGGCGGTGCTGGACGACCACAAGTCGCCCGACGAGCGCGCACAGATTCTCGCGTCGTCGCTGCAGGAGCTGCGGCCCGAACTCGACTTGTATCTCATGACGGAGATCGAGGTCGAAGACATCGCCGGCCGGCTCGGCCCCCACTTCCGCCGAGTGTTCCACGCCCGCGAGGGTGTGCTCGAACTGCACCTGTCCATTCTGCAAGGCGTCGCCGAGCGTTACCGCACACCGTTTTTCAGTGCGCTCAAGCAGTACAGCCACCGCCCCACAGGGGTGTTCCACGCGCTGCCGATCAGCCAGGGCAAGTCAATTGTCAACTCGCACTGGATAAAAGACATGGTGAGCTTCTACGGGCTCGACGTGTTCATGGCCGAGACGTCCGCTACCTGCGGCGGACTGGACTCGCTGCTGGAGCCGACCGGGCCACTGCGCGAAGCGCAGCAATTGGCGGCAGAGACATACGGTTCGCGGCGCACCTACTTCGTCACCAACGGCACGTCGACGGCCAACAAGATCGTCACCCAGTCGCTGGTGGCGCCCGGGGACATCGTGCTGTTGGACCGCAACTGCCACCAGTCGCACCACTACGGGATGATGATGGCCGGGGCCAACGTCATTTATCTCGAGGCGTATCCGCTGCCCGACTACACCATGTACGGCGCGGTGCCACTGCGCGAGATCAAGTCAAAGTTGTTGGCACTCAAGAATGCCGGCAAGCTCGACCGCGTCAAGATGATCTCGCTGACCAACTGCACCTTCGACGGCATCGTCTACGACGTACAGCGCGTCATGGAGGAATGCCTGGCCATCAAGCCCGATCTCGTATTCCTCTGGGACGAAGCATGGTTCGCGTTCGCGCGGTTCCACCCCGTGTACCGGGACCGCACCGCGATGGCGACCGCGCGTCGACTGCGCGACAAGCTGGCCGACCCCGAGTACCTCGCCACGTACCAAAAGCAATTGACGGCCGACATCGAAAAGCCACCCACCGACCAGGAACTGCTCGAGCGCCGGCTGATCCCGGACCCCGCCAAGGCGCGCGTGCGGGTGTACGCGTCGCAGTCGACGCACAAGACGCTGACCTCGTTGCGCCAGGGTTCGATGATCCACGTGTTCGACCAGGACTTCGAGCAGAAGGTGGCCGAAGCCTTCCACGAGGCGTACATGGCACACACGTCGACCTCACCCAATTACCAGATTCTGGCGTCGCTGGATTTGGGCCGTCGGCAGGTCGCCCTGGAGGGCGTCGAGCTGGTGCAGCGCCAGATCGAGAACGCCATGCAGTTGCGGGACGCGATCGACAACCACCCGCTGCTGAGCAAGTACATGCGGTGCCTGCGCACCTCGGACCTGATCCCCGATGAATTCCGGGCCAGCCACATCGAGCAGCCGCTGCGCTCCGGTCTGCAGAACATGATGACCGCCTGGGGCAAGGACGAATTCGTGCTTGACCCGTCCCGGATCACCCTGTCCATCGGGCACACCGGCTACGACGGCGACACCTTCAAACGCGAGCAGTTGATGGACCGGCACGGCGTGCAGATCAACAAGACTTCGCGGAACACGGTGCTGTTCATGACGAACATCGGTACCACGCGGAGCTCGGTGGCCTTCCTGGTCGAAGTGCTGGTGAAGATCGCGACGGAGCTCGACGAATCGGTCTCTGAGATGGGCCTCGGTGAGCGCAGCCGGTTCGAGCAGAAGGTGCGACGCCTCACCACGTCGTCGGCCTCGCTGCCGAATTTCAGCGGTTTCCATCCGGTGTTCTGCGATGTGACATGGACCAACGGCGCCGTGCCCACGCCGGAAGGCGATGTGCGCCGCGCCTTCTACCTGTCCTACACCGACACCAACTGCGAATACCTCACCACTGATGAGGTATTCGAGAAGTTGGACAACGACGTGGACGTCGTCTCGGCGACGTTCGTGACGCCGTACCCGCCGGGCTTCCCCGTGCTGGTGCCGGGCCAGGTGTTCAGCCGTGAGATCCTCACCTTCCTACGCGACCTCGACACCCCCGAAATCCACGGCTACAACCCGGATTTCGGCTACCGCGTGTACACCGAGAAGGCGATCGAAATGTGCCGGCCGGTCATCACCCCGTCAGCGCACGTTGCGGTTCCTGCCCCCGCCTCCGCTCCCGTCTCCGCGGCTCCGGCGGCGGCACCAGCAGCCGTCAAAGCCAAGAAGAGCCCTGCGAAGTCAGGTTGACCTGAGCGCTTGACTGCACGGTCGCGTCGACTCTCCCCGGCACATTCGATTGGAAGGCGTCAACTTTCCCTGACCGTCAGTGAAAGTTGACGCCTTCAGATCGAACATGGCCTACAGGCACCCACACGCGGAGCGCCGGCGAAAGCGTTAACCAAACGTATTCCGGCCCGCAGTTCATCCCCGATGCTTAGTCACGCTAGGTATGCGGTACGTCACACCGACCCTGTGGAATCGCAGCTCACCCGTTCGGCTTATACCAGGCAACTGGTACTTCAAGGACGGGGAAACAACATGAGCGCCATTCGTACCGCGGCCAACAAGGTGGCACTGACCGCCGTGGCTGCATTCACGATCGTCGTCGGCGCCATCGCCGGACCGGTCGCGACCGCCAATGCTGCTGACGACTCCTGTGCGAACGTCGAGGTCGTCTTCGCCCGCGGCACCTTCGAAGCCCCCGGCGTCGGAGCCACCGGTCAGGCCTTCGTCGACGCACTGAACGCCCGCATGCCTGGCCGCAACATCGACGCCTACGGCGTCAACTACCCCGCCTCCCTGGACTTCGGCCAGGCCGCTGACGGTGTCGCCGACGCCACCAACCGCATCGAGTCCATCGCCGCCAGCTGCCCCGCCACCAAGATCGTCATCGGTGGCTACTCCCAAGGCGCGGCCGTGGCCGGCTACAGCACCATGAGCAGCGTCCCGGCCGGATTCGTCCTGCCCGCCGGCATCAGCGGCCCGATGCCCGCCTCGGTCGCCTCCCACGTCGCCGCGGTCGTCCTGTTCGGTACCCCGAGCCCCTTCGTGCTCAGCGTCGCCGACCGCGGAGCGCCGGCCATCAACATCGGCGGCGCCTACGCCGGCAAGACCATCCAGCTGTGTGCCCCCGGCGACCCGATCTGTGGCGGCGGCATGGACCGCTCCGCCCACAGCGCGTACAAGTTCAACGGCATGGCCAACCAGGCCGCGGACTTCGTCGCCCGCCAGCTCGGCGCCCCGGCCGCCCCGGCCGCGCCCATCGTCCAGACGTCGGACGACACAGCCAACTGAATCACCCCGAGCCGACGGCCGGAAGTCAGTCTCGCAAGGACTGGTTCCGGCCGTCGGTCTGTCCGACGACCTTCACGCGGCCCCGTGATCGAACTATGGTGAGGTAGTCATATCTCGATAAGCCGAGACAAACAGGGGTGATCAGTAATGAAGGTTTCCACCAAGAACGTGTCGACCTGTGGCTGTCAGTGCAACGCCTGCCGCGACGGACACCACTGCCACAACCGCCCGAATTGCAAGGTCTAGCCAGAGTTTCGATCGGCGACCGTGGGGGTTGACGAGGGAGTCTCGAATCTCCTCGAAATCCCCCACGCTCGGCGTCAGATAGCTAAAGCGATGCCGTCCAGGATGTCGTGCTCGCTGACCACCAATTCCGTGATGCCCGCCCGCTGACCGAATTCGCGGGCCAATTCCTCGACGACGACCGCGCCGCCGCCGATCACCGGCACCCGGCCCGGGTGCATGGGGCCGAGCTCGGCGCGCTGCGCGCGGGGCATCGCGATCAGCTCGTCACACACCTTGACGACTTCGGGAATTCCGATGCGGGACAGGTGAATCACGTCAGAGTCATACTCCGGCAGGCCCAGCGCCAGCGCGGCAATCGTGGTGAACGTGCCGGCCACGCCGACCCAGGTCGCAGCACCTTCGATCGGCACCACGTCGAGGGCCTCAGCCAACTTCTCGCGAACCACGGCACGCGCCGCCGCCAGTTCGTCGGCGGTGGGCGGATCGGACTGCAGACAACGCTCGGTGAGCCGCACGCAGCCGATGTTGGCCGAGAAACTGGCCACCACCTCGGCAATCGCAGCGCCGGAACCGCCGAGCACCACCTCGGTCGAACCGCCACCCAGGTCCACTACGACGAAAGGCCCTGTGGCCGGGTCTAATTCGCCGACGGCACCGCGGAAGGACAACGCGGCTTCCTCGGTCCCGGTGATCACCTCGGCCACCGCGCCCGGCATCACCCGCCCCAGTTGGCGCGCCGTCATGGCAAAGAACTCGTCGCGGTTTCCGGCGTCGCGGGCCGCAGAGGTCGCGACCATCCGCACCTTCGTCACGTCGTGCACCAACATCACGTCGACGTAGTCGGCCAGCGCGGCCTCGGTGCGAGCCAGCGCGGCGGGCGCGAATTGCCCTGTGGCGTCGACACCTTCACCGAGAGTGACGATCCGCATCTCGCGGTGGACGTCCTGAAGACGCCCATCGGACACATCGGCGATCAGCAGCCGGATGGAATTGGTACCGCAGTCAACAGCAGCGACTCGCGAACTCACACCCACACCTTCGGATCCAGAATCCCGGCCATCGCCGGTTCGACAGCCAACAACGCCAGCGCCTCGTCACCAAAGGGGTTGACGCCGGGTCCTTTTGCCAACGCATGCGCCATCACCACGTGCAGGCACTTCACCCGGTCCGGCATGCCGCCGCCGGAGAACGTCGTCCCCAGCGATTCGATGGCGTCCCGCTCGGCCAGGAACGACTCGTGCGCCCGCAGATACGCCGCAGCCAACTCTTCTGAGGCCTGCAGACGTTCGGTCATGTCCTTCATCAAGCCGGACGACTCCAGCCGACTCGCGGCAGCCGTCAGCCCCGGATGAGTCAGGTAATACAACGTGGGAAAAGGAGTTCCGTCGGGCAACCGCGGCGCGGTCTTCACCACGCCGGGTTCACCATTGGGGCAGCGGTAGGCGATCTCCAGCACACCGCGCGGTTCGCGCCCCAATTGGGCCGCAACGGCTTCGAGATCAGCGGCGTCAACCACCGGGCGGCGCCTGCGGTGCGGGCTCGTCCGTCGGGGGCACGGCATCGTTCGGGGTGACGCCATCCGGGCCGGGCGGGACGACGGCCGGAGCCGGCGTGAGTCCGTGCGGCTGATCGGCAATGGTGTGCCACAGCGCGGTGTACCAGGGCTGGTTGCTCTTCGCGGTGGGCGACGGTGCGGGCGCAACGGGTGCCGTCACGGCGCCGGGAGGCAGTTGCACCTGATACGGGATATCGCCTGGCATCACGAAGCCCAACCGCTCACGGGCCTGCGCGGCGATGTACACCGGGTCGGCCAACTTCACCTTCTGCTGCTCCAAATCGCTGATCTGCGAACGTAATTGGGACTCGGCAGCCGCCAACTGCTGCATCTCGGTGCGCTGCGCGAAGAACGTGCGCACCGGCCCGGCGATGGTCAGGGTCAGCACGCACACCACGACGGCGAGAATCGCCGCCCGCCGCGCCGCCGACCCCAGCCGCTGTTCGGCATGGTGCTCAACCGATTCCGCATAAGCCTGCCGGATCGGCTCCGTGGCGGGGGCCGGCAGGTTTTCCGGGACCCGGCGCGGCTCGGCCTTGGGCCGGTTACCCGCCTTGGCCGCCGACGTGCCGACCCCGGCGCGCCCCCGCTTCGCGTCGCCGGGTTTGGCGGGGCGAGAGGCGGGGGAACGCCGCTTGGGATCGGCCATATCGGTAGGTCAGACTCGCGAAACTACTTGGCTTCCAGCGCGAAACGCGGGAACGCCAGGTCGCCGGCGTAGCGCCCGGCGTCACCCAGGGTCTCCTCGATGCGCAGCAGCTGGTTGTACTTGGCGACCCGCTCGCTACGGGCCGGGGCACCGGTCTTGATCTGGCCACAGCTGCACGCCACGGCCAGGTCGGCAATGGTGGTGTCCTCGGTCTCGCCACTGCGGTGGCTCATCATCGACTTGTAGCCGGCGGCGTGGGCCAGGGCGACAGCGTCCAAAGTCTCGGTGAGCGTGCCGATCTGGTTCACCTTCACCAGCAGCGCGTTGGCGGCGCCCTTCTCGATGCCCTCTTCCAGCCGCTCCGGGTTGGTGACGAACAGGTCGTCGCCGACGAGCTGGACGCGGTCACCGATCGCGGTGGTCAGCGCCACCCAGCCCTCCCAGTCGTCTTCGGAGAGCGGGTCCTCGATGGACACCAGCGGGAAGGAATCCAGCAGCGAGGCGTAGAACTCGGCCATCTGCTCAGCGGTGCGGGTCTGCTTCTCGAAGGCGTAACCCGTTCCGTCCGTGTAGAACTCGGTAGCCGCGACGTCGAGGGCCAGTGCCACGTCGCTGCCCAGCTTCAGGCCGGTGGCGTCGATGGCGGTGCTGATCAGTTCGAGCGCGGCGTGGGTGCCGGCGACGTCAGGCGCGAAACCGCCCTCGTCGCCGAGGCCGGTCGCCAGCCCCTGCTTCTTCAGCACGGACTTGAGCGAGTGGTACACCTCGGCACCCCAGCGCAGCGATTCCTTGAAGGTCGGGGCACCGATCGGGGCGACCATGAACTCCTGGACGTCGACGCCGGTGTCGGCGTGGGCGCCACCGTTGAGGATGTTCATCATCGGCACCGGCAGGATGTGGGCGTTCGGGCCGCCGATGTAGCGGAACAGCGGCAGGCCGGCGGAGTCGGCAGCGGCCTTGGCCACGGCCAGCGAGACACCGAGGATGGCGTTGGCGCCGAGGCGCGACTTGTCCGGGGTGCCGTCCAGGTCCAGCAGCGCCTGGTCGATGATGCGCTGGTCGTCGGCGGCCTGGCCGATGACGGCGGGAGCGATCTCGTCAAGCACGGCCTCGACGGCCTTCTCGACGCCCTTGCCGCCATAGCGGGAGCCGCCGTCACGCAGTTCGACAGCCTCGTGCTCACCGGTCGACGCACCCGACGGCACGGCCGCGCGGGCGAACGTTCCATCAGTCAGAGCAAGCTCGACCTCGACCGTCGGATTTCCCCGAGAATCGAGAATCTCGCGGGCTCCGACCTGTTCGATGATTGGCACTTGGGTCTCCCTTTGGCGTCACGGACTCGTGCGAACGCCCATCAGCCTAAACGGTGCCAGGCGCAGGAGTGCGCGAGCGTGAACGTAGCGCGAGATTTCGCGTCGAGCGTGACAGTGGGTTCACATTCGCGATGACGTCAGGTGCAGCTGCCGCTATCTATCTTTGGTGCCCGTTGGCATATGCCGTCGCCCAGTCGCGCACCGCACGGGCGTAGTCGTCCGACATGTTGTAGGCGTGCAGCGCGTCCATCCAGCCATGCGGGCTGGACAAATCCTTGCCGCGGTAGCAGAGGTAACCAGCCGCTGACAGCGCCGCGTCGTCGATGTTGTCGGGACTTGCGAAGCCGGTGTTGTTGGCGTCGACCCCGTACAACCGCCAGGTGTCCGGAATGAACTGCATGGGCCCCATGGCGCGGTCGACGGCGCTGTCGTTGTCCATATTGCCGAGGTCGGAGTCCGAAATCCGCAGATTGTTCATGGTTCCATCGAGCGGCACGCCACGGATCGGGGGCGTGACGTCACCGTTCGGGGCAATGGTCGCGCCGCGGTAGGTGCCGTGATGACTCTCGACCATGCCGATGCCCGCGAGCGTCGTCCACGCGATGTGGCACTTGGGGTTCTCGACCTCGGCGACGCGAGCGGCGTACCCGTACGCCTCGAGCGCCATGACCGGAATGCCCAGCGGCGGTGCCAGCTGCTGAGCCCAGTCGTGCAGCTGATCGGCGCCACGACCCTTCACATGAGTGTTGATCGCGGGCACGGGCGGCCCCGCCGGTGGCGGCACCCCGCGCAGGTAGCCAGGCTGAAACGAGCAACTCGAGGCCATCAGCAGCGCCGTCGCGGCAACGACAGCGCTCGCCCGCAGCCACCGCGCTCGCAACACCGGTACTCCCCCATGCAATGAGATTCTCGACGGATTCGTCGTCCCGCCATCGTCGCATGCCGAGCTGAGTGCTCCCGGCAGCGCGACCTTCCTGCTGTGGAGCTTCAGGTCTGCTGACGGTCCACTGTTAAGGTGGGCTTACCTTGCTTTGGCAAGGCAAACCTCTGTTATTGAATTAGCCTACCTAAGGACTGCGGATGACCACACCTTTCGAGGTCTCGTCAACGCTCGTCGCCGCAGGGCCCGGAATCTCCTCACAGCTGTTCGGCAGCTTGCTGATCGGCCTCCGCGAAGGCCTGGAAACTGCGATCGTCGTCACCATCCTGATCGCCTTCCTGGTGAAGTCGGACCGCCGCGACGCCCTGAAGTGGGTCTGGCTGGGGGTCGGCGGCGCCATTGCGACGACCATCGGCGTGTTCCTCAGCATCCAGCTCAGCGAGAACACCATCTCCGGACTCGCGGCCGAGGCCATCGCCGGCGTCGCCTCGTTCGTCGCCGTGGTCATCGTGACCACCATGGTGCTGTGGATGAAGAAAGCCGCCGCCTCCATCTCCGGTGAGCTGCGCGGCGACATGGCACGCGCCCTCGAAACGGGCGGTTGGGCAGTCGCCACCCTGGCCTTTCTGGCGGTAGGCCGCGAAGGCGTCGAGACGGCACTGTTCATGGTCGGGTACGCCAACGCCCAGACCGCGTGGCCACTGACCGGGCTGGTCATCGGCTTGCTGATCGCCATCGCATTCGCCTACGGCATGTACGCAGGCGCGGTCCGCATCAACCTGGCCAAGTTCTTCAAGTACACCGGCGCCTTCCTCGTCGTCGTCGCCGCGGGCATCTTGTCGTACGCGATACACGCGCTGCAGACCGTCGGCTGGCTGCCGATCCTCGAGGCCAAGGCGTTCGACCTCACCGGCGCCTTCAACTGGTCGTCCTGGTACGGCCAAGCAATCCAGGGTGTGTTCAACGTCAGCCCCACACCATCTGTCCTGCAGTTCATCTGCTGGCTGGCTTACCTGTTGATCGTCCTGACGCTGTTCCTGCGACCTGTCGCAGCCAAACCCGCCCCTGCCGCCCCCCTCGAAAGGTCCGCTAAGTGAATCTCGCCGCCCTGAACGCCAAGGCCGGTCTGACCGCGCACGCGAGGAGCAAGACGGTAATCGCCTCCGCAGCGCTGCTCGCCGGCCTGACCGCGGTCTCCGCGTGCACCTCCAAGTCGGACGAGAACAAGTCCGCCTCCGGCGAGATCACCGTGACCGCCTCCGACGACGCCTGCAAGCTGTCGGCGACGTCGGCAAAGACCGGCGCAAGCACGTTCGTCATCACCAACAACGGCACCAAGGTCACCGAGTTCTACGTGTACGGCCCCGGTGACAAGGTGATGGGCGAGATCGAGAACATCTCCCCCGGCCTGCAGCGCAAGCTGATCGTGCAGCTGCCCGAGGCCGGCACCTACAAGACCGCGTGCAAGCCCGGCATGGTCGGCGACGGCATCCGCGGTGATTTCACCGTCAGCGGCGACACCGTCAAGATCGATGACACCGGCAAGTTCAAGGACGCCGCGGACTTCTACAAGAAGTACGTCATCGCCCAGACCAGCGACCTGGTGCCCGCCACCGAGGCTTTCGCCGCTGCGGTGAAGAAGGGTGACGTCGCCGGCGCCAAGGCCCTGTACCCGAAGGCCCGCACCTACTACGAGCGCATCGAGCCGGTGGCAGAGTCGTTCCCGAACGACCTGGACCCCCGCATCGACCTGCGCGAAGCCGACGTCAAACCTGGCGACAAGTGGACCGGCTTCCACCGCCTGGAGAAGGAGCTGTGGGTCACCGGTCTGCAGCCCGACAGCGGCGCCGTGGCCGATCAGCTGGTCGCCGATGTCAAGGAGCTCGACGCCGGCGTGAAGGATCCGAAGTGGACCATCGACTCCACCAAGATCGCCGGTGGCGCACAGGGTCTGCTCGACGAGATCGCCAAGACCAAGATCAGCGGTGAGGAAGACATCTTCAGCCACACCGACCTGTGGGACTTCCAGGCCAACGTCGACGGCTCGCGCACCGCGGTCGGTTCGGTGGACCCGATCCTCGATGAGCGCGACCCCAACCTCGGCAAGGACGTCGACGCGGCTTTCGACAAGGTCCAGAAGCTGCTGGACAAGTACCGCCAGGGCGACGGCTTCGTGTCTTACGACAAGGTCACCGAGCCTGAGCGGCAAGAGCTTTCGCAAGCGATTGACGCGTTGAGCAAGGAGGTCAGCGAGGTGCAGGGTGTCGTCGCAAAGCAGTGACACTCAGCCGGGGACCACTGAACCGGCCGTGACCGAACACGGCGCCCACGGCGGACTCAGCCGGCGCAAGCTGTTCGGCGCAGCCGGGGTGACGGCCGCTGTGGTCGGCGCCGCCGCCACCGGTGCGCTGGCCGGCCGCTCCTCGGCGGCCGTGGTCGAGGACAGCCTGAGTAAGCCGGTGCCATTCCGCGGCAGCCATCAGGCGGGCATCGTCACCGCCGCGCAGGACCGGATGCATTTCGCCACCTTCGACGTCACGACGGACAAGAAGGCCGACGTGGTGGCGATGCTGAAGAAATGGACCGAGATGGCCGAGCGCATGACGCGCGGCGATGAGGCCGTCGCCAACGGGGCCATCGGGCTGAATCCCTACGCGCCGCCGGCGGATACCGGTGAGGCCCTTGGCCTTTCACCCTCCGCTTTGACCCTGACCATCGGTTTCGGCCCTGGCTTCTTCCGCAAGGACGGCAAGGACCGCTTCGGCATCGACGCCCAGCGGCCGGCACATCTGGTGGACCTGCCCAAATTCCGCAACGAGAAACTGGACCCGGCACGCTGCGGCGGCGACATCGTCGTACAGGCCTGCGCCAATGACCCGCAGGTCGCGGTGCACGCCATCCGCAATCTGGCCCGCGTGGGCTTCGGCACCGTCGCGGTGCGGTACTCGCAGCTCGGGTTCGGCCGCACGTCGTCGACCACCCGGAACCAGTCCACCCCGCGAAACCTGTTCGGGTTCAAGGACGGAACGAACAATCTCAAGGCCGAGGACACGGCGGCCATCGACAAGCACATCTGGGTCGCGGGCGGCGACGGACCGGCCTGGATGACGGGCGGCTCCTACCTGATCAGCCGACGCATCCGGATGCTCATCGAATCCTGGGACCGCACGGTGTTGACCGAGCAAGAACGGGTCATCGGCCGGCGGAAGGGTAGCGGCGCACCCAACGGGTACACCGACGAGTTCACTCCGCTGGATTTCGACAGCAAGGGCGCCGACGGTGCGCCGTTCATCGACGCGGACGCCCACGTGCGGCTGGCCTCCCCCGAGGCCAACAACGGCGTCCAGATTCTGCGCCGCGGCTACAACTTCACCGACGGCTCAGACGGTTTCGGCCATCTGGACGCGGGGCTGTTCTTCATCGCGTTCGTCCGCAACCCGGCCGAGTCGTTCATCCCGATGCAGACCAAGCTATCCACGAACGACGCCCTGAACGAATACATCACGCACACCGGCAGCGGCATCTTCGCCTGCCCGCCGGGTGTGCGTGATGGTTCGTCGGACTACTGGGGTTCGACGCTGTTCGGCTGATTTCCGGGCTGGTCGGCGGTGCGGTAGCGGTTGTAAAACGCGAATGATGCAACCGCCGCGGCGGCACCGATCACGCCCCACAGCGCGATCTGGAAGACCAGCGAGCCGAACAGGAAGTCGTAGGCGAAGGTCAGATACAGCGACCAGGCCACCCGGTAGCCCGACCAGAAGGCCAGCAGGCCGGTACTGATCGCGATGATCAGGCTCTGCTGACGATCGAAGCGGTTGACGTGCTGTTCGATGACGGCGGGCAGTTTCATGGTGATTCCTTCCTCAGGTTCTTCGGACGCTCGTCGGTCGGCGTCGTTGGAGCAATCACACCGGAGCCGCCCGGCTACCGATCCCAAGTTTCCGGTTGAGAGGTTGCGCCGCGAGCGTGCGTACAGCTCGCAGATCCGGTCGATTGGACGGCCTGGCTGCACATTCGCGGACATCGTCAGACGCTCGAACGCAATCAGGTGGCGGCTCACAAAGCGCAGTGCAGTTGCGTTCGACGACGGCAGGGCCTGACGCTGCGCGAACCTGACCTGGTGGCGGAAAAACAGCCCGGAAATCGCCGTGCAGTCAGGTTCGGCGGGCCACTGAGAAAACACGCCACCGAGCAGCCGCCGTGGCCGACCTGATCGACGAGGCCGCGACTCAGACGTCCTGAACCGGCCAGTGCTCCCGCCACTCATCCTCTGACACCGCACCCAGCGGTGCGGCATCCAACTCCACCGCCACTTCTTCGCCGCGGCGGGCGGCGACGATGCGGAGCTCGGCCTCGCGCACGGTATCGATGAACTCCAGAGCCACTGTGCGCAAGGCACTTTCGGCGTCGACGTTGGGCTCGAGGGTCACCGAGGTGAGAGCGGCCGGAAGCAGATCGGCGGGCAACCCGGCCGTACCGGTCCGTTCGATCAGCTTCTGCGCCAGGGCCAGCGCCGGCAGCGCCGTCGGCACCTCGTCCATGCACGACGTCCGCGCCGCCTTCTCGAGCGCCTTGCGCTCTTCCCACTGCGCAATCTGGTCTTCCAGCGAAATCTCCTGTCCGGCAAGCACTGCCGGCACCCGGTTGCCCAGTTTGCGAATCAGCGTGTCGGCGACGTCGTCGATGCCGAACGGGTGCAGCGGCGCATCCTCGGCGATGCGCGCGTGAAACAGCACCTGCAGCAACACATCTCCGAGTTCCTCGCGGACGTCGTCGGCATTGCCGCCCCGGACCGCGTCGAACAGCTCGTAGGTCTCTTCCAGCAGGTACCGGCGCAGTGAGTCGTGCGTCTGCTCGCTCTCCCACGGCCCGTTGGTGCGCAGCTTGTCCATCATCGTGACGGCGTCGATGAGTCGCTCACCAGGCTGCGAACCGTCTGCCGCGATCAGCCTCTCGCCTGCGGCCAGCCGGGCGCGCACCTGTGGATGTTCCGGATCGGAGGACAGCAGCACCGGTGCCGGTTTGTCGGAATCGCCGTAGGCCGGCCGGCCCGACGGCAAGGACCACGGCACCTTCACCGGCAATTCCTCGGTGTACTGCACGTCGCCGGTGAGCAGGACCAGCGCATCGATCGGCATGAGCGACGGGCGGCGCGGATCGACCAGGACCACCGTCATGCGCGATCCGCCTCCGGCTTCTCGCTGACCGTCATCGTGACTGTCCCGGTTCGCCCACTGCGCTACCTCCCAGGTCGGTTATATCCACTTCACCAGCCGCTTTCCCGTCGAGCACCAGCAGCAGTCCGGCCACCGCGCGCGCCAGCTCCAGGTCGCGGATCCGTGGTGCGCCCACGCCCGCACCGGCCCGCGGAATGGGGATCTGCACCGTCGACGTCGTCGCCCGGTACGTGGCGCCCGGGTACATCCGCTTGAGCCGCAGCTGCCCGGAATCCATGAGCGTCAGGGGCGTCAGCCGGATGGTCGAGTCGGAGATCGCAGTCACCTCGGTGACGCCGTACTCGCGGCACAGCAGCCGCAAGCGAGCGACCGCGACCAGCCGCTGCGCGGGTTCGGGCAGCGGACCGTAGCGGTCCACCAACTCCTCGACGACGGAGGCGACGGCCGCATGATCGGACGCGGCGGCCAGCCTGCGGTAGGCCTCGAGCCGCAGCCGGTCGCTGCCGATGTAGTCCGGCGGCAGGTGGGCATCGATCGGCAGATCGACCCGCACTTCCTTCGGTTCCTCCACGGCCGCAATGGTTTTGCCGTCCACGGCGGCGCGGTAGGCCTCGACGGCCTCGCCGACCAACCGGACGTACAGGTCGAAGCCGACGCCGGCGACGTGCCCGGACTGCTCGACGCCCAGCACGTTGCCGGCGCCGCGGATCTCCAGGTCCTTCATGGCAACCGCCATACCGGCGCCCAGATCATTGTTCTGCGCGATGGTGGCCAGCCTGTCGTGCGCGGTCTCGGTGAGCGGAACCTCCGGCGGATACAGGAAGTACGCGTAACCCCGTTCGCGGCTGCGGCCGACGCGGCCACGCAGCTGGTGCAGCTGCGACAGGCCGAAGGTGTCGGCCCGCTCGACGATCAAAGTGTTGGCGTTCGAAATATCAAGGCCCGTCTCGACGATCGTGGTGCACACCAGGATGTCGTAGTCGCGGTTCCAGAAACCCTCGACGGTCTTCTCCAGCAGCTCCTCGGGCATCTGCCCGTGGGCCACCACGACCCGCGCCTCGGGCACCAACTGGCGCACGCGCGCGGCCGCGCTGTCGATCGACTTCACCCGGTTGTGGATGTAGAACGCCTGCCCATCGCGCAGCAGCTCGCGACGCAAGGCGGCAGCGACCTGCTTATCGTCATGCGGCCCAACGTAAGTCAGCACCGGGAAGCGTTCCTCGGGCGGCGTCAGGATGGTCGACATCTCCCGGATGCCCGCGAGGCTCATCTCCAGCGTGCGCGGGATCGGGGTGGCGCTCATGGTCAGCACGTCGACGTGCGTGCGCATCGACTTGATGTGTTCCTTGTGCTCGACACCGAACCGCTGTTCCTCGTCGACGATCACCAGGCCGAGGTCTTTCCAGGTGACGCCGGTCGCCAGCAGCCGGTGGGTACCGATCACGACGTCGACCGATCCGTCCTTCAAACCCTCGATCACCAAACGGGATTCGGCCGGATCGGTGAATCGGGACAGCCCCTTGACCGTCACCGGGAAGCCGGCCATCCGGGCGGCGAAGGTCTGCAGGTGCTGATCGGCCAGCAGCGTCGTCGGCACCAGCACCGCGACCTGCTTGCCGTCCTGCACGGCCTTGAACGCCGCGCGGACCGCGATCTCGGTCTTGCCGTAGCCGACGTCACCGCAGATGACCCGGTCCATGGGAACCGGCTTCTCCATGTCGGCCTTGACCTCGGTGATGGCGGTCAGCTGGTCCATGGTCTCGGTGAAGCCGAACGCGTCCTCCATCTCGTTCTGCCACGGGGTGTCCGGGGCGAACGCATGTCCGGGTGCGGACTGCCGCTTGGCGTACAGCGACACCAGCTCGCCGGCGATCTCGCGAACCGCCTTGCGCGCCTTGGTCTTCGTGTTGGTCCAGTCGCTGCCACCGAGGCGGCTCAGCGTGGGTTCCTGCCCACCGACGTAGCGGGACAGCTGGTCCAGTGAGTCCATCGGCACGTACAGCCGGTCGGCCCCGCCACCGCGCTTGGCCGACGCGTACTCGAGCACCAGGTACTCGCGCCGCGCGCCACCGACCACGCGCTCGGTCATCTCGACGAACTTGCCGATGCCGTGCTGGTCATGCACCACCAGGTCGCCGGCCGTCAAGGCCAGCGGGTCGACGACGTTACGCCGTTTGGCGGCAAGCCTTTTGCCCTCGGTGACCGCGGCCCGATTGCCCGTCAGATCGGTCTCGGTGATGATCACCAGGTTGACGCCGGGCAGCACCAGACCGTCATGCAACGGCCCCTTGAGCACGCCGACGACGCCGGGCTTCGGCGCCTCACCGGGCGCCAACATCGTTGCCGCGACGTCGGATTCACCCAGCTGCTCGACCACACGGTGCGCGGTACCGGTGCCCGGGGTCACCACCGCGGCGAGGCCGCCAGTAGCGATGTGCGCCCGCAACATCGCGAAGATCTCTTCGAGGCTCTGCTGGCTACGGGCCGACGGCGCCGGCCGGATGTCCACCTCGAGCGCCGTCTCGTTGGCCAGCTGGCTCAGCGTCCACCACGGGTGACCACCGGCGGCCGCGGCCTCGCGGATCTCGACGAAGTCCCGGAAGCCCGAACCACCAAGCTGCTCAACGTCAATCGGTGCGTCGCCGCCGACGGCGGCCACCGACCACGAGGCTTCCAGGAACTCGCGGCCGGTCTTGATCAGGTCGGCCGCGCGGGTGCGGACCTTCTCCGGATCGCAGATCAGCAGCGGCGCACCCGCGGGCAGCCGATCGGTGAGCAACGCCAGTTCGCCCGGACGCAGCACCGGCAGCAGCGCTTCCATACCGTCGACCGGGATGCCCTCGGCCAGCTTCGCCATCATGTCGGCGACGCTGCCGGTGACCTGGTTGTCGTTGCTGGGCAGGCCGGCCCCGATCTCGGCGGCGCGTGCGCGGACGTCGGCGGTCAGCAGCAGTTCGCGGCAGGGCACCGCGATCATCGTCTCGACGGCGATCTCCGGGATGGACCGCTGGTCGGCAACCGAGAACATCCGCATCTCGGAGACCTCGTCGCCCCAGAACTCGACCCGCACGGGGTGCTCGGCAGTCGGCGTGAAGACGTCGAGAATGCCGCCGCGAACGGCGAATTCGCCGCGCTTGCCGACCATGTCGACGCGCGTGTAGGCCAGCTCGACCAGTCGCGTCACGGTGTCATCGAAGTCGGCTTCACCGCCGATGGTCAGAGTCACCGGTTCGGCGTCGGTCACGCCGCCGGCCAGTGGCTGCAGCAGCGACCGGGCCGTGGTGACGACAACCCGCAGCGGCGGACCGAGCCGGGCGTCATCGGGCAGCGCCAGCCGGCGCAGCACGGTCAACCGAGCACCGACGGTGTCGACGCCGGGCGACAGCCGCTCGTGCGGCAGCGTCTCCCACGACGGGAACAAGGCGACAGCGTCGCCGTAGACGGCCCGCAGTTCGGCGGTGAGATCGTCGGCCTCGCGGCCGGTGGCTGTGACCACCAGCACCGGGCCCGCTGCAGCCAGCGCGGCCGCGACCGGTAGCCGGGCGCTGACCGGGCCGACCAAAGCCCGCTCGGCGACACCCTCGCCGGCCTGCCGCGTCAGTTCCTGCAGGCCAGGATCGGTGAGTGCGAGTTGGACGAGCCCCGCCAACGGGGTTTGGATCGATTGCTGCCCCGGGGAGGTCATGATGCCTCCGATTGTAGTTCGCAGGACTTCGTCAATATTGGGCACCGTCCCGTCAAGGGATCGTCAACGGGGCGCTCACCCAGTGAATTCCGGCGCAGGGTGGAGCCATGACACTGCTCGACATCCTGCCGTCCCTGCGCGGCGTCATGCGTCCGCGCATCGACACCACCATTTGGCCGTCGACCACCCAGGTCGACGCCTTGGGACGACTTTGTGTCGGGTCAGTGGCGCTCACCGACGTCGCCGATGAGTTCGGCACACCCGCATACGTTCTGGATGAAGCCGACTTCCGCAAGCGGGCCCAGCACTACCGGGCCACGTTGCGGGGCGTCGAGGTGGTCTACGCCGCCCAGTCCCTGCTGACCAGGACCGTCGCCGGCTGGGTACACGACGCCGGTCTCGGCATGGCGGTGTGTTCGACGGCCGAACTGGCCACCGCGCTCGCCGGTGGCATGGACCCCGCGCGCATCGTGGTGCATGGCAGCGGCAAGTCGGTGGACGAACTGGCGACCGCGGCCGGCGCCGGCGTCGGTCGCATCGTGCTCGACTCCCCGATCGAAATGGCCTATCTGGCGGGGATCGCGCGCCGGCCGCAGGCGATGCTGCTGCAGATGCTGCCGGGCGTCGACGTGCTGCCGTTCGTCCGCCGGGCGCTGGCCACCCCGCAACTGCCGTTGGTCGGGCTGTACTGCAATCTGGGCACGCAGATCGCCGAACCGGAGGTCTACGTCGAGGCCGTGCGCCGCATGGTCGACACCATGGCCGATGTGCGGACGGCCCACGGCGTGGTGCTCACCGAGCTGAACATCGGCGGCGGGCACGCCATCGCCTACCGGACCGGGGAACCCGAACTCGACGTGTCAGCTTTGGCCGACTTCCTGGAAGACGCCCTCGACGCCGCCTGCGCCGCCAACCGCTTCCCGCGGCCCCGGCTCGTCGTCGAACCCGGCCGGGCGATCAGCGGCCGCGCCGGGGTGACGCTGCACCGGGTTCAGTCGGTGTCGACGCGTACCGACGGCAGCAGCGTCATCACCGTCGACGGCAGCCACCCGCACTCCGCACCGATCGCGAATTACACTGTGGCCCTTGCCAACCGGCACCCGATCGGACCCGTCCGGCGCGCCACCATCATGGGCCGCGACGGCACCCCCATCGCGGACGATCTCGAACTACCCGACGACGTCCACCCCGGCGATCTGCTCGCCACCGCATGCACCGGCGCCTACCACCACAGCACCGCATCGAACTTCACCATGACGACCCGGCCACCGGTCATCGCCGTGTGCGAGCGCCGGGTGCGGCCGCTGATCCGCCGGGAGACCACCGCGGACCTGCTGCTCCGCGACTGCGGGTAGAGCCCATCGCCGAACGTGAAGAAGATCGCGAGAAACCAGCGGCAACTTCTCGCCATCAACTTCACGTTGAGCGACCCGAACTTCAGCCCTCGTGCAACTCGGGGTCTGCCTCGAGATGGGTCAGCCCGTTCCACATCAGGTTGACCAAGTGCGCGGCAACGACTTCCTTTTTCGGCTCCCTGGTGTCGAGCCACCACTGCGCGGACATCGACACCGATCCCACCAGCGCCTGGGCGTACAACGGTGCCAGCTCGGGGTCCAGTCCCCGCCGGGAGAAGTCGCCGGCCAGGATCGACGACACCTGGTTGACGGCATCGTTGAGCAGGGTCGAATACGTGCCGGAGGCGATGCTGGTCGGGGAGTCCCGAATCAGGATGCGGAACCCGTCGGTGTGTTCTTCGACGTAGGTCAGCAGCGCCAGCGCCACCCGCTCGACCCGCACCCGCGACCGGTTGTTGGTCAGCGACGACGTGATGCCGTCGAGTAGTGCGGACATCTCGCGGTCCACGACCACGGCGTACAGGCCTTCCTTACCGCCGAAATGCTCGTAGACCACCGGCTTCGAGACATTGGCGCGCTGCGCGATCTCCTCGATGGACGTGCCGTCGTAACCGCGCTCGGCGAACAGCGACTTCGCGATCTCGATCAGTTGCTGACGGCGTTCACTGCCGGTCATGCGCGCGCGAGGGCTGCGCGCTCCGCTCTCCGCCGCTGCCATGACCGCCAGCGTATCCGCTTGCACTAGAGTCTCTGGCGAGTAATCCGTCGTGGTGTAATCGGCAGCACCTCTGATTTTGGTTCAGATAGTTCAGGTTCGAGTCCTGGCGACGGAGCAACTACTGCACAGCGCGAGCAGTCAAAGCGCGAAATCGCGTAGAGAGAGGCGTACGTGACTCGAGGCGAAGCCGCTGTCATCGTCCTGGCGGCCGGGTCGGGCACCCGGATGCGCTCCGACATCCCCAAGGTCCTGCACCCGCTGGCCGGCCGCAGCATGCTCGCGCACGCCCTGCACGCCGTGGCCAAGGTCAACCCGACGCACCTCGTCGTGGTGGTCGGCAAGGAACGCGAGCGCGTCACCGCACACGTGCACGAGATCGCGGGCGGACTCGGCCGGACCATCACCGTCGCCATCCAGGACGAACAACTCGGCACCGGCCACGCCGTCAGCTGCGGCCTATCCGCACTGCCCGCCGATTTCGCGGGCACCGTCGTCGTCACCGCGGGTGACGTGCCGCTGCTCGACGCCGACACCCTCGCCAATCTGGTTGAAACGCACGCCACCGCGACCGCAGCCGCCACGGTGCTCACCACCACCGTCGTCAATCCCACGGGCTACGGCCGCATCCTGCGCACGCAGGACCACGAGGTGATCGGCATCGTCGAGCAGGCCGACGCCACCGAATCCCAGCGCGCCATCCGCGAGGTGAACTCCGGTGTGTACGCCTTCGACGCCGTCTCATTGCGTTCGGCGCTGAGCCGGCTGCGGTCGGACAACGCCCAGCAGGAGCTCTACCTCACCGACGCCATCGCGATCGTGCGCGGCGACGGCCAGATCGTCCGGGCCCACCACGTCGACGACAGCGCGCAGGTCTCCGGCGTCAACGACCGGGTGCAGCTGTCCGAGGTGGCCGCCGAGCTGAACCGCCGGATCATCGCCGGTCACCAGCGCGCCGGGGTGACCGTCATCGACCCGGGCACCACCTGGATCGACGTCGACGTCGCCATCGGCCGCGACACCGTCATCAAGCCGTGCACCCAGCTGCTGGGCGCCACCGACATCGGCGCGAACTGCGTCATCGGCCCCGACACCACTCTGACCGACATGGAAGTCGGCGACGGCGCCGAGGTGATTCGCACCCACGGGCAGCTCGCGGTCATCGGTGCCGGCGCCACCGTCGGACCATTCACGTACCTGCGGCCGGGCACCGAACTGGGCGCCGACGGCAAGCTGGGCGCGTTCGTCGAGGTCAAGAACTCGACGATCGGCACCGGCACCAAGGTGCCGCACCTGACGTATGTCGGGGACGCAGACATCGGCGAGTACAGCAACATCGGCGCGTCCAGCGTCTTCGTCAACTACGACGGTGAAAACAAGAACCGCACCACCATCGGTTCGCACGTGCGCACCGGTTCGGACACGATGTTCGTCGCACCGGTGACCGTCGGCGACGGTGCCTACACCGGCGCCGGCACCGTGGTGCGCGAGGACGTACCGCCCGGCGCGCTGGCCGTCTCGAAGGGCGAGCAGCGCAACATCGAGGGCTGGGTGGAGCGCAAACGCCCCGACTCCAAGGCCGCCGACGCGGCCAGAAAAGCGCGCGGCGAAAGCTGATCCCGACATCTGATGTTGGCAATCCGGTAACCCGACCGCGGGACCGGGTTACCGGTAAGTACGATTACGACGTATCGATCCCCCACCGCGAAAGCAGCACACAGTGGCCACGGACTGGACCGACAACCGCAAAAACCTGATGCTCTTCTCGGGGCGCGCGCACCCCGAACTGGCCGAACAGGTCGCCAAAGAGCTCGGCATCGAGGTCACCCCGCAGACGTCCCGGGACTTCGCGAACGGCGAGATCTTCGTCCGTTTCGACGAATCGGTGCGTGGCTGCGACGCCTTCGTGCTGCAGAGCCACCCCGCGCCGCTGAACCAGTGGCTGATGGAACAGCTCATCATGATCGACGCGCTCAAGCGCGGGTCGGCCAAGCGGATCACCGCGATCCTGCCGTTCTACCCGTACGCGCGCCAGGACAAGAAGCACCGCGGCCGCGAGCCCATCTCGGCCCGTCTGATCGCCGACCTGCTCAAGACCGCCGGTGCGGACCGCATCGTCTCGGTCGACCTGCACACCGACCAGATCCAGGGCTTCTTCGACGGTCCCGTCGACCACATGCGTGGCCAGTCGCTGCTGTGCGGCTACATCGGCGACAAGTACGGCGACTCCGACCTGGTCGTGGTTTCCCCCGACTCCGGCCGCGTGCGCGTCGCCGAGAAATGGGCCGACTCCCTGGGCGGCGTGCCGCTGGCCTTCATCCACAAGACCCGCGACCCGCTGGTCCCCAACCAGGTCAAGGCCAACCGCGTCGTCGGTGAAGTCAAGGGCAAGACCTGCATCCTTACCGACGACATGATCGACACCGGCGGCACCATCGCCGGCGCGGTCAAGCTGCTGCGTGAGGACGGGGCCAAGGACGTCATCATCGCCGCCACCCACGGTGTGCTGTCCGACCCGGCAGCCCAGCGCCTGGCCGACTGCGGCGCCCGCGAGGTCATCGTCACCAACACGCTGCCCATCACGCCGGACAAGCAGTTCCCGGCGCTGACCGTGCTGTCGATCGCGCCGCTGCTGGCGTCGACCATCCGCGCGGTGTTCGAAAACGGCTCGGTCACCGGCCTTTTCGACGGATCTGCCTAAAATGGCTGCTGAGCCCGATGGGCGGCCCGCCGCCGTGATCTACCACAACCCGAAGTGCTCGACCTCCCGCAAAACGCTGGATCTGTTGCGGGAGAACGGTATTGAGCCCGAGGTCGTGCAGTATCTGAAGACGCCGCCGACCCGGGCCGAGCTCGCCGCGATGATCAACGACGCCGGTATCGACGTCCGCACCGCGGTGCGCAAGCGCGAATCGCTCTACGCCGAACTGAATCTGGCCGACGCCACCGACGAGCAGCTGCTCGACGCCATGGCGCAGCACCCGATCCTGATCGAGCGGCCGTTCGTCGTCACCGCGAAAGGCACCCGGCTGGCCCGTCCGATCGACGCGGTCCGCGAGATTCTGTGATCCTGCAGCGGGTTGCCGCCGCCGCCGCGGTGGCGCTGACACTCACCGCGTGCGACGCGAAAACTCCTGATTACAAGTCGATCTGGTCGACGACGCCGACGACCACCACCACACCGGTGGACAAGGCCAGCCTGATTCCGTTCCCGGACTACCTGAACAAGCTCGGCGTGCAGAGCAAGCAGGTTGTCCCCGACCAGCTCACCGACCTCAAGGTGAACCTGCCCCGACCGCAGGGCTGGACGGGATACAAGAACCTCAACTACTCACCCGGCACGGTGACCATCGCCAAGAACGACACCTACCCCTTGGCGATGCTGATGGTGTTCCAGCTGTCCGGCGACTTCGACGTCAAGGACGCCCTTCGGCATTCCGATGCCGACGCTCTGCTGTCCGACAACTTCAAGAAGCTCTACAGCTCGGGCGAGGACTTCCAGGGCTACCCATCGGCCATGATCGAGGGCAGCTACGACCTGCACGACCGCCGGATGCAGTCGTACAACCGGATCGTCATCGCCCAGCCGTCCCCGCCGCGACCGGGTATCCACTACCTGATCCAGCTGACCGTCACCACCTACGCCGAACAGGCCAAGGACCAGGCCGGCGACATCGAGGCGATCATCAAGGGCTTCTCGGTCGGCCCCAAGTAGCGGTACCCGACTAGGCTCGCCGTCATGACTGAATGGACCGCCGCCGACCTGCCGTCTTTCGCCGGCCGCACCGCCATCGTCACCGGCGCCAACAGTGGCCTGGGCGAGGTCACCGCCCGTGAATTGGCCCGCGTGGGCGCCAAGGTCATCCTGGCCTGCCGCAACACCGCCAAGGGTGATGCCGCGGCCGCAGGCACGACCGGTGACGTCGAGGTCCGGCCGCTGGACCTGCAGAGCCTGGCCTCGGTGCGCGAGTTCGCGGCCGGTGTCGACAAGGTCGACGTCCTGATCAACAACGCCGGCATCATGGCGGTGCCCTTCGCACTGACCGAGGACGGCTTCGAGAGCCAGATCGGTACCAACCACCTGGGGCATTTCGCGCTGACCAACCTGCTGTTGCCGAAGATCACCGATCGGGTGGTCACGGTGTCGTCGGAGATGCACCTCCTGGGCTACATCAGCCTGAAGGACCTGAACTGGAAGTCCCGGCCATACTCGGCATGGTTGGCGTACGGGCAGTCGAAGCTGGCCAATCTGCTGTTCACCAAGGACCTGCAGCGCCGGTTGTCGGTGGCCGGGTCTCCCGTGCGGGCGCTCGCCGCGCACCCGGGCTACTCGGCAACGAACCTGCAGGGCCACACCGGCAACGAGTTGGGCGACAAGTTCTGGATCGCCGCCAACAAGCTCGCCACCGACGCGTCCTTCGGCGCCCGTCAGACGCTGTTCGCGGCATCCCAGGACCTGCCGGGCAACACGTTCGTCGGCCCGAAATACGGCATGCGCGGGCCCACCGGGCCGACGCAACTGATCAAGCCGGCCGCCCGATCGACGCGCACCGCGACCGCCCTCTGGGACCTGTCCACCCAGCTCACCGCCACTGAATTTCCGCTGTAAGGGGCGTATCCGCTAGTCTGACTGACTATCACGGCGAGGGTCGGTCTGATTTCAGGCCACCGTTATCGACGGGAACTTCACCGCACCAGCGTGCACTGATATCCCAGCCCTGGCCGTGCCACCCAGTAGATACGGCATCAGGAGCGATTCACATGGCCAAGAACGCGGCCCCCACCTCGAACAATCTGACCGCTACGGTCCGCACCAAGACCGGCAAGGGCGCCTCGCGTCTGGCCCGTCGTGAAGGCCGCGTGCCCGTCGTGCTGTACGGCCACGGCACCGACCCGCAGCACCTGGAGATCAACGCCCGCGAGTACGCCGCGGTGCTGCGTAACTCGGGCACCAATGCGGTACTGACCCTGGACATCGCCGGCAAGGAGCAGCTGGCGCTGACCAAGCAGGTCGTCATCCACCCGATCAAGCGCAACATCGAGCACGCCGACCTGATCGTCGTGACGCGCGGCGAGAAGGTCACCGTCGACGTCAACATCGTCATCGAGGGTGACGCCGAGTCCGGCACCCTGGTGGCGCAGGACACCAACACCATCCAGATCGAGGCCGACGTCCAGTCGATCCCCGAGTCGCTGACCGTGTCGGTCGAGGGCATCGCGGCCGGCACCCAGATCCTGGCCGGCCAGGTCGAGCTGCCCAAGGGCGTCAGCCTGGTGACCGACCCCGAGACCCTGGTGGTCAACGTCGTCGCGGCGCCGACCGCTGAGGACCTGGCCGCCGAGGGCGCCGGCGAGGAGAGCGGCGCGGCCGAGGCCGCGGGCGAGGCGGCCGAAGAAGCCGCCGCCGAGTCGGAGTAGTCCACTTTGGCCGAGCCACTACTGGTGGTCGGCCTGGGCAATCCTGGGCCGCGCTACGAAGCAACGCGGCACAACGTTGGATTTCTGGTTGCCGACATCCTGGCCGATCGCATCGGCTCAGGGTTCAAGGTGCACAAGAAATCCGGAGCTGACGTCACCACGGGCCGGCTGGGAGGCCGGTCCGTGGTGCTCGCCAAGCCGCGCACCTACATGAACGAATCCGGCAGGCACGTCGGGCCTTTGGCGAAGTTCTACTCCGTCGCCCCGGCCGACATCGTGGTGATCCACGACGAGCTGGACATCGACTTCGGACGTATCCGATTGAAGTTCGGTGGCGGCGAGGGCGGCCACAACGGCCTGCGCTCCATCGCTTCCGCATTGGGTACCAAGGACTTTCAACGCGTCCGCATCGGGGTGGGCCGCCCGCCGGGGCGTCAGGACCCAGCGGCGTTCGTGCTCGAGAACTTCAATTCGAAGGAACGTCCCGAGCTGGGCACCATTCTCGAACAAGCAGCCGACGCAACGGAATTGCTGCTGCAGCACGGCGTCGAGGCGGCACAGAACACCGTCCACGCCTGGTAGCGATTCTCGCCAAGAACGCGAAAATCCCCAAGTTCCATGGAATTCGGGGATTTTCGTGATTTTTCGCGGCAGAACTATCCGCAAATATGTTGCCGGTCAACGGCATCGGTGTAGCAACTGCGGCGTCCTTGGGCGCCGACCCGCGAACTCTGGGTCTCGTCATACGAGCGGGCCCCGGGAGTCGCCTTGATCGCCACGCTGCCGTTCGTCTCGCAGATGGAGTGACTGCCGGAGTCCTGACAGGTCGGGCGGGCACCTGCGACGGGCGCCATGATGCCGCTGACCGAGGCCAGGCCCACCAGCAGAGCGGCCATCCTGCGCTTGCCTTGATGAGTCATGTCACCTTCTCACTATCGGGGAAGGTCGCCTATCTCCGGTCCCGCAAAGGCGGGCTGAAAACCACCAACCGCGCCTTCCATCAACGCATGTTAGGTCGACTATATGTTTCGGGCAGGTGTCCGTGCCATTAACTCATGGCGAACTCACATGTAAACGAACAGCCGAAATGCGTTGACCTGGCGATCCGGGAAATACCGGTGAGCAACGTCACCGAATGGCCGAGGAACTCACGCCCACAACGGAATTCGCACACTGCCCGGTACGTGACTCAGCTCACGGGCAGGACCAGGCGAGCGTGGGCGACTCCGGAGCAAGTGGAGTGTTGTTGGCCGCAGCTCGATTGAACGCGTCCTGACGGGCCACCTCGACCGTCGGTCCGGCACCGCCGGCCACCACACCGGTTTCGGGGGCGTCCACGTTCACGATGCACAACCGGTCGTTGGTGACCTCGTCACTGGTGCATTGGTCAGCACCGGCGCGCTGACACGCCGCGACAACTGCCGCTGCGGCAGCAGGGACGTCAGGCCCGGTTGCGGAGAAACCGACGATCGCGCCGTCCTGCACCCCAGAGCCGACCGCCGCGGCGATGTCATAGGGGTTCTCGACCACACCGGCCGATCCGTCAGCACAAGCGGGCGCCGCAGCCATGACACTCGCGCCGAAGACTGCCACAACAGCCGCAATCACACGCCCCATGAAATGCCGGTCCTCTCGTCAATAATTCAGCGAGAGATTACCCGGCGTTCACAGCTTTCGCTCAGGGAAGGGAACAATCCCACACTCGGGAACCGAAACGAAAACCCCCGATTTCCGAGGAAATCCGAGGAAATCGGGGGTTTCAAAGAGCTCGTGCGGAAAACTAGCCGGTGACGAGTTCCACCGAGTTGGCGCGACGGAGCTTGCCGGACGGGGTCTTCGGGATGGTGCCCGGGCCCAGCACGACGACATTGCGCGGCCGCACGTCAACCTCGGTCACGACCTCGTGCGCCACCTGGTGCTCGATCCGGCGCACTTCCACCGGGTCCTGCCAGGCGTTGGATTCGACTGCGACAGCGAAGGTTTCACGCGAATGGCCGGCGTCGAGGCGCACCGCGACGGCGCAGCCCGGCCGCACACCCTGCACGCGGCCCGCGGCCCGCTCGATGTCCGTCGGGTAGATGTTGCGGCCCGCCATGATGATGACGTCCTTCACCCGGCCGCAGACCACGACGTTCCGCTCCTCGGTGATGTACCCGAGGTCACCCGTGTCGTACCAACCGTTTTCGTCCTGCGTCGGCAGGAAGCCGGCCATGGTGATGTAGCCGGGGGTCACCGACTCACCGCGCAGCTGGATGACGCCGACCCCACGCTCGGGCAGGACGTTGCCGTCCTCGTCGACGACGCGGGCCTCGAGGTCACGCAGCAGCGGACCCAGCGACGCGAGGCGGCGGGTGTTGCCCTTGGCGGCGGGCACGGCGCGCCGCAGCGCGGCCAGCAGGTCGGCGTCGACCTCGTCGACGACCAGGCCGGCGTTGCACGGCGAGAACGAGACGGCAAGACAGGTCTCGGCCATGCCGTAGGCGGGCAGGATGGCCGATGCCTTCAGGCCGAACGGCTTACCGGCGTCGATGAGGTCCTCGACGTCGGCGGGGTCGACCGGCTCGGCGCCGGACAGCGCGAACCGCAGCGTGGACAGGTCGTACTCACCCGGCTTGGCCTGCCGGCGCAGGCGCTTGGCGAACAACGCGTACGCGAAGTTCGGGGCCGCCGTCATGGTGCCCTTGTACTTGTCGATGAGCTTGGCCCACAGCAGCGTGTCGCGCAGGAAGTCCATGGGCGTGACCTTGACCAGCTCGGCACCGAAGTACATCGGGATGGTGAGGAAGCCGACCATGCCCATGTCGTGGAAGCAGGGCAGCCAGCTGACCATGACGTCCTTGTCGACGTCGTACTCGGCACCGATGAACATGGCCTCGGCGTTGGAGTGGATGTTGCGGTGGGTGATCTGCACGGCCTTTGGCGACCCGGTGGAGCCGGAAGTCAGCTGCATCAGTGCGAGGTCGTCTTCGCCCGTCTCGACGGGGTCGATGGGCTCGGCCGCGAGCAGGTCACCGACCTTGAGGACCTGCAGGCCCTTCTCCTCCAGCACGGGGATGGCGACCAGGAACGGCTCGGAGACGATGACGGCCTTGGCGTCGATCATGCTGATGACGTTCATGGTGTCTTCAGCCCAGACGACCAGGTCCGTACGGGGCGTCGGCTGGTGCAGCATGGTGAGGCTGGCCCCGCGCATCCAGATGCCCTGGACCGTCGGCGCGATCTCGACCGGGAACCCGGCCAGTACGCCGATCTTGTCGCCGTGGCCGATCCCGGCAGCTGCCAAGCCGCCGGCGATGCGCCGGGCGCGCTCGTGGACCTCGCCCCAGGTGTGCCGCACCGGCTCGTGCGGCTCACCAGTGACCATGCCCCGCTGCGAGGTACGCGCGTTGTAGTACATCTTGTCGGTAAATCGGCTCACGACAACCTCCTGAGGTCAGGCGCCACTGCCCGTCGTTCCATAGTCCGTCCGGTGGTAGGCGCACTCGTAGAGGCGCGCACGCACAATTCGGCCGCGGTTATATCTCGAATCGATGGCTCAGATCGCGAGAGCGCCGTTGCCCTGGCGCGCCTCGATCCCTCACCGACACTGCCGATGAGAGAAACCATTGCGTTCCACGCCTGGCCGCTGGCATACACCATCGATCATCTTAAGAGACTCTTAAGTAGCTAACAAACTATCGGACGAATTGAGTGCTGAGTCACACCACGATCAGGCGTGCTTGCTGGGCGCCGGCACCACCCTGGCGCCGTGCACGGGGCCGCTGGCCACGCGTACCGTCCGGCACACGCCGGCGCCGGAAAGCTGGGTGCCGACCTCGACCGCATCCTCGGCAGAGGTACACAGGAAGGCGCACGTCGGCCCTGAACCGGACACGATGCCGGCCAGCGCACCGGCTTCGACACCCGCCCGCAGCGTGCGTCGCAGACCCGTGTCCAGGCTGACGGCCGCGGCCTGCAGGTCATTGCCCAACAGGGGCGCAAGTTGCCGGGGATCACCCGATGCCAACGCGGTCAGCAACGGCTCGGGATCGTCGAGCGCCGGCGGTCCGCCCTTGCGTGCGTCGGCCCGGAGGTTGTCCAGCTCAGCGAAGACTTTCGGCGTGGACAACCCGCCCTCGGCGAAGGCCAGCACCCAATGGAAGGTGTTGCGCGCCAGCACGGTCGCCAGCTGCTCGCCGCGGCCGGTGCCCAGGGCAGTGCCGCCGTGCAGCGCGAACGGCACGTCGCTGCCCAGCCGTGCGGCCAGCGTGTGGAGGTCGCGCCGGGGCACGCCCAGCTCCCACAGGTTGTTCATCGCGACCAGCACGGCGGCCGCGTCGGCGCTGCCGCCGGCCATGCCGCCGGCCACCGGGATGGACTTGGCGATCGAGATGGCCACATCGGGCGCGCGGCCGACGTGCTCGGCCATCAGTTCCGCGGCCCGCCAGGCCAGGTTGCGGTGGTCCGTCGGCAGGCCCTCGGCGCCGTCGCCGAACATCTCCACCGACAGCAGGTCGGCGTTGCGCACGGTCACCTCGTCGAACAGGGAGACGGCGTGGAAAACCGTGGTCAGCTCGTGGTAGCCGTCGTCACGACAGTCACCGACACCGAGGTACAGGTTCACCTTGCCCGGCACGCGGACGGTCACCGAGCCTGTGGGTACCCACTCAGAAGCAGTGTTTCCATCCGACGCAGACACGCCACGACATTAACGCCCGCAGCGACAGTCACAACACCAAGTGGTGAGAAACCGGGCCTGATTGGCCTAGTGGGTGGCGTCGACCTGCTGGTCGGACTCCGGAGCTTCGATCTGCTGGCCGGCCCGCTGCTCGCGGTCCAGCTCCCCCGAACGCTGCAGCAGCCGCACGAAGTCGGCGATCGCCAGGGTCTCGCCGCGACGGGCCGGATCGATGCTGGCGGCCAGCAGACGCTCGGCCGAAGCATTGCCCGAACCCGCCCACTCGGCGAAGGCATTGCGCGAGGTCTTGCGCCGCTGCGCGAAAGCGATGTCGATCAGGTCGAACACCTGCGAGCGGAAGCTGTCGTCGGTCGGCCACGGCGACGTCTCGTGCCGGTCGATCCGGACCAGACCCGAGTAGACGCGCGGAATGGGCCAGAACACCGTCGGCGACACCATGCCGTAGCGCCGCACGTTGCCGAAGAACCGCACCTTGGCGCTGGGCACCCCGTAGTCCTTGGTGCCCGGGTCGGCGGCGAGGCGCTCGGCGACCTCGGCCTGGACCATCACCATGACGGTGCGGATGGTCGGGAATTCCGAGAGCAGGTGCAGGATGGCCGGCACCGCGACGTTGTACGGCAGGTTCGCGACCAGCGCGGTCGGCTGCTCGTCCAGGTCGGACGGCACCAGGTCGAGCACATCGCGGTTCAGCACGGTCAACCGGCCGATCTCGCTGTGGGAGTGCTCTGCGACGGTGGTCGGCAGCTGGCGGGCCAGGACCGGATCGATCTCGACGGCCGTCACCTTTGCGCCCCGGTCCAGCAGCGCCAGCGTCAGCGAGCCCAGACCCGGGCCCACCTCCAAGACGTGGGACTGCCGGTTCACGCCGGAGGCCGACACGATGCGGCGCACCGTGTTGGCGTCATGCACGAAGTTTTGTCCGAATGCTTTACGCGGTCGGAAATCAAGCTCTTTTGCCAGATGCCGGATTTCGGTGCGACCGAGTAGCCGGATCGTCATCGTGCCCCAATTCTCCCGCTACACACAGGCCAGGCACCCCAACCTTGGCGGGCTCGCGTCACTTCAGCAATCGCGATCTGCTCTTCACGTGTCGCAAGATCAGCCCTCGAAGCATAACGCAGACCACCGTTCCGCTCCCAGGTGTTCTGGTCAAATTGGACTCCACCGTAGAAACCGTTGCCGGTATTGATGGCCCAGTTGCCGCCCGCCTCGCAATGCGACAGCGCGTCCCAGGCAGCACTCTGGGCCACCGGGGGCACCTCGGTGCCGGGTTTCGCGCCGACCCGCAGGACACCGTCGCGCGCCGGGGTCAGCACCTGGTTGGAGACGGGGAGCCGGCCGGTCTCGACACCGTTGACCGTGGCAACGGCGAAGGTGACGTTCTGGGTGCCGGGCTGGCCCGGATCGTCGACGATCTTGCGGCTCATGTTCAGCGCCGGATCGGGCACCGTGTTCATCGTCGGGGGCAGCGGCGATTCCGTGGTCACCTGCTGCAGCCGGATCCGGGTCACGTCGATCTCCATGCCCTCGGTCACCGGGGTGGCCGCGGCGGGGACGACGACGTCGCGCTGCTCGAGCGGCACGCCCGCGGTGGCCAGCAACCCGGCCACATTCGCCGCGGCCAGGTGCACCTGGCGCGGCACGCCACCGTCGACGATGGTCACGTCGCGGGCGCTGACCACCGGGAGCGACATGCCGGCCAGCGGCACGCGGGTGGCGCGGTCGGCCGCGACGGGCGCGGTGTCGGTCATGGACAGCTGTTTGAGGGCGTCCTGCACCGTGGCGGCGGTGGTCCACACCTGGCGGGTGTTCTGGCCGTCCAGCGAGATCTCGAGCGGGCGGCTGCGGCGCAGCACAATGTTGTCGGACTCGTGCACTTCCTGGTCGGCCGCGGGGAACAGGTCGTCGCGCTCGCCGACGGAGAAGCCGTTCTCGGCCAGGACGTCACCGATGCGGGTCTTCATGGTCTGCACCGTTATCGGTGCGCCGTCGATGGTGAGGGTGACGGTCTTGTGGTTCGCGACGGCGAACCCACCGGCGACGGTCAGCGTGGCGAGGAAAGCCCCGGTCACGCCGCGCAGCATCGGCGAGCGCGCATCGTGCAACTTGTTCAGAAAGTTCAAAGCGTCGATCCCGTGTCTTTCCGGCCCGAGGTGGCCCCGAGCAGCGGCCGCGGTGACCGCATAAAAGCCACCTCGACCGGGTTGATCACAGAACGGTAACGAACATGCACGGGAGGCGGCAAGCTGGACTAATGCTACAGTCCATAGCTTTTCGAAGCATTTTCCGAGGTCACCGCGGCTATTTCGGCCGCTGAAGAATTTCTGATCTCAGCCAGCGCGCGGACCGTGTACGGCAGGCAATACGACTCATTCGGTGCCCCGCGGAACGGGTGCGGAGTGAGAAACGGCGCGTCGGTTTCGACCAGCAGCAGCTCCGCCGGAATGATCGCGGCGGCCTCGCGCAGCGCGTGCGCGTTCCGGAAGCTGACGGTGCCAGAGAGGCTCATGAGCCAGCCGTGGTCAGCACAGGTACGGGCCATCGCCGCGTCCGACGAGAAGCAGTGGAAGATGACCGTCTCCGGCGCGCCCTCGGACTTGAGCATGTCGAGGACCTCGGCGTCGCCGTCGCGGTTGTGGATCATCAGCGGCTTGCCGACGCGTTTGGCCAAGTCGATGTGCCACGCGAAAGCCTCGCGCTGCGTCGCCTCGTCAGCGCAGCCGTCGAGCTTGCCCGGCCAGTACATGTCGATACCGGTCTCCCCCACCGCGACCACCCGCGGGTCCGTCGCCAGCGTTTCCAGGGTGCGTTTGGCCTCGTCATCGAGGGCGCCCGCGCGAGTCGGGTGCAGCGCGACGGCGGCGTAGACGCGCGGATCCGCATGGGCCGCGCCTACCGCCCACTCGGCGGCCTCGAGGTCGTCGGCGATGGTCACGACCTTTTCGACGCCGACGGCCTGGGCACGATCCAGGATCTGTTTGATGCTTGCCGCGTCCGTGGCTCCGCAGGCGTCCAGGTGGGTGTGGGCGTCGACCAGGCCGGGCAGCGGTTCCGGGGCGGGCGGCTTCTCACGTTTGGCGCTCACAGCGACACCTTAAGGTGAGAACAAATGAGTGAGCAGACTTCGCCCGGCACAGCTGAAGCCCCCAGCGCGGGGACGCGCACCCCAGGCGCGCCTTTCTACATCACGACCGCCATCGCGTACCCGAACGGCGCACCGCACATCGGGCACGCGTACGAGTACATCGCCACGGACGCGATCGCCCGGTTCAAGCGGCTCGACGGCTTCGACGTCCGCTACCTGACCGGCACCGACGTGCACGGGCAGAAGATGGCCGAGGCCGCCGCGGCCGAGGGCATCTCGGCGGCGGAGCTGGCCACCCGCAACTCCGACGTGTTCCAGGCGCTGCAGGAGAAGCTCAACATCTCGTTCGACCGGTTCATCCGGACCTCCGACGCCGACCACTACGAGGCGTCCAAGGCGATCTGGCGTGCGATGAACGAGGCTGGGGACATCTACCTCGGCACCTACGCCGGCTGGTACTCCGTGCGCGACGAGCGTTTCTTCGCCGAGGACGAGACCGAGGTGCGCGGCCCAGACGGTTCGGCCGGCCGGTTCGCCATCGAGACCGGCACTCCGGTCACGTGGACCGAGGAGCAGACCTACTTCTTCAAGCTGTCGGCCTACACCGACCGGCTGCTGGCGCACTACGAAGCGCACCCCGAGTTCATCGGGCCGGACGTGCGCCGCAACGAGATCATCAGCTTCGTCTCGGGTGGACTCAAAGATCTGTCGATCTCGCGGACCACGTTCGACTGGGGCGTCCCGGTCCCCGACCACCCCGAGCACGTCATGTACGTGTGGGTGGACGCGTTGACGAATTACCTGACAGGCGTGGGCTTCCCGGACACCGCCGCCGAAGACTTCGGCAAATACTGGCCGGCGAACCTGCACATGATCGGCAAGGACATCATCCGGTTCCACAGCGTGTACTGGCCGGCGTTCCTGATGTCGGCCGGAATCGCCCTTCCGGAACGGGTTTTCGCGCACGGCTTCATCAACGTCAAGGGCGAGAAGATGAGCAAGTCGGTCGGCAACGTCGTCGACCCCATCGCGCTGATCGACGCCTTCGGCCTGGACCAGGTGCGCTATTTCTTCCTGCGTGAGGTGTCCTTCGGCCAGGACGGCAGTTACAGCGAGGAAGCCATCATCGGTCGCATCAACGCCGACCTGGCCAACGAGCTCGGCAACCTGGCGCAGCGCTCACTGTCGATGGTGAACAAGAACCTCGGCGGAATCGTCCCGGAGCCAGGCGAATTCACCGCCGCCGACCTCGAGCTGCTCAAGCAGGCCGATGACCTGCTGGACACCGTGCGCGGGCACTACGACGTACCGGCCATGCATCTGGCCTTGGAGGCGATCTGGCTGATGCTCGGTGCCGCCAACCGCTATTTCTCGGCCGAAGAACCGTGGGTGCTGCGCAAGTCCCCCGCCGAGTCGGACCAGAAGCGCTTCGGCACGGTGCTGTACACGACGCTGGAGGCGGTCCGGATCGCCGCACTGCTGGTGCAGCCGGTGATGCCGGAGTCGGGGGGGAAGTTGCTCGATCTTCTTGGGCAGGACGCCTCGGCACGGGACTTCCGTGCGGTGGGTACCAGGCTGGCACCCGGAACGGTGCTGCCGACACCCGCGGGCGTTTTCCCCCGCTATCAAGCGGAAACCAAGGAGTAGCGAAAAGATATGACGCAGAACGGCTTACACGAGCGGCTGCACGACGTCTATGACGAGGTCACCCGCCGCAACGCGGGCGAGATCGAGTTCCACCAGGCCGTCTACGAGGTACTGACCAGCCTGGGCCCGGTCGTCGACCAGCACCCCGAGTACTCCGACACCGCGATCATTCGGCGGCTGTTCGAGCCGGAACGCCAGATCATCTTCCGGGTGCCGTGGATCGACGACGCCGGCGCCGAGCAGATCAACCGTGGCTTCCGCGTCGAATTCAACTCCGCGCTGGGCCCCTTCAAGGGCGGCCTGCGATTCCACCCGTCGGTGTATCTGGGCATCGTGAAATTCCTTGGCTTCGAGCAGATTTTCAAGAACTCGCTCACCGGCCTGCCCATCGGCGGCGGCAAGGGCGGGTCGGACTTCGACCCCAAAGGCCGCTCCAAGAACGAAGTGATGCGGTTCTGTCAGTCGTTCATGACCGAGTTGTACCGGCACATCGGTGAGTACACCGATGTGCCGGCCGGCGACATCGGCGTCGGGGGCCGCGAGATCGGCTACCTGTTCGGCCAGTACAAGCGCATCACCAACCGCTACGAGTCCGGCGTCCTGACCGGCAAGGGCCTCACCTGGGGCGGCTCCCAGGTGCGCACCGAGGCCACCGGCTACGGCACGGTGTTCTTCGTCGACGAAATCCTTCGCGCCTCCGGGCAATCGTTCGACGGCAAGCAGGTGGTGGTGTCCGGGTCCGGCAACGTCGCGATCTACGCCATCGAGAAGGTGCACGCGCTCGGCGGCACCGTCATCGGCTGTTCGGACTCCAGCGGTTACATCGTCGACGAGAAGGGCATAGACCTGGGTCTCCTCAAGGAGCTCAAGGAAGTCCGTCGCGGCCGAATCTCCGAGTACGTCGAAATGCGCGGCGGGGGTGCGCAATTCGTCGAGCACAGCTCGATCTGGCAATTGCCGTGCGACATCGCGCTGCCCTGCGCCACGCAGAACGAGCTGGACGGTGACGCCGCGAAGGCGCTCATCGAATCCGGCTGCCAGATCGTCGCCGAGGGCGCGAACATGCCGTGCACCCCCGAGGCGGTGAAACTGTTCGGCGAGGCGAAGGTCGCGTTCGCCCCCGGCAAGGCCGCCAACGCCGGCGGCGTCGCCACCAGCGCGCTCGAGATGCAACAGAACGCCTCGCGGGACTCGTGGACGTTCGAGGAGACCGAGGAACGCTTGGCCGAGATCATGGGCCGCATCCACGACCGCTGTCTGAGCACCGCCGACGAGTACGGCCAGCCGGGCAACTACATGGCGGGGGCCAACATCGCCGGATTCATCCGGGTCGCCGACGCGATGTCGGCGCTGGGCGTCGTCTGACCCGGTGTCGACCCCGGCGGTGACGGCGCGAGCCACTCGCACTTTTGCGCCCCAGGCGCAGGATCAACCACGCTGGACGTGTGAGCTGCGCCACATCGATGGCGCGGCTGTCACATTCCGGGCGCCGCTGGTGTCTTGAGGGCATAACCAACCCCGAAGGAGATGCAGTGATGACCGGAAACCAGAAGCCCAACCGTGTCGTCGTCATCGGTGGCGGATACGCCGGCGCCCTGGCGGCCAATCATGTCCGGATGCGCGACGACAGCGGCTGCCCGGTAGACGTCACTCTCGTCAATCCGCGGCCCAAGTTCGTCGAACGCATCCGCCTGCACCAGCACGCGGCCGGAAACTACGACGCCACCGTCGGCTACGACACGCTCCTCGGCGACGGGGTGCGTCTGGTGGTCGACACCGCCACCCGCATCGACGCCGCGGCCCGCACCGTCGAACTGGCGTCCGGCGACACGCTGGACTACGACTACCTCATCTACGCCGTCGGCAGCACCGGAACGGTGCCGGCATCGGTGCCCGGGGCCGCCGAATTCGCCTATCCCCTGGCCGAATTCGAGCAGGCCGAGCGGCTGGCTGCCCGGCTGCAGGACGTGCCGCAATCCGCGCCATTGGTGGTCATCGGCGCCGGCCTGACCGGTATCGAGGCGGCTGCCGAATTCGCCGAGGCCGGTCGCAACGTCGTGCTGGTCGGCAACAAGCTCGGACCGTCGCTGAGTGCCCCGGCACGCCGCTCGGTGGCCAAGGCCCTGGCCAAGCTGGGCGTGACGGTCGTCGAGGGCGACGTCAGCGCCGTCAGCGCCAACCGGGTGACCCTGGCCGACGGGCGTTTCATCAGCAGCGCCGTGACGGTGTGGACCGCCGGCTTCGGCACCCCGGAACTGGCGACCGCCAGCGGGCTGCGCACCGACGACCTGGGCCGGCTGCTCACCGACGAAACCCTGACCAGCATCGATGATCCGCGCATCGTCGCGACCGGTGACGCCGCGGCGCCGTCGGGTCAGCCACTGCGGATGAGCTGCCAGGCCTCCAGCCCACTCACCGTGACGGCAGTGGGGACCGTCCTGAGCCGGATCGCCGGCACCGAGCCCAAGGCCCTCGACCCCGTGTTCGCCGGATCGTGCATCAGCGTGGGTCGCCACACGGCGACCATCCAGATCGCCCGGAAGGACGACTCCGCCACGAATTACTACATCGGCGGTCGGGTCGGGGCGAAGCTGAAGGAAGCGATCTGCAAGGGCACGCTGTGGGGCATCCGGCGGACTGCCCGCAAGCCCAGCGCGGTGTTCGTGATGAAGGGCGGCAAGCGGGCCGAACGTCTCGCCGAGGCCGTCACCGCATGACGGGCTCGGCCAGCACTGCAGGGGGTGAACACGCCGAGCGGTTCACCCGCCTGCGGCCGCTCCTCTTCACCATCGCCTACGAAATCCTGGGCTCCGCAACGGAATCCGACGACGTGCTGCAGGACAGCTACCTGCGGTGGGCCGAGATCGATCTCGACACGGTGCGGGACACCAAGTCCTATCTCGCGCAGTTGGTCACCCGGCAGGCTCTGAACACGTTGCGGGCGGGGGCACGGCGCCGCGAGGAGTACGTCGGCCCGTGGTTGCCCGAACCACTGCTGCTCGACGAGCGGGACGCCTCGTCGGATGTCGTACTCGCCGAATCGGTTTCGATGGCGATGCTCGTGGTCCTCGAAACCCTGGGCCCCGACGAACGGGCCGTGTTCGTGCTGCGGGAGGTCTTCGGCTTCGACTACGACGAAATCGCCGGCGCCGTAGGCAAATCCACCGCCGCAGTCCGGCAGGTGGCGCACCGCGCTCGTGAACACGTGCAGGCCCGGCGCAAGCGCTTCACGCCCGACACCGCCAAGTCCGCCGAGGTGACGACCCAGTTCCTCACGGCGGCCGCGACCGGAGACCTGGACGGCCTGATGACGCTCCTGGCCCCCAATGTCACCTGGACCGCGGACAGTGACGGCAAGGTCAGCGCCGCCCGCCGGCCGGTGTACGGCCCGGACAAGGTCGGGCGACTGCTCCTGGGGCTCATGCGCGGCGCCGCGGAATACCCGGAGGCCCGCTTCGACCTCGCCACGTACAACAATGCGCCGGCGCTGGTGCTGTACCTCGGCGAGAAGCTCGAGGGCGTCATCCTGATCGAGATCGAGGACGGCAAGATCAGCCACTTCTACGCCATGCGCAACCCCGACAAGCTCGGTGGTGTGCTGGTCGAGCGGGAGATCCGGCGCTGAATCGACAATCGGCGCACTCGATCAGCTGGGCGATTGACAAGTATCAGCCTGTGTGCGTTGACATTGCGTCCACGCAGACAAACTGCGAGGAGACCTCAGCCGAGGCGCACAGTCAACGACAGCCTCAAGTTGATCGTGCGCCCAGGCAGACAAGGGTCGAGTAGACGCCTGCGTAGACGCACGATCAACGGCAGCCCGAAGAATCGACAGTTTTGCGTCTGCTCGAGGTCATAGGCGAAGCTGTGGGGCGTGCGAGTCGAGCGGTTGGCCGACCTGGGCGACGCCCCGGGCGTCTTGAAGGCTGTCGCCGACGCTGCCGCTCTGCGCGGATTGCCGCCGCCGGCCGCACTGCTGGGTGACTGGTTCGGCGCGACGGCCGTCATCGCGCCGAGTGTGGCCATCGAACCGGTCGCCGCCGCCGAAGTATTCGACGCACCAACGGGTTCCGGCGACGTGATCGGCGGCGGTTGGTTCGGGTACCTGTCTTACCCGGACGGCGGAGGCCGGATACCGAAGGCGGCCGGCGGCTGGTCCGATTGCGTGCTGCGGCAGGACGTGGCCGGACGGTGGTGGTACGAAAGCCTTTCCGGGGCAGCGGTTCCTGATTGGATCGCCGCGCTGCAGCCGGCCCAGCCCGCCCCGTACGCCATCGAATGGCGTCCGCCGGACCGCGCCAGTCACCGCGCCGGCGTGCTGTCCTGTCTGGAAGCGATCGCCGCCGGCGAGGTGTACCAGGCCTGCGTCTGCACCCGCTTCACCGGGCGGATTTCCGGTGCACCCATTGACTTTTTCGTCGACGCGGTGACGCGGACCGCACCCGCCCGGGCCGCGTTCGTCGCGGGCGAGTGGGGCGCGGTGGCGTCACTGTCCCCGGAACTCTTTCTCAGCCGTCGCGGCGAGGTTGTCACCTCGAGTCCCATCAAAGGCACTCTGCCCCTTGATCATTCACCGTCAGACCTGGCGTCCTCGGTCAAGGACGTCGCCGAGAACATCATGATCGTCGACCTGGTTCGCAATGATCTGAGCCGCGTCGCGACCACCGGGTCGGTCCGGGTCCCGGAACTCCTGGCGGTCAAACCCGCCCCCGGCGTCTGGCACCTGGTGTCGACGGTGGCCGCAGAGGTTCCGGCCGCGACCCCGATGGCAGCCGTACTGGACGCCACCTTCCCGCCGGCGTCGGTCACCGGCACCCCGAAGTGCCGCGCCCGCGAACTCCTCGCCGAGTGGGAACCCTACGACCGTGGAATCTATTGCGGCACCGTCGGTTTGGCATCACCACTGGCCGGCACCGAATTGAACGTCGCGATCCGGACGGTGGAATTCGACGCCGACGGCGCCGCGGTGCTGGGTGTGGGCGGCGGCATCACCGCTGACTCCGACCCCGACCGCGAGTGGGATGAATGCCTACACAAGGCCGCCGCCATCGTCGGCCCCTGACGACATCGCGAGTGCGCGGGATTTGAGGACCGCGTCGTAAAGCTCGCGCCGGGACGGGGCGCCAGGGTTCTCGGCGATCACCTGCGCACACGCGTCTTTGACGCGCTCGCCGTCGTCCACGAGTTCCTCCACCAGCCCCACCAACGTGTCCAGATCAGCCACCGGCGTCGCTCCCGCCAGCACCACGGTGATCTCGCCGAGCACGCCGTCGGCGGCCCACTCGGCCAATTCCGCGAGTGTGCCCCGACGAATCTCCTCGTGGGTCTTGGTCAGCTCACGGCACACGACAGCCCGCCGGTCCGGACCGAGTGCCGACACTGCGTCGGCGAGACATTCGGCCAGCCGCCGCGGTGACTCGAAGAACACACACGTCCGCCGCTCGGTCGCGAATCCGGCCAGCCAGGCCCTGCGCCCCTTGCGCGGCGCGAAGCCTTCGAAGCAGAACCGGTCCGACGCCAGCCCGGACACCGCCAGCGCCGTCGTCACCGCCGACGGGCCGGGCAGGCACGACACCGGCAACCCTGCCTCGGCGCACGCCGCGACCAACCGGTATCCGGGATCGCTGATCAGCGGCATGCCGGCGTCGCTGACCACCAGCACCGTCTCCCCCGCGGCGATCGACTCCACCAGTCCCGCCACCCGCGCCGCTTCGTTCTGGTCGAAGAAGCTGACCACGCGCCCAACGGGCCGGACATCCAGCGACGCAGCCAGGGCACGCACCCGTCGGGTGTCCTCGGCGGCGATCACGTCGGCACTGCCCAGTGCCTCGATCAGGCGGGCCGAAGCGTCGCCAGGCTGGCCCAGCGGAGTGGCCGCGAGCAGCAGCCGACCGGCGCCATACGGTGTTGTCACACCGGACAGCCTACGATCGCTGACGTGACCGCCGCCGCGCTCGACGCCTCCGACGCCGAGCGCGAGGTGCCTGTGATCAGTCCGGCGCCACTGACCCCCGCCGCCGATTTCGGCCCCACCGACCGGCTGCGCGGCTGGACCATGACCGCGGTGATCACCGCGCTGGCCGCGATCACCCGGTTCCTGAACCTGGGCTCGCCGACCGATGCGGGCACCCCGATCTTCGACGAGAAGCACTACGCGCCACAGGCCTGGCAGGTGCTGCACAACCACGGCGTCGAGGACAACCCCGGCTACGGCCTGGTGGTGCATCCCCCGGTCGCCAAACAGCTGATGGCCATCGGCGAGTGGATTTTCGGCTACAACGGCGTCGGCTGGCGGTTCTCCGGTGCGGTGTGTGGCGTCATCCTGGTGCTGCTCGTGGCACGGATCGTGCGGCGCATGACGCGCTCGACGCTGCTGGGCGGCATCGCCGGACTGCTGGTCGTCGCCGACGGCGTCAGCTTCGTCTCGGCCCGCACGGCGCTACTGGACGTCTATCAAGCGGTGTTCGTCGTGGCGGCGTTCGGCGCGCTCATCGTCGACCGCGACCAGGTGCGCGCTCGCATGCACGTCGCGATGACCGAGGGCCGGATCGCGGAGACCGTGTGGGGTCCGCGCCTGGGCGTGCGGTGGTGGCGGTTCGGCGCCGGCGTGCTGCTGGGTCTCGCGCTGGCGGTGAAATGGTCAGGCCTCTACTACATGGTGTTCTTCGGCTTGATGACCGTCGCTTTCGACATCTCGGCCCGGCGTGCGTACCGCGTACAGCGGCCGTGGCTGGGCACGCTGCGGCGCGATGTCCTGCCGGGGATGTGGGCGCTGACGCTCATCCCGGTCGGGATCTATCTGGCGTCGTATGCGCCGTGGTTCGCGTCGGAAACCGCGATCGACCGGCACATGGAAGGCCGGAACATCGGCGACGGGCCCTTCGCCGCGCTGCGCTCACTGTGGTACTACACCCACGACGTCTACCGATTCCATTCCGGGCTGACCAACGCCGCGGGCAACCATCACCCGTGGGAGTCCAAGCCGTGGACCTGGCCGATGTCGCTGCGGCCGGTGCTCTACGCCATCGACAACACCAACGTGCCAGGCTGCGGTGCGCAGTCGTGCGTCAAGGCCGTGATGCTGGCGGGGACGCCGGCCATGTGGTTCATCGCGGTACCCGTGCTGGCCTGGGCCGCGTGGCGGACGTTCGTCAAACGCGACTGGCGGTACGCCGCCGCGCTCACCGGCTACACCGCTGGGTACCTGCCGTGGTTCGCCGACATCGACCGGCAGATGTACTTCTTCTACGCGACGCCCATGGCGCCGTTCCTGATCATCCTGATCACGCTGATCCTCGGCGACATCCTGTATCCCAGATCGACGGAACCGGAGCGACGAACGCTCGGGCTGCTGGTCGTGTGCTTCTACGTGGCGCTGGTGATCACCAACTTCGCCTGGATGTACCCGATCCTGACGGGGCTGCCCATCTCGCCGTCCACCTGGAACATGGAGATCGTGCTGCCGTCCTGGCGTTGAGCCTGCACACGTGCCAGTAGCGACACCCGCCGCAGAGCCGGCCGAAGGGCTTCCGGCACATCGAACGCCTGTGCGATAAGATCGCGGGGTGTCCTTGGCGGTTCAGGGTTCGCTGTTCGACCATGCCGAACGGCGGTGGCTCGACGACGGCGCCTGGGTCGACGTCCGCGCCGGCTGGCTGACGGGCGCCGACAGCCTTTTCGACGAGCTGCTGACCGCAATTCCCTGGCGCGCCGAACAGCGCCAGATGTACGACAAGGTGCTCGACGTACCGCGTCTGGTCAGCTTCCACGACCTGACCCAGGAGCGGGCACCGCATCCCGGTCTCGCGCGCCTGCGGGTACGGCTCAACGACGCCTACGCCCGCGAACTCGGCGAGCCCTTCACCAGCGTCGGCCTGTGCCTGTACCGCGACGGCGCGGACAGCGTCGCCTGGCACGGCGACACCATCGGCCGCAGCAGCACAGAGGACACCATGGTCGCGGTGCTCAGTCTGGGAGCAACAAGGGTTTTCGCGCTGCGCCCGCGGGCGACGACGCCCGACGGTCGCGAGTCACGGTCCGCCTCCGGCGGACGGCGCACCAGCATTCGGCTACCACAGGACCACGGTGACCTGTTGGTGATGGGCGGGTCCTGCCAGCGCACCTGGGAGCACGCGGTGCCGAAGACCGCCCGCCCCACGGGGCCGCGGATCAGCATTCAGTTCCGGCCGCGCAACGTGCGGTAATCACTCCGACCCGGATGGCAGTGCCTAAGTTCCGCGAACCGCGGTGACCGACTTGGTCAGCAACTCCGTCGCCTGCTGCGTATTCACCGGCACGACGGGCTTATCCGGCTCGACGAGCGAGTTGGCCGTGACGATCACCAGGAACCTGCCGAAACGGGCGACATAGTTGTAGAGCTGACCCGAGGCCGGCTTGCCACCGGCCACCGTCTCGAGAAAGCGGTGGGTACCCAGCGTCTTCACGCCGTCGATGGCCGGGGCCGGCACCTCTTCGACCAACCCCCGCACGCCCGCACCGGAGAAAGCGACCTTCTTGCAGGCGTCACCCGGATCCGCCGGCGCGATGGGCTCGGACGTCTCGACCGCCAGGATCACGAACCGGTTGCCCTGCCCTTCGGCGGTGACAGCGGTCATGTTGCCCTTGGCACCTGGGGAGACGGCCATGCCGGAGGCGAACTTCGCGCATTCCGGTGGCTCGAACTTCAGGCCGGGCGGCAACGTCTGCGGGGCGAACGCGCGGGGGTCGATGCCCGTCGGCGCGACCGTCTTGACCTGGTAGTCCGGCCCGAAAGTACTCTTCAGGTCAAGGATTTTCGTGATGTCGGGGTCAACGACCACCTGGGTGTGAGTCGTGCATGCCGCCACCAGACCGGCGGAGGCCACCACGAGCACCGTTCTGCGCATTGTGGCGAATCTACCGGGCCAACCCGTCCGCGGCCGGGATGCCCCGCACCGACCGCACAGCTGCCGCCAACAAAGTCGCAGGGAGGTCCGCCGGCAGCGGCGGCGCGACGGCCCCGGGATCGGTCACCATGGTGATCGAAACCGCCACCGAGTCGACGTACGCGACCAGAGTCGTTGCCTGCGAATGGGTTTGCGCACCGTTCTCGACGCTGGTGGTGATGTGGGCCGTCATGCCCAGCGTTCGGGCGTCGGCGATCCCGGGCGCGTCGGTGACGTCGATGGCCGCCTGGGCCCGGCTCGTGCTCAATGTCCAGGTGTGACAGTCGCCGACGAGCTCGGGCGCGGGGGCGCCGCCTGGCGCCGCGGTCACGTACACGATGCCGCCCGGCCCCGACGCCGACCAGCCGCGCACACCGTCAGCAGGGGCCGCCACCAACGCTGCACAGGCCGGTGGGTCCGCAGCCGACTCGGACGACATGCCCCAGAAGGTCGGCGGCGCAGCCGGCGCGGGCAACGCACCCAACTCGTAGCTCTGCAGCTCCTTGGGCAGCTGTTGGCGCATCCGGCCGATCGCGGCGGGGTCGGCCGGCTTCGCGGCCGCAGTGGTGGTCGGCCTCTCGGCTTCGGTGGTCGATCCGCACGCCGCGCACAGCAGAACCACCGTCGACCACGCGAGTGCGCGCATTTGCTGTTGATAGCACGGCAAACCCGCCGACCCCGGACAATGTCCGACGCCACGCCGGAACATGTTTTGCCGATGCCCCGCAGGAACGAAAGCTCGCGCCACCGGCCACCTCCGCCCCGTAGTCTGCATCCGACGACAGGAGACGCAAATGTTGCCGATGAAGGTTGCCGGCCTTGTGCTGGCCGTGACCGTGGGTGCGCTGGGTACGAGTGCATGCAACTCGGGCTCGAAACCTGCGTCGTCGTCGACGTCCGCTTCCAGCAGCGCCTCGAGCACCAGTGCCGCGGCGGCACCGACCTCGGGCCCCGCCGCGCCCGCGGCGCCGAAGAAGACCATTCGGGACTACCTGCACGAGAAGAACATCACCGAGCAGCAGTTGCATCCCGGCGACGCCGGGGCTCCGACACTGAACATGCCGCTCCCCCAAGGCTGGGTGGACGCCGGCGCGCTGACCCCGAAATGGGCTTGGAGCGCAAGCAAATTCGACGACCCGGCCATGAAGGCCGACCCGCCGACGATCATCGTGCTCGTCTCGAAGCTGCCGGGCGGCAATGCCGATGAGGTGCTGCAGTACGCGCCCGGTGAGCTGCAGAACCTCCACAACTGGCAGGACGCCGGCACCAACTGCGAAGCCAAGCTCGGCGGGTTCAAGGCGTGTCAGGTCGGCGGCATGTACAACCAGGACGGCAAAGATCGGCTGATGGCCCAGAAGACGGCGGCCATCCCGACCAAGGACGGCGTGATCGTGTTGCAGATCAACGCCAGCGGCACGAAGGACACGATCGGGCCGCTGATGGACGCGACGGCGGCGATCGACAAGTCGCTGACCATCACCGCCCCCTGAGCCAGGCACCGCAATTCAGGCGCGGGAGAACGCTGACGCCGCGGCCACCTGCTCGGCGGTCGGCCGCACCCCGGTGTAGCGCTCGAACTGTTCGGCAGCCTGCAGAGCGATCACCTCGGCGCCGGTGATGACCGGAATCCCGGCCGCGCGAGCCGTGCGCACCAGTGGAGTCTCCGACGGCAGCGCCACGACGTCGAACACGGTGTGTGCCTTGGCAATAACATCGGGACCGAAGGACAGATCGTCCGCTTCGGCGCCGCCGGCCATGCCGATCGGGGTGACATTGACGACGACGTCCGCGCCGGCTGCGGCGGCGGCGGCGTAGCGGTACCCGAGGCGATCAGCCAGCCGGCTGCCGGTCTCCGGGTTGCGGGCCACGATGGTGCCCGTCTTGAATCCCTTGTCCCGGAAGGCCGCTGCCACCGCGCTGGCCATTCCACCGCTACCGCGGATGAGCAACGACGCGGCGGGATCCAGGCCATGCTCGTCGATGAGCCGGGCGATCGCCAGGTAGTCGGTGTTGCAGGCGGTGAGCCGCCCCGCGTCGTTGACGATGGTGTTGACCGAATTGATCACGCGCGCAGACTCTTCCAGCTCATCGACCAGCGCGATGACGTCCTCTTTGAACGGCATGGACACCGAGCAGCCGCGGATACCCAGGGCCCGGACGCCGCCGATCGCGGCAACGATGTCCGTCGTGGTGAAGGCCTTGTAGACGAAATCCAGGCCCAGCTCGTTGTAGAGGTAGTTGTGAAAGCGCGTACCGATGTTGCTGGGCCGGGCGGCCAGCGAGATACACGCCGCGGTGTCCTTGTTCAGCAGCGGACGCCTTGAATACAGCGATTCCGTCATCAGGCGACCGCCTTGATCACATGCTGCGCCAGTGTGTAGATGTCGCGATACTTCCTGCGCGACAACGACAATTGCCCGGGCTTCGGGACGTCGAACTCGGTGACGATCATGTTGCGGTCGTCGCGCTCCCAGGTGGCACCGTAGTGCTCGAGTATCTTGCGCATCGGAAAGTTGTCGGACAGCACCCGCGCCGCGAATCGCTCGATGCCGGAGCCCCGGGCGGCGGGCACCAGCGCATCCATCAGGAAAGTCCCGATGCCCCGGCCCTGATAGTCGTCACCGACCATGAAAGCCACCTCGGCGACCGTCGGATCCTCGTGCAGCCGAACGAATCTCGCGTCAGCAACCATGGGCCCGTCGGGTCCATCAACACCGTCGGTCAGCACCCAGACGAAATGGTCCACGTAGTCGACCTCGAACAGGTAGGCCATCAGCGCCGGGCTGGGCTCGTAAGCCGTCTGGAACCGGCGGTACATGGTCTCGGTCGAAAAACGGACGGGACCCTGGCGCACGCGCGGGTTGTCTCCTGGCAGGACGGGCCGCAGGTACATCTGACTGCCGTCCCTCAGCTTCACCGGAAGCGGCGTGATGAACTCCGCGAGCCGTTGCCGCGCCGTGCGCACCAGCCGCTCGGCCATGCAGGGCACCTCGAGCATGGCTGCCAGCGCGTCATGCCCGCCGATCCACCCCGCCAGCGGTTCGGTGACCACCACCGTGGCGTTGCGGGTGCCACCCCGCAGCAGCGCGATCTCACCGACGATCAGGCCCGCGCCGATGGTGTGGACGACGAGCTCGCCGTCCGAGCCGGTGTGCGTCATCCGGACACTGCCGGCGCTGATCAGAATGAACGACGACGCAATTTCACCCTGCGTCATCAGCACCCTGCCGGGTTCGGCCGTCAGTGGACGCAGCAACGGCGCGAGCCGGTCGAGGTCCTCCCGATGGCAACTGGAGAAGAACCCCAGCGAGGCCAGTTCATCCGTGGTCGATTCCGGCACGCTGCAAACGTTACCGGTGGACGGTGCACCGTGGAGTGTGCTCGGCCGGGTCAGTTCGGCCCGGCGCCGCCGGTCCGCAGAGGATTCATCGGCTGGGCAGTGGCCCGGCCGGCCGAGGTCACCGACGTCAAGGACACCGAGGAGTGACGCGCAGCAGCGTAACGGCATGCGGTGGAACGATTCCGCCGTCGATCGCGCCGGTGCTGGAGCGGTCCTGGTGGGTCCAGGTATCCCGGACCGTGTAGCAGTGGACGGCCGGTAGGCCCGCTGCCGCGGCGGTTGTCGCCATGGTGACCGGCTTGTCAGAACCGTTGACGAGCGCCACCGCCATGGCGCCGTCGGACAGCCACTTCAGCAGTACCCGCGGATCGATGGCCAGGGGATGCATGGGCGCGGTCAGCGAATCCTGGTCGACGGCAATGACATCCCGGTTGGTCAGGAGCTCTTGGGTGTCCTTGCTCATGGCACGGACGTCGTTGCCGGCGATCAGCGGCGCCGACAGCATCGACCACAGCGACAGGTGGGCACGCTGCTCGTCGGTGGTCAGATTGGGTTGATGGTCGGTCACCGCGTGCAGAAGTTGGTCATCGGCCGCCGCCGAGAACTGCCGCACCGCGTCGGGCGGCGCCCCGACGGTGAGCTGGTTCCGGACCGAATTCAGATGGCCGGCGACCCATTGGTCCCAGCCGATGCCGGCGACCAGCATGTCGGCATCGACCCAGTAACCTTGCTTGCTGGGAACGAGCGCCTTTGCCGCTGCGGCGAATTCGTCGGGCACACCGAGGTAGACATGCCCGGCGAACGGGTCAAGCGGGCCGAGCCGCGGTAGTTGGTCGTGCCACACCGGGACCAGATCGTTGGTCGCACGGGCCATGTCGGCGATATCCGACCAGTCATAGCGGATGCCCGCCGTCTGATCGTCGGAGCTGTTGGGATTGATGCTGTAGACGATGCGCCGACCGGAGGCGCGTAGCGCGTCACGCATGGCGGTGAACACCTGCACGTGATGCTGATGGTCGGCCTCATTGCGGCACCAGTCGTACTTGAGCATGTCGATGCCCCAGTCCGCGTAGTCTTTCGCATCCCGCGTTTCATGGCCGGCGGCCGCCAGCGCCGGCTGAGCGCTGCAGCCCTCGTTGAACGGGCTGGCGTAGAGGCCCAGCAGCATGCCACGGTCGTGGGCATACTTCGCCAGGTCGGCCATGCCGTCGGGGAAACGTATTGGGTCCGCCTGCAATTCACCGGCGGCGGTGCGCCGCGGCGCGGCCCAACCGGCATCGAGATTGACGTAGCGGTAGCCGGCATCGCGCATGCCCGACGACACCATGGCGTCGATGACGGCTTTGATGTTGGCCGCGGTGAGTGCGACGCCCGAATTCCACGAATTCCAGCCCATGGGTGGCATGCGCGGTTGAGCAGGCCCGTTCGACGGCCGCTCCGGCTGCGTCGAGCAACCCGTATTCAGCACCAGCACGCACAGCAGCACCGCGACCAGAGACCAGAACCGCCTCATCGGTGTCCTCACTGTCTTGAGCCAGGTGCACCGACACTAGCGACGTCGACTGGGAGGGAGCTGGCGCTTATCGGTAATGATTTTCGACAAGCCAAGATGGTTCAGGTATCGTCGCCTACACCTTAATGAAAATCATTTTCACCTAGCCGACGGAGGTTCCCATGAAGGCCGGCATCCACCCCGACTACCACCCCGTGGTCTTCCAGGACGCCACCACCGGACGCACGTTCCTCACCCGATCCACCGCCACCAGCTCCCGAACCATCGAATGGCAGACCGCCGACGGCATTCACACCTACCCCCTGATCGTCGTCGACGTCACCTCGGATTCACACCCGGTGTGGACCGGCAAGCGGCAGATCATGGACACCGCCGGTCGCGTCGAGAAGTTCAACCGCAAGTACGGCCGATGATCTTGCCGCGGGTATCCCCTTGCCCCCGAGAAACATTCGCATCCCGTTCTCGCACTACCCATCCCCGGCCGCGCCCCGGCTACCACACTCGGGGCGCGGCCACCACCGCAGCCTGGGACTGGCAGTTGCATGCCCGCTGCCGCGGACTACCGGCCGAGATGTTCTATACCGGCGACGACGATCGCGGCGCCCGGCGGGTCGCCCACGAAGAACACGCCAAACAGATCTGCCACCATTGCCCGGTACTACGCGAATGCCTCGGCCACGCCATGGAAGCCGGCGAGCCGTACGGCATCTGGGGCGCGACGACGCCGAAGGAACGCGCAGCGTTGCGAAGTTCACAGGCTTTTATTAGCTGATCTAGTAAATCTGTCGGTACCTTGGGGACAACACCAGAACACCGACGGGAGCCACGATGGGATTCGGACCGCCACAGGGCCGGCCGACTGTCACCGACGACGAGATCGCCGCCATCATGGATCCGCCGCAGCGCGTCCGAACACTACGAAATGTGTTGGACGCCACGGGGGATGCGCTCGAACCGGTGATCGAACTGTACCGGCCTTACGTGACCGGCCTCGACCGCCTGCCCCGCGACGGCCGCTTCCTTCTGGTCGGCAATCACACGGCGTTCGGCTTCGCCGAGATACTGCTGATGCCGTATTACACCCGTCGCGAACTCGGTGTGCAGGTGCGCCCACTCGCAGAACGGGGCCTGGCACAGGCCAAGGGCTTCGGCGGCGACCTTGTCGCGGCGTACGGCGGCGTGGTCGGCCACCCCGACACGGCGCGAGAACTCATGCGGCACAACGAGACCGTGCTGGTCTTTCCAGGCGGGGGACGCGAGATGCCCAAATTCAAGGGCGAGGAGTACCAGCTGAAGTGGGAAGGCCGAAACGGTTTCGCCCGCGTGGCCATCGAAAGCGGATATCCGATCGTGCCGGTCGGCTTGGTCGGCAGTGACGACGTCTACGAACCCCTCTTCGAACGCGACAGCACGCTGGGCCGGCTGAGCCAGTCCATCGGCGAGCGGCTCGGTGGACGTACCGACATGGCGATGCCCCTGGTGCGCGGCATCGGGCCGACGCTGATTCCCCGCCCGCGGCGCATGTACCTCGAGTTCGGCGAGCCGATCAGCACGACCGCACCAAACGGCACGACCGACCACGCCCGATGGGTGGAGACGGTCAAGTCGACGACTCAGCAAGCGCTGGAACACATCCTGACCGACTTGCAGGAGATCAGGTCCGGTGATCCGTATCGGAGTCTGAATCCGCTGGCCTGGTCCCGGGCAGCCCAACCGCCCGAAACCGTCAGTCGAGCGGTCTGAATCACGGCCGGTCGCCGGCCGCCGTAGGCTTCGTCAGGTGGCATTCACCGACTATCAGCAGCTGACCTTGACTCGCCGTGACAACGGCGTCCTGCTGATCACCCTCAACCGGCCCGAGAAGTACAACGCCGCCGACGAGGGCATGCACGCCGAGCTGGCCAACATCTGGAAGGACGTCGCGGCCGATCCGGAAACCCGGGTGGCCGTGATCACCGGTGCGGGAAAGGCATTCAGCGCCGGCGGAGATCTGGCCATGGTCGAGCGCATGGCCGGTGACTATGACCGCGTCTCGCACATGCTCAGCGAGATGAGTGACCTGGTCTACAACATGATCAACTGCGACAAACCGATCGTGTCCGCGATCAATGGCGTCGCGGTCGGCGCCGGAGCCGTGGCCGCATTGCTGGCCGATGTCGCCATCATCGCCGAGGACGCCAAGATCGGCGACGGCCACGTCAAACTCGGCGTGGCCGCGGGCGATCACGCCGCGATCATCTGGCCGTTACTGGCCGGGACAGCGAAGGCCAAGTACTACCTCATGACGGGCGAGATGATCGACGGTGTCGAGGCCGAGCGGATCGGCATGGTTGCCAAGGCCCTTCCCCGCGAACAGGTTCTGGACGAAGCACTCCGGGTTGCCGACGAGCTCGCCACGGGCGCCCAGCAGGCGATCCGGCTGACCAAACGTGCGCTCAACAACTGGCTTCGCCATGCCGGTCCCATCTTCGATCAGTCCGCGGCCTACGAGATGTTGACGTTCCTCGGGCCTGATGTGGTCGAGGGATACACCGCGCTGCGGGAGAAGCGCAGGCCCCAGTTCCCGTCCGCGCGCTAGCCGCGGGAGCCGATATGACCTGGCAGCAGGTGCAGCCCTTCTTCGTAGCACTTGCCATCGGACTGCTGCTCGGCCTGGAGCGCGAACGTAGTCATGCGCGCAAACTGCCTGCCGGGTCGCGCTCGTTTGCCCTGCTGTCGCTGGCCGGGGCGGTCGCAGCAGGTTTCGGCCAGTGGACCGTCGTCGCGGTATTCCTCGGCGTCGGCGCGCTGGTCGCGCTCGCGTACTTCCGAACCAGTCGGGAAGACCCTGGAACCACGACAGCGACAGCCGCACTCGTCGCGTATCTCCTTGGTGCCCTGGCCTATTCCCGACCAGCACTGGCAGTGGCCCTCGCCGTCGTGGTAGCCGGTCTGCTCGTGTCGAAAACCCGCATCCACCGTTTCGCCCGCGACATCGTCACCGAGGTCGAACTGGAAGACGCGATCAAGTTTCTCGTCGTCGCCTTCGTGATCCTGCCCCTGCTACCGGACCGCGGGCTCGGTCCGTACGGCGTTCTCAACCCGGAGAAGATCTGGCTCCTCGTTGTACTGCTCACCGGTATCGGTTGGGTGGGGTACATCGGTGTGCGGGCTCTCGGGCCAGAACGGGGCGTTCTCATCACCGGCATCGCCGGCGGGTTCGTCTCTGCGAGCGCAACAACGGCGTCCATGGGCCGACTCAGCCGAACTACGGCGAGCTTGCGGGCGCCCCTGGCCAGCGCCCTGCTGGCCAGCTTGGCCACCTTCGTGCAGCTCCTCATCGTGATCGGCGTGGTCGACACCGAAGTACTGCGCCGACTATGGCCGCCCGTAGCCGCCGGTGCCGTAGTGCTGGTCGGTCTTGCCGCCCTCGTCTATCGGGGAGTCGGCCGACCCTCCGAGAACGCCGCTGCCCCAAGCGAAAACACCGAAGCAGCGCCCACTACTCGACCGTTCGCCCTGCGGCCGGCGCTCATCCTGGCCGCCGTGCTGACCCTGGCTCTGCTGGTCGGACGGTGGGGCGCGGACGTGCTCGGCACCGAGGGCACCGTGCTCGCCGCCTTCGCCGCGGGCCTCGCCGATGCGCACGCGGGTGCGGTCGCCGCCGCCAGCCTCGCCGCCAAGGGTGCTATCACCGTCGAGACCGCGCTGATCGCAGTGGCAGCCGCGCTCGGCTCGAACTTGATCGTCAAAACGGTGCTGGCATTCACCGCCGGCGGTCGCCGGTTCGGGCTGCGGTTCCTCGCCGGCATGGCGCCGCCGGCCGTGGTCTTCGGAGTCGTCCTGGCCCTGACGGTGACCTCAGCCTGACAACGCGTCGACGACTCGGGTTGCGGCCGACGCCCACTACCGACTGCTTGTGCCGAAAGTCCCATCGCCTCTGTCCCTTCGGCACCAGCGGGAGGCCAGCCGCAGGCCGGACGATAGTCGCAGCGGTGGAAGGAGCGACACATCATGATGTTCTGGTACGGCCACAACATGGGTGGATGGGGCTACGCCGGGATGGCCATCGGCATGTTCCTCTTCTGGGCGCTGGTGCTCGGCGGCATCGTCGCGCTGATCCGCGTCGCCGGTGGCGATCAAAGGAACCGAATCCCCGCCCCCACCGAATCCGACGCACTACAGGTGCTCGCCGTGCGATTCGCGCAGGGCGACATCACCGAGGCGGAGTACCGCGAGAAGCTGGCGGTACTGAGCGAGCACACACCTACATGAATGCCGTAGGGCTCAGTAGGTTCGCCCGAGGCGGGAGACACCCCCACTTGTCAGGCGTGCAGGACAACCGGTAGGCGGGTGGGTCCGCGCAGCGAGCTGTTGGTGGACCACATCGTCTGCTCGGTCGTCGATATTCGTGAGACGCGAGTGACAAGTTCGCGGAGCACCGCGTGTGCCTCCATCCGTGCCAACGGCGCGCCCAGGCAGAGGTGCGCGCCGAAGCCGAATCCGACGTGGGTACGCGGATTGCGCTCCGCGCGAAAAGAGTTGGGATCATCGAAGGCCAGCGGGTCACGGTTCGCGGCCCCGAACGACAACAGAACGCGGGAACCGGTCGGGATCGTGACCTCTCCGACCCGGTATGGCGCGCGGGTGTAGCGGTAGAGATTCTGAACAGGACTGGTGTACCGGACGTGCTCTTCGATGGCCTGCGGGATGAGGTCCGGATTCGCCCGGATGATCTCGTATTGGTCCGGATTGTTCGCGTACGTGTCGAGCATGCCGCCGAGAAGGTTTGTGGTGGTTTCGTTGCCGGCAATCAGGAGCAGAATGGCGATCTGGAACAGCGCCTCATCGGTCAGAGCGCCGTCAGCGCTGTGTTGAACCAGTCGCCCGAGAACGGTTTCGGAGCCCTTGAGTTCTCCGGCCTTCAGATGTCGTAAGAAATAGCGGCGCAACGCTATCGCTGCGCGCATGGATTTCGCGGTGCCGATCAGGCCCGGCACGGTTGGCGTGAAGTTGATCAGTCGGGTGCTCTCGTCTGACCAGCGGCGAAAGTCGGCAATATCGCGATCGGGGACGCCGATGATCGCCGCAATGACCCGCAGCGGCAGTGGGACCGTCAGTCGCTGCACGGCATCGGCACCGGGGTTGGCGATGAGGTCGTCGACGAACTCCGCGGCGAGCCCGTCGATCACGGCGCGCCAACCATCGAGCGCCCCTTTCGTGAACGCGGGTTGCACCTGCTTGCGTAGGCGGCCGTGCAGATCGTCGTCGGTCAACACGACGAGGTCGGCAACCATCTGAATCCGGGTCACCCCTTGGCTGCTCGTGACTTCAGCGGTGTCCCGCAAGGCGGCCCGGACATCGTCGAGCCGGTGCAGAATCCACGTGGACCGCCGGGGGCTGTAGTGCACCCGGCCGCCCCGATGCAGCGCGGCGTACGCGTCATAGGGGGAAGCGGCAGTGCCCGGATCCAACGGGTCGTAGTCGGTGTTGATCGCGCCGATCCAGGCGCGATATCCCAGACGGCGGGCACGCACAGCTGCGGATACATTCAGTCGGCCGGCGGCGATCAGTGGGGACAACACCGAGGCGCCGCCGCGCGATGCCTGAGCGATGGTCGTGGTGGACACCTCATCAGCGTCCGGCCGTACCGTCGGCACCGTCAACGCATCGCACCAAAGTTGAAACCCGCAGCTATGGATCTGCGGGTGGTTGCCGAGCACGATCCCATTCCAACCAGGCGATATGTGTGAGAAAAAGATCCGAAAACGTCTCAAGGTGATAGAACGAATTTCGCTTCTATCTCGTAGGAGGTCCGCGCGATATGCCTCGACGTGACTGGGTACTCGGCGCGGACCGCAATGCCGAAGCCCTCGACCGCATCCTGTCGGCAGCCTCAGAACTCGTGTCCCGCAATGGGTTCGAAGCGTTCAGCATCGAGGCGGTCGCCGCCGAACTGCACTGTTCCCCGGCTACTGTTTACCGCCGGGCCGGCGGCAGAGCCGCAATTCTGGAGCGGCTCGTATCGCTCTTCGCCGACCAAATCCTCAGCTCCATTCGACGTGCCGTCGCGGGCCTGGAGGGCACGGAGCGCGTCGTGACCGCCATCATGGTCGCGCTGGACTGCATGCGTGCCGAACCGCTGGGCAAGTTGATCATGGGCGACATCCGCCCCAATCACGACGGCGGAACGGTGACCACCTCACCGCTGGTCGCCACGTTCGCCGAGGAAATGCTCGGACGCCACGACCCGCTGGCCGCACACTGGCTGATCCGCGTCACGTTGGCGCTGTGGTACTGGCCGCTCAAGGACAAAAGCGCCGAATACGAACTCGTGACGCGGTTCGCCGGCCCGTCTGCGATGTTGGGCCTGGGCGAATCCCCATCAGCCTGAACTGCTCAATCTCTGTGGAGCTAAGGGGAATCGAACCCCTGACCTTCTCGATGCGAACGAGACGCGCTACCAACTGCGCTATAGCCCCTTGTACCGGAAGCAAAGGCTACCAGCACTGGTCTGCAACCCGAAAATCAGCTACTGACCAGACGCCCGGGGCAGGTCATAGTCCCTGGACATCCGGGTGTATTCCAGGTGTTCGAAGATCGGATCCTCGTCATCGATGTCCAGCACTGCGGCGCCCGGACGCCGCAAGCGAGAAGGGACGACGTCGAATTCCTCGTCCTGGGTGTTCTCCACGCCATGCCGGGACCGCATCATCCGCTGGGCACGCCGGCGCCGCAGCTGCTCTTCGATCCGAGTCTGACGACGCAGGTAGGCCAGGTACAGCACGGAAGCCGCGCTGACCATGCCACAGAACCACCACCACATGCTCGACGCCAGCGAGAAGGCCACAACGCCGGTGACCAGGATGGCCACGGCCATACCGGAGAGCATGCGGCTGCGGAAGCGGTATTTGCGCTCGGCGGCCGCGACGGCAGCCTTCGACTCGTAGCGACTGCGTCGCGCCGTCGACATCGAGTCGGCCAGCTTCGGCTCGTCGTCCGCCACCGCCTCGACACCCGAGGTGTCGTCGACGTACTCGTAGTCGTGTTCGGTGCCGTCCTCGGCTTCCGCCTGAGTCCCTTCCGCGGCCTCGGCTTCAACTTCAGGTTCGGACTGTTCCTCGACGGCCTCGTCAGCCGCGACGGCCTCGTGGACGTCGGTGGTCGGCTCGGCCTCGGTTTCGGGCCCGGCTTCGGGCTCGTCGGCGTCCGCCGCGGCCATCTCGTCGGTGAGCGCTTCCTCGGGCTCGAAGTCCGCCTCGGAGACGGTCCGGATCGCCATGGTCGGCGTGGCGACGTCATCGAAAAGTGTTGGCTGTTCCTGGTTTTCAGGCTCCGGAACGGCTTTCATCCGCCCGGAGGCGCCGATCGGCAGCGCACCGGAGTCCATCTCGACGACCTCGACGTCGAGATACTCCGATTCTTCGACGACCACCTGATCGGCCAGCACCACCGAACGCGGCGAATCAGCCTCTGGGTCGGCGACCGGGATCGAGTCGGTGGTCGCGTCGCCGCGCGCGAAGTCTTCTTCGAACGCGGTGAAGTCCTCGTCCTGTTTCCAGTGCGGATCGCTGTGGTGGCCGGTGGCGGGCCCACTGCGCCGTCGCAACCGGCTGTTGCCCTGCGTGTTGAGCACACGGGTCGCCAATGCGACATCGCTCGTCCGGCGGACGTTCTCGCGCTTGCTGATCAACATCGGCACCAGCACGAACAACCACAACACGACGAGGGATATCCACAGTAGGGATTGGGGGATGCTTGGCATGTCGCCGGCTCCTTTCCCCATCAGATTAGGTCTGTGACCAGCGCATCCGAAGCCGACGCGCCAGGGTCAATTACACACCTGTAATTCGTTACTTACAAGCACATCAGTCACAGATGTCACATCTGCAACACAGTCTTATTTGCGATTTGCGCACATTTCCCGGCGCCGCATACCCGAATTGCTCAGACCCAGGTGGCTCGACCATCCCTGACCAGCGCCGATGACGCGGACTGGGCCATCTCTTCCACGGTCATCGCCACCAGCAGATGGTCCCGCCAGGCACCGTCGACTTCGAGGTAACGCCGCAGCAGGCCCTCCTCCCGGAAGCCCACCCGCCCCAACACCGACCGGCTCGGACCGTTTTCCGGGCGGACGGTCGCCTCGATCCGGTGTAGTCCGACCGGACCGAAGGCGTGGTCGACGCCGAGCGCCAGCGCAGCCGTCGCGATCCCGCCGCCGGTGAACTGGCGCGCCACCCAATAGCCGATCCACGCCGACCGCAGCGCTCCGTGCGTCACGTTGCCGATGGTCAACTGCCCGCAGAACTCGCCGTCCAACTCGATGACATAGGGCAGCATGCGGCCACGCCTGGCCTCCGACCGCAGACCCGAACACAGCGCCGGCCACGACGAAACCGCATGGCGCGCAGTCCAATCCACCTCACCGACCGGCTCCCAGGGCTCCAGGTGCGCCCGGTCGGTCAGCCGCATCCGGCTCCACACCGGGCCGTCGCGCAACCGCACCGGCCGCAACCGCACCACCCCGGCACGCACGCGGATCGGGCCGACCGACAACGGCCAGCCCGGATGCATCGCACTCGAACGCAGCAAGTTCACGAATCAGCCGCGCTGCGCGAGGAAGGCCACGTCGACCGATTCGCCCGTACGAATCTGCTCGGCCTCCGTGGGCACGATCACCAGGCAGTTCGCCTCGGCAAGGGTGGCCAGCAGGTGCGACGCGCCGGGGGCACCGCCCAGCGCCTGCACCAGATACTCGCCGGTGTCCTGGTCGCGCATCAACTGGCCACGCAGAAATCCCTTGCGCCCCACCACCGATGAGATGGGGGATAACGTGCGCGCCGACACCACGCGCCGCATCGGCTGCCGCTTGCCCAGCGACATCCGGATCAGCGGACGCACCATCACCTCGAAAACCACGAGGGCACTCACCGGGTTGGCCGGCAGCAGGAAGACCGGCACACCGTCGCGCCCGAGCTGCCCGAAACCCTGCACCGATCCGGGGTGCATCGCGATCCGGGCGACCTCCATCTCCCCCAGCTCGGCGAGCACCGCGCGCACGCCTTCGGCCGCCGCGCCACCGACGGCGCCGGCGATCACGACGATCTCCGACCGATTCAACTGTCCTTCGACCACGTCGCGCAGGGTCTTGGGGTCGGCGTCGACGATGCCGACCCGGTTCACCTCGGCGCCGGCGTCACGGCCGGCGGCGGCGAGCGCATAGGAGTTGACGTCGTAGACCTGGCCGTTGCCGGGCGTCCGCGAGATGTCGACCAGCTCACCGCCGACGGAAATGATCGTCAGCCGCGGCCGCGGGTGGACCAACACGCGTTCGCGGCCCACCGCCGCCAGCAGTCCCACTTGGGCCGGCCCGATGATGGTGCCGGCACGCACCGCGACGTCGCCGGGCTGCACGTCATCCCCGGTACGACGCACATAGGCGCCGGACCGCACACCACGCAGGACCCGTACCCGCGATTCGCCGCCGTCGGTCCAGCGCAGCGGCAGCACGGCATCGGCGAGAGTGGGCATGGGCGCACCGGTCTGGACCCGCGCGGCCTGACGCGGCTGCAAGCGGGTGGGCGTGCGTTCACCAGCGGCGATGGTCGAGACGACGGGCAGGGTGACGTCACTGTCGCCACCGGAGTCCGCGCCCATCACGTCGACGCTGCGCACGGCATAGCCGTCGATGGCGGCCTGATCGAATCCGGGCAGCGGCCGTTCGGTGACCACCTCTTCGGCGCACATCAGACCTTGCGCTTCGGCAATCGCTACCCGCACCGGCCGCGGTGCCACCGCCGCAGCCGCAACCCGGGCCTGCTGTTCCTCAACCGAACGCACAGCTCGCCTTTCTGCATACCTCATACACCGTGGCTGACCACATGCTCGCGCATGTCAGGGCCAACCGAACCGCCGGTGTCAGGCGCTCAGCGCTCGGCAAGACCCAATCGCTCGACCAACCAACGCCGCAATTCCGGGCCGTAGTCGTCGCGTTCCAACGCAAAGTCAACCGCAGCTTTAAGGTAGCCGCCGGGATTTCCCAGGTCGTGTCGGGACCCGCGGTGCACGACCACGTGGACGGGGTGTCCTTCCTCGATGAGCAGCGCGATGGCGTCGGTCAGCTGGATCTCGCCGCCGACACCCTTCTGCACGCGCCGCAGTGCGTCGAAGATCGCGCGGTCCAAGATGTAGCGGCCGGCCGCGGCGTACGGCGACGGGGCATCCTCGGCCTTGGGCTTTTCCACCATGCCCTTGACGCGCAACACATTCGGATTGGCCGCATCGGGCACCGTCTCGACGTCGAACACGCCGTAAGCGCTGATCTCGTCCGGTGGCACCTCGATGGCGCACAGCACGCTGCCGCCACGCTTGGCCCGCACTTTCGCCATGGTCACCAGCACGCCGGCCGGCAGCACCAGGTCGTCGGGCAGCAAGACCGCGATGGCGTCTTCGTCGGGCAACAGCACCGGCTCGACGCAACTGACGGCGTGTCCCAGGCCGAGCGGTTCGGCCTGCACGACCGACTCCACCTTGATCAACGCGGGCGCGCGCCGCACCTTCTCGAGCATCACATGCTTGCCGCGCGCCTCGAGCGTTCCTTCGAGGATGAGGTCCTCGACGAAGTGCGCGACGACGCCGTCCTTGCCCTCCGAGGTCACGATCACCAGTCGCTCGCCACCCGCGTCAGCCGCTTCGGCAGCAACCAGCTCGATGCCGGGGGTGTCGACGACCGGCAGCAACTCCTTGGGGACGGTCTTGGTGGCAGGCAGAAAACGCGTGCCCAGACCAGCCGCCGGGACCACCGCGGTGCGCGGCATCGGCACTGAAGTCTGTGTCGTCATTGTTCACACGATAACGGCATTGCCTCGATCTGCCCTACCTAGGTTCGCCTTGCCACGGTCGGCGGCAACGTCAAAGTGACTGTTACCTGGACAGGTGTACAACACCGCGGGAGCAAATATGACACGGTGGTAAGCATGAGCCTCGAGGTCGGAAAGGACGAGCTGCGCAAAGCCATCCTGCGCAGACGCCGCGCCCTGACGCCTGAGCAGAGGCAGGCGGACGCCGATGCCCTGGCACGCCGGATACCGGAGTTGGTGGTCTCCGGCGACGTGGTGTGCGCCTATATGCCGATCGGCACCGAGCCGGGTTCGCCCGCGATGCTGGACGCCCTGACCGAAGCGGGCGCCAAGGTGTTCTTGCCGGTGACCCGTCGCGACGCCCCGCTGAGCTGGGGCCGGTACCGATCCGGACACCTCACGGAAGCGCAGTTCGGGTTGCTCGAACCGGACACACCGCATCTGCCACCCGACGCGATTGGGCAGGCACGGGTGATTCTGGTCCCCGCCCTCGGCGTCGACCGCGCCGGAGTCCGACTCGGCCGCGGAGCGGGTTTCTACGATCGCTCGCTGCCGCTGGCCGCGCCGGACGCGTCGCTCGTAGCAGTGGTGTACGACGACGACCTCTTGCCGGCGCTGCCCACCGAGCCGCACGACGTCCCGATGACGCATGCGCTGACTCCGACGTCAGGGCTGGTCAAGCTGGGTATCTAGGAAGAGCGGGAGGTCAGTCCTTGCCGCAGGTACATCCTGATCCGCAGTTGCAGTTTTCACAGGTGCAGTCCGGGTTGTCGCAGCCGCCCTTGGTGATGTTGCCAGTCATGCGCACAATGCTATGTGTCCCGCCGTCATCCCGGAGGTAATTGGCCCTGCCACCAGGCCACCGCGCCCGGCGGCCTGGGAATGCCCGGCACCGAATGGATGTTTTGGCACTTAAGCCGGTAGAGTGCTAACAAGTTTGACGACCTCGGAGGTTTACGTGCCGACCTATTCCTACGCGTGTACCGAGTGCGACAACCGGTTCGACGCGGTGCAGGCCTTCAGCGATGACGCGCTGACAGAATGCCCGAAGTGCCACGGCCGGCTGCGCAAGCTGTTCGGTTCCGTCGGCGTGGTCTTTAAGGGCAGCGGTTTCTACCGCACCGACAACCGCGACTCGAAGAGCTCCAGCACCTCGGCGACTCCGGCCAAGAGCGAGTCGAGCTCCAGTTCGTCGGACTCTTCGTCTTCGTCCTCGTCGTCCAGCAGCAGCACGAAGTCGACCGCACCGGCCGCCGCAGCGTCCAGCTGAGTTATCCACAGGCCGGAGGCAGTCCGGCCTGTGCCTCCGGCGAAAAATCCCTACCGTTACGGCATGGGGGATTCGCTCGACGCGCCGTTGATCGGCCGGCTGAGACAGAAATTGCGGCCCGACTGGGCCAGGACCACCGCTGCGCGCCGAGTCGCCGCCGGGTTGCTGGTGGTCCTGGCAGCCGTCATCGAATTCCGCCCGGACCCCCGGGACGGGCTGGTCGCCGTCGTCGTCGCCAAGCATGACCTGGCCCCCGGATCAGCCTTGTCGGCCGCTGACGTCGTCATCGAATCCCGTTCTGCGCCAAGCATTCCCGACGGCGCACTGCACGAATCCAGCGCCGCGGTCGGCTCGACACTGGCTGCCCCCGCACGGCGCGGTGAGGTCATCACCGACGTACGCCTGCTCGGTTCGCGGCTCACGACTGCCGTTGCTGGCCCCGACGCCCGCACGGTGCCACTGCATCTGGCCGACGCCGCACTTCCGGATCTGCTGCGCCCAGGCGACGTCGTGGACGTCCTGGCCGGACCGGAAAACACCGGTGCGGCCGCGGATCAGTCGATGGCCGAGGTCATCGCCACCGACGCCCGCGTGGTGCTGGTCTCCGAACGCCTCAAGTCACCGACGAGCGCCGACGAACGCGTCGTACTCGTCGCCCTGCCGCGGCACAGCGCCAACGCCGTCGCCGGTGCGGCTCTGCACCGGGCGATCACCGTCACTCTGCACTGACGAGCGAAATTTGCCCGGCGGCCGATTTCGATTTCGTCACCGGACCGCATCTGTTGCGACCGTGGGGCCACTGACTACTGCGCGAAGCTCAGGTCGGTCTTAACGTTCCTGGGTACAGGCCGTATCACAGGGAGGGCAGTCATGCTTAAGGGCTTCAAAGCGTTCCTCGCCCAGGGGAACATCGTCGATCTGGCCGTCGCAGTGGTCATCGGCGCGGCCTTCACCACGCTGGTGAAGGCATTCACCGACCAGGTCATCCAACCGCTGATCGCGAGCATCGGCGCCGGCGGCGACCATTCCTACGGCATCCTGCGCATCCACCTGCTCGGCGACAACTACATGGACCTGAATGCCGTCCTCAGCGCGGCGATCAACTTCGTCCTGGTCGCGGCCGTCATCTACTTCGTGGTCGTGCTGCCGTACAGCAGGTTTCGCAACGCCAAGGAGGAAGCGATCAAGCAGGAAGTCGAACTTCTGACGCAGATCCGCGACCTGCTGGACGCGAAGAACGTGAAGAACGACGAGACGAAGTAGCCAAAACGACGAAACCCCCGGCCAGAGGCCGGGGGCTCCGTCATATCTCGGTGCGAACCGCCCGAATCAGTTCATGTTCCACGGTTCGCCGTAGGTGGCCACCGAATCGCCGGTCTGGGAAACCAACCGCGCGAAGGGACGCAACAGGACACCACCGAAGGCACCGGTCACGGTGCCGTGCGCGTTCGACACCGCCACCGAACCGGCCGGACCGGACACATCGACGGAGAACGTCGTCACCTCCTGGATGCCGGGGCCATTGCCCAAGTCAGCGGAAATCGACAGCCCAGGGAACAGGTTCGGCGTGATGATGCCACCCCAGCCGATGCCGGCCAATGTCGCTGGAGATACGTTGTCCAGCAAGATGTTCGGCGTCTGATAGCTGAAGTTGATACCCACACCCAGCGACCACGGGAAACCGATCTGGTACCCCAACTCCAATGTCCCCGCGAACTCGTCGCAGCCCGCGCCGGCGCAGTTGTACTTGGCCCGACCCGAATGGAACCACTCACGCGTCAGCCGGTTGCGGTCCAACGGGAACACCCCGTTGAGGAACGTGTCGCACTGCTGCACCGTCAACGTCCGATCCTGGCCGTCGATCAAACTCAGCTCATTGTCGACGCCGGCATGCGACGTACCCGCTGCCAGGAACAATGACGACACACCGACCAGCACTGACACCAACAACGCCGCCAATTCTCCACTCCCGGGCTTGTTCTTCACTGTCACATGCCCGGCACAACGACGGGGCGGCGTTGACCGACCGATTCCGGTCCGTCAACGCCGCCCCAAAGTACGTCGTCGGCGCTCAGCAGACGGGCTGCGCGCTCCTACTCATACCCTTTTCAGGCCTAATTCATGTTCCAGGGTTCGCCGTAGGTGGTCACTGAGTCGCCGGTCTTGGCGATCAAGCGGGCAAACGGACGCAGCAGCACACCACCGGCCGCACCGGTCACCGTGCCGTGAGCATTCGAGACCGCCACACCGCCGGCCGGACCCGACACATCCACCGAGAACGTCGCAACTTCCTGAATACCCGGACCATTGCCCAAGTCAGCCGAAATCGACACACCCGGGAACAGGTTCGGCGTGATGATGCCGCCACCACCACCAGCGGCGAAGCTGAACGGGTTCACGTCATCGAGCAGGATGTTCGGCGTCGTGTAACTGAAGTTGATACCCACACCCAGCGACCACGGGAAACCGATCTGGTAACCCAGCTCCAACGTCCCCGCGAACTGATCGCAGGCCTTACCGTCGCACTTGTACTTGGCCCGACCCGAATGGAACCACTCACGCGTCAGCCGGTTGCGGTCCAACGGGAACACCCCGTTGAGGAACGTGTCCCACTGCTGCACCGTCAACGTCCGATCCTGACCATCGACCAGGCTCAGCTCATTGTCCAGACCCGCATGAGACGTACCCGCCCCGAAAAACAGCGACGCCAGCGCCGCCACCAGTGCTACCAGCACCCGACTGAATGCCTTCATGATTCCCGCTTTCTGGGGGTCGATGGTCCTTGTGAAGTTCCCGTAGACGACGAGAGCGGCGTCAACAAGACCAGATGCCCTGATCTTGTTGACGCCGCCCCGAATGCGTCATCGGCGCCTAGCATAAGGCCTAGGCGCTGCCAGATATGACCTAGTTCATGTTCCAGGGTTCGCCGTAGGTGGTCACCGAGTCGCCGGTCTTGGCGATCAAGCGGGCAAACGGACGCAGCAGCACACCACCGGCCGCACCGGTCACCGTGCCGTGAGCATTCGAGACCGCCACACCGCCGGCCGGACCCGACACATCCACCGAGAACGTCGCAACTTCCTGAATACCCGGACCATTGCCCAAGTCAGCCGAAATCGACACACCCGGGAACAGGTTCGGCGTGATGATGCCGCCACCACCACCACCAGCGAAGCTGAACGGGTTCACGTCATCGAGCAGGATGTTCGGCGTCGTGTAACTGAAGTTGATACCCACACCCAGCGACCACGGGAAACCGATCTGGTAACCCAGCTCCAACGTCCCCGCGAACTGATCGCAGGCCTTACCGTCGCACTTGTACTTGGCCCGACCCGAATGGAACCACTCACGCGTCAGCCGGTTGCGGTCCAACGGGAACACCCCGTTGAGGAACGTGTCCCACTGCTGCACCGTCAACGTCCGATCCTGACCATCGACCAGGCTCAGCTCATTGTCCAGACCCGCATGAGACGTACCCGCCCCGAAAAACAGCGACGCCAGCGCCGCCACCAGTGCTACCAGCACCCGACTGAATGCCTTCATGGTCCCCCACTCTCTGGGCTTGATGCTCGATATGAAGTTCCTCGCAGACGCAGGGCGGCGTCGACAGGGCCGAAAATGGCCTGTCGACGCCGCCCCGAATGCGTCGTCGGCGCCCAGCATAAGGCCTAGGCGCTAGTGGCGTGCACCTAGTTCATATTCCAGGGTTCTCCGTAGGTGGTGACGCTATCACCGGTCTTGGCGATCAAGCGGGCAAACGGACGCAGCAGCACACCACCGGCCGCACCGGTCACCGTGCCGTGAGCATTCGAGACCGCCACACCGCCGGCCGGACCCGACACATCCACCGAGAACGTCGCAACTTCCTGAATACCCGGACCATTGCCCAAGTCAGCCGAAATCGACACACCCGGGAACAGGTTCGGCGTGATGATGCCGCCACCACCACCAGCGGCGAAGCTGAACGGGTTCACGTCATCGAGCAGGATGTTCGGCGTCGTGTAACTGAAGTTGATACCCACACCCAGCGACCACGGGAAACCGATCTGGTAACCCAGCTCCAACGTCCCCGCGAACTGATCGCAGGCCTTACCGTCGCACTTGTACTTGGCCCGACCCGAATGGAACCACTCACGCGTCAGCCGGTTGCGGTCCAACGGGAACACCCCGTTGAGGAACGTGTCCCACTGCTGCACCGTCAACGTCCGATCCTGACCATCGACCAGGCTCAGCTCATTGTCCAGACCCGCATGAGACGTACCCGCCCCGAAAAACAGCGACGCCAGCGCCGCCACCAGTGCTACCAGCACCCGACTGAATGCCTTCATTTTCTCCCTAGCTCAGTAGGCGGTGCCAGCAAGCTGACCGCGCGACCGTCGCAAGACCTCCATGTACGCCGCGTAGGCGAACTTCACATGTTGCTCTTACCTATTGCTCATCGTTGACACGAGGAAGATATCGGCGTACGCGGCGTCCGGCAATGCGAACGGCGCATAGCCGGCGCATATATTCCCGTTCCATAAAAGTTTGCTGGGAACTAGCTGAAAGTGGGGGCCGACGCTACCGGCCGGTTAACCCGAAACAGGGTGGAAACCTGGTTTCAACGAAGCCACTGACCGGCGTAATCTCAAGTTAACGTCGGCTACGTCGGACTGTCGGCAAAAGCCGGTGATCAGCGGTGGTGCGGCGGAATGTTTTCCTGTAGCCAGCGATCCCGGTCACCATCCCCCGACGCCGACTGCTCGTTACATTCATCCCGAGTAACGTCCGGCAAAACGTCGCCGAACACCTTGTTAACTAGATCGCGCGATGGTTGCGTGCCGCTCATCACATTTTCCCGACCGTGTGACGAAGATCACACTTTGCTGAAATGAATCGTTCGAGCGGGACGAACCTCATGACCACTCCGTTCGGCCGACGGCCCCAAGCGGGGCTCAGCTATCAGATGTCGAGGCTGGACAGCTGCGCGATGATGTACGCCGCCAGCGGTCCCAGCGTCGCCATACCGTCACGCACCGACGCGCGCGAGCCCGCGATGTTGACCACGAGCGTGCTTCCGGAGACTCCCGCCAGGCCACGCGAGAGGCCCGCGTCCGAGATACCCGCGGCCAGACCCGACGAGCGCAGCGCCTCGGCGATGCCGAGCAGCTCACGATCAAGCATGGTGCGCGTGGCTTCGGGCGTCACATCGCGGGGGCTGACCCCGGTACCGCCGACGGAGATGACGAGGTCGACACCACCGATCACCGCGGTGTTGAGGGCGTTGCGAATCTCGATCTCGTCAGCCGGGACGACCACCACGCCGTCGACAAGGAAGCCGGCCTCACCGAGCAGTTCGGTGACCAACGGGCCGCTGTGATCCTCTTCGCCGTGCGCCGTCCGGTCATCCACGACCACGACGAGTGCGCGCCCGGCCAATTCCCCTGCCTGTTCCATGCCTGTCACCGTATATCCCGCCTCTGACATGCCGGCCCCGCGCCCGTCACTGCTGAGCCTTACCCAGAGTCACCTGAACCGTCTGCGGTTTGCCCGCCGTGTCCAGGTAGGTCAAGGTGACCTTGTCGCCGGGGGCCTTCGAGCGCACCGCAGCAACCAATGCGTCGGCGCTGCTGATCACCCGGTCATCCACCTTGGTCACCACCACACCGCTGGGCAGGCCGGCCGACTGGGCCGCGCCGCCGTTGGTCACGTCGACGATCTTGGCACCGTCGATGGCCTTGTCATTGCCCACCTGCACGCCGAGCGACGCGTGGCTGGCGATGCCGTTCTTGATCAGTTCATCGGCGATGCGCTTGGCTTGGTCGACCGGAATGGCGAAGCCCAGACCGATCGAGCCGCTCTGCGACTGGCCGGAATCCCCGCCCAGCGTCGCGATGGCCGAGTTGATGCCGACCAGCTCGCCGCTCATATTGACCAGCGCGCCACCGGAGTTACCGGGGTTGATCGCGGCGTCGGTCTGGATGGCGTCCAGCACGGTGTTCTGGTTCTTGGCGTCACCGCCGGCGGCGACGGGGCGGTTCAGGGAGCTGATGATGCCCTCGGTCACGGTGCCCTGCAGACCCAGCGGCGAACCGACGGCCACCACCTGCTGCCCCACCACCAGGTTGGACGACGAACCCAACTGAATGGGCGTGAGACCCGAGACGCCCTTGGCCCGCACCACGGCGATATCGCTGCTCGGGTCGGTACCGACGATCTGGAAGGTAGCGGTGTTGCCGCTGTTGAACGTGACCTTGGTCTGCACGGGCGGGGCGCCGGGCGGAGCACCGGGAACATCCTTGGCGCCGGCCACCACGTGGTTGTTGGTCAGGATCAGCCCGTCCGCGGACAAGATGATGCCCGAGCCCTCTTCGGACGACCGGCCCATGTCCGTCTCCAGTTTCACCACGCTCGGCACCACTTTGGCGGCCACCTGCTCGACCGAGCCGATCGGCGCGTTGCCGGCGTGCTGTCCATGTGCGGCACCGCCGAACGAAGTCGAACTGCTCGAATAGTCGGGCTGGGCCAGCATCACGATGCCGCCGCCGATGCCCGCCGACACCAGTGCGACGGCAGCCATTCCTGCGACCAAAAGCCCAGTGCGGGAGCGGTTTTGCGGTCCCCCGTGAGGCCTGGGTGCGATGGTCGATCGGGCGTCTTGCGGGCCGGTGCGGTATGGGCCGTACGGCTGCGAACCGTACTGCCCGGTCGAATACTGACCGGTGGCGTACGAGCCGGTCTGGTGTTGTCCGGTCTGGTGTTGTCCCGTCGGGTACTGACCAGTGGCGTAGCTCCCCGTGGGGTACTGCCCGCTGTTCTGGCCTTGCTGATGGCCCGAGTACCGCCAGTCGTATGACGACCCCTGCTGCTGCGGCGCGCCGTGGCCGGGCGCGGACTGATAGGAATCAGGACGCCGACCGGACTCGGGCTGCTGCGAGTACCTCGGGTGATTCGTCATTACTGGTCGACACTCTTCCTGTATTTCCGATCCGCTGCCGAGACAACGAACGATATGGCCCAACGGTGCCCTTTTGGGCTGAGAATCCACTGAGACACCACTGGCCGCACCCTAGACTTCCTCCCCCGTCCGGGCAGCTTCATTTTCCGTGGTCACACCCGTTACGTCCAGCCCAGAGGGCCGGTGTGTTGCGGTCATACCGGAGGGCCGTCCCGGCAGTACGAGGTGGATCGAGGTTCCGGGTGGCGTCCCGCCCGGGACGGTGTCCTCGATCCGCAGCGCGCCACCGTGTTTGAGCACCACCTGCTTGACGATCGCCAGCCCCAAGCCCGAACCGGGCATTGCCCGGGCCGTGGTCGATCGGTAGAAACGCTCGAACACCAGCGCACGCTCCTGCGGCGGGATACCCGGTCCCCAGTCGGAGACCACCAGCTCGGCATGCGTCGGGTCGATGCGCCCCAACCGAACTCGCACCACCGAGCCCGCCGGACTCCACTTGGCGGCGTTGTCGAGCAAGTTCAGCACTGCCCTCGACAATCCTGCGCCGTCGCCGTACACCTGCCAACCGGCGATGTCGACGTCGAAGTCAATGTCGTTGCGGCGGCGGCGAACTCGCTCGAGACTGCGGTCGACAACCTCGGCCATCTCGACGGGCTCGTGGATCGTCACGCCGGCGTCGTCGCGGGTCAGGTCCACCAGGTCACCGACCAGTGTGGACAGCTCCTCGATCTGGGCGATGACGTCGGCTTGCAGACCCGCCATCTCCTCCTCCGGGAACGGCGGCGCCCCGGGCGCCATGGCCGCCATCAGCAGTTCGACATTGGTCCGCAGCGACGTCAGCGGTGTGCGCAACTCATGACCGGCGTCGGACACCAAGCGGGCCTGCCGGTCCCTCGACTCGGCGAGCGCCCGCAGCATCATGTTGAAAGCCTCTGTCAGCCGGGCCAATTCGTCGTTGCCGTACACCGGAATGGGGCGCAGGTCGTCGGTGCGGGCCACGCGTTCGGTGGCCTCGGTCAATCGGGCCACGGGTCTCAGCCCGGTACGCGCCACGGTGCCGCCGGCGATGGCGGCGACAGCCATGCCGATTCCACCCACGATGAGCAAAATGGTGCCGAGACGCTTGAGCACCTGGCTGGTGGGCCACAGATTCTTGGAGATCAGCAGGGAGTTGCCCGACTGCAGGTGCACAGCCAGCACGCGCTGATAGTTGGTGGTGCGCAACGACATCAGCAGCTTGCCGGCGATGACGTCCTTCTCCGGCGCCCCGAGCGGCAGCGTCTCCCCCTGCTGGTTCGCGGTGTAGATGGACCGCCCCGGGATGACGTACATCGCGTTGACGTCCGAGTATGCCGTGCCTTCGATGGCCTTGCCGGGGTCGACGGCCAGGGAGCCGCTCTCGATCAGCAGTTGCGCACGGCTGTGCAACTGGTTGTCGATGTCGCCGTACAGCGCCTTGGACACCACGACGTACACCGCGACCGACATGAGGACGACGACCATGGCCACCATCGACATCGCGAGCAGCATGACGCGCCATTTCAGCGATACCGAGCTGGCGTCGTGTTGCACCGCACCGTCCGGCGTCGTCACCGGCATCTGCGGCACCTCCCGCATCTTCCGGTCCACCGCCACACGAACCTTGTCGAGCATCAGGGTGGGGTCTCACGCAGCACGTAACCCACGCCGCGCACGGTGTGGATCAGGCGCGGCTCTCCCTCGGCCTCGGTCTTGCGGCGCAGGTACCCGACGTAGACCTCCAGGGCATTGCCCGACGTCGGAAAGTCGAAGCCCCACACCTCTTCGAGGATCCGGCTACGGCTGAGCACGCGGCGCGGGTTGTGAATGAGCATCTCGAGCAGCGAGAACTCGGTGCGGGTCAGGCTGATCGACCGGGAGCCGCGGGTGACCTCACGCGTCACCGGGTCGAGGCTGAGGTCGGAGAAGGTCAGCGCGGCCGACTCGGCACCGTCGGCGGGGCCGGTGCGGCGGAGCAAGGCCCGCATCCGCGCCAGCAGTTCCTCGAGTGCGAACGGCTTCGGCAGGTAGTCGTCGGCGCCGGCGTCGAGGCCGGCCACCCGCTCGTCGATCGAGTCACGGGCCGTCAGCATCAGCACGGGAAGGTCATCCCCGCTGCTGCGCAGCTGACGGCAGACGCCTCGGCCGTCCAGCCGGGGCATCATGTCGTCGAGCACCACGGCGTCAGGCCGGTCGCTGGAGATGCGTTCCAGCGCCTCGACACCGTCTTGGGCCAGTTCGACCGAGTACCCGTTGAAAGTCAGTGACCGACGCAATGATTCACGCACAGCGCGGTCATCGTCGACTACAAGGATTCGCACAGGCATAGTCTCACCCCACCATCTGAGAGCGGACTGAGAAGACGCGCCACGGGGACGCGAGAAAAACCGTTACGACGCCGAAGCCGAGGTCGGTCAGGCGCGGCGGTCGAGGTCGATCAGACCCAGACGCGCGGCCTTCAGCAGACGACGCGGCACCTTGCGCGCCTGACCTGCGACGTTCACGCTGACCAGGCCGGTGGCCTCGGCCTTCCACTGCGCGCGACGGCTACGGGTGTTCGAGCGCGACATCCTGCGCTTGGGCACAGCCATGATGTGCACCTCTCTGACTCAACGGAATTGCTTGCGGTCGGCCGCGCGCCACGAACAAATAGGGCCAACGGCCTCTCTATTGCTCCTCGCATGCGCAGCGATTGCACCTCAGGATAGCCGTCGACCTGCGTAGGCTCCAAAACGTCACCCCAACCGGGCAACACGCAACCCGGAACCCCCTTGACTCGGTACCGTTAGTACCGACTAACCTCCCTACCGGTTGGTTGAACGACGGGAGTGTGTGTGACATCACCAGCAGTCCGGATCGGAAACTGCTCAGGGTTCTATGGCGACCGGCTGGCGGCAATGCACGAGATGCTCGCCGGGGGTGAGCTGGACTACCTGACCGGCGACTATCTCGCCGAGCTCACCATGCTCATCCTCGCTCGAGACCGCGCCAAGAACCCCGACCTCGGCTACGCCAAGACCTTCCTGCGTCAGCTGGAACAGTCCCTGGGTCTGGCCCTCGACAAGGGCGTGAAGATCGTGGCCAACGCCGGCGGCCTCAACCCGGCCGGCCTGGCGACCGCCGTGCGGGCATTGGCCGAGCGGCTCGGCCTCTCCGTGAACGTGGCGCACGTCGAAGGCGACGACCTCGTCGGCCGCGCCGCCGAGCTGGGCTTCGGAGCCGCAACGGCGGCGACATCAGGCGGAGGCACGCCCCTGTCGGCCAACGCCTACCTCGGCGCCTGGGGCATCGTGGACTGCCTGAAGTCGGGGGCCGATGTCGTGGTCACCGGCCGCGTCACCGACGCCTCGGTGATCGTCGGACCGGCCGCCGCGCACTTCGGCTGGACCCGCACCGACTACGACGCACTCGCCGGCGCGGTCGCCGCGGGCCACGTCATCGAATGCGGCACTCAGGCGACGGGCGGCAACTTCAGCTTCTTCACCGAGATTCCCGACCTCATCCGCCCGGGGTTCCCCTTGGCCGAGATTTCCGCGGACGGCTCGTCGGTGATCACCAAGCACCCCGGCACGGGTGGCCGCGTCAGCGTCGACACCGTCACCGCGCAGCTGCTGTACGAGATCACCGGGGCGCGCTACGCCAACCCCGACACCACCTTGCGGGTCGACTCGCTGGAGCTGACCTCCGATGGCGAGGACCGCGTACGCATCTCCGGAGTACGCGGCGAGGCACCGCCACCCACGTTGAAGGTGTCGCTCAACAGTATCGGCGGCTTCCGCAACGCCGCGTCGTTCGTCCTCACCGGCCTGGACATCGAGGCAAAGGCCGACCTGCTGCGGCGCCAGCTGGAAGCCAGCATGACGGTGCGCCCGGCCGAGCTGCAGTGGACGCTGGCCCGCACCGATCATCCCGACGCCGACACCGAGGAACGCGCCAGCGCGTTGTTGCACTGTGTGGTGCGCGATCCCGATCCAGCCAAGGTGGGTCGCAAATTCTCCGCGGCTGCAGTCGAACTCGCGCTGGCCAGCTACCCGGGATTCACGACCACCGCCCCGCCGGGCGACGGCCAGGTGTACGGCCTCTTCAAGCCTGGCTACGTCGATGCGACATCGGTGCCGCACGTGGCGGTGCGGCCCGACGGCACCCGGGTCGATATCGCGCCATCCACGGAGACTCTGGCGCTGGGTCCGGTCGACGATCCGGCACTGCCGGAGCCGCTGCCCGCCGGGCCCACCCGCCGGGCACCGCTGGGCACCATCGCCGGCGCCCGCAGCGGCGACAAAGGAGGATCGGCCAATGTCGGCGTCTGGGTCCGCACTGACGACCAATGGCGTTGGCTCGCACACACCTTGACGGTCGAGAAGCTGCGTGAGCTGCTGCCCGAGACGGCCGAGCTGCCCGTGACGCGACACCTGCTGCCCAACCTGCGCGCCATCAACTTCGTCATCGAGGGCATCCTCGGCGAAGGCGTCGCGTATCAGGCCCGATTCGATCCCCAGGCCAAAGGCCTTGGGGAATGGCTACGAACCCGTCATCTCGATATCCCGGAGGAACTGATTTCGTGAGCATCTGGACCACGCCCGAACGCGACGCGCTGCGAAAGACCGTGCGTGCGTTCGCCGAACGCGAGATCCTGCCCCACGTCGACGAGTGGGAGCGCAGCGGCGAGCTGCCCCGCTCGCTGCATGAGGCAGCCGGTGCGGCCGGCCTGCTGGGCGCTCAGGCGCCCGAATCTGTCGGCGGTGGTGGCGGCGACGGCGCCGACGCAGTCATCGTCTGCGAGGAATTGCATTACGCCGGCGTGCCCGGCGGAGTCTTTGCGTCGCTGTTCACCTGCGGCATCTCCACACCGCACATGATCGCCTCCGGCGACCAGCGGCTGATCGACACCTATGTGCGACCGACGTTGCAGGGCAAGATGATCGGCTCGCTGGCCATCACGGAACCCGGCGGCGGCTCGGACGTCGGGCACCTTACGACGCGCGCCGAGCGCGACGGTGACGACTTCATCATCAACGGCGCCAAGACCTACATCACCTCGGGTGTGCGGGCCGACTATGTGGTGACCGCCGTACGCACGGGTGGCCCTGGCGCAGGCGGGGTTTCACTGATCGTGGTGGACAAGAACACTCCCGGCTTCACCGTCAGCCGCAAGCTGGACAAGATGGGCTGGCGCTCGTCGGACACCGCGGAGCTGTCCTATGTCGACGTCCGGGTGCCGGCTGCCAACTTGGTGGGGCCGGAGAACTCCGGCTTCCTGCAGATCGCCGGCGCATTCGTGTCCGAGCGGGTCGGCCTTGCCGCGCAGGCTTATTCGAGCGCGCAGCGCTGCCTGGACCTGACCGTGCAGTGGTGCCGGGACCGCGAGACATTCGGCCGTCCGCTGATCTCGCGGCAGTCGGTGCAGAACACGCTGTCCGACATGGCCCGTCGCATCGATGTGGCCCGGGTGTACACGCACCACCTGGTCGAGCGGGAGCTGGCAGGGGAAACGAACCTGATCGCCGAGGTCTGCTTCGCCAAGAACACCGCCGTCGAGGCCGGTGAGTGGGTGGCCAACGCCGGCGTGCAGTTGTTCGGCGGCATGGGCTATATGGCCGAGTCGGAAATCGAGCGGCAGTACCGCGACATGCGCATCATCGGTATCGGCGGCGGTACCACCGAAATTCTCACCTCGCTGGCCGCCAAGACGTTGGGATTCCAATCGTGACCCAAGCAAGAAACGGAGTGGATTGCGCATCATGAGTGCGTTGAAGTCCCGGCTCGACACCGCGTCGGCCGGATACACCGAAGCCGCCGCCGCAATGACGGCCAAGCTCACCGAGCTGGATGCCGAGCACGCCAAGGCGCTCGCCGGAGGCGGCGCGAAATACGTTGACCGCCACCATGCCCGCGGCAAGCTCACCGCGCGTGAGCGCATCGAGCAGCTGGTCGACCAGGACTCCCCGTTCCTGGAGCTGAGCCCGCTGGCCGCGTGGGGTAGCGACTTCGTCGTCGGCGCCAGCCTGGTCACCGGCATCGGAACGGTCGAAGGTGTCGAGTGTCTGATCGTCGCGAATGATCCGACCGTCAAGGGCGGCACCAGCAACCCATGGACGCTGAAGAAGATCCTGCGCGCCAACCAGATTGCGCGGGAGAACCGCCTGCCGGTGATCTCGATGGTCGAGTCGGGTGGCGCGGATCTGCCCACCCAGAAAGAGATCTTCATTCCGGGCGGCGCGATGTTCCGCGACCTGACCCGGCTGTCGGCGGAGGGCATTCCGACCATCGCGCTGGTGTTCGGCAACTCCACCGCCGGCGGCGCCTACATCCCCGGCATGTCCGACCACGTGGTGATGATCAAGGAACGCTCGAAGGTGTTCCTGGCCGGGCCGCCGCTGGTCAAGATGGCCACCGGCGAGGAGTCCGACGACGAATCCCTCGGCGGCGCCGAAATGCACTCCCGCACATCGGGTCTCGGTGACTACTTCGCGCAGGACGAACTCGACGCCATCCGCATCGGACGCCGCATCGTGGCCCGCTTGAACTGGCACAAGCAGGGCCCCACGCCGGCGCCGGTGGTGCCGCCCCTCTACCCGGAGGAAGAACTGCTGGGAATCGTCGGCGCCGATCTGCGCATCCCGTTCGATCCGCGCGATGTCATCGCCCGCATCGTCGACGGTTCAGACTTCGACGAGTTCAAGCCACTGTACGGCTCGTCGCTGGTGACCGGCTGGGCCACGCTGTGGGGTTACCCGGTCGGCATCCTGGCCAACGCGCGCGGCGTGTTGTTCAGCGAGGAATCCCAGAAAGCCACCCAGTTCATCCAGCTGGCCAACCGCGCCGACACACCATTGTTGTTCCTGCACAACACGACCGGCTACATGGTGGGCAAGGCCTACGAGGAAGGCGGCATGATCAAGCACGGCTCGATGATGATCAACGCCGTCTCCAATTCGAAGGTGCCACACATCTCGCTGCTCATCGGCGCCTCCTACGGCGCCGGTCACTACGGAATGTGCGGCCGGGCCTACGACCCCCGGTTCCTGTTCGCCTGGCCCAGCGCGAAGTCCGCGGTGATGGGTGGCGCGCAGCTGGCCGGCGTGCTCTCCATCGTCAGCCGGGCGGCCACCGAAGCCCGGGGCGGCCAGGTCGACGAAGCCGCCGATGCGGCGCTGCGGGCCGCCGTCGAAGCGCAGATCGACGCCGAATCGCTGCCGGCGTTCCTGTCCGGCCGGCTCTACGACGACGGCATCATTGACCCCCGCGACACCCGTACCGTGCTGGGAATGTGCTTGTCCGCCATTGCCAATGCCCCGATCGAGGGGACGTCGAACTTCGGCGTCTTCCGGATGTGAGTGGCGATGAGCGCTCGCGCGAAGAGCAGAAAGAACACGCGATGATTCAAAAAGTCCTTGTCGCCAACCGCGGTGAAATCGCTCGCCGGGTGTTCGCCACCTGCCGCCGGCTCGGCATCGGCACCGTCGCGGTGTACACCGATCCCGACGTTGCCGCGCCCCACGTCGCCGAGGCCGACGACCGGGTGCGGCTCGAGGGTCGCACCGGTTATCTGGACGCCGCCCAGCTGATTGCCGCGGCCAAGGCGTCCGGTGCCGACGCCATCCACCCCGGCTACGGATTCCTCTCGGAGAACCCCGATTTCGCCGCCGCGGTGCAAGACGCCGGGCTGACCTGGATCGGCCCGCCGGTGGCCGCGGTGCAGGCCATGGGCTCCAAGATCGAGGCCAAGAAGCTGATGTCGGCAGCCGGCGTTCCGGTGCTGACCGAGCTGGACCCCGACACCGTCACCGCCGACCAACTGCCGGTGCTGATCAAGGCTTCCGCCGGCGGCGGCGGCCGCGGCATGCGCGTGGTTCGCGAATTGTCCGCGTTGCCGGCCGAAGTCGCGGCCGCGCAGCGCGAGGCCCAGTCGGCGTTCGGCGATCCGACGGTGTTCTGCGAGCGCTATCTGGCCAGCGGCCACCACATCGAGGTGCAGGTGATGGCCGACGCGCACGGCACGGTGTGGGCCGTCGGCGAACGTGAGTGCTCCATTCAGCGGCGTCACCAGAAGGTCATCGAAGAGGCACCATCGCCGCTCGTCGAGCGGACTCCGGGCATGCGCGCCAAGCTGTTCGAGGCGGCCCGGCTGGCCGCGACCGCAATCGGTTACACCGGCGCCGGCACCGTGGAGTTCATGTCTGATGCGGGCGGTGACTTCTTCTTCCTGGAGATGAATACCCGCCTTCAGGTCGAGCACCCGGTCACCGAGGAGACCACCGGACTCGATCTGGTGGAGCTGCAGCTAGAGGTGGCCGAGGGCGGCGCGCTCCCCGCCGAACAACCTGTGACGCAAGGACATTCGATCGAGGCCCGGCTCTACGCCGAGGACCCGGCGAAGGACTGGCAGCCACAGGCGGGGACGGTGCACCGATTCGAGGTGCCGGGCGTCCGAACCGAGTTCAGCCTTCTGGGCCGCGCCGGAACGCGCGTCGATTCCGGCATCGTCGACGGTTCGGTGGTGTCGGTGTTCTATGACCCGATGCTGGCCAAGGTCATCTCGTTCGCACCGACCCGCGACCGGGCGGCAGCAATCCTCGCCGACGCGCTGTCTCGGGCGCGCATTCACGGCCTGCGCACCAACCGCGATCTGTTGGTGAATGTGTTGCGGCACCCCGCTTTCCTGGCGGGTGACACCGACACCGCGTTCTTCGACACGCACGGCCTGGCCGAACTGGCGGCGCCCAGCAGCAACGCCGTCACCGGCATCGCCCTGGCCGCCGTCGCCGCCGCCCTGGCCGACGCCGCGCGGGGCCGCGCCACGGCAACCGTTTTCGGCGCCGCGCCGAGCGGCTGGCGGAATCTCGCGTCGGGCTACCAGAGCCGTTCGTACAGTGATGCAGCCGGAACCGAGCATCAGGTGCGGTACCGGTTCACCCGCGACGGCGTCGAGCTTCCCGACTGCGACGACGTGATCGTGGTGACCACCGACCCCGCTCGAGTGGTGTTGTCACGGGGCGGCGTTGAGCGGTCGTTCGACGTCGCCCGGTACGGAGCCGACGTGTTCGTCGACTCCCCCGCCGGCGCTGTCCACCTGGTGACCCGGCCGCGGTTCCCGGATCCGGACTCCGCCGTCGCCAAGGGCTCGCTGCTGGCCCCGATGCCCGGCTCCGTGGTGCGCGTCGGCGCAACCGTCGGCGACCAGGTTACGGCCGGTCAGCCCCTGATCTGGCTGGAAGCCATGAAGATGGAACACACCATCGCCGCACCGGATTCCGGTGTGCTCGCCGAACTGAACGTACAACCCGGGCAGCAGGTCGATGTCGGCGCTGTCATGGCTCGTATCGAACCCCACGCAACCCCCGAAGGAGAATGACCGTGTCTTTCATCGAATCCGAAGAGCGCAAGGCGCTGCGCGAGGCCGTCGTCGGGATGGCCGCGAAGTTCGGCCAGGACTACTTCCTGGAAAAGGCCCGCGCCGGGCAGCACACCGACGAATTGTGGGCTGAGGCCGGCAAACTCGGCTTCCTGGGCGTCAACATGCCCGAGGAGTACGGCGGTGGCGGTGCCGGCATGTACGAGCTGAGCTTGGTCATGGAAGAGATGGCCGCGGGTGGCTGTCCGCTGCTGATGATGGTGGTCTCGTCGGCCATCAACGGCACCATCATCTCGAAGTACGGCACCGAAGAGCAGAAGAAGCGCTGGGTCCCGGGCCTCGCGGACGGCTCGTTCACCATGGCCTTCGCGATCACCGAACCCGACGCCGGCTCCAACAGCCACCGCATCACCACGACGGCCCGCCGCGATGGCGGCGACTGGATCCTGTCCGGGCAGAAGGTCTTCATCTCGGGCATCGACCAGGCTGACGCCGTGCTGGTCGTCGGACGCACCGAGGACCACAAGACGGGCAACTTGAAGCCGGCGCTGTTCGTGGTGCCCACCGATGCGCCGGGCCTGACCTGGACCAAGATCGAGATGGAGATCATCAGCCCCGAGAGCCAGTTCCAGGTGTTCCTGGACGAGGTGCGGCTACCGGCCGATGCGCTCGTCGGCTCCGAGGACGCCGCCATCGCGCAGCTGTTCGCCGGTCTGAACCCCGAGCGCATCATCGGCGCGGCCATGGCCGTCGGCACCGGCCGTCTCGCCATCCGCACCGCGACCGAGTACGTGAAGACCCGCCAGGTATGGAAAGTCCCGGTAGGTGCTCATCAAGGTATCTCCCACCCGTTGGCTCAGATCCACATCGAGCTCGAGCTGGCCAAGCTGATGATGCAGAAGGCCGCGACGCTGTACGACGCCGGTGACGATTTCGGTGCCGCCGAGGCCGCCAACATGGCCAAGTACGCTGCCGGCGAGGCGTCGGTGCGCGCCGTCGACCAGGCGGTGCAATCGTTGGGCGGCAACGGTCTCACCAAGGAGTACGGCATCGCCGCCGCCGTCACGGCGTCGCGACTGGCGCGGATCGCCCCCGTCAGCCGGGAAATGGTGCTGAACTTCGTCGCACAGACCTCACTGGGTCTGCCGCGCTCGTACTGAACAGGAACCCCATGACCGCCCTTGTGCATTACTCCGTCGAAAACGGCGTCGCCCGGTTGACGCTGGACTCACCGCACAATCGCAATGCGATGTCGACCGCGCTGGTGGACCAGTTGCGGCAGGGCCTCACGGATGCGGCCGACGATCCGGGCGTGCGGGTCGTGGTGCTCGGCCACACCGGCGGCACGTTCTGCGCCGGCGCCGACCTGAGTGAAGCTGCCGGACGCGACCCTGGCGACCTTGCCACCGCCCGTGCCTTGGAGGCGGCAGGGTTGCTGCGGTCGATCCTGGAGCTGCCGGTTCCGGTGATCGCCGCGATCGACGGTCACGTCCGGGCGGGCGGCATGGGACTGATCGGTGCCTGCGACCTGGTGGTCGCAGGCACCGCGAGCACCTTCGCGTTGACCGAGGCCCGCATCGGTGTGGCGCCGTCGATCATCTCGCTGACCCTGCTGCCGAAGATGACGGCCCGCGCGGCGGGTCGCTACTTCGTCACCGGTGAGAAGTTCGGTGCCGAAGAAGCCGAACGGATCGGCCTCGTGACGGTCGCGACCGACGACGTACCTGCCGCGGTGGCGCAGCTGACCGACGAGATCACGAAGAGCTCACCGCAGGGTCTGGCCACGTCGAAGGCGCTGACCACGGCGTCGATCCTGGCGGATTTCGACCGCGATGCCGAGAAGCTGGCCAAGCAGTCGGCCGAACTGTTCGTCTCCGACGAGGCGCGGGAAGGCATGATGGCCTTCCTCCAGAAGCGGCAGCCGAACTGGAATAAGTGATCCACATCCCGTAACGGATATGACGTCGATGCGGCCACAGTTTGTAACAGCACCCTTGCAAGTTGCTGTGATCGTCGTACGCTCGACCTGATGAGCACCCCAGGTTCGCGCGCACAGATGCGCGCCGCCGATACCGACCGGATACAGGTCGCTCACCTTCTCAGCGACGCGGCCGCACAGGGACGCCTGCCGATGTCCGAGTACGAGGACCGACTGAACCGCGCCTATTCCGCGCAGACGTACGCCGAACTGTCGAAGCTGAGCGCCGACCTGCCATACATCACCACCGCGCCGTGGGAAGCGGGTGGCGAGTGCCACCCCGCGCCCTCGACGCTGCTGCTGGCGATCATGAGCGGATTCGAGCGGCGGGGCCGCTGGAACGTGCCGCAGCGGCTGACATCGTTCTCGCTGTTCGGCGGTGGTGTCATCGATCTGCGGTACGCCGACTTCACCTCACCCGACGTCGAGATTCACTCCTATTCGATCTTCGGTGGGCAGACCATCCTGCTGCCGCCCGAGGTCAATGTCGACGTCCACGGCGTCGGTGTCATGGGTGCGTTCGACCACCTCGGGCAGCGCGGCACCCCCGGCGCCCCGCGCGTCACCATCCGCGGCTTCTCCTTGTGGGGCCGCGTCGGCATCAAGTCCAAGAAGCGCAAGCCCCCGCCCTCCTAGCCGCGAGCTTGCGCTGGGGCTGGACCTCCCGCGAGCGTGCGCGTCTGTCCTCGACACGCCGTCATGCGTGCGCATTTGCGTCACGCTCGCGGGCGACGAGCGTGACCAGACCCCACAGCATCAGGTACTCCGGCTCATAGCGCGCACTTAAGCTCGCCCTTCACCATTGCGTCATGCCCACGCAGTCAGCGGAGTGGATGGCCACGGCACGGCTATTGCGCCGCACCGGTTTCGGCACCACCGGTCGTGCCGTCGACGCCGCCGTCGCGCAACCGGACTATCTGACCGCGGCCCTCAACTCCGACCCGGAGGCCGATCCCGGTGCCAAGGCGACGCCCCTACCGGCGTTCCCGGCGACCACCCCGCCGGGCAAGAACGCGACCGCCGCCGCGCGCAAGGAGTACAACAGCAGCCTCAGTGACCAGCTGCACACCCTGTCGCAGTGGTGGCTGGAGCGCATGGTGTCGGTTCAACAGCCGGTCCACGAGAAGCTGACTTTACTGTGGCACAACCACTTTGCCACCTCGGCGCGCAAGGTCCGGGCGGCAGGGCTGATGGCCACACAGAACCAGAAACTACGGGCCGGCGCCCTCGGCGACTTCCGGTCACTCGCGTACTCGATGCTCATCGATCCGGCCATGCTGCGCTGGCTGGATGGTCAGCAGAACACCGAGAAGGCCGCCAACGAGAACTTGTCACGCGAGTTCATGGAGCTCTTCGCGCTCGGCCACGGGAACGGCTACACCGAATCCGACGTGCGAGAAGGAGCCCGGGCGCTGACCGGGTGGGTGATCAGAGACGGGCAGTCCAACCTGGTCCACAAACGGCACGACACCGGCGACAAGACCGTGCTGGGTGTGACGGGTGCGCTGGACGCGGCGGGATTCTGTGACGCCGTTCTGGCGCGACCCGAGTCTTCACAGTATGTGGCACAACGGCTCTGGCAGCAGCTCGCGTCGGATGACCCGCCGTCGGCATCGGCGCTATCGCGCCTGGTCGGCGCCTACGGCACCGGCCGCGACTTGAAGGCGCTGACGCTGGCCATCCTGACCGACCCGGAGTTCGTCTCCCATCCGTCGTCGCTGGTGAACACTCCGGTGGAGTGGACGGTCGGGCTGGTGCGCGCCCTCAAGGTGCCGACGACGCAGAATGCTCAGCTGATCGACCAGACCCTGAAAATGCTTGGCCAGCAGCCCTTCTACCCTCCTGACGTCGGTGGCTGGCCGCGCGGCCAGGCTTGGCTGTCCACCGCAGGTGCGGGAGTTCGGTTACGTGCGGCCACCGCGCTGGCCCGCAAGGGTGACGTGTCCGCGGTATCCGACGCGGCGCCGTCAGATCGCATCGACGCGGCCGGTTACCTGCTCGGCATCGGGTCGTGGTCGGACCAGAGCGCAGCCGCGCTGCGCCCCCTGGTCAACCGCCCGCCCGAGCTGGTGGCTACTGCGGCGAACACGCCCGAGAACCTGACGTCGTAAGGGTGGACATGGTTGAGATGAATCGGCGCAGGTTTCTGTTCGCCAGCACGGGATTGACTGCGGCGGGACTGCTGGCCGGCGCCACCTTCGGATTGCCCGACCTGCTGCAAGCGGCGCACGATCGTCCGCTGGCACAGGGATCAGGCATCTTGGTGCTGGTCACGATGTATGGCGGCAACGACGGCATCAACACGCTGATCCCGTACGCAGACTCCGCCTACCACCAGTCCCGGCCCGAATTGGCTTACGCCGCATCCGAAGTGCTGCATCTCGACTCGGCGTTCGGGTTGAACCCCGGGATGCGCGGCCTCGCCGGGTTGTGGCAGAAGCGGCAACTCGCGGTGATCCGCGGGGTCGGCTACCCCAAACCCGATCACAGCCATTTCCGGTCGATGGATATCTGGCAGACCGCCTCGCCGGACGAGCCGGTGCCTACCGGCTGGATCGGACGGTGGCTCGACGCCACCGGGGACGATCCGCTGCGCGCGGTGAACATCGGCACGGTCCTGCCACCCCTCGCAGTCGGCGAAAAGGTCACCGCTGCAGCACTTTCGGTCAATGGTGACCATACGGTGAAGTCGTTCGCCAACACCATCGATGCCCTCGGCGCGCCGGCCGCCCAGGACACCCCGGCCATGGCCATGGTACGCCAGTCGTATCGGGCTGCGCAGAGAACCGACGCCGCACTGCAGCCCGCCACGCAAGCCGGTACCCGGCCGGCCTCGCACAAGGGTAAGTCGCCGACCGCAAAGAGCAAGTCGGGCAACGCACTTGCCGATCAACTCGGCGTGGTGGCGCGCTGCATCAAGGCCGGCGTACCGACGCGGGTGTACAGCGTCAGCCTGGGCGGATTCGACACGCACGCCGACGAACGCGGAACCCAGCAGCGGCTGCTGGGCCAACTCGACGCCGCGGTGACCGGCTTTCTCGACCAGATCGCCGGCGATCCGCACGGAAGAAACGTTGTGCTGATGGCGTATTCAGAGTTCGGCCGCCGAGTACGTGCCAACGCGTCGCAGGGCACCGACCACGGCACGGCCGGTCCGATGTTCATCGCCGGCGCACCGGTCAAGGGTGGCTTCTACGGCGACGAGCCGTCACTGACCGATCTGGACAATGGCGATCTGAAGGTGACCACAGACTTTCGCGATGTCTATCACGAGGTGCTCACCCGGACACTGGGTACTGATCCAGGGCCTGTGGTCGGCAGCAACCGCAAGGACCTCGGCTTCCTGGCCTAGCCCGCTCCCGCGAGCGTGCGTGTTTGTCTCCGACACACCGTCCCACGCATGCATTGAGGTAGTGCTCGCGGTCGGCGAACGTGCGTAGCGTGCACGGACAGCGCGGCGTGCCGTGCGTAGACACGCACGCTCGCAGGGGAAGTCAGCGCCGGCGCCGCCGCGAGCGGAGGTAGTCGCCGACCACGGCGGCACCCAAGCCATCCAGTTCGGGCACCACGACGCGACCTTCGACGCGCCGGGCCACCTGGTCGATGAACCGGGCCAGGCCCGGATCACTCCCCAACCGGAAGATGGTGATCTGCGCGCCCATTCGGGCCACCTCGTCGAAGCTGCGCACCGTGAAGGCGATGGTGCGCGGATGCGGCGGGTAGTCGAAGAACGTCTCGGTCCCCTCGCGGTACTGCTCCAAGTGAGCCGTCGGCTCGCCGTCGGTGACCACCAGAACGACCGGCTGCGCATTGGGATGACGACGCAGGTGCCGCCCGGCGAGCAGCAAGGCATGGTGCAGGTTGGTGCCCTGCTCGTAGACGCCTTCCAACCCCGTCAGTTCGGCCGCGGTCACTGTGCGGGCATGTCGGCCAAATGCGATGATCTGCAACGCATCCGACCGGAATCGAGTACTCACCAGATGATTGAGCGCCAGCGCGGTGCGCTTCATCGGCAACCACCGGTTCTCCATCACCATGGAGAACGAGGTGTCCACCAGCAGCGCCACCACAGCCTGTGTCCGAGTCTCGGTTTCCGAGATCTCGACGTCGTCGACCGTGATCCGCAGCGGTCCCTCGGGATCCGTACCCGCCTGACGCAGCACGGCATTGGTCAACGTCCGCGTGACGTTCCACGGCTCGGTATCACCGAACTGCCACGGCCGGGTGGCCCCGGTCAGCTCACCGGCGGCACCGGCCCGGCGGGTGTCCCGTTCGCCGCGCCGGCCGGAAAGCTGTTGCGCCACATCACGCAGTGCCGCCTGCCCGAGCTGGCGCATGGCTTTCGGCGACAACCGCCACTGCCCGTCCGAGCCACGATCCAGGAAGCCCTGGTTCATCAGGGTGCGTTCCAGCTCCGCCAAGGCGCGCGCGTCGACGGCGGCTTCGTCGCCCAGTTGTCGGGCGAGCATGTCCAGATCGACGTCGTCCATCTGGGCGCCGGCGTAACTCTGCGAAAGTTGTTCCGCCAGTTGCTCCAACTCCGCGATATCCGCCATCGCCTGAGCGGCCTCACCCATACCCAGCGGGTTGTTGCCCGTGAAACTCCGCTCGCCGGTCCAGTCCTCGCCGGGGCGGGCGGCCCGCAGGTTGGCGTCGAGCCGGTTCAGCGCGTTCATCAGTGACGGCGACCCGAAGGCCTGCTGCGCCAACGCATCCAATTCGGCTCGCTGATCGGGCGACAGGCTGTTGCGGAATCGCTGTGCGGCCGCGGCACGCTGGGCCAGGGAGTCCAGCAGCTCGTCGACGTTCTGCGGATTTTCGGGGAAGAACTGGCCGTGCTTGGCCATGAAATCCTGGAAATCCTGTTGCGTATCTTCACCTTTGGAGTGTTTCTCCAAGAGGCTGTTCAGGTCGTCGAGCATGTCATTGACGGCCTGCCGGTCCTCGTCGGTGGCGTTCTCCAGCGCGTCCTTCATGCCCGCGAACCGCTGGTCCAGCATCTCCCGGCCCAACAGATCCTTGATCTGGTCGTACTTCTGCCGCGCTTCCGCTGAACGCCAGTCGTATTCGGAGAGCTCCTGCACGGCCTTGGCCGGTGATGGCGACAACGACTCCAGCTGCAACTCACCGAACCGCGCGTCGTCATCGAGCGCCCGGGCCAACTCCTTGCGTTCGGCGAGCACGGCCTCGTCGAGCAGCTTCCTGATTTCCTGCAGCGTGCCGTCAAGATTGTTGCGCGACAGCAACTCCCGGCGGCGCCGGTTGGCCTCGGCAGCCAGCCGGTCGGCGCCGCGCATATTCTGGGTACCGCGACGCAGCAGTTCGGAGAGCGCCCGCCGGGGCGAGACCCCCTCCATGACCTCCTGCCCGATCTGCTCCAGCGCCTCCCTCAAGTCGACGGGAGGCGCCAGCGGGTCGGGCCCGCCGGTGTAGCGCGAGTACCGCGAGAGGTGATCAGCCATAAACCGTTTCGCCGTCGTCAGAGGTCTTGTCGATGCGCTTGGCCAGATACAGCGCCTCCAGCGCCAGCTCGACGGCCGCCGCCCGCTCGCCGTCCGACTGCGCTCCCAACCGGTCGGCGATCGCGTCGATCACCGGCAGGTCGGGCAGCGCGGCCAGGACGTCCTTGGCCGACACCCGCTCGCCCGTCGTCACCGGTGAATCCCCTTCCACCGCAGCGACCAGCGAACCGACGTCGATGCCACCGAGCAGCCGCTGCGCGGTGTCTGCTGTCGCGCGGCGCAACAGGTGTTCCAACACCGCCTGCTCGCGCCCTTCCTCGCCGGACTCGAATTCCAGCTTGCCGCGCAGTACGCCGATCACCGTCTGCAGATCCACCACGCGGGCCACGGGGTCCTGCTCGCCCAGCACGGCCGATCGGTGCCGGGCCGCCGCGCCAACGGTTTCCGCCGCCGCGATGGCGAATCGGGCCGACACACCGGAACGCTGGTCGATCGACTGCGACTCCCGCAGGTACCGCGCAAAGCGGGCCAGAATCTGCAGCAGATACTCCGGCACCTCGGCGGCCAGGTGCGCCTCTTGCTTGATGACGCCGACCTCGGCGTCGAGTTCCAACGGGTAGTGCGTCCTAATCTCGGCGCCGAACCGGTCCTTCAGCGGCGTGATGATGCGGCCACGGTTGGTGTAGTCCTCAGGGTTGGCGCTGGCGACCACGAGCACGTCCAATGGCAGGCGCAGCGTGTAGCCGCGGACCTGGATGTCGCGCTCCTCCATCACGTTGAGCATCGCGACCTGGATGCGCTCGGCGAGGTCGGGCAGCTCGTTGATCGCGACGATGCCGCGGTGCGCCCGCGGGATGAGGCCGTAGGCGATGGTTTCCGGGTCACCCAGGCTGCGTCCCTCCGCGACCTTGATGGGGTCGATGTCGCCGACCAGGTCGGCGACGCTGGTGTCGGGCGTCGCCAGCTTCTCGAAATAGCGCTCGCTGCGGTGTTGCCAGGTGATCGGCAGATCGTCGCCTGAATCCGCAGCCCGGCGGATCGACTCGGGCGTGATCGGCGAGTAGGGGTGCTCGCCCAGCTCCGAGCCCACGATGACGGGGGTCCATTCGTCCAACAGACCAACCAGACCGCGCAGCAGACGGGTCTTGCCCTGCCCGCGCTCGCCGAGCAGCACGACGTCGTGCCCGGCGATCAGCGCACGCTCCAGCTGCGGCAGCACGGTGTCCTCGAAACCGAAGATGCCGGGCCAGACGTCCTTGCCGTCAGCCAGCGCTGCCAGCAGGTTCTCGCGGATCTCGGTCTTGATGCCCCGTTCGCGGTGGCCCGTTGCTTTCAACGCGCCGACGGTCTTCGGCAGGTCGGCTGGAAGGTCGTTAGGTGATGTCACGACCTCCACGCTACGACGGTGCTTCGTGACCGGCAGCACCTTGGGCTCTGGAGCTTTACCCAGTACCCTCGGTATCGTGAACTCGCTCGACTGGACTCACCGCCCCACCGACCTCGAGTTCGGCCCCGCCGCGTGGCAGAGCCGACTGCTCGGCGGGCTGACCGCGGTGTTCGTCCGCCCGGTAATCGCCCTGCTCACGCTCATTGGCATGGTCGTCAACCGGTTCCATCCCAACCTGGTCCAGCGAGGCCGCTACGACATCATCGATGGGCCGTTCCGCGCGTTCCGCGCGCTGCCCGGCACGACGGTGACACCGATCGCGTTGGACGACTGCGACGCCGAATGGATCGTCGCGCCCGGCGCACAGGATTCCGATCGCGTGATGATCTACTTCCACGGTTCGGCGCTGATCACCCTCGGCCTGAACTCGCACCGCCGCTGGGCCAGCAAGCTTTCTGCCGCGACCGGCGCCCGGGTCCTGAACGTGGGCTATCGACTGGCACCGCAGGCCCTGATCGAGGACGCCATCGCCGACGGCGTGTGCGCCTACCGCCTGGTGCTGGCCTCCGGCGTCGACGCGAAGAAGATCGTGTTCGCGGGCGACTCCGCCGGCGGCCTGATCGCCACCGGCACCGCACTCGCTGTGCGTGATGCGGGCCTGCAGGTGCCTGCCGGCCAAATCCTGCTGTCGCCGCTGACGTCGTCCGACATGAATCTGAAGTACAACGCGATGCTCGAACACCGCGACGTGCTGTTCCCGTTCATGGCGGTGAAGTACCTCTACGACGTCTTCGCGACGAAGAACGGCACCCATCCGGTGCCGGAGATGCCTACCGAAGCCGACCTGCACGGCCTGGGACCGACGCTCCTTCAGGTCGGCAACAGCGAGATGCTGCGCAATGACTCGTTCGCGCTCGCCGACGCGCTGCGCACTGCCGGCGCTCTCGCATGGGTTCAGGTCTGGGACAAGGCGATGCACATGTTCCAGCTGAGCTTCGACGTCAACCCGGATGCCCGCAAGGCCGTCGCCGAGATCGTGGACTTCTTCGCATACGCCACCACGCAGCAGTCCGGCGAGGTCGCGTCCTAAGCACCGGCCGACCATTCAGCACGCAGGAAGGTGAGCAGCCGCCGAGCCGCGGGAGTGACCGCGGTCGACGCCCACGCAAGTGCGATCTGTCGCTGATAGGTGTTGGGTATCAACGGAATTTCCCGGACCTTGCGCGACGTGTGCTCATCGTGCGGCAGCAGCGCAATACCCATCCCCCGCCCGACGAGCTCGCGGATCGTCGAGAATTCGGTGATCTCCACCGGCACGTGCGGCGTGAAACCCGAATCACGACACCAGATTTCAGTCGCTTGCCGCAGGTGATAGCTGGCCGGGTTGGCAATGAACGTTTCGTCTCGCAGTTCGTCCAACCGGAGACGACGACGTGCGGCGAGCGGATGAGCGGCGGGTAACACGACCCGAATATGTTGGCCGCCGATCACCACATGATCGACATTGCCGGGCGGAGGAATGACCACTGCCACATCGAGCGTCCCGGCCTTGAGGTCCGCGGCCAGTTCGCTGCCGTGAGCCTGTTTGATCTGCAGCCGGATTCCCGGTGCGCGCCGGTGGAATTCGGTGACCAGGCGGGGAACCACGCCGGCTCCCATGGTCAAGGGAAAGCCGAACCGGATGGTGCCGTGCTCGGGATCGGCTTCCCCTGCGATCGTCTCGATGGTCGCTTCCAGCTCACGCAGCGGACGCCGGGCCTGCCCGGCAAGCTGCACTGCGGCCGGCGTCAGACGTACGGTCCGGCCCTCCTGGGTGAGCAACCGGACGCCCAGTGTCTTCTCCAACGCATGAATACGCCGACTCATCGACGACTGCGGAATCCCCAGACTGTCGGCGGCGCGGGTCATGTGCCCGTCTTGGGAATCAAGCTCCTCGAGCGCCCGCAGTTGCGGCGCGAGCTGACTCATCCATTGATCCATATTTGGATGGTAATAGGCAAAACATTCATTGGACGGATTGAACTTGGCGGAGCGATGCTGGGTACGACGAGACAAGGAGCAACCATGCCTACCGCTGAACCCGACATCGCCGACGTTCTCCTCATCGGTGGCGGCATCATGTCAGCCACGCTCGGCGCCATGATCAGCACGTTGGAGCCGCAGTGGCGAATCATGTTGATCGAGCGAGCATCCGACATCGCAACCGAGAGCAGCGGACCGTGGAACAACGCCGGCACAGGCCACTCGGGCTATTGCGAGCTCAACTACATGCCCGACCCAGCCGACGGCTCGGTGGCCGCCGCGATCGCGAAGCAATTCCACCTGTCCCGGCAATGGTGGGCACACCTGGCCGACCAGGACCTGCTCGATCCGACGACGTTCGTCCATGGCACGCCGCACATGGATGTGGTGTTCGGCGACCACGACGTGGCGTACCTACGGCGGCGGTTCGAAACCCTCAGCGCCGACCCGCTGTTCGCCGATCTCGTGTTCAGCGATGATCCCACGACAATCGCCGGCTGGGCGCCGCTGGTGATGGCCGGGCGCGACTCCGAACAAGCGGTCGCGGCAACCCGGCACCCCGGAGGCACCGATGTCGACTTCGGCGCGCTCACCCGCGGACTGGCCCGAATCATCACCTCGAACGGAGGCGAGGTCCGGCTCGGTCATGATGCGCACCGACTGCGCCAGAACCCGGACGGGACCTGGCTCGTCAGTGGTCGACGTACAGACTCGCGCAATAGATTTCAGCTGAGGGCGCGGCACGTGTTCGTCGGCGCCGGAGGTTTCGCCCTACGCCTGCTGCAGCGCGCACACCTGCCCGAAGTCCGGGGCTACGGTGTCCTGCCCGTCGGCGCAGCCTTTCTCCGGTGCTCGCGACCCGACGTCGTCTCCCAGCATCGGGTCAAGGTCTACGGCCAGGCCGCGATAGGCGCCCCGCCGATGTCGGTGCCGCACTTGGACAAACGGGTGATCGGCGGTGAGGACTACCTGATGTTCGGTCCCTATGCCACCTTCAGCACCAAGCTTCTCAAGGGTGGCAAGCTCACCGACTTTTTCACGACGCTGCGGTGGCACAACCTGCACGTGCTGGCCGCAGCCGCGGCACAGAGCCTGCCGTTGGTGCGATACCTGATCAGCGAATTGCTCACCCCTCGCGGCGGGAAAATCAAGCAGCTGCAACGGTATTACCCGGGCGCCGATCCTCAGGACTGGGAGCTGGTGCCGGCGGGACAACGAGCCCAACTCGTCACCCCGGACGCCGAGCGCATCGGTGCACTGCGGTCAGGAACCGAGCTCGTCTGCTCGGCCGACGGCACGATCGCCGGGCTGTTGGGTGCCTCACCGGGCGCCTCGACCGCCGTACCGATCATGGTCGAGCTGCTGCAGCGGTGCTTCCCCGAGCGCTGGGCCACCTCCTGGCAAGTGCGCATGGACACCGCAGTTGCCAACCGCGATACCGAGGTACGACTGGGCCTCTGACGCCAAATGGCCAGGTCCGCACGAAACATCCGCGTGCAAACCTGGCCACACAGCCAATCAAGACCTAGTGGGCGAAGTGCCGAGCGCCGGTCAGGTACAGCGTGATGCCCGCAGCAGCGGCCGCCGCGGTCACTTCGTCATCGCGGACCGAACCACCCGGGTGCACAATGGCTTTCACGCCGGCGTTGGTCAGGGTCTCCAGGCCGTCCGGGAACGGGAAGAAGGCATCAGAGGCAGCGACAGCGCCGCGAACCCGGTCACCGCCCCGCTCGACTGCGAGCCGGGCCGCGTCGACCCGGTTCACCTGACCCATACCGACACCGACCGTGGCGCCGTTGGCGGCGACGACGATCGCGTTCGACTTCACCGCACGGCACGCGCGCCAGGCAAACACCAAGTCGGCCAACGTCTCCGGGTTGGCCGGTGTACCGGTCGCCAGGGTCCAGTTCGCCGGGTCGTCGCCGGCGGCGTCCAGCGCGTCGCGCTGCTGCACCAGCAGGCCACCGCTGACCTGACGGAACTCGGTGCCACCGGGCTGCGGTTCGCTGGCCACCAGGATGCGAATGTTCTTCTTGCGGCTCAGGATTTCGACGGCACCCGGCTCGAAGGCAGGGGCGACGATCACCTCGGTGAAGATGTCCGCGACGGTCTCGGCCATCTCCTCGGTCACTGCCGTGTTGGCCGCGATGACGCCACCGAACGCGCTCAGCGGGTCGCACTCGTGCGCCTTGCGGTGCGCGTCGGCCACCGAGATCGACGACACCGCAATACCGCACGGGTTGGCGTGCTTGATGATGGCCACGCAGATGTCCTCGTGGTCGAACGCTGCCCGCCATGCCGCGTCAGCGTCGGTGTAGTTGTTGTAGGACATCTCTTTTCCGTGCAGCTGCTCGGCCTGAGCCAGACCCGGCCAGCCGGCGTCGTCGCTGTAGAGCGCGGCCTTCTGGTGCGGGTTCTCGCCGTAGCGCAGCACATCACTGCGACGCCAGGTCGAACCGAGCCAGGCCGGCATGCCGGCGGCGGACGCCTCGTCGTCACCGGGCACCAGCACCGACCCCATCCAGGACGCCACAGCCACGTCGTACTCGGCGGTGTGCCGGAAAGCCAGCGACGCCAACTTCTTTCGCTCTTCGAGCGTGAATCCTCCGGCCCGGACTGCGGCCAGCACACCGTCGTAACCCAGCGGGTCCACCACAACCGCGACGCTCGGGTGGTTCTTCGCCGCGGCACGCACCATCGACGGGCCACCGATGTCGATCTGCTCGACGCACTCGTCCTCGGATGCACCCGACGCCACGGTCTGCGTGAACGGGTACAGGTTCACCACAACGAGTTCGAACGCTTCGACCCCGAGCTCGTCCAGTGCGGCCAGGTGCTCGGCCTTGCGGGTGTCGGCCAGCAGGCCGGCGTGCACGCGCGGATGCAGCGTCTTGACCCGGCCGTCCAGGACCTCCGGGAAACCGGTGACCTCTTCCACGGGGGTGACCGGAATACCCTCGGCAGCAATGGTTTTCGCAGTCGAGCCGGTCGATACCAGGATCACGCCGGCCGCGTGCAGCCCGCGGGCCAGCTCCGGCAGGCCGGTCTTGTCGTACACGCTGATCAGCGCACGCCGAATAGGTCGTCGCGTCATCCTATTGCTCCTCACCTCCGCGGCACCCGATGGCCGCCTTTCGCCCACTCCACGTCACACCGCGGAGGGCCACCGCGGCGATCACATCCACCAACAGTCGTCGCTCGACGACCTTGATCCGTTCGTGCAGCGACGATTCGTCGTCGCCGTCGAGTACCGCCACCGGCTCCTGCGCCAGAATCGGCCCCGTATCCGTACCGGCATCCACCAGGTGCACCGTGCTGCCGGTGACCCGCACCCCGTACGCGAGGGCCTCGGACACCGCGTGCGCCCCGGGAAACGACGGCAGCAGCGCGGGATGGGTGTTCAGCACCCGGCCCTGGAAGCGCGCGAGAAACGTCGGCCCCAGAATCTTCATGAAGCCCGCCGAGACCACCAGGTCCGGCTCGTGGGCTGCGACCGCTTCGGTCAGTGCGACGTCCCAGGCGGCCCGGTCGGCGTGGTCGCGCAGCTGGGTCGTGAACGTCGCCGCGCCCGCGGCAGCGCCGATCTCCAGCGCCCGGCAATCGCGGTCCGTTCCGACCGCCACGACGCGCGCCGGGTAGTCTCCGACGGCCGCTGCCAGCAGTGATTCGAGCAGCGAGCCGGTCCCCGACGCCAGAACGACGAGCCGCGCCGGCGCAGTCGGGGGCACACGGAGCGGTTGCTGCACGTAAGCAGCCTAGTGGCCGTCGTCGTCGACGACGAAATGCGCCTCAGGGTCCTCGTCGGGGTCGAAGGCGACGTGTTCGCCGATGCGATCGGTCGTGCCGGACTGATACGCCTCCGCCGGCGCCGGGGTCATGTCGGGTTCGGGACGCGCCGGCCGGCGGGGTTCGGCGGGTTTCGTCACGGGCTCAGGCGCGGGGGCAGGCTCGGGCTCAGGCACGGGGGCCGGCTCGGGCTCAGGCACGGGGGCCGGCTCCGCAGCCTGTTCGAACGCCGGGCCACCGGCGAAGTGTGAATCGTCATCCACGTCCATGGCTGCTGCCGGCACGTCGCCGAACAGGGTCTCGGTAATGGGTTCGTCGTCCTCGACGACACCGGCCGCGCCCGGTTCCTCGCCATGCTGTTCGTCGTCCAGAGGTGCGACGGGCGCCGGCCGCTCAGGCCGACGTGTCAGTCCACCGGCCATGGTCACCGTGAGGCCGCCGATCGACACGAACCACAGGAACACCGCAGGCCCGAACGTCGTCTGGTCCACGCCGAGCTCACCGAAGTTACCGAGGCGACCACTGCCCGCGATCGCCAGCACGACCATCATCACTGCAGCGAGCAGCGATGCCACCGCCAATTTGGCGAACGCAATCGGCCATGGGGCCGGACGCCGCGCGCACTGCTGCCCCACCGCCACCGCCGAGGCTGCCGCGATGATCAGCAGCGCCACCCACACCGGGCCGAGCGGAGGCGACGGCACCGCGGCCAGCACCGGCACGGCAGGAACGTCGCCGCCGAGCACCGTGAACGAACTGAACGTCGCCAGCCCGACGTGCACGCTCGAGCCGACGGCCACCGCCGCCGCTCCGACCATGACGTTCGGGATGTACAGCGCGGACAGCACGGTCAGGCTGAGCTGGCCGAACACCGAATCGGTGATCCCGAAGAGATCGTGCATCGTCGACCAGTGCACGACCATCGAGCCGACCGCGACCAGCCCCGACAGGCCGAGCAGGGCCAGCACCCCGGCCAATGCCGCGCGCAGCGCTTCGGGAAGCCAGTACGGCAGGTGGGCGTCGGTCAGCAGTCGCCCCTGCAGTCGCGAGCCGACGCCGAAGGCCGCACCGAAGGCATGCACGGCCAGGACGCAGCCGAACGCTTGGAGCGCGCTGGGCGTCTGTAACTCAGTGAGCACCGACGACGCGTCGTGGATCACCGCGAGCGCAATCGCCGCGATCAGCAAAGGGCCACCGAGCGCCGACGCGACGATCCACCGGACCACGAACCACGACGCACCCGGCCGCGTCGCGGCCGCCGTGGTGCGGGCGGTGCCCCAGACCATGGCCAGCAGTGGGGCCAGCGGCATCACGCCGAGTTCGGCACCGCCGATGGACACCGGCACGCCGTGCACGCCGAGCCACATGCTGGCCATCGCGCCGAACGCGCCGGTCAGATCGCTGTTGGCGATGACCAGCTGGATCAGCACCAGCGCAGCGATGATCGCCAGGGCGATGCCCGACGGGCCGAACGCAACCCGAAGCAGGTCGCGCGCCTGGCCCGTACCGACTGGTCGGTTATCCACTAGCTGGGTCACTCCTCGCGAGGTCTTCACCCGCCTGTCGCGAGTGCCCTAGCGATTATGACGACGCCGGACCCGATTACTGCGGAGCCGGGGGTTGCTGGAAAGTCGTTGTCGGCTCAGAGCCGGATCCCGTGACGCCCGGAACGCTCGGCGTCGAGGTGTACGACGACGATCCGACTACCGCCTCAGAGGCCGAAGACGCCGGGCCGGCCGACTGCTGCGGGGCCGACGACTGGCCGGCCGACTGCTGCGGCTGACCGAACGCGGGGAACCCGGTCGGAGGGGTCGGCGGACCGGAGTCGGCACCGTGCTGCGGCGTGCCCTGCTGACCGGTGTAGCCGCCGATCGGCCCGTTCTGAGCCTGCGGCTGGTAACCACCCTGCTGGCCGAAGTGCTGGCCGGTCTGCTGGCCGTACTGCTGCTGCGGCTGCTGGCCGTAGTACTGCGCCTGCGGGTTGTAGCCCTGTGCCGGTCCGCCGTAGTTGTACGGATCGGGCTGCGGGCGCGGCGCCGGAGGCTGGATGACGCCGGCGTCCAGCAGCAGCGCCGCCACGGCGCTACCTGCCTGCAGAACCGACAGCACCAGCACGGTGTAGAGGCCCCACTCGACCTCCACGCCATTGGGCGCCTGCACGATCTCGTTGATCACCAGCAGCAGGGCCAGCACCGCGAGGATGGCGACCCACGACTTGAAGCTCTTCTGCTTGGGCAGCAGGCTCACACCGGCGAGCAGCGCGGCCAGCACGGCGACCACGCTCGGCGCCTGGGTCAGGATGCTGCCGGTGCCTGCATCCAGGCCTCCCGCACCCAGCTGGGGCGCGAAGTTGAAGCCGAAGATGAGTAGGCCGAGCGCCGCGACCGCGGTGGTCAGGTACTCAGGCAGTTTGCTCGGGCCGGCCGGCGCAGCGGGCGCAGCCGGGATCTGCTCGGGCAGACGATTGAACTGCTGGGTCGGCCCGGCGTACTGGTTGCTGTACTGGCTGGGCTGCTGGGCGGGCGGATAGCCGGAGTTACCGGGCTGGTACGTCATGACGTCTCCTGTACTGCTCGACTCGACCAACCACGCTAGCGCACTTCACTGAGGGTGCCCGGCATCAGTTGGACCCGCAAAGCATTGTCCTGACCGGCCGCGACAGCCGCGAGCAAACTCTCCGGCGCGTCACGCGGGGACGCGGATGGGCCCCTGCGCCGCGTCTTGTTCGGCTGCCTCGATTTCCCGGACCAACGGCAGCACCTTGGCGCCGAAGTACTCGATTTCTTCCTGGAAATGAAGGAAGCCACCGAGGATCAGATCGACGCCCCGTTTGCGGTAGGCAGCAATCCGTTCGGCGATCTGTTCCGGGGTTCCGATCAATTTGGTACGAAAACCATCGTTGTACTGCACCAGGTCCTCGAAGCTCGAGTCCGCCCACATGCCCTTCTTGTCGCCGGTGGCGTTGCCGGCCTGCTGCACCGCCTGTCGGAACCCTTCGACCGCCGGCCGGTTCGCCTTCGCGACGATCTCCTTGAGCGTCTCTTTCGCTTCCTTTTCGGTGTCGCGGGCAATGATGAAGCCGTTCAGCCCGAAGCGGACTTCGCGGGCAACCTGGCGGGCGTGGTCGCGAACGTCGACGACTTGTTCGGTCACACCGTCGAAGTCCTTGCCGTTGGAGAAGTACCAGTCGGCGTAATAACCACCGTTGCGGCGCGCCGCGCTCGAGTTGCCGCCCTGGAACAGCTCCGGGTTGGGACGATCCGGCGTGTTGAGCGGTTTCGGCTTCAGCGTGAAGTCATGGATGCGATAGAAGTCGCCGCGGAAGTCCACGTCGTCTTCGGTCCAGATCTTGCGCAGTACCTGGAGGAATTCGGCGCTGCGCCGGTACCGCTCGTCATGCTCCAGCCAAGGCTCCCCCAGATGGGTGAATTCGTCCTTGAACCAACCGGAGACGACGTTGACGGCGAAGCGGCCATTGGACAGGTGGTCGGCCGTCGCGCCCAGCTTGGCGAGCACGGCCGGCTGCCACAGCCCCGGATGCACGGCCGCGATGACCTTGAGCCGTTCGGTGGCAAGCAGTAGCGCGAGGCTGAAACTCGTTGACTCGTGCTGGTATTCGGCGCCGTAACTGGCCTCGTACCGCACCTGGCTGAGGGCGTACTCGAAGCCGTTGTTCTCGGCGGTCTGCGCGAGTTTCTTGTTGTATTCGTAGTTCCAGTCGGTGCGTTGTTCGATGTCGCTGGTCACGAGGCCGCCGCTGACGTTGGGCACCCAGTAGGCGAACTTGACGTGGTCGGCGATGCGTTCGGTCGTCATGGGCCCATGTCAACAAGCGAGGTGCACCACCGTCGTGGGTAACGTTCGCGGTGAAGTTATCTCCGATTTGGTTCACAAGCGTCTGGCGACTCAGCTTCGCGGCAAAATGCCAGGTAATCCGCCTTGTTGAGGTTTCTTGCCACCCACCCTTGCGCCCCGATACTGAAACACGTTCTAATCACGGTATGGACTACGGGCTCGTACTTTTCACCAGCGACCGCGGCATCAAGCCCGCCGCCGCCGCCAAATTGGCCGACGACCACGGCTTCACCACCTTCTACGTGCCCGAACACACGCACATTCCGATCAAGCGCCAGGCCGCGCATCCCACCACTGGTGACGAGACGCTGCCTGACGACCGCTACATGCGGACGCTGGATCCGTGGGTGGCGCTCGGCTCGGCCGCAGCGGTCACCTCGCGCGTGCGACTGTCCACCGCAGTGGCGCTGCCCGTCGAGCACGACCCAATCACCCTGGCGAAATCCATTGCCACGCTGGACCACCTGTCCGGTGGCCGGGTGTCGGTCGGCGTCGGATTCGGTTGGAACACAGACGAACTCCAGGACCACAACGTCCCGCCGGCCCGGCGACGCACCATGCTCCGGGAGTACCTGGAGGCGATGCGCGCGCTATGGACCCAGGAAGAAGCCGAGTACGACGGCGAATTCGTGAAGTTCGGTCCGTCGTGGGCGTGGCCGAAGCCCGTGCAGTCGCATGTCCCGATCCTGGTCGGCGCGGCCGGTACCGAGAAGAACTTCAAGTGGATCGCCAAGTCGGCCGACGGCTGGATCACCACACCGCGCGACTTCGACATCGACGAGCCCGTCAAGCTGCTGCAGGACACCTGGGCCGCGGCCGGACGTTCCGGCGAACCGACCATCGTCGCGTTGGACTTCAAGCCGGACGCCGACAAGTTGGCGCGCTGGAAGAAGCTCGGTGTGACCGAGGTGTTGTTCGGCTTGCCCGACAGCGACGATGCCACGGTCTCGGCGTATGTAGAGAAGCTGGCGGGGAAGCTGCGCGACTTCGGGATCTGAGATTCGGCCGGCGCTCTTGGCGTCGGCGCTTCCTAGTCACACTCGATCTGCGGCGGTCAAGGTTCCTTGACCGCCGCGGTTTTGTGCTGGATTTCCGTCAGGGAGCGGGTATCTACGGCCATAGACTGACGTCATGGGGTGGTTCTTTGACGGGTGGGGCCGTTGTCGATCCTGAAGATTCGCGGCACCAACCCACTGACCGTGGTCGACGGCGGCCGCGATCTGAAACGCAAAGCTGAAGCACTCGATGAGCTGATCGGCAAGCAGGTGCATGCCGTCCACGAGCTCGAAGACGACTGGAAGGGCAAGGCCGCCAACGCCGCCCGCGGGGCGGCCTACCGGAACATCGAACACCAGCACCGCTTTCATGAGATCACCGATGCGATGGCGACGGCCATGATCGCCGGCGGCCAGATCCTCGCGACGTTGCGCGACGTACTGCTGAACTGGGTCAGCACGGTGTCCCAGATGTTCAACGTCGCCGACGACGGCGTGGTCACCACCCGTCCGCCGCGGACCGGCGGGGCCTGGGAGAACATCGCTGCCGCCTTCACCAAATGCACACAGAACATGATCAGGGCGTTCATGGATCAGGATCAGAACCTAGCCAACAGCCTCAAAACCATTGCGGGCGGCAATACCCCGGGCAATAACCCCCAGCACGTTCCGGGCTTCACCCCGGGCATCGATCCGGACAGCTTCAACAACGGCCAGATCGGGTTCGAACAGACGATGGCCGGGTTCGGCGATCCGAACACCGGCGAAGGCGGCGTTGGCGTGCCGAATACTGACCTGTCGATCATGGGCATGACACCAGATGGTCGCCTCTTCACTATTCAGGGTGATACCGGCAAAGGGATGAACAAGGGCACAAAGGACGGCGGGCCAGGAGAACGCCCCTCCAAAGAGGAAGGCGGCGGCGGGAACAACAACATCATCTACTGGAAGATGGACGAGCACGGAAAATGGGTCGTCGATGAAGTCGTAAAGGACCCGTTCAAACCGGAACTTGACAAGAACGGCGACCCGCTCGACATATCGACGATCCCGACATCGACATTCAACGTCGGCGACACCATGTACGCCTCAGTGATGAACGTGAAGAACTGGAACAACAACACCTGGCAGACACGTAGCGCCGATCTTTGGCAGTCCACAGACGGTGGAAAGACCTGGAAAGTAGCTGCCACTTGGCCCAACAACGACAAGTTCAACAACGCATTTCAGGTACAGAGCTTTGCCCTGTCCCAAGACGGAGAGACCGTCTACATGTACGGCACTCAGGACGGCCGTACCAACGACGGACTGCACGCCGCCCAAGTCCCTGCAAATCAAATCACTGACCGATCCGCATACAAGTACTGGGACGGAAGCTCATTCACTGGCCATGACCCAAATGGCAGTCCGCCGATGATCAAAACACCACCTGGGGTCAGCGGAATCGGAGAGCCCAACGTGCACTTCTACGAAAACAAAGCCCTACTGACGTTCAACGATGCGGCCGGCGGCATCTACACAAGCTCGTCAATCGACGGGCAAACCGGCTGGACGCCTACTACGAAGGTCGTTCACCAAGACGGTGCCTACGGGGCATTCCAATCGCCTTTCTCAGGGGGCGACTCTATCGATTCCACTCTGTCGCTGTGGAATCGATACGGAACAGCGCTCTACCAAATCGAGAACTCAGACACCAAGAATTTGGGGGCGTACTGACATGCGCGCACCGCGAGTAGCCACAGTGCTAGTAGCGCTATCGGTTCCGCTTATGGGGTGTTCACCGTTTAAGGAAAGTCCGCACACGCCAGCGGTACCACACGACGTCGAGTTTCCGGACTTCAGCAGCTTTACGCCGGCTGCACCCACCATGTATTCCCCTGGAAGCAAGGATGATCCAGGGCTAGAGTTCAGCACGCCCAGCGGTCAGCGCTGCTCCTTGTATGCCGACAGTAGTTCAGATCCGGCACATATCGACTGCAGTGGCCCCATCCCTGGACGAGTACACGACTGGGCACTGCATATTAGGCGCGGTACCGCCGCTGGCGTGGGCGAACTCGTCATCAAATCCGGCCCCGGGATGTTCCGGCCCCCTCCTCCACCAACATTGCCGATCCGACACATCGTGAAAGCCGCACAGGACGACGTCCTATGCGGAATCCTCGACAACGGATCTGCTGCGTGCCGCATCGGCGAACACGGATTCGTGGCGGCTACCGACAAGCTGACACTCTTCTAGGAATACATGCTTTGAAAGACCAACCAGGGGCGCACCGGGAGCATCCGCGCAGCGTCCGAGTACTTTCTGCAGTAACGATTCTCGTCACCGCCGCCGGGTGCACACCGAGCGGAAACAACCACACCACCGACACATCGCCGCACTCGCACAGCGCTGATTTCCCGGACCTGACCACCTTTACCGCGACAGATCCGGCCGGTTACTCCACTGGCACCCAAGCCAAACCGAAATACAGCTTTACGACTCCGAGTGGTCAGCAATGCTCGATGGAACCCAGTAGCAGTTCGCAAAACGCCGCGGCCTACTGCGGCGGGTCTCTCCCCGGACGAGACGGCGACTGGGGAATGTCCGTCAGCAACGGCACCGCCGCTGTCGGTGGGCCACACACAGACAAGACCAGCCCAGAAGCACCCGCGAAAGCACCGTCGCCCACGTTGCCCACGCATCACGTCGTCAGGTTTGCGACTGACGATTTGCAATGCGGCATTATCGACAACGGAACTGCCGCGTGCCGCATCGGCAAACACGGGTTCCTGGTGAGCACTGACAAGCTGACGCTTTTCTAAAATGACCAACCAGACGAGTCCCACGAAACGAGTACGACAAGTCCAAATCCGCATCGCGGCAATAATTCTCATTGCCGCGGTCGCCTGCACTCTGCCTCAGTCCGATCAGCCGGCCGGAAGCACTTTGACTACTTCACGACCTGCCGAAGTCGCTCAATCCCCAATCCTCTTTCCGATCTCAGCGGCTATACCGTGGCCGATAAGGCCCGGTACGACCAAATGAATAGACCTCGGACACAAGGGTTCATGTTCACCGCCCCCGGTGGGTTGATATGTGCCAGCAACGCCTACCCAGACAACGAGCACGAGCACGTCAGCTGCCGCGGCGCTATGCCCTCGCAAGGGCCCGGCGATTGGTCAGTGAGCGCCGGCCGATCATCGGTCAGCACCATTGAATCGATCACCGTTGATCCCGATTTTCAGCAGGACAAGAACAATCCGCCACCGCTGCTGCCACCGACGCACAAGTTGGCGGCCACCAAAGGCGATGCGATCTGTGCCGTTGACGAGAAGGGCATGCCAGCTTGCCGTGTAGGCAATCACGGATTCATCCTGGCGCCAGACAAGACCACACTGTTCTGACTCCTCGAGACTGGCGAAATGGCCGCGAAACCCACTGCAAAACAACCATTTCGTCGATCTCGTTAAAAAGCTCAGGCCAGTACAGCCCGATTACCCTCGTCGGTCGCGGTGACGACAATCTTCGCGCCAAGCGGTTCGCCGTCGCATAGCAGTGCCATCAGATCGGCGTCGGTAGTGGTCGCCAAGAACCGACTCCCATCCGCGTCGAGCCGACCGATGATGATGCCAGTGTTGGGAGTCCAGTCGTATCGGACTGTGTAGGTCTCGATGGTCGCGGCGCCGTTCGCGTGCTCACTGACGGCAACAGTCGGCCACGACGCAACCTCTGCGCACAGTTCCACACTGTTGTCGGCGACCCAGTCGGCGGGCTCAGTCGAATAGATGCCGACCGAGAACTTGCTGGCAATGCCACCATTCGCACCGACCAACGCGAATTCGCCTGGATTCTCCCGCATTCGGGTGACAGCCTCAGCGATGCCGTGCAGGGAGTAGTTGTTCCCCGGGCCGCCGAAGTACGGCAGGCCGCCCGTCAGCGTCAGACCTCGCGGGTCGTCAGCATCCAGACCAACGCCGTCACAGATGTTGAACACCGGGAACGGGAAGCAGCTGTACAGATCGAATGCCGAGACGTCATCGATCCCAATTCCGGCCACGCGCAATGCTTCCTGAACGGCCATTACCGACGCCGGGCTTGCTCCTACGTCGGGACGGTCGAGCAGCTTCTGCTCCTTCATGTCCGCATGGCCGCGCAAGTAGACCCACTTGGATTCCGGCACACCGAGTTTGCGCGCCGACTCCACGGACATGAGCACGGCGGCGGCGCCCATGTTCACCTGGTCGCGAGCCACCATCAAGCGCGGATACGGGTCACAGATCATCCGGTTCTTGTCGGTGACGGTCACCAACTCGTCAACGGTACGTTCCACCGGCGCCGACGAATATGGGTTCTTAGCGGCGACTTTCGACATCGGAGCGAACAGCTCCCCCATCGCCCGTCGGTAGTCCTGAACAGACAGACCGAGCCGCGCACGCCGGGCGTTGTCCAGCAGGCCGTACTGCACCGGCGCGCCGATCAGCCCATGCCGAACGGTGTACTCGTCGAAGATGCCGTCGTAGCCGTAGCCCCGGTCGTCGAGCTGGCCGTCGATGGTCTCCGCATGATCGGGCTTGTCGTCGCGGCTCTTGAAATACCGGATACTGGACGTGTTTTCCGATCCCATGATCATCACGACGTCGGCACGGCCCGCGACGATCTCGCCGGCGAATTCGGTAATCAGGTGCTGAGGACTCTGCCCACCGATGACTTCCAGCACGGCGCGAGCCGGGTCCGCGCCGATGCGTTGCGCCACGGAGCGCGGGTAGTTGTTCGACTTGCCGAGCGGAGCCGGAACGTGGCCGGAGATCTCGAACTGCCGGGTGCCGGCGACAGTGTCGATCGCGGCAGCGACTGCCGCGATGTCGGCGCCGGTGTCCCCGAGCGCCGTACGCGCGGCTGCGGTGGCGAGGTCGACCGACGACATCCCTCGGTACTCGGGGTCTTCGAGGCGCTCAGTGAACTGACCGACACCGACGATCACCGGCGTACGCGGATCGACACCCATTACAAACCTCCAGACACCTGTTAATTCGACAGGCTAACCGATTGCGATGCGCCAGCGGTACTGCGGGTAGCTGCGCATTTGCGTCTGGAGGCAGACGCCGGGCGACGTACGGTTGAGTAATGACCCGACCATGGCTGCGCACCATGCGGAAACACGCGGTGGGCGCCATCTGTAGGTTGCCAATCTCGTTGGTTACAGCGACTTCATGCTTTGCGGCCGCCGCGATCGGTCTGATATCCGCAGCTTCAGCGAGGGCGGCCCCACCTCGATTTCCTAATATCGCCAGCTTCAGCCAAGTTGACCCGGCTCCATTCGCCCGTCCGTTCACCCGGGATCAGCGATGGGAAGTCGGCTACTTGTTCTTTCGCACGCCTGACGGAATGAATTGCGCAATCGGACCGACGTCCTGGTGCTCGGGTGCAATACCCGGTCTTCCGGCGCAAAGACAGTCGGTATGCCCGTCGGTACACCAAGGTGCATCGCCCGCAGAATCATTCGATTTCGGCCAGTCGGACCAACCGTGCCTTCGGACGAATGACGCACTGTTGAACGTCGGCCAGAAGCTGACTGATGATGCACACGAAGTCACTTGCGTCGTTGGCACCGGCAGCCTCACCGCCTGCATCAACACCTCGACCAACCACGGCTTCGTCCTCCAGCCATCCGGCAGCTGGACCTTCTAATCCACGACAATCCCAACGTACGACCACCTAGACGTACATCCAATTCGACGTACAATTGCAAGATGAACTGGCCCATCAGACCCATGTCTCTCGTGGTCGGCGGTGTCGTCCCGCCCGAGAACGTGGTGGGCCGCGTCCGCGAGCAGCAGGAAATCCTGGCCAGCCTCCCCGATGGCGGAGCCGCCCTGGTGGGTGACCGCAGGCACGGCAAGACGTCCCTGGCCCGACTCGTCGCGCACACCGCGCGCCTGCAGGGCCTCACCGTCGTTTCGGTGAGCGCCGAGCGGCAGACCTACGCGGAGTTCGTCGCCGCCCTCGCCGCCGAACTCGGCCGCGTCGACAACGCACTGCGCCAGGAGGTCGACCGCTGGAAGGTCGCGGTCGGCACCGGGCCGTTCAAGTTCGAGCGAGTGCGTGCCGACGCCGCTCTCGATGATCTACTGCAGCGCGCGGTGGCCCGCACCAAGAACGAGCCGCTGGTGTTGTTCATCGATGAGGTCACCGTGCTGGCCCGCAACCTCGAACGCGAAAGGCCCGGCGGTGGGGACGCCTTCCTACATCTGCTGCGTCGCTTCCGTCAGGACAACTCCGGTCGCCTGGCCACCGTCCTCTCCGGTTCCATTGGCTTTCACCATGTTTCGGAGGACGCACTCAGCTCGGTCAACGACATCCGGAAGGTCACCGTCGGGCCGATCCGCCACGACCACGCCACCTACCTGGCAGAGTGCCTACTGCTCGGCACGAACGTCCCGACCACCGACCGGCACCTGGTCGCCGAATCCGTTGCGGCTGCGGCAGAGAACGTGCCGTACTACATCCAGCACCTGGTCGCGGCCGCCGCGCGGGAGGGTTCAGTCCAGCCACACCGAATCGCCGAACTGCTCTCGGCCGCCATCATCGATCCACACGACCCGTGGGACCTCCGCCACTACCGCGACCGACTGCGCAACTACTACGGTGACGACGCCCCCGCGATCGCGGGCCTGCTCGACATCTACGCCCACGCCCCATCACCTTTGGGTGTCGATGCCACACTGCAGTTCCTGCAAACCGAGGGTTCACCGATCCGCGACCGCGACCAGTTGGTGTCCTTCATCGAGCGTCTGGAACAGGACCACTACCTGCGCCGCGTCGGTAACGACGACGCCTTCGCCTCCGGCCTGGTGCAATCGGCATGGCAGGCCATGAGGCGGTAGACAATGACCCACCCCGCCTTCTCCCCCGGCACTGTCGACCCCGTTGAGCTCGACGCCCGTACGGTCGGCCGCGGTCCGCTACTCAAACGACTGACGGACCGCATCGCCAGCTCTGCACAGGATGGGTCGCGGCCGCATACCTTGCTCGTCGCGCCTCGCGGCGCCGGTAAGACCCACACACTCAGCGTTGCGATTCATCGCGCGTTGAAACAGCGCAAGGCTGCGAAAGCGACACTGCTGCTGGCGCTTCCGGAGGATGCCCTCGCCATCGGCAGCTACCCCGATCTGCTCGTCGAGCTGCTCCGCACCCAGGGCCCGGACGTGGCGGCACGCGCACGCGAGCTCCGCGGCGACGCACTGGAACTGGAACGGGAAATTCTCGATCTCGCCGCGGGCAGAATGGTGCTGATCGCCGTCGAGAACGCCGACCGCATCTTCGACGCCATCGGCGAAGCAGGACAGGGCAGCTTCCGCGCCTGGGTCGAAACATCTACCGCGGTACTGGTTTTCGCGACGGCACCGGCATTGTTCCCGGCCGTCTCGTCGCGCACCCACCCGTGGTACGGGTCGTTCATCATCGAGGAACTACCCGACCTCACCGACACAAATGTCGCCGAGCTCCTCACCCAGCGCGCCCGCGACCGCGAATTGGCTTCGTACGCCCAGACTTCCGAAGGGCTGACCCGGATCGACGACGTCGCCCAGCTTGTCGGCTGGTCCCCGCGGGTCTGGCAGATCATCGCGGACACCGCCGACCGAGCCGCGCTGGAAAGCGTCACACCCGCCGCCGATGCGGCCCTGGAACAGCTGACGCCGCATTACCAGCAACTGCTGTGGCAGCTTCCGGCCGGCGAACAACGGCTGATCGTCGAACTGGCCCGCGCCGACGGTGCACGCACAGTGACCGATCTTGCTGCGGCCGTGGGTATTTCAAATCAGTCGGCCTCGGCCGCCTTGGGCCGTTTGACGACCGGCGGCTGGGTCCACCCCGGAAAGGCGGACTCCGGCGACCGCCGCGCCACCTGGTACGACCTGAGCGACCCGCTGCTCCGGAACTACTTGCACTACCGCGAGCGCCGCCAACCCTGAACCTGCGCACTGTCCCACCGAAACTGACCGCATGGCGGTTTTCGGGGTGATTTTCCGCCGCTCAGTCAGTTTCGACGCACAGCCCGAACGGCGCGTTCGACGCACGCAGCACAAACAACAATGCCCCGCACCTCACGGTGCGGGGCATTGCCGAAGCTACTGAATTACAGCGACTGCAGGATCTCGCGAGCCAGAGCAGCGGTGGCCGACGGGGTCTTGCCGACCTTCACGCCGGCAGCCTCGAGGGCTTCCTTCTTGGCCTGAGCGGTACCCGACGAGCCCGACACGATGGCGCCGGCGTGGCCCATGGTCTTGCCCTCCGGAGCGGTGAAGCCCGCGACGTAGCCGACGACCGGCTTGGTGACATTGGCCTTGATGTAGTCGGCGGCACGCTCTTCGGCGTCGCCACCGATCTCACCGATCATCACGATGACCTTGGTCTCCGGGTCCTTCTCGAACGCCTCGATGGCGTCGATGTGGGTGGTGCCGATGACCGGGTCGCCGCCGATGCCGATGGCGGTCGAGAAGCCGAAGTCCCGCAGTTCGTACATCATCTGGTAGGTCAGGGTGCCGGACTTGGAGACCAGACCGATCGGACCCTTGCCGGTGATGTTGTTCGGCGTGATGCCGACCAGCGCCTCACCGGGGGTGATGATGCCCGGGCAGTTCGGGCCGATGATGCGCGTCTTCTGGCCCTTATCCACGTTGTAGGCCCACGCGTATGCGCTGTCCTGCACCGGGATGCCCTCGGTGATGACGACCAGCAGCGGGATCTCCGCGTCGATGGCCTCGATGATGGCGTCCTTGGAGAAGGCGGGCGGCACAAAGGCGATCGACACGTCGGCGCCGGTCTCCTTCATTGCCTCGGCCACGGTGGCGAACACCGGCAGCTCTACGGGGTTGCCGTCCTTGTCCACGTGCGAGACCTTGGTGCCGGCCTTGCGCGCGTTCACGCCACCGACGACCTGGGTGCCGGCCTTCAGCATCAGCTTGGTGTGCTTGGTGCCCTCACCGCCGGTGATGCCCTGGACGATGACCTTGGAATCCTTGTTCAGGAAGATAGACATAAGTTGTTGGCTCCCTTACTTGTTGGCCAGCTCGGCGGCTTTGTCGGCACCGGCGTCCATGGTCTGGGCCTGGATCACCAGCGGGTGGTTGGCCTCGGCCAGGATGCGGCGGCCCTCGTCGACGTTGTTGCCGTCGAGACGGACGACCAGCGGCTTGTTGGCCTCGTCGCCCAGCATTTCCAGAGCCTTGACGATGCCGTTGGCGACCGCGTCACACGCGGTGATGCCACCGAAGACGTTCACGAAGACGCTCTTGACCTGGCTGTCGTTCAGGATGACGTCCAGGCCGGCGGCCATCACCTCGGCCGAGGCGCCCCCGCCGATGTCCAGGAAGTTGGCGGGCTTCACGCCACCGTGGTTCTCGCCGGCGTACGCGACGACGTCCAGCGTCGACATGACCAGACCGGCACCGTTACCGATGATGCCGACCGAGCCGTCCAGCTTGACGTAGTTGAGGTCGTGCTCCTTGGCCTTGAGCTCCAGCGGGTCGGTGGCTTCCTTGTCCTCGAACTCGGCGTGGCCGGGCTGACGGAAGTTAGCGTTCTCGTCCAGGGTGACCTTGCCGTCGAGGGCCAGGATGCGATCGTCAGGGGTGCGGACCAGCGGGTTGACCTCGACCAGGGTGGCGTCCTCGGCGACGAAGACCTCCCACAGCTTCTGGATGGTCACGGCCGCGGCGTCGAGCACCTCGGCGGGCAGGTGGCCCTTCTCGGCGATCTCGCGGGCGAAGGCCAGGTCAACACCCTTGACGGCGTTGACGGGAACCTTGGCGAGACGCTCCGGCTTGGTGGCGGCGACCTCTTCGATCTCCATGCCACCCTCGACCGAGCACATGGCCAGGTAGGTGCGGTTGGCGCGATCGAGCAGGAAGGAGATGTAGTACTCCTCCGCGATGTCGCTGGCCTCGGCAACGAGCAGCTTCTTGACGATGTGGCCCTTGATGTCCAGGCCGAGGATGTTCTGCGCGTGCGTGAGAGCGTCCTCCGGGGTGGCGGCGTACTTCACGCCACCGGCCTTACCACGGCCGCCGACCTTGACCTGCGCCTTGATCATCACGGGCTTGCCGATCTCCTCGGCGATCGCCTTGGCGTCATCGGCGGACTCGGTGACCCGGCCCGGTGTAGTAGGGACGTTGTGCTTGGCGAACAGCTCTTTCGCCTGGTACTCGAAGAGATCCATGAGCTCTGAGAAATCCCGTTCTGTCTGCGTTGACGATTGAATTCACTTCAGCGTTGGGCCGCACTGGCTCGTTGCGCACTGTATCTATGTACGCGTGAGTAGCCAGCACCGCCTACCACCCATGTGGTACATCTCACCCGACCTGAATGAGTGAGGCAAATCACAGTTCCCGCCAGATGACATCGATAGGTTGCCATTCGGTTCTGATTTTCAGTACCGTCATGGGCGGTCTCGGTAACGGTACGGTCACGGAGCAAAGGAATTTTCGGTTGGCTGAGCACGATTCGTCTGGCACTCCCCTCGGAGAAGCGACGAACGCCGGCATAAGCGAGAACGCTGCCCGCACCATCAAGCTATCCCGCGCTGTGAGCCCTGCCGAAGTGACCGACATCATCCCGTTCAACGAGTTCGGCGATCTGCACGATCTGGACCTCTCCGAGAGCGCCTTCGACCGCGATTCCCGCGTCAACGCCGCCCCCGAGCTCGACGATCTGAACGACACCGACGACGAAACTCCCCTGGTCCTGACTGTTCCGGCCGAATTCCGGCAGCCCGAAGGCGCCCAGCGCCTCTCCGCGAGCGCCTACCGCGACAGCCACACCGATACCAGCAACGGTCTCGACGACACCGACGTCATCGATCTGCGCGCGAGCCGTGGCACCCACCGCAAGCCCGAGCCCGTTCACGGTGTGAAGGGCCGCCTGGTCGCCGCTGCCATGGCTGTCGGCGCCACCGCCGCCGCCGGGTACTCGATGATGGCCAGCGCTGATCAGCCGACCAGCACCAAGCTGGCCGCCGATCAAGTCCAGGCCTCTGGTCCCGCAGGGTCGGCTGATGGCATCCAGATCGTCAACGTCGAACCGGCCGCCTCGTCCGGCGCGGTGCACGCGCAGGAGCTGGCCAACGGCGCCGCGTACGCGCAGGAACGTGCCGAACGTGAAGCCCGGCTGGCCCGCCCGCTGTTCGTGATGCCGACCAAGGGTGTCTTCACCTCCGGATTCGGCTACCGCTGGGGCGCGCTGCACGGCGGCATCGACCTTGCCAACTCGATCGGCACCCCGATCGTCGCGGTTTCCGACGGCGTGGTCGTCGCCGCCGGGCCGACCGCCGGTTACGGCGCCTGGGTCAAGATCCGGCACTCCGATGGCACCGTGACGCTGTACGGCCACGTCAACACCTGGGTGGTGTCGGTTGGCCAGCGCGTCTTCGCCGGCGACCAGATCGCCACCATCGGCAACCGTGGCAATTCGACCGGCCCGCACTGCCACTTCGAGGTACTTCTGGGCGGCAGCCAGCGCATCGACCCCGTGCCGTGGCTGGCACAGCGTGGCCTGAGCCCGGGTAACTACGTCGGCTGATCCGTGAAGGACGACAACACCGCCGACGGGCCAGCCCAGACGCACTTGTCCGACCCCACGCAGACTTTCGGACGGCAGTCCGGCCCTGCATTCGCGCGCACACCTGATGACGACGCCAAGACCGGCCTGATTCGTCGCGCTCCGACGGGCGCCATCCCGATCGTGCATCCCGCTGACGACAGCGCACCGGCGACCAGCATCATCCGGCGCACACCGACCAGCGCCATCCCCGTGGCCGATGCCCCGCAGACCAGCATCATCGAACCGGCGGCCACCGGCCTGATCCTGCCCGGGCTGATCGAACCCGACGCCCCGGGGACCAGCCACATCGCGGCACCCGGCCACAGCAAGGACGCAGCCCCGAAGCCTCCACCCAGCCCGTTCGCCGCCTGCGCGACCGCCACGGCCTGCATCTTGAGCGGCTGGGCCACGGCGGTCATCGCGACCTCGCTGATCGCCGGATGGTGGCGCACCGACCCGCTGTTCTGCGTCGCCATCGGCTTCCTCGCCGCGGTCTCTGCCGGGGCGACCATCGGCGGCCAGATCGCGGTGCTGCTGCGCCATCGCACCGGCCGGATGCTGGTGGTCGTCGGCGCCCTGGTGACGTTGGTGATCTTCGCCAGCTTGTTCGTCGCCGGTGCGAAACTGCCGCCGATCGTCTACGGCATCCCGGTGTTACCCATCACGAGCATTGTGCTCGCGATGCTGCCCGTCACCGGACGCTGGTGCACCAAAGTCTGATTCCGCCAACGGAAGCCAGCTAAAAATCAGCGAGATCGCACCAGCGGTTTTTGCGCTCGGCGGTATTAAAGCTTCTGCACCGGTGCGTGGTTGTGCATCAACTTGACCCGGCCGGAACTGCCGAAGTCGATGAGCGACATGGCCGATTCGCCGACGCCACTGACCTCTTCGACGCGACCCAGGCCGTACTTGTCGTGAGTGACGCGGTCACCCGGTGACAGCACCACCAGCGGCTTGTTGCGGTTCGGTGCCGGCCGCATGGGCGATGGACGCCCACCACCGAGACCACCACCTGATCCACCAGAGCCGTAGCGACTCGGCGCCGACAACGATGGCGGCGGCTCGACCCGTCGCCAGTCGATGAGCTCCTGCGGAATCTCTTGCAGGAAGCGTGATTCCGGGTTCAGCATGGGTTGCCCCCACGACGACCGCACCTTGGCGCGACTCAGGTACAGCCGCTGCCGGGCCCGGGTGATGCCGACGTAGGCCAGCCGGCGTTCCTCGGACAGTTCCGTGGGATCGCCGAGTGCGCGCATGTGCGGGAACATGCCGTCTTCCCAGCCGGTCACGAAAACCACGGGGAATTCGAGGCCCTTGGCGGTGTGCAGCGTCATCATGGTGACGACGCCGTCGCCGTCCTCGGGGATTTCATCGGCGTCCGCCACCAGCGAGACGCGCTCCAGGAACGCGGCCAACGCCCCGGTGTCGGGCACGTCCTCGTCCAGCTCCTCTTCCTGAAGGGCCTGAGCATTGGCCAGGTCGGTGCTGAATTCGTGTGCGACGCTCACCAATTCGTTCAAGTTGTCCAGCCGCGCCTGATCCTGCGGATCACTCGAGGCCTCCAGCTCGCGACGGTAGCCGGTGCGGTCCAGCACCGTCTCGACCAGGTCACCCAGCTCACCGTCGAGTCCGCCGCGCAGGCTGTCCAGCAGCTCGACGAAACTCGCAATTGCCTTCTCCGAACGGGAGTTCAGCATCGGCACCCGGCCTTCGGCGGCGGCCTGCAGCGCATCGTTGAAGCTGGCGCCGGTGTTCTCGGCATACACCGCCACACACGCTTCGGCTCGGTCGCCGATACCGCGACGCGGGGTGTTGAGGATGCGCCGCATGCTCACGGAGTCGCCCGGGTTGTCCAGCACCCGCAGGTACGCGACGATGTCGCGAATCTCCTTGCGCTCGTAGAAGCGCATGCCGCCAACGACTTTGTACGGGATACCGGCTCGGATGAAGATGTCTTCCACCGAGCGCGACGAGTTGTTGGTGCGGTAGAACACCGCGACATCGCCGTAACTGAACTTGGTGTCGATGCCGCTGCCCTTGGTGGTCAGGGTGTCGATCTCCTCGGCGATGAACCGCGCCTCATCGTGCTCGTTGTCGGCGACGTAGCCGACGATCAACTCACCCTCGCCCGCGTCGGTCCACAGCTTCTTGTCCCGGCGACCGGCATTGCGGCTGATGACACCGTTCGCGGCCGACAGGATGGTCTGGGTGGACCGGTAGTTCTGTTCCAGCAGAATCGTTTTCGCATTCGGGAAGTCGCGCTCGAAATCCTCGATGTTGCGGATCGTCGCGCCGCGGAACGCGTAGATGGACTGGTCGGCGTCGCCCACAACGCACAGCTCGGCGGGCGGGACCTGATTGGCACTGTCGGCGCCGTCCTCCAGATGGTGCCCGACCAGCTCGCGCACCAGCACGTACTGCGCGTGGTTGGTGTCCTGGTACTCGTCGACCAGGATGTGCCGGAAGCGGCGCCGGTAGTACTGCGCGATCTGCGGAAAGCTCTGCAGCACAGCGACTGTCTCGCCGATCAGGTCGTCGAAGTCCATGGCGTTCGCGGCCCGCAGCCGGCGCTGGTATTCGCCGTACACCTCGGCGACGATGCGCGGCAGGTCCTCATCGGCCTCGGACGCCTCCGAAGCAGCCTGCAGCGGGTCGATCAGTTCGTTCTTCAGGTTCGAGATCGCGGTTGCCAGCATGCGCGGCGAGTACCGCTTGACGTCGAGGTTCAGATCCTTGCCGACCATCATCAGCAAACGGCGCGAGTCGTCGGCGTCGTAGATGGAGAAGTTGGAGTTCAGCCCCGGCAGCAGCGACGCCTGGTTGCGCAGGATGCGGACGCACGTGGAATGGAACGTCGACACCCACATGGATTTGGCCTTGGTGCCGACCAACTGGATCACGCGCTCACGCATCTCGGCGGCGGCCTTGTTGGTGAACGTGATGGCCAGGATCTGGCCGACGCCGACGTCGCGGTTGGCCAGCAGATAGGCGATGCGCCGGGTGAGCACCGCGGTCTTGCCCGAGCCGGCACCGGCCACGATCAGCAGGGGCGAACCCTCGTGCAACACAGCTGCACGCTGCTGCGGGTTGAGGCCGTCTAACAACTGGTCGGTGTCGGGGGCAGTGCTGGTCATATCGGGGCTCGTCATATCAGCTCAAACTTACCGCCGGGGTGCGACAACCCACGCATTTCCCCGTCGCTGCGCTCGGCCCTTTGCGCTGGCACGGGCCGGGATGGCACACTCAAAACGTGCTCAATGCGCAGCAGCGATTTTTCTACGGGTACCGGACGCCGGTACCCGGGGTTTAGCTGCTTCCCTTCAGCCCCGTGGTCCGCATCCGGATCCGGGGCTCGTTTGTTGTGTGAGGCCTGAATTCGGATGACACCAGAATCCACCAACAGCGAGGAAAAAATGTCTCCCGAAAACACGGCAACCGAAACCGACCTCCCCAACATCGACGAGCTGCGCCTCGAGATCGATGAGCTGGACGCCACCATCCTGGCGGCCGTCGCCCGTCGCACCGAAGTGTCCAAGATGATCGGCAAGGCCCGCATGGCCTCCGGCGGCACCCGACTGGTGCACAGCCGTGAGATGAAGGTGATCGAGCGCTACAGCGAGCTGGGCCCTGAGGGCAAAGACCTCGCCATGCTGCTGCTGCGCCTGGGCCGCGGTCGCCTTGGCCACTGACCGTCCCGTCGCGAGCGTGCGGGTCAGCACGCAACACGCCCGGCTCTGAAATCACAAACGTGCCGCTCGACGGCGCTGAGCGTGACGTTTCTGCGCACGATTCACCGCGTGTCGTACGCAGACACGCACGCTCGCGTTAGGGGGTGGGCGCGGTACTCGTGGCCAGGTCGTCGATGTCCATACACCCGTCATGTACAGCGGCGTTTCCTACGTCACACTAGGGTTTGAGGCATGGCTGATCACACTCCCGCTGCCGACATCGCGACCACCCCAGCCTGGCAGGCGCTCACCGCGCACCATGCCGCGGTCGAGGCGACCACGCTGCGCGAGCTGTTTGCCGACGACCCGGAGCGCGGCCGCGAGCTGACGCTGACCGTCGGCGACCTGTACATCGACTACAGCAAGCACCGCGTGACCCGCGAGACGCTGACGCTGCTGCTCGACCTGGCCCGGACGGCCGGCCTGGAAGAACGCCGCGACGCCATGTTCGCCGGTCAGCACATCAACACCTCCGAGGACCGCGCGGTGCTGCACACCGCGCTCCGGCTGCCCCGGGGTGCGTCGCTGGTGGTCGACGGTCAGGACGTGGTCGCCGACGTGCACTCCGTGCTCGACGACATGGGAACGTTCACCGACCGGCTGCGCAGCGGTGAATGGACCGGCGCCACCGGGCAACGCATCACGACGGTGGTCAACATCGGCATCGGTGGTTCCGATCTAGGGCCGGTGATGGTCGACCAAGCGCTGCGCCACTACGCCGACGCGGGCATCTGGGCCCGGTTCGTGTCCAACGTCGATCCAGCGGACCTGGTCGCCAAACTCGACGGACTCGACCCTGCCACAACGCTCTTCATCGTCGCGTCGAAGACGTTCTCGACGCTGGAGACGTTGACCAACGCCACGGCCGCCCGGCGCTGGCTGGTCGCCGCGCTGGGTGATGACGCCGTCGCCAAGCACTTCGTCGCGGTGTCGACCAATGCAAAGCTGGTGTCGGAGTTCGGCATCGACACCGCCAACATGTTCGGCTTCTGGGACTGGGTCGGTGGCCGGTACTCGGTCGACAGCGCCATCGGGCTCTCGGTGATGGCCGTCATCGGCAAGGAACGGTTCGGCGAATTCCTGGCCGGCTTCCACTTGGTCGACGAGCACTTCCGCACCGCACCGCTGGAAGCCAATGCGCCTGTGCTGCTTGGTCTCATCGGCCTGTGGTATTCGGACTTCTTCGGCGCACAAGCCCGTGCGGTGCTGCCCTACTCCAACGACCTGGCCCGGTTCGCCGCCTACCTGCAGCAGCTGACCATGGAGTCCAACGGCAAGTCGGTGCGCGCCGACGGCACCCCGGTGAGCACCGATACCGGCGAAATCTTCTGGGGCGAACCGGGTACCAACGGTCAGCATGCGTTCTACCAGCTGCTGCACCAGGGCACCCGGCTGGTGCCGGCCGACTTCATCGGGTTCAGCGAGCCGACCGACGACCTGCCCACCGCCGATGGCACCGGCAGCATGCACGACCTGCTGATGAGCAACTTCTTCGCCCAGACCCAGGTGCTGGCGTTCGGCAAGACGGCCGAGGAGATCTCCGCCGAAGGCACCCCGGCCGCCGTCGTCCCCCACAAGGTGATGCCCGGAAACCGGCCCACCACTTCGATTCTGGCGACCAAGCTGACGCCGTCCGTGGTCGGCCAGCTGATCGCGCTGTACGAGCACCAGGTCTTCACCGAGGGCGTCATCTGGGGCATCGACTCGTTCGATCAGTGGGGCGTCGAGCTCGGTAAAACACAGGCCAAGGCGCTACTGCCGGTCATCACGTCCGACGCCGCACCCGCCGCGCAGTCCGACAGCTCGACCGATGCCCTCGTCCGTCGTTACCGCACCGAGCGCGGCCGCGTTTCCTGAGTGATTTGTGCACGAAAATCCGCGGCCGACGCGGAAAATCGTGCACAAATCGCAAGGAGCTAGGCGAAGTACTTGGTGAAGCGCGGCGGCATCAGCTTCATCACCTCGACCAGCGGCCACCACGGCCAGCCCGGGACGACGGCGCGGCCCTTCTCCTTCTCGATGGCGTCGACCATGGCCTTCACGCCGGTCTCGTTGTCGACCATGAGCATGGTGGAGTTGGACTTCGCGGTCATCTCGGACTCGATGTAACCGGGTTCCAGCACGGTGACCTTGATGGGGCCCGAAGCGTACTCGGCGCGCAGCGATTCGCCCAATGAGGTGACGCCGGCCTTGCTCGCGGCGTAGGCGGCCTTGTACCCGGGCACCCCGACGTTGCCGAGCACCGACGACACCAGGACCAGGTGGCCCCGGCCCGCGGCCTTGAACATTTCCAGCGCGGTCTCGATCTGCACCAGCGCCGCAACGAGATTCGTCTCGATGGTCGCCTTGTTGGCCCATAGCTTCCCGCCGCCCAGCGGGTAACCCTTGCCGATGCCGGCGTTGACGATGACGCAGTCGATGCCGCCGAGTTCGCCTGCCAGCTCCTCGAAAACCTTGGGCACCTGGTCGTGATCGTTGACGTCCAGCGCGGCGATGGCCACCGTGACACCGGGGTACTGCGCCGTCAGCTCCGCCTTCAGCTCTTCGAGATTGTCCAGCCGACGGGCGCACAGCGCCAGATCACGGCCTTTGGCGGCGAACTGCCGGGCCATACCGGCGCCCAGGCCCGAGCTCGCTCCGGTGATGAGGATTTTCTGCCGAGTCATGACTGCAGCGTAACCAACTCGACACCTGTCAAGATAGGTCGGAGGGTGCAGGATCGACGTATGAAGCTCGCCGCACTGTTGGTTGCCGTGTTGGGAATGACGTCGGTGCCGCTCGCCCACGCAGACGACAATCCGCTGTTCCGCCTGGTCGACACCGCGGCCCAGCGGCTGCAGACCGCCGATCCGGTAGCCGCGGTCAAGTGGATCAGCGGCGGCTCGATCGAGGATCCCGCGCGGGTCGATCAGGTGCTGGCCGCAGTCGGTTCGCAGGCCCAGAGCGCCGGCGCCGACCCGGTGTTCGTGCGAAAGGTCTTCACCGACCAGATTCACGCCACCGAGGGCATCGAGTACCTGCGGTTCAGTCAGTGGAAGTTCGACCCGGGCGCCGCCCCCGCGACCGCGCCCGACCTTTCCGAATCACGCACGGCGATAGACGGTTTCAATCGCACCATGGTCACCGAGATTGCCGCGCAACAGGGCACTCTGCAGAGCCCGGGCTGCGCAGCCGCACTCGGCACGGCCCGCGCCCAGGTCACCGCGAGCAGGCACCTCGACCCCCTCTACCAAGAGGCGCTGACCGCAGCCACCCGCGGCTACTGCAGCTGAATCACTTGAGCAGCTTGGACATTCGCCGGTCGGCCAGAATCTTGCCGCCGGTCTGGCACGTCGGGCAGTACTGAAAGGACTTGTCCGCAAAGGACACCTCACGCACCGTATCCCCACAGACGGGGCACGGTAGCCCAGTGCGCGCATGGACCCGCAGGCCAGACCGCTTCTCACCTTTGAGAGTTGCCGCCTGCTGACCGACCGATCGGGTCACCGCATCGCTGAGCACAGAGATCATCGCGTCATGCAGGGTCCCCAGCTGTTCCGTGGTCAGCTTGCCTGCGGTCGCGAACGGCGAAAGCTTGGCCACGTGCAGGATTTCGTCACTGTAGGCATTACCGATCCCGGCGATCACCCGCTGGTCGGTGATGACGTTCTTGATTCGCCCGGTATTGCCGGCCAGCACAGCGGCCAACTCCGCCGGCCCGAGTGACAAGGCGTCCGGTCCCAGCGAGGCGATCTGCGGCACCGCCAGCGGATCGGTCACCAGCCACACCGCCAACCGCTTCTGCGTGCCGGCCTCGGTGAGATCGAAACCTGGTGCCTCACCAGGTTTTCCGAGATGCACCCGCAATGCGATCGGGCCCTTACCCGGCTTGAGCGGCGCAGCGGCCAGCTTCTCGGACCAGCGCAGCCACCCGGCTCGCGAGAGATGGGTGATCAGATGCAGATCGCCGACCTGCAGGCCCAGGTACTTGCCCCAGCGGCCCGCTCCCGTCACCTCATTGCCGTACAACGCGGTCGGCGGCGGGTCGAAGGTCTTGAGCACGGACAGGGCGGCGACGTCGACGCGGCCCACCGGCAGACCAACCGCATGACGACGCAGATGATCGGCGAGCGCCTCGACCTCGGGGAGTTCCGGCATGGGTTCAGGCTAGCGACTGGATGTACCGCATGCTGTACCCATGGCAGACCGCTCGGCGCCCGCCCCGGCCACGAACCCGCTACGACGCATGCTCGTCATGAACGCCGTACCGCGTCGCTGGCCGTTCGCGCTGCGGGCCGCGGTCTGCATGATGGTGCCGATTCTCGTCGGGTGGGCCGCCGGAGATGTGTCCGCCGGGTTGGTCGCCACCATTGGTGGCTTCACCTCCCTCTACGGCAGCGGGCGCCCCTACCTCAATCGCGCGATGTATCTCGGAGCGATCGCCGTCTCGTTCGCGGTGGTCGTCGCGCTCGGCGACTGGGCGGCCGCGACCCCATGGTCCGGGGTGCTCGTCGTCACGGTGATCGCGATGATCGCCGTACTGATCTGCCAGGCCCTCTCGGTCGGACCGCCCGGCGCGTACATGCCGGTGCTGGCTTGCGCGGCGGCCGTCGGCATCGCGACCGAGCATCTCAGCCCGGTGCGGCTGGGCGCGCTGGTCCTTGCCGGCGGTGCGTTCTCCTGGGCGGTCCACATGGCCGGTGCACTTATCCGCCCGCGTGGGCCGGAGCGTGGCGCGGTGGCGGCTGCCGCCGAAGCGGTGGCCACCTATATCGAAACCGCTTCGCCCGACGCCCGGCACCGGGCCGCGCAGCTTCTGCACGAAGCCTGGATCGCCCTGGTGACGTTCCAGCCGATGCGGCCCAAACCGGACGACACCCTGTACCGACTCCGGATGACGAACCGCCGGTTGCACGTGTTGTTCGCCGAGGCCATGGCGGCTGCCGACCGCGGCCGGCCGATGTCCGTCGACGGTGCCGCGCTGGCCCGGCAACTGGGCTCGGTGCCCGGCGACATCGGCGGCAGTTTCGAGGGCCTGATCCCGCTGGGACGCCCATCGGTCGGCACCCTGCTGCGACGGGCGGTGGCGCCGGGAGCTCCCCCGCTGACCGCGGCCCTGCGCACCGCGGTCGCCGTCGCGATCGCCGGTGCTGTCACCGTCGGCCTGAACATGGACCACGCGTACTGGGCGATGGCTGCGGCGGTCCTGATGCTGCACCAGGGTTTCGATTGGCGACGCACTGTGCAGCGCGGCATCGAGCGCACGCTGGGCACCTGGCTCGGCTTGGTAGTGGCGGGTGGCATCTTGATCGCGGCGCCGGGTGGGCCGTGGCTGGCCTTGATCGTCGGCACGCTGCAGTTCCTGATCGAGATGTTCGTGGTGCGCAACTACACCGTCGCGGTCATCTTCATCACGCCCGCGGCGCTGACCATCGCCTCGGGCGGTCACCACCTCACCAACGTGCTCGACATGCTGCTCGCCCGCGGCATCGACACCGTGATCGGTTGCGCGGTAGCACTTCTGGTCCTCTGGTTCACGCGGCGCGGACATCCGGCGGCGCGCCCGGCACAGGCAATCGCCGCGACACTGGACGCCGTTGCTGTCGTCGTCAGCCATCTGGCCACGGGGGCAGTCACCACCGAGCCGGCCCGCAACGACCGTCGTGATCTGCAGTTGCGCGCCATGGCCATGCTGCCCGTCTACGACACCGCCATCGGCGGATCTACCCGGAGCCGGGTTGCGGCAGAACGGCTTTGGCCGGCCATCGTCGCCACCGAACAACTGGCCTACCGGACGTTGGCCGCGGCATGGGCCACCGAACGGTCCGGCTCCCCGGTCACGCAGGATGACGCGGAGCGGCTGATCCCCACGATCAGCGACCTCGCCGACGCGATCCGCACCGGCCGGCCCGCAGGCGACATCACCGAGCAACCAGCCTTCGGCGCCACCGAGTTACGTGCGATTCAGGCGTCGCTCGCTTAGGGATTGTGCACGTTTTTCCGCGGCGGGCGCGGAGAAACGTGCACTAATCGCTAGCGCTCGATGGCGCGCTGCACCAAGCCCAGCGCCCAGCCGACCACCGACAGCAGAACGGCCGCCCAGATCGCGGTGAACCAGAACTGGTCGATCGCCAGACCCCAGTGCGTGGTGTGCTCGGTGATCCACGAGGTGATCCACAGCATCCACGCGTTGATCACGATGTGGATCAGACCGAGCGTGAGGATGTACAGCGGAATCGCGAACAGCTGCACAATCGGCTTGATGATGGCGTTGACCAGCCCGAAGATGAACGCGACGACCAGGATGATGCCGACCCGCTCCAATTGGGAACTGCCCTCGACGAAGACGAAGTGGATACCCGGCACCATGCGGGTGACCAACCACAACGCCAGGCCGGTCACGCAGGCTCGCAGCAGCAACGATTTCATACCGTCGATTCTGCCCGCAGCAGATATGTATCCATGATCCAGCCGTGCCGGGCCCGGGCTTCGGCGCGCTCGCGCGTGATCCGGTTTCCGACCTCACCGACGGTGCCGGCGATCAGCATCTCGTCGGGGGTGCCGAGGTAGGCGCCCCACCAAATGCGGGTCTGCGGTGGGCATTCCAGGAACGAGCACTCGCCGTCGAGCATCACGACCGCGGCCCCGGCCAGCCCGTTTTCACGCAGCTGACGGCCTGTCGTGATGAGCACCGGCTCGCCAATGTCGTTGAGGGGTATGCGATGTCGGGCGGTGAGCGCCTGGATGGCGGTGATGCCGGGGATGACGTCGAACTCGAACTCGACGTGTTCGGCGACGCGGTCCAGAATGCGCAGGGTGCTGTCGTAGAGCGACGGATCGCCCCAGGCAAGAAAAGATCCGGTGGCGGCGTCCGGTAGCTCGGTCTCGATGGCCTCGGCCCACAACCGGGCCCGCGCGGCGTGCCATTCCGCCACGGCCTCCTGATAGTCACCGTCTTTGGCCCGTTTGGGGTCCGGCAGCGTCACGAACCGGTAGCCCGGCTTCTCGATGAACCGTTCGCAGATGAGTCTGCGCAGTGCGACGAGATCGTCTTTCGCATCGCCCTTGTCCATGGCGAAGAAAACCTGAGTGTCATTGAGCGCCGTGACGGCCTGGGCGGTGACGTAGTCCGGGTCGCCGGCACCGATACCGATGACGTGGATAGTGCGCATGCACGGAAGGGTATCCGGGCGCGTCGCCGCACCCTTTGACGCCGGGACGCGAACCTCAGGTATGCGGTACCCGGGGTATTGACTAACCGCGGAGTGCGGACGTAGCTTCGGAGTACGGACACTTTCGAAGGGATGTCAACGATGACAGCTTCGGTCAAGGGCCAGACGACGCGCGAGGAATTCGCGGAACGCCTGCTCAAGGGCTCGGTGCGCAAGTCCTATGCGCCGATCGTCGACATCGACTGGGATGCGCCGATCGACCCCGACAAGTACTTCCTGCCGCCGAAAGTGGTGTCGCTGTACGGCACCCCGCTCTGGGACTCGATGAGCCGGGCCGAGCAGATCGAGCTGTCGCGCCAGGAGCTGGTGAACACCTTGTCGGCGGGCATCTGGTTCGAGAACATCCTCAACCAGGCTCTGCTGCGCAAGATGATGCATCAGGACCCGACCGCGAGCGCCACCCACTACGAACTGACCGAACTCGGCGACGAGACCCGCCACATGGTGATGTTCGGCAAGGCCATCGAGAAGGTCGGCGCCGACCCGGTGCGGCCGAAGCTGTACCAACGCTTGATCATCAACATGCTGCCGTTCGCCTTCCAGGGCTCGCTGCTCTGGGTCGCCGCTCTCATCGGTGAGGAGATCTTCGACTCGCTGCAGCGCCAGATGATGGACGACCCGGAGCTGCAGCCAATGGTGCAGCGGCTCATGCGGATTCACGTCACCGAAGAGGCCCGTCACATCCAGTTCGCCCGCGACGGGCTGCGCAAGCGCGCGCCGGAGATGTCCTGGCCGAAGCGCTTCTGGGTGGGCAACCTCAACGGTGTCGGCGGCTTGTTCTTCCGATTCCTGTTCACCAACAAGGTGCAGTACCGCCGCGTCGGCCTCGACGCGCGGGCCGCTCGGCGGATGGCGCGGACGTCCCCGCACCGGATCGAGACGCAGATCGCCGGCTTCGCCCCGCTGGCTTCGTTCCTGGAGGAAGTCGGGCTCCTCGGCCCCATCGCGCGCCGGTTGTGGCGACGCAGCGGATTCCTGCCGGGCGGCCGAATCGCTCCGGCGGCCCGCGCGGATGTCGCGGACCCCGAAGACCTGTACGACGGACCGGCCACCATCGACGGCCGCGAGGTCCGCGTCCGCCTGGCCGGGCACCTCGACCCGATTGACGGCCAATACCACTGGCGTGGAACGGTTTTCGAGTCCCTCGAGGAGCTGCCTCGCGGCCCCGTCACCGTGGCGATCGGCGATCGCTCCGCGACAGCGCGGGTCACCGAGCGCAGCCAGCAGGGTGGCTATGCCGTCAGCGGCGCCGGTTTGCCGCCGTTCCCGCTGACGTAACCTGCCGCCAGCATCCCGACCGCGAACATCGCGCCGACACCGCCCGAGATCAGCAGCGGCACCGTGCCATCGGCGCCCCACGCCAGACCGGCCCACAACCCGGCGATGAGGACCGCGAAACCGCTGGCGCCCTGGAACACCCCTTGGGCGCTGGCCTGGACGTCGGCGCCGACCAGCGAAGATACCCACGCCTTGCCGACTCCGTCGGTGCAGCCCGTGAACAATCCGTAGACGCCGATCAAGAACCATGCCGCGACCGTGTTCTCGGTCAGACCCAGGCCGAGGTAACCGACCGCGAAAAACGTCAGGCCGATGCCAAACACGGCCGGGCGCGGCATGCGGTCGGCCAAGTGCCCGGCCGGATAACTCGAAAGCGCATACACCGCGTTGTAGGTGACATACGCCAGGATGACCTCGACAACGGAGAAGCCGATCTCGTTGAGCCGCAACAGCAGCAGCGCGTCGGGGAAGTTCACCAGACTGAAGATCACCAGCGCTCCCGCGACCCGCCAGTAGCGCCGCGGCAGGTCGCGTACCCGCGCGAACATCGGCGCCTGAGTGGGCGCAGTGACCCGTGGTGGTTCCCGCACGAGGTACACCAACGCCACGCTGAGCACGGCCGGTACCACTGCCACCCACAACAATGGCGGGATCCGGTGGTCCAGCAGTTCGTAGCCGGCAAGGCCCAGTAACGGACCGACGACGGCGCCCAATGTGTCCATGGCTCGGTGGAATCCGAACACCCGCCCGCGCGCGGCGTCATCGATGCCGACGACCAGCAGCGCATCACGGGGCGCCCCGCGCAACCCCTTGCCAAGCCGGTCCACCACACGTCCGGCGAGCACGCCCTGCCAGGCGCCGAATGCCGCGACCATGACTTTGCCGAGCGCTGCCAGGCCGTAGCCGGTGGCGATCATGGGCCGCCGGGCAAAGCGGTCACCGAGCGGACCCGCGGCAAGTTTGGTCAGCGACGCGGCGCCTTCCGCTACACCCTCGACAACGCCCACAATCGCCGGCGGCGCCCCGAGGACTGCCGTCAGGTAGATCGGCAGCAAGGGATAAAGCAGTTCGCTCGCGGTGTCCTGCAGAAATGACACCGCCGAAAGGACCCGGACGTTGCGGGTCAGCCACAGCCTGCGGTGCGGGCCGACGCGTCGGAGTCGCATCCGGTCATGATGCCGAACAGATCTGCATTTCGCGAGACACAAAACTAGAACACGTTCTACTATGGTCCGCATGCGGTTCACCTATGCGGAAGCCATGACCGATCCGAAGTACTACATCCCGTTGGCGAAAGCCGCTGACGAGGCCGGATACCACGCGATGACCATTCCGGACAGCATCGCGTACCCGGCGGTCTCGGATTCGAAATACCCCTATACCGAAGACGGGAACCGCGAGTTTCTGGACGGCAAGTCGTTCATCGAGTCGTTCGCGCTGATCGGCGCCCTGTCGGCCGTCACGACCAAGCTGCACTTCAACATCTTCGTGCTGAAGCTGCCCATCCGGCCGCCGGCCCTGGTGGCCAAGCAGGCGGGCTCCTTGGCCGCGATGTTCGACAACCGGTTGGGCCTGGGCGTCGGCACCAGCCCGTGGCCCGAGGATTACGAGGTCATGGGCGTGCCGTTCGCCCGCCGCGGCAAGCGCATGGACGAGTGCATCGACGTCGTCCGCGGCCTGACTTCGGGTGACTACTTCGAGTACCACGGCGAGTTCTACGACATCCCCAAGACCAAGATGACGCCGGCGCCGACCAAGCCGGTGCCCATCCTGGTCGGCGGCCACGCCGACGCCGCGCTCAAGCGCGCCGCCCGCAATGACGGCTGGATGCACGGCGGCGGCGACCCCGCCGATCTCGACCCGCTGCTCAAGAAGCTTGCGCAGTACCGCGAGACCGAAGAGCGCATCGGGCTCTGCGACGAGTTCCAGATTCACGTCATCTCGATCGACGGCTTCACCGTCGACGGCGTGAAGCGCCTCGAGGACAAGGGCGTCACCGACGTGATCGTCGGCTTCCGGGTGCCCTACATCATGGGCGAGGACACCCAGCCGCTCGACGAGAAGATCAAGCACCTGGAGATGTTCGCGGAGAACGTCATCGCCAAGGTCTAGTGTTCCGCGCGAGCGCAGGCACTACTCGTCGATGATGTGGACTGCGGCCTCCTCAGCGGAGGCCGCGCTCCCCGCGATGCCGACGTCCCCGGCGAGCAGCTCGCCGTCCTGCTCACCGGCCACGAGCCGACCGGATCGCCGGTCACCGACCTCGTCGTCGCCCCACTGCTCGTCGGGACCTGGCACCACCGGGTCCAGTTGCATCGCCGGGTCCGGCTCTTCCTCGGCCAGGAGTTCATCGAGCGTCTCGTGATCCCGGGGTTCACGCCACGCATCCGGCGGCGCATACCCCTCGTCCAACAGGTCATCGACGCCACGGTCGATCAGCATGTCTTCCTGAGTCAGCTGATCGTCGTCGTCGTCGGCGCTGTACTCACCTGAGCCGCTCATGTCACTACCTTGCCACGGATCGCCGAGTCCCGCGAGCAGGGAGTTACAGCGAGCGGCTGATGATCTCTTTCATGATTTCACTTGTGCCGCCGTAGATCTTGTTGACGCGCGCCGCGGCGTAGGCCCGGCCGATCGGGTACTCCATCATGTAGCCGTACCCACCGAAGAACTGCACGCAGCGGTCGACGACGGCGACGCCCTTGTCAGCGGCGATCAGCTTGCCCATGGACGCCATCGCCGGATCATTCTTCCCGTCGATCAGTTCCTGGATGCAGTAGTCCACCGTGGTCTTGATCGACAGCACCTCGGCCTTGAGCTCGGCGAGCTGGAATCGGTTGTGCTGGAACTGGATCAGCGGCTTACCGAAGGCTTCGCGTTGCTTGGTGTACTTGATGGCCTCGAGTACGGCGGCCTCGGCCATGCCGGCGCACACCGAGCCGATGATCAGCCGCTCGCGGGCCAGTTGCTCCATGAGCTGGTAGAAGCCCAGCCCCTCCTGCTCACCGAGCAGGTTGGCGACCGGCACCCGCATGTCGGTGAAGAACAGTTCGCGAGTGTCCTGGCCGTGCTGGCCCACCTTCTCCAGGACGCGACCACGCTCGAAACCCGGCAGGTCGTTGACCTCGGCCACGATCAGCGAGACACCCGCCGCGCCCTTGCTGGGGTCGGTCTTCGCGACGATGACGACCATGTCGCAGTGGGTTCCGTTGGAGATGAACGTCTTCGACCCGTTGATGACGTAGTGGTCGCCGTCGCGGACGGCCGTGGTGCGGACTGCCTGCAGGTCGGACCCGGTGCCGGGTTCGGTCATCGCGATGGCCAGCACGGCCTCACCGCTGATGATCTTGGGCATCCAGCGGGCCTTCTGCTCCGCATTGGCGTAGGTGTTGAGGTAGTGCGCCACGATCGGCGAGTGCACGGTCCAGCCCGACGCCGAATCATGGGCCAGCGCAAACTCTTCGGCCACGATCGCGGACAGACCAAAGTCGCCGCCCGCGCCGCCGTATTCCTCCGGCAGGTCCAGGCCCAGCAGGCCGGCGTCACCGAGCTTGTTCCAGAACTCGCGGTCGACCTGGTGATTCTTGGCCCACCGCTCCTGGTTGGGCGTGGCCTCCTTGGCGAGGAATGCCGCGGCATGCTGACGCAACTCGCGGTGCTGATCGGTCTCCCAGCTGGCCCGGTAGGTCGGGAAGAGCTCTGACATTGGTCCACCTCGCTAAATCGCCGCGCTATACAAATGTATAGCGTCCTGTTCATGTGTACAGTACATTGAACTGGTTGCCGATGGGAGGTCTGATGGTTGATCCGCGGGCAACCGGCGACGATCTGACGGCCAAGGCGCGCATTCGCAACACCGCCCTGGATCTCTACGCCACACACGGCGAAGACCGAATCTCCCTGCGCGCCATCGCCGCCGAGGCCGGCGTCGCGGTGGGCCTGGTGCAGCACCACTTCAAGACCAAGGCCGGCCTGCGGAACGCCGTCGATCAGTTGGTGGTCGACTACTTCGCGGGCGCCCTGGCCGAGGTGCCCGAAGACGCCTCGACGGCAGTGCGCGACGACGCCGTTCGGGACATGCTGCGCGCCAATCCGGCGGTGGTCGACTACGTGCGCCGGGCGCTCCTGCAGCCCAATGTCGCCGACAGCCACCTGGTCGACGTGATCGTCGACCTCACGCAGCGCGAGGTTCGGGCGGCCCGCAAGACGGGTCGTGCCTCGACCACCCGCCGCGAGAACATCCAGGTCGTCGCCGTCTTGGCGCGGCAGATGGGCGAACTACTGTTGGCACCCATGGTCGACGCGGTGTGGCAGCGAGTAGCGCCGGATACCAGGCCACCGCGGCTGCGGGTGAGCGTCGACGAGGCCGGGCAATGACGGTCAGCATCGACGAGTTCGAGGTCGCCGACACGGCAGAGTCCTGGACTGCCGCGGGTTTCACCGTTGATCCCGATGATGTGTGCCGAATCGGCGGCGTTCGGATCCGGTTGGTCGGACGCGACCACGGCACCGGCATCGCCAGGTGGTCGCTGCGCGGCCTGCCGTCCGACCAGCCCCTCGACGGCATCCCCACCACCCGATCAGATGCCGCTGCCCCAGCCCCGGCGGAGCACGCGAACGGCGCCCTCTCGGTCGACCATGTCGTGCTGCTGTCACCTGACCTCAGCCGGACCGTCGCGGCCCTCGCGGCGGTCGGCGTCCACCCGCGCCGCGAGCGCGACGGGCAACTCGGCGGCCGTCCGATGCGGCAGATCTTCTTCCGGCTGGGCGAGGTGATCCTCGAAGTCGTCGGCTCGCCCGACACCAAGGGTGACGGTCCGTCCACGCTCTGGGGCCTGACATACATCGCGCGCGACATCGACGCCACGGCCGCGTTCTTCGGCGACCGCACCGCACCGGTGAAGCCTGCGGTGCAACCCGGACGCCGGATCACCACGCTGCGACATCAAGAATTCGGGATGTCGGTCCGCACGGCGATGATCTCGGCCCCTATTCTCAGCCCATGAGCGACTCCGCCACCGATGACATCGTGGTCATCCACACCGACGGCGGCTGCCGCCCCAACCCCGGTCCCGGCGGCTGGGGCGCGGTGCTGCGCATGCGTCATCACGTGCGGGAAATGTGCGGCGGCGAGCCTGACGAGACCAGCAACAACCGCATGGAGCTCACGGCGCCCATCATGGCGCTCGAAGCATTGACGCGGCCCGTCGTGGTGCACCTGCACACCGACAGCACCTACGTCCGCAACGGCATCACCAAGTGGGTGCACGGCTGGGAACGCAATGGCTGGATGACGGCGTCGAAGCAGCCAGTGAAGAACGTAGACCTCTGGAAGCGGCTGCAAGCCGCGTGCGCCCGGCACGAGGTCGAGTGGTTCTGGGTGAAAGGGCACGCGGGCGTCGCCGACAACGAGTTGGCCGACCAGCTGGCGACCCGCGGGCTGGAAGAGGCTGTCGCTCTCGCGTTCACTCCCACGTGACCTCCGCCGGTGTCTTGTCCGGACGCAGCCCACGCCAGCTGGGCTGCCGCAACCGGCCATCCGAGGTCCGCTCGCTGTAGCGCACCTCCCCCACCACCTCGGGTCGGACATACGTCACGCCTTTGGCATCCAATGCGGAAAGCGGTGCGGTAAAAGGTGATTCGATGATTTCCAGCGGTGCCAGCATCGCCCGCAGGTCGCCCAGCATCTTGTCGGTGAACCCGGTGCCGACGCGCCCGGCGAACTGCAGACCGTGCTCGTCGGGCACGCCGACCAGCAGTGCCCCGATGCCACTGGTGCGGCCGCCTTCCCCGGCGCGCCAGCCGCCGATCACCACTTCCTGTGTGCGCCAGAACTTGTCCTTGACCCACGCCTCCGACCGGCCAGGCCGATATCCGGAATCCCATTTCTTGGCGACCACTCCTTCGAAGCCGCGGCCACTCGCAACCTCCAGGGGATCTTCGGCGGGCAGCAGCGGCGGTACCGTCAGCGCACCATCGGAGGCCAGCGCTTCCAACAGCTTTCGCCGATCTCGGTACTTTGCGCGAGTCAGGTCACGTCCGTCGAGGGACAGGATGTCGAAACACCAGAATTCGATGTGACTGCGGGGACCGCGGTTCTGCATGGCCTGGAAACTCGGTACGCCATCCTGCAATGCCACCACCTCACCGTCCAGGATCACGTGGTGATCGGCGAGATCGGCTGCCAACGACTGCAATTGCGGGAACTCCCCCGTGATATCGCGACCGCTGCGCGAGGTGAGCCGGATCCGGCCGTGGTCGGCCTCTACGAGGAGCCGGTAGCCGTCCCACTTACCCTCGAAGGCCCACTGGTCCGAAGACAGTCGACGCACCGATCCGTGGGTCGCCAGCATCGGTTGCAGCCGCTGCTCTTTCATCCGGCGCACCAGCCAGTTCTTACCGTCGGTCTGGATGAGCACGTACCGTCCGGAGACCCGGTTGCCGTGGAGGTTGACGATCACCTCACCGCCAGAGCCTGAGTCCCGGAACTTTTCGGTGTCGTAGGTGCCCGAGTCCCAGATCGAGACGTGCCCACCGCCGTATTCGCCCTTGGGGATATCGCCTTCGAAGGTGGCGTATTCCAGCGGATGGTCTTCGGTATGCACCGCCAGGTGGTTGACGGTCGAGGTGTCCGGAAGGTTCTTCGGCACAGCCCAACTGACCAGCACGCCGTCGCGTTCCAGCCGGAAGTCGTAGTGCAGCCGGCGGGCGTGATGTTCTTGAATGACGAACCGATTGTTCTGGCCCGACGCGGGCTGGGCCGCCGGCACGGGCTCCGGTGTCCGGCCCGGGTCCCGCATGCTGCGGTAGGTGGTGAGCCGGTCGGCGACCGGCGCATCGGCATCCATGGCGGCGAGCAGATCACCGTCACGGGCCAAGCGGGCCAGCACCTCGTCGAACCGCAGCTGCCGCAACTCCGGATCGTCGAGTTCGTCCCAGGTGCGCGGCGCCGCGACGGTCGGCTCGTCGCGACCGCGCAACGAATACGGTGCCACCGTCGTCTTGGCCGAGGAGTTCTGACTCCAGTCCAGGAACACCTTGCCGGCCCGCAGGCTGCGGGTCATGGTCGCGGTGACCAGCCCACCCATGGATGATTCGAGTTGTTGGGCAACACGTTTGGCGACGGCCGACGCACCGCGCGAGCTGACGGGCGAGGCCAGCGGCACATAGAGGTGCACACCCTTGCTGCCGCTGGTCACCGGATACGCCTCCAGGTCCATGCCGGCGATGAGTTCGCGCACCGCGCGGGCCACCCCGCACAGCTGGGCCATGGTGATGCCCTCGCCGGGATCGAGGTCGAACACGATGCGCGTGGCGGGTCCCGGAGCCAGGACATCGCCCGCCCCGCTTCGCCCACCCGCCCCGACAAAGCGCCATTGCGGCACATGCACTTCCAAGGACGCTTGCTGGGCGATCCAGGCCAGCCCCTCCGGAGTGTCGATGATCGGGTAGACGGTGGTCCCGCTGCGATGCGTGATGGCGCCGCGTTCGAGCCACTCCGGCGCCGACGACGCCAGCTGCTTCTCGAAGAATGGCTGCTGCGCAACACCATTGGGCCACCGTTTGCGGGTGACCGGACGGCCCGCGATGTGCGGCAGCATCGCGTCGGCGACGGCGAGGTAATAGTCGAAGACGTCGGCCTTGGTCGTGCCCGTCGACGGGTAGAGCACCTTGTCCGGGTTGGTCAGCCGCACCCGTCCGAATTGCTCCACACCTCGAGTATCCAAGCTCGAACGCGATCATGGGCCATACTGAGGTATGCGGTCCATCTGGAAGGGGTCAGTAGCCTTCGGTCTGGTCAATGTGCCGGTCAAGGTGTACAGCGCGACCGAGGATCACGACATCAAGTTTCATCAGGTGCATGCCAAGGACAATGGCCGCATCCGATACAAGCGGGTGTGCGAGGTCTGCGGCGAGGTCGTCGAGTTCCGGGACATCGCCAAGTCTTTCGAATCCGAGGACGGCCAGACCGTCATCATCACCGACGATGACATCGCGACCCTGCCCGAGGAGCGAAGTCGCGAGATCGAGGTAATCGAATTCGTCCCGGCGGAACAGATCGATCCGCTGATGTACGACCGGAGCTACTTTCTGGAGCCCGACTCGAAGTCGTCCAAGTCGTACGTGTTGCTCGCTCAAACCCTGGCCCAGACCGACCGAGTGGCGATCGTGCACTTCTCGCTCCGCAACAAGACGCGGCTCGCGGCATTGCGGGTGAAGGATTTCGGCAAGCGCAACGTGATGATCGTCCACACGCTGTTGTGGCCCGACGAGATTCGCGACCCCGATTTCCCGGTGCTGGACAAGGAAGTCGAGATCAAGAAGGCCGAACTGAAGATGGCCGGCCAGGTGGTGGACTCGATGACCGAGGACTTCCATCCTGAGCAGTTCCACGACACTTACCGCGAGCAGATGGAAGAACTGATCGAGGCGAAGATCGCGGGCGGCGAGGCATTCACCACGGAGGAAGCGGCGACCGAGCTCGACGCGACCGAGGACGTCTCCGATCTGCTGGCCAAGTTGGAGGCGAGCGTCAAGGCGCGGAAGGGCTGACCGGGCGCGATTCGCCCGAAGTCCAGCAGCGCGGCCCCGGATGGGGTATACGGATCCTGTGCAGATTCCAGCCGGGGATCGAAGCGAGACTGCCACGGCGGCAGCGGAATTGACGCACGAGACGGATCGCATTGCGGCCAATCCGACAATCTGCCTCAACATGATCGTGCGCAACGAGGCACACATCGTCACGGAAGTGCTGGACGCGGTGGCCCCGTACATCAGTTGTTGGGCGATCGTGGACACCGGCTCCGAGGACGGCACCCAGGATGTGATTCGTCACCACATGGCCAGTCTGGGCATACCGGGCCGGCTGTATGACCGGCCGTGGCGCAATTTCGGCGAGAATCGTTCCGAAGCGTTGGAATTGGCACAGAGCCGCTCCGACTACATCTGGGTCATGGATGCCGACGACACCGTCAGGGGCCGGCTCGACTTCACCGGGCTGACGGCGGACGTCTATGCGATGCGGATCAACGACGGTCTGATCTACTGGCGCCGACAGTTGTTCCGGAGCGGCATGCCCTGGCGATACGTCGGCGTGGTGCACGAATACGCAGACTGCTCGGAGCCATTCACCGAGTCGCGAATCGAAGGCGACTACTTCGTCGAATCCCGTCGCCTCGGCGCCCGCAACAACGATCCGCAGAAGTACGCGCGCGACCGCGACCTGCTGCTGGCTGATCTGCAGCGCGACCCCGATAACCCGCGATCAGTCTTCTATCTGTCCGAAAGTTATTTCAACCTAGGCGATTTCACTAATGCGCGAAAGTGGGCAGCCCGGCGCGCCGAGATGGGCGGATGGGATGAGGAAACGTACTACGCGCTATGGCAGGTCGCCAGGTCGATGACCCGAATGGACGAACCGTGGCCAGACGTGCAGGACGCCTATCTGCGAGCCTGGGAGTTCCGGCCGACCCGCGCGGAGCCGCTGCATGCCATTGCCGTCAAGTACCGGACCGATGGCCGGTATGCGCTCGGCTACTTGTTCGCCGAGCATGCCGCCGCAATTCCCTTGCCGGCAGCGGATATTCTGTTCGTCGACGAGTCCGTCTACCACTGGCGGGCGTTGGATGAGCAGGCGATATGCGCATCGTGGCTCGGTCGACACGACGAGGCATTTGCGCTGTGCCGCCGGTTGTTGAAGCGCACCGACATCTCAGATGAGGACCGCCGTCGGATCGCCACGAACCGCGACCTGTCTGCGGCTCCGATGCTCGATGCAGCCAAAATCTACCCGAACACATTGGCGCACAACATCAATGCCCATCAGCACAGCGCTGAGGTGACGGTCAGCCTGATCGCCGGGCCAAGCGTCCAAGCGACCGAACATGCACTCAACTCATTCCTGAATTGTTGCAGCGACCTGAGCCTGGTCGGCCGGTTCCTCCTGCTGGACACGGGCATCCACGACCGTGACCGTGCCGGCCTGTTGTCCAGGTACCCCTTCCTCGAACCTATTTCGTACACACCGTCGAACGAGCCACTGGCTGAACTGACCGCGATCCGTGATCACGTCCAGGGTAAGTACTGGTTGCACCTCGGCCAGGGCTGGCTCTTCTTCGCGCCCGAAGCCCTGATCAGCAGGCTGCGCGCAACGCTGGCAGCCGAACAGTCGGTCGTCCAGGTAGGAGTCAACTTCGGCGACGCCCAAGGCGCTCTCGGCGTGTGTCCGCCACGAGACACGCTGCGCGGTAACGCAAATTCCGCCCACTACGTCATCACCGACAGCGCGGCCCACGGTCCGGCGATGATCGATCTGACCCGACTAGATGCCGCTCCGGCCGACGGACCGCGAACAGCCGCCCTTGATGAGGTTTTCTGCATCAAGGGCGGCTGAAATCCACGCGGTCTATCCGCCAGTACCGCCCTTTCCACCGGCACCGCCGGCGCCACCAGCTCCACCGGCTCCACCGGCACCGGAGCCGCCGACGTCGCCGAAGGTGACGTGGCCGGGAGTGCCCGCGCTACCAGCGCTACCAGCGCCACCAGTACCGCCAACCGAACCCGTGTGCCCGGCAGAGCCGCCCGCCCCAGTGGAGCCCACGGTGCCCGTTGCGCCGGTCTTTCCAGCCGTGCCGCTGCTGCCAGTCGAGCCGCTGGCGCCTGTCGCACCGCTGGTGCCAGTGGCCCCCGTGGAGCCCGCACTGCCGGACGTGCCGGACGAGCCAAAGCCCAAGCCGCCCAACAGTCCGCCACCACCGCCTGCACCCGCGGCGCCACCCGTTCCGCCGGTACCACCAATGCCGCCGGAGCCGCCCGAGCCGCCGCCACCGCCTGCGCCGGCGTTGCCGCCAGCACCACCAACGCCCGCGCCGCCACCAGCGCCGCCGGCACCACCAGTTCCACCGGTTCCACCAGTACCACCAGTGCCACCGGTGCCACCGGTCCCACCAGTTCCACCGGGGCCACCAGTGATCACGTCAGGGAGCGGGAATATCACCGAGATGCCGTTACCGCCGTCCCCACCGGTTCCACCCGTGCCACCGGTTCCACCCGTGCCACCGGTTCCACCCGTGCCACCGGTTCCACCAGCACCGCCGGTCCCACCGGATCCGCCAGTACCACCGGCGCCGCCGCTACCGCCGGTGCCACCGTTGCCACCAGATCCGCCGGTGCCACCGGTACCACCCGTGCCACCAATGCCGCCGTCACCACCTTGTCCGCCACTGCCGAACAGCGTCAGCAGTCCGGCACTGCCACCCTTGCCGCCAGCTCCGGCGGCCGTGCCCTGCAGGCCTGTTCCGCCCGCGCCACCGCCACCGCCGGCACCGCCGGGAGTGCCGGTTCCACCAGGACCGCCCGGCCCGCCGTCAGTACCATTGCCGCCCGTACCGCCGGTGCCACCGGCAGTACCCGCGCCGCCGGCGCTACCGGCATCGCCGGCGCCGCCCGTACCGCCCGGCAAACCGACCAGGGCAAAGTCACTGCCGTTCGAGCCCGTTGCTCCTTCAGCACCTGCCGTGCCTGCCGTGCCCGCGGTGCCCGATGCACCGAACGCTCCGGTCTTGCCGGCGATACCGGGCGTTCCGGACGCCCCCGTCGCGCCATCGGTGCCTGCGGTGCCGTCCGCACCTGCGCCGCCCGCGACGCCGGTGGCGCCGAAGCCGCCGGCACCGCCGTTTCCACCTCGACCGCCGCTGCCGAACAGACCGAGCAAGCCCATGTTTCCGCCGCTGCCGCCATTACTGCCGGCGATGGTGGCGGTGCCGTCTGCGCCGTTGCCGCCCTTGCCACCGTCACCAAACAGAATGCCCGCGGCACCGCCGTCGCCACCGTTCTCACCGGCAACCGTGCTGTCCCAGCCGGCGCCACCGCTGCCGCCCAAGATGCCGCCCGCCTGACCGTTCGGGTGTGCGGCAGTGCCCGCAGCGCCGTTGCAGATCAGACCGCACGGGCTGTCCAGGGGGTCCGGTGTTGTGGGCATGACCGGCAAGAGCAACGGTTTCGCGCCGCCGCCTCCGGGGGCGACGCCGCCACCGAATAGATCCGTCAGCCACCACCACGGATTGTTGGGGTCGGGAGTCAACGGCGCCAGGGGGAAACTGAAGTCAGTCAACGCCACCGCTCGCACCGGAGGCGGCGCGGCGAGAGCGCTCATCACGCCCGGCGGAATCGCCATCGCAATACCGGCACTCGCGGCGGCAACTCCTAATGCGCCGGTCGCGAGATAGGTAGCCGGTTTCCGAGACTTTGAAGGCTTGGATTTGCGTTGCTTGGACACGATCGAATCCTCCTTCGGATTCAAAGTGTTTTCGCCGGCGCGCCGCACGGTTGAAGGAAAATTACCACGTTCGCCACACGCCGAAAAGAACTAGCGAATATTTCGCGTAATCGCATGTGGTACACCATGTTTGCTATTTCACCGTCAATTACGGTGAGTTGCACAGAATCGGATATTCACGTGCGAATAATATTACTTTGCGTAATTGTGTTCATGCGCAACTTGCGAAACTTGCGTACAAGTTCGAATCGATCTTGAATGCAAAAACTCCGGGAATTCGCTTAATATTCCGCCGGCGATAATTGTTGCAACCCGAGGCCGCCAGTTAAACCCTGGACCAAGACGGCGCCAATCCGCCTCGGCATGGCTCACTTGCAGAGATCGGCAATTTTCTTGCTGAGGGCGTCACCCGACTTGAGCCGGCCACCCTGCGCAGGATCGCTCGCCCCGACTCCCGCTTGTCCGTACATCGAGATGTCCTGTAAGTCGTTGGCAAATTCGCGAACCGCGGACGCCAGCTCAGCCGGCGTGGCCGGGTCGAGATGCGCGAGCAGATATGTGGCGCCACTACTCATTGCCAGCCGGGAAACGGCGGTCACCGCCTCGACGGCAACCGGTTCGGGCCCGAGCTCTGTGTGGGTCTGCAGAGAAACCGCCGCGCGCACCGTAGCGAACGCCGTGCAGGCGCGAGCCTTGGCATCAGCGACCTGTTGCCCGGACGGCGCGGGCACGGCCGGCGATTCGTGCCGCGGCGGTGCCACCAACGCCCAGACCGCTACCCCGAGGGCAATCGCCGCCACAGCGAGCGACAGGGGCGCAATCCATTTGGGCTGAACATCGACCGCGACCGCATGCCGCGAGACGGCTGATTGCCCCGGAACCGAACCCTCCGCGTCCTCCGACATGCGCGCGATATTAGAGCAGCAGACACCGGAGTATTGGCAGTTGGGCAAACCTCGGCCGAATCGTAAGCAAACACGCAGAGCCCTGGTGGCTTCGCCAGGTTCCAGAATCATCATCCCCACTTAGAACGTGTTCTAGAAATCTGTTCCCGGAGCGCGCCGATCTTGTTAACGTGCCTAACAACAACCAACACGAAGCGAGTGAGGCACACGTGATTCTGGACAGATTCCGACTCGACAACCAGGTAGCCGTAGTGACCGGCGCGGGCCGTGGCCTCGGCGCGGCCATTGCCGTCGCGTTCGCCGAAGCGGGTGCTGACGTGGTGATTGCCTCCCGCACCGAGTCGCAGTTGCAGGACGTGGCGAAACAAGTCGAGCAGGCCGGCCGACGGGCCCACGTCATCGCCGCCGACCTCGCCCACCCGGACGAGACCGCCAAGCTCGCCGCGGCGGCGGTCGAGGCGTTCGGCAGACTAGATGTCGTCGTCAACAACGTCGGCGGCACCATGCCCGCCCCGCTCATGTACACCTCACCGCAGGATCTCAAAGACGCGTTCACCTTCAACGTCGTCACCGCACACGCGCTGACCCAGGCTGCGGTCCCGCTGATGCTGGAGCATGCCGGCGGCGGCAGCGTCATCAACATCACCTCGGCCGTCGGCCGGTTGGCGGGCCGTGGCTTCGCCGCGTACGGCACCGCCAAGGCCGCGTTGGCGCACTACACCAAGCTGGCCGCCATGGACCTGTGCCCGAAGATCCGGGTCAACGGCATCGCGCCCGGTTCGATCCTCACCTCGGCGCTGGACATCGTCGCCTCCAACGACGCGCTGCGTGACCCCATGGAGAAGGCCACCCCGCTGCGTCGCCTCGGCGACCCGGAGGACATCGCTGCCGCCGCGCTGTACCTGGCCTCACCGGCCGGCGCCTACGTCACCGGCAAGGTGCTGGAGGTCGACGGCGGCCTCACGTTTCCCAACCTCGACCTGCCCATCCCGGACCTGTGAGGAGCGCGTACATGCCCATCAAAGTCGCCGCAGTCGGCACCGGAAACGTCGGTCGCCATGCCCTGACGCAGCTCATCAATGACCCTGCCTACGAACTGACCGGCGTCTGGGTTTCCTCTGCCGCCAAGACCGGCAAAGACGCCGGAGAGCTTGCCGGACTTGATGTTTCGACCGGCATCACGGCCACCGACGACCTCGATGCCATCCTGGCCGGCAAGCCGGACTGCATCGTCTACACCGCCATGGCCGACAACCGACTGCCCGAGGCGCTCGAGGACTACCGGCGCATCCTGGCGGCCGGGGTCAACGTGGTCGCCAGCGCGGCGGTGTTTCTGCAGTATCCGTGGCAAGTGCTGCCCACCGAACTGATCGCGCCGCTCGAAGATGCCGCGCAGACGGGCTCTTCGTCCCTATTTGTCAACGGCATCGACCCCGGCTTCGCCAATGACCTTCTCCCCCTTGCCCTCATGGGCACCTGTCAGAGCGTCGAGCAGGTCCGGTGCATGGAGATCGTCGACTACGCCACCTACGACAGCGCGACGGTCATGTTCGACGTCATGGGCTTCGGCAAGCCCATCGACGAGTTGCCGATGCTGCTGCAGCCCGGCGTGCTGAGCCTGGCCTGGGGTTCCGTGGTGCGCCAGCTGGCCGCCGGCCTCGGCATCGAACTCGACGAGTTGACCGAGACGCACACTCGCGTGCCGGCGCCCGAGGACTTCGACATCGCGTCAGGCCACATCCCGGCCGGCACCACGGCGGCCATGCGTTTTGAAGTGCGCGGCATGAAGGACGGACGCGCCGCCGTCGTACTCGAGCACATCACCCGCCTGCGCGACGATCTGTGCCCCGACTGGCCGCAACCGGCCCAGGAGGGTGGCTCCTACCGGGTCGAGGTGACCGGCGAGCCGTCATATGCCCTTGACCTGTGCCTGAGCAGCCGCAAGGGCGACCACAACCACGCCGGACTCGTTGCCACGGCAGCACGGGTGGTGAACGCCATCCCGGCGGTCGTCGCCGCCGAACCGGGCATCCGCACGACCCTCGATCTGCCGCTCATCACCGGGAAAGGCCTGTACCGCCCCAGCTGACGACGCCGAAATAGAGTCATTCGTCGCTAGCGGGTGACCTACCTCTCACAGCCAGAATCAGGGCGAACTTACGCACAAGTCAGTTCGCCGACTGTCCGATTCTGAGCCTTTGAGAGGGCCCACTATGCACACCGCCGCTCGACCGTTCGCTTCCGTCGGCGTGTCCCTGGCCGGGGCCGCGGCTATCGCCGTCGCCCCGGTCATGGCGCCGACCGTCAGTACCCAGATTCACCACATGGAAGCTCAGATCGAGCGCGCCGCAGTACGTTTGACCGCCGCTGTCAATCCCTTTGAGGCATACGCGCAGGCGTTCAACAACACCGTCGCCAGCCTGCAGACCATCGTGAGCACGGCACAGACCCAGGGACCGACCCCAATTTTGACCGCGGCCCTGAACAATCAACTCGCCGCGCTGCAGGACCTGCTGAAACTGGTGTCATCGCCCGGTTCGGTCAAGGTCGATCCCAGCCCGCAACCGGCCGTGCCCTTCGCGGCGGCTCCGCCGCTGTTGAACGCGCTGGGCGCCACGCTCGGCCAGATCGGCTCCAACCTCACCACAGCGGTACCGCCGCTGCTGGCCGCCGCCGTCAACGATCTGGCAAAGGGCAACGTCGAGGACGCGACCAATCAGCTGCTGCTGGTGGGGCTGAACGCGCTGATCCCACTGACCAATCTGCTGGCGCCCGCCCTCAACTCCGTCGCCTATCCGCTGCAAGGTCTGGTCACCGCGATCGACAAGCTCGGTCCGCTGGGGGTCATCGCCGCCAATCCGCTGCAGAACGCCGTCAATGTCCTCAACACGCTCAACCAGGGGTTCGGCGGGCTGCAGCCGTCGAACGCCCTCGTCATCGTCGGTGGTCTGCTCGGCCCGCTGATCCAAGCACCTGCGGCCATGGGCGCCGCGGTACAGGACGTCATCGATGCCACGCGCACCGGCGATCTCGGCAAGGTGGCCACCGCTCTCATCTCGATTCCCGCGACCGTCCTGAACGGGGTCCTCAACGGTGGCTACGGCCCCGACCTGTCGACCGTGATCGACACCGGTCTGCCCGGCGTGCCGCTGTACGCCGGCGGCCTGCTGACCTCGTTCGGCATCAACCTCAACGGTGGCCCGCTCGGCTTTACCGTCAACCTCCCGGGTCCGGTCGCCGCTCTGCAACTTCTGCAGAAACTCGTCGCCGACGCGCTCAAGCCGCCGCCGGTCACGACGGCCAAGACGGCGGTCGCAGCCACCGCGCCCGTCGCCGCCAACGCGGTGCCGGCCACCGACGCGACGACCGTCGCGGTACCGGCCGCGGCAGTCGTCAAGGCCCTGCCCGCCAAGGCGGCGACGGACCCCGCGAAGCCCGTTGATCAGACCGCGACGAAGACGGACACCACCAAGGCGGACGCTACGAGCACGGCTGAAACACCCACGAAAACCGTTGCGACAAAGCCCGATTCGCCGGCCGCTACCGGTACGGACGCGGCAACCGGCACCACCGGCACCACCAAGCCCGCGGACCCAGGTAGCACTGACACCGCGCATACGGGCAGCGGGCAGACCGGTACCAACGGCGACGGCACGGCTGCTGATCACACCAAGGGTGGCGACGCCAAGGGCGGTATCAAGGACGGGGGCGCCAAGTCCGACGCCAAGCCGGCCAAGCCGGACACCAAGTCCGACGCCAAGCCGGCCAAGCCGGCCAAGCCGGACACCAAGTCCGACTCGAAGTCCGAGTCGAAGCCCGAGTCGAAGCCCGCCAAGCCCGCGAAGGCGTCCAGCGGTGCAGGCCAGGCGAAGGACGGCACGAGCAGTCACGCCAAGTAGGACAACGAATGTTGGCTTGTGGTCGGGGATCTCGAGGGATCTCGACCACAAGCCGACACTCGCGGCGAGCTAGGCTGACGCCGCCGCCTGAATCAGCATGTCCGCCAACGCCGCGGTGGCCGGCGTCAGACGTCCCACCGGCTGCGACGCCAAATAGACCTGCCACGTGACACTTTGACTCAATGCGACCGCGCGCAGATCGTCGAACTCCGCGCATTCCGACGCGGGCATGAAGGTGGTCCCCAGCCCTTGACGAACCAGTTCACCGACCACCGAGAAGCGGCAGGAATCACGTGGACGGGACGCGATTGGACGCCCGCCGCCAGAAAGGCGTTGTCCATCAGGCAGCGAAAGCCCCAATCCGGCGGGAACCCGATCAGGTCCTCCTCCGCCGGGTCGATCAGACTGACCTCTTTCTTCGACGCCATCGGATGATCGTTGCGGCAGACGAAGACCATCGGCTCCTCGAACATCAACCGCATGTCGAGCGCGCCTAAGCGAGGAAGCGTTCGCCGGCGACCGTCAGCTCGATCTGCTGGCGGGAGCGGTCGAACAACTGCACACCGAGCTCACGCTCCAGCTTGGCAATCGACGTGAGATGGCGGACTGCACCACGTGGACGCGACGGGCAGCGCGGGTGAAGCTGTGCTCGATGGCGACCGCCACAAAGCGCTCGACCTGCCGTAACTCCACGCCGCAGATCATCTACGTCATAGATGGGACATATCAATAGCTGTCATTAGACGTGCTGACCGATCGGATGTCTCATGGTTCTTGTGAACTTCGCGTCGACGCAGCTCATCGGGCGCGACGCCGAACTCACGGCCCTGCGGGATGCCATCGCGTCACCGCCGCACGGGCAGGTCATCGTCATCTCTGGCGCATTGGGCTCGGGCAAGACGTCGCTGCTTGCCGAGGCCGAGCGGCAAGCACATTCGCTGGGCCATCGCGTCCTCGGAATCGCCGGGCTGCCCGGCGAGATCGACACTCCGCTGGGTGGCCTGCACCGGCTGCTGCGGGCGCTCAACGACGCCGAGGCCAACCCGTACGGGCGTGCCAATATCATCGAAACCCTTTTCAGCACACCATTGTTCGGCGATCAGATCCACACCGCCAGATTGGCCGCGGCACTGCTCGAGCTCTTGGACGCGGTGCCGCGGCGGCAGCCGGTGCTGGTCACGGTCGATGACGCCCACTGGCTCGACGAGCAATCCCGCAGCGTTCTGTTGTTCGCCGCCCGGCGGAGCGCCGGCCGCCCGATCACCGTGGCGCTGACGCTGCCTGACGCTGTCGCCCCGACGGGGCTGGCGGGCCGTTCGGCTGTCGAGATTCCGCTGGCGCCAATGAACCTCGACCAGTCGATCGCGCTGCTGGAGGCACAACCCGCACCACCGGGCGGCCTGCTCCGCGAGCAGACCATCAAACAATCCGCGGGCAATGCCGCCGCGATCATCCACTTTTCCGGCACGGCTGCCGGCGCGACACCCACGGCGGGTTATGCACCGGACCCGTTGCCGTTGCCGATCAGCGCCCATGCGGTCTACGCACAGCATCTGGCGCACCTACCCGCAGCCACGCGCGCCGCGCTCGTCGTCCTCGCGACCGCGTCCGCCGCCGACCTGCGCGCGCTGCCGCCCGGCGTGCTGGCCGACCCGGCGGTGCTGGCCCCGGCAGAGACCGCGGGCATCGTGCGTATCGAGGCCGCACGCATCAACCCCATCAATCCCCTCATCCGGTCTGCCGCCTATTACGGAGCGCCGCTGACCACTCGGCTGGACGCGCACCGGCTCCTGGCCGACGCGTTGCGTACGTCGCCTCAGCGCGAGGCCTGGCACCGAGCCCAAGCGGCGTCGTCCACCGCCGGCAGTCCGCGTGACCGCATCCGGGCATTGACCGCACGCGGCATGGCCACGATGTGGCATGACGGGCGGGCGGCGGCCGAGGCTCTCCTGGCCGCGACCGACGAAGCGACCGGGGTCGAACCCGAGCTGGCGTGGGAACCGCTGCGCGTGGCGGCCGCCGCGGCTTTCCTGTCCGGTGATCCAGCCGCGTATCGGGGGACGGTGCACGCGCTGCACCGGTTGGACGACGCGATGCCGGTGCTGACTGGCAGCTCGGCGACATCGCGGCTGTGGGTCGAAGCGGTGACCGACTCTCCGCGCGCACGCGCCGACGTGGCTGCGTTCATCGCCCCACCGGCCGGTGGCCTCGGGGCTCTGGACCTGAGCCTGATCGGCCTGGCCGCCGGCGTGACCGACGAGTCAGAGCTCAGCATCCGCAGTCTGCGCGGCGCGCAGTCTTTGATGACACAACATGATTCGACGAACGGGCAGGCGCTGACGGCAGCGATCCTGGCCTGGTCGTGTGTCGACTCCGGCCGCTGGGACGAAGCACTCAGAATTACCGGCCAACTGCACACCCTCGGGGCCGTCAGCGATCAACCACTGATCACCGCGACCGGGGACCTGATCCGAGCCACTGTCACCGCCCATCGCGGAGACACCGCGTCCGCGCGCGATCACATCGGCACAGCACTGAATGTCGTTGGTTTCCAGGACAACCGATTGCACGCGGCACGGGCACATCATGTCCTCGGGCTGCTCAACCTCGTGGTCGGCAACGATCTCGGGGCCTACGGCCATCTGTCCGAGTTGTTCACCGACTCCGGTGTGCCTCTGCACCAGCACGTCTCTTTCCGCGCTCTCGTCGACTACGCCGAGGCAGCTCTGCGGACGGGCATGGTCGACGACGCGAGGCGCATATTCGCCGCCGCACTGACGCACCTACCGCAGCCGCACTCCGCGCGCGTCGGCCAGCTGGTGAACCACACCTCGGCTCTGCTCGGCGTCGGGGAGGCCGGCACCATCCTGGCCCGCGCGCTCGCCGATGCCGCCGGTGAGCAGTGGCCATTCGAACGCGCCCGGTTGCGGCTCAGCTACTCAGGCTGGCTTCGGCGAAGCCGTCGACGCAAAGAAGCGCGCCGGCACATCTCAGCCGCCCGGGCCACCTTCGAGACGCTGGGTGCCAGACCGTGGCTGGAAATCTGCGCTCGGGAATTGCGCGCATCAGGCGGCGTCACGGCAGCGTCGGCGACGCCGTCCACCGAACGACTGAGCCCCCAAGAGCATCAGGTCGTCTATCTCGCCGGACGTGGCTTCACCAACCCGCAGATCGCGGCCCAACTTCAACTTTCGACACGCACGGTGTCCGGATACCTCTACCGCTCATTTCCGAAACTGGGCGTCACCAGCCGGCACCAGATCCGCGACATCCCGCCGCCGCCTGACGGGCGCGGGGCCGCCGGCTGACCTATTTCCCCAATCGCAAGGTTTCGGCTACCCTAACTTTTCTATTCGAAGACCCGGATGGAAAGTGAGCGCAGTGCTGACCGAGAGCCGCACGTCGTCCCGCCCGACGTGGTCCTTGCTGGGCCCGGCGTTCGTCGCTGCCATCGCCTATGTGGATCCGGGCAACGTCGCGGCGAACATGAGCGCGGGCGCGAAGTTCGGTTTCTTGCTGGTGTGGGTGATCCTGCTGGCCAACGTCATGGCCGGGCTGGTGCAGTACCTGTCGGCCAAACTTGGCCTGACGACGGGCCGCTCGCTGCCCGAACTGGTTGCCGACAACTGCCGCACCCCGACCCGGATCGCGTTCTGGGTGCAAGCTGAATTGGTCGCTGTGGCAACCGATCTCGCCGAAGTCGTGGGCGGCGCCATCGCCTTGCAACTGTTGTTCGGGCTGCCGATGCTGCTGGGCGGCGTGATCACCGGAGTGGTGTCCATGGGCCTGCTATCGGTGCAGAACCGCGGCGGCCAGCGCGCCTTTGAGCGGGTCATCGGCGGATTGCTGCTGATCATCACCATCGGCTTCTTGGCCAGCCTGGTCGTCGAGCCGCCCGCGGCCGGCGACGTGCTCGGGGGAATGGTGCCGCGCTTCACCGGCACCGAGAGCCTGCTACTGGCCACCGCGATCCTCGGCGCGACGGTCATGCCGCACGTCGTCTACCTCCACTCGGGCCTGGCCCGGGACCGGCACGGGAAACCGGAGCCTGGCGCTCCCCTGCGGCGCATGCTGCGGATCACCCGCGTCGACGTCGGTCTGGCGATGGTGGTCGCCGGCGGGGTGAACCTGGCGATGCTGCTCGCGGCGGCCACCAATCTGCAAGGCGTCGACGGCACCGACACCATCGAGGGCGCGTATGCCGCGGTCGGCAACGCCTTGGGTCCGGCGGTCGCGCTGTGCTTCGCCATCGGTCTGCTGGCTTCGGGCCTGGCGTCCTCGTCGGTCGGGGCGTATGCCGGCGCCATGATCATGCAGGGCCTGCTCAACCGGTCCTACCCGTTGCTGCTGCGCCGGGCCGTGACTGTGATTCCCGCCCTGGTGGTGCTGGCCATCGGATTCGACCCGACGCGCGCGCTGGTGCTGTCCCAGGTAGTGCTGTCGTTCGGCATCCCGTTCGCGCTGATTCCGCTGGTTCGGCTGACCAGTAACCGCGCCCTGATGGGCGAGAACATCAACCACCGGGCCGTCACGACGCTCGGATGGGCTGTGGCCGTGCTGATTTCAGTGCTGAACGTGGTGCTGATCTATCTGACCGTCACGGGCTGATCGCTGCCGCGATCTCCCCGCTGCGGACTGCCACGTTCGACAGCAGCGTCGCGCCCAGGCCGTGGCTGTGTTCGACGGTCGCACCATTGAGATAGATGTCGCCGGGAGCACCTGGCCTGGCCACCAGCCGATAGTCGCGCGTGGCCACCGGCCGGCCCTGCGCATCGAATTCGTAGCAGGACGCCAGCTCGCCCAGGAACGCCGCCACATCCATCGGCGCGTATCCGGTCGCGTACACCACGGCATCGCAGCGCACCGTCTCGGTCGTGTTGTCGATGAGGTTGCGCACGCCGAGCCGGACCTCGACGTCGTCCTCGTCGGCGCCGACGACTGCGCAGGCACGGTGGAGAAACAGTCTCCGGTCCCCGCCCACGCGTTCGCCGTACTCGCGCTCATACAAGTCCGCGATGAGGTCGACGTCGACGGCCGAATAGTTGGCCGAGCGGTGATAGTCGAGCAACCGCTGCCGCTCCGCGCTGTCCGCGCCGTAGAACTCGTCGACCGCCGACGGGTCGAAGATGCGGTTCACGAACGCGCTGTCGTCGGCGAGGCTGTACCCGTAACGGCCGAACACGGCGTGCACCTCGGCCAGCGGATAAGCATGGTGCAGATAGCCGACCACCTCGGCGGCGCTCTGTCCTGCACCCACCACAGCGAAGCGGCCCACTTCCGGCGATCCCAGAGCCGCCAAAGCACTGAGCAGTTGGTGGCTGTGCCACTGCCGCCGTGTCGGCTCCGTCCCGGCGGGCAACACCGGGTGCAGGCCGGTGCCCAGCACCAGGGTGCGTGCCGCGACGACCTCGCCAGGGTCCAGGTGCACCTCGAATCCGTTATCGGTCGCCGTCACCCGCACCACCCGGCGGCCGTACTGTACGTCGGCGGCGAACTGGTCGGCGGCCCACTGCAGGTAGTCGTGGAACTCATGCCGGCTGGGAAACACGTCGTGGCGGCCGATGAAATCAATGAGCCGGCCGCGGTCATTCAGATAGTTCACGAAGGTGTATGCGCTCTGCGGATTACGCAGCGTCACCAAGTCTTTGAGGAACGGGATCTGCATGCGGGTTCCGGGCAACAGCATGTCGCGGTGCCAACCGAACCGCGGCTGGGCATCGACGAATCGGCCGCGCACGCCACGCTCGGCGAGGGCCACCGCGAGTGCCAGATTCGACGGCCCGAATCCGACCCCGAGCATGTCGGCCTCAAGCCTGGACATGGTCCCGGGTGAGCCGAGCGAGATACAGCTTGTGCACCATGTCGCGGTTGATCAGCACCACGAAATCGGCCATGTCGAATTCCGGGTCGTACGACGGTTCCCCACAGATCACCCCACCGATCCGGAGACTGCCGGCCACCATCGGCGGAATTCGCACCCGGCCGGGGTCCGGCAGCTCGGCCAAAGGAATTCCGTTGACCTGCACCGGGTTTCGTGGCGTAACCCGGAATTCCTCTGGCGCCGGGTGCTTTCGGAAAGCCCGGTCCAGGACGCCGCGCACCAACGCACCGCGCGGACCCCCGTCCTCCATACGCACCGACAGACTGCCGATCGCCCATTGGTGGCCCGTCAGTTCCTGATAGCGCAGGATTCCGGCCCACAGCAAGGCCATCACCGCACCGTTTCGATGGTCGGGATGCACGCTGGCGCGGCCCAATTCGACCAGCGACGGCCGCAACGCATCGATGCCCGCACCGATCTCGAAGTTGGTGTCCGTGAAGATGCCGCCGGCCGCTCGGGCGCCGTCCGGGGGCAGCAACCGATAGCAGCCGACAATCGCCCCGGTCTCTTCATCCCGGGCCAGCAGATGATCGCTGTACGCGTCGAACCGGTCGATGTCGATCATCTCACCGGTGCGCGGTCCGCGAATCGCTTGTGGGAGTGCGGCGCCCAGCTCCTCGGCGAACGTCTGGTACCGCAGGCGCTGCGCGGCTTCGATCTCGTCGGGGTCGTCAGAGATGACGACGCTGTATCGGCCCCCTGAGAAGAGAACAGCAGCACCGACCATAAGGTGTGAAAATATCGGCATCCAGCCTCGGTCGTAGCAACTTCGGCTAATCCACAGTATCGGCATAGATTGTTTGCCGAGCGCCCATTCGGACGAGTACCACCACGACCACTGTGGAGGCAGTCGCAGCCACCGCCGCGGCCGTCAACGCGGCCTGCATGCCGGCCGCACCGGCTTCCCGAGCGACCGCCGCCAGCGCGGGACGCAGCCGGTCGGGTACCACCGCGAGCGCCCGCAACCCGGCCCCGGCCGCCAGCCCGTCGCTCAACTGCCGCGCAGGTTCGACCGCAAGGCCGGGCACTGCGGAAAGCCGCGCCGTGGCAAGGTCACCCGCGTGCCGACTGAACAGTGCACCCAGCCCGGCGACCCCGGCCAGAATGCCGATCTGACGCGCAGTGCTGACGGTTCCCGTCGCCATGCCGGCGTCGGTAACCGGAACGAAGCGCAGCGCCGCATCGGACGTCAACGCGGACAACGCACCGAGCCCGAGTCCCGCCACCACCGACCCCGCGATGAAATGCGTCCACGTCGTGTGGGCGTTTACTGCGGTCATCATCCACATACCCACGGCAATCAACGCGACGCCGGCGGGGATGGTCGCCGCCACCGGTATGCGCCGCGCGGCGACCATTGCCGATGGGGCACCGACCACGATGGCCAGTGTCAGCGGTAACGCCCGCAGACCGGCGCCAAAGGGACTGAAGCCCAACGTATTCATGAAGTACAGCGCCAGGTAGTTGGTCGACGCGATGAGCGTTCCACTTGCGGCGAACGCAGCCAGGGAGACGCCGGCGAAACCGGGACCGGCGAGCAGGCGCACGTCGAGCATCGGCTCGGCCAGGCGCGACTCGCGCAATCCGAAGGCGACCAGAGCCGCCACACAGAATGCGCTCAGTGCCAACATGATCGGGCTACTCCAACCGAAGCGGTTGCCTTCGATCAGCACGTACACACCCGCGAACAACGCCGCAGTCAACACCGCCGTCCCCCAGACATCGACCGGGCGGGACTGTTCGACGACGCTTTCCGGGACGGCGAAGATGACGATGTACAGCGCGAGTACCCCGACCGGCAGGTTGATCAGGAAGATCGACGGCCACCCGTATGCGGTGACCAGCGCGCCGCCCAGCAGCGGCCCGACGGCACCACCCGCTCCCATCGCCGCGCCGTAGGCGGCGATGGCACCCGCCCGCTGTCGCGCATCGGGGAAGGCCGCCGCGATCATCGGCAGCGACACCCCGAGCAGCACTGCGCCGGCTGAGCCCTGCACTGCCCGAAGCCCGTTGAGCACGTCGATGTTGCGGGCCAGCGCGCACCCCGCCGACGCGAACATGAAGGCCACCAGCCCGCCGAGGTACAAGCGCCGCCGTCCCAGCCGATCACCCACCGTGGCCGCCGTCAATAACAGTCCGGCCATCGGCAGGGCGTAGGCGTCGACCACCCACTGCAATCCGGACAGGTGGGCGTGCAAGGAAGCCTGGATATCGGCCAGTGCCGCCGCGACGATCGTCATGTCGAGCAGCAGCATGAACACCACCACACAGACCGCGGTCAGGGTCAGTCTGGCGTTCACACCTGAAGTTTGCACCGGCGGATGCGCCCCGCGTGTCCGTAAAGTCGAACACATGACGAGAGATTTCCGGTTCGGAGTCGGCTTGCGGCACACCGACGGCCGGTCAGCAGTGCAAGACGCGGCGCGCCGCGCCGAAGATCTCGGTTACGACGTCCTGCTGGTGCCCGACCATCTGGGCGCTCCGGCGCCGTTTCCGGTGCTGGCGACGGCGGCCGCGGCAACCAGCACCATGCATCTGGGCACCTTCGTCTTCAATGCCTGCTTCTAGAAGCCTGCCCTGCTGGCCCGCGATATCGCGGCCATGCGCGACCTGACCGAAGGACGGTTCGAGACGGGACTGGGCGCCGGATATGTCAAGGAGGAGTTCGACGCCGCCGAACTGCCGTTCCCCAGCGCCGGAAAGCGAGTGGAGTACACGGCGCACGTCACCTCGTATCTGCGCTCCCAGCTGCCCGACGTACCGGTCATGATCGCCGGCGCCGGCGACAAACTGCTGACCGTCGCCGCCCAGCAGGCACAGATCATCGGGCTGACCGGCGGCGGGCCGCGCACCGACGAACACGATCCACTCGCCGAGCGAATCTCCTTCGTGCGCAACGCCGCCGGCGCCCGCTTCGACGAGCTGGAGCTGAACCTGGCCATCACCGCGGTGCCGACCGACGGGTCCGGAAGCCCGAACCTGTCCATCACCCGGCACTTCCAGCCCGACCTCAGCGACGCCGAGTTGATGACGACGCCGGGAGTGCTCAGCGGCAACACCACTGATATGGCGGCCCGGATCCGCGACCTACGCGACCGTTACGAGGTCAGTTACTTCATTGTTCAGCAACAGCATTCGGAAGCCTTCGCGAAGGTCATAGCAGAACTGCGCTGACCCGGATGCTCCACCACCGGCGACGCGGGGGTTTCCGGAGTGGCGGACTCGGGTAGCCAAGGCAGGTGCTCAAGGAACTGCAAGGCCGACGAATCGCCATCCTCGCCGCCGACGGAGTCGAGAGAGTCGAGCTCGATGAACCACGCGCCGCGGTCGAGGAGGCCGGCGGCTCCGTCGAAGTGCTGTCGGTGAAGTCCGGCGAAATCCAGGCCCACAACCACGACCTGGAACCAGCGGGCAGCATCGCGGTGGACCGGACCGTCGGCGAGGTCGGGGTCGACGCGTTCGATGCGCTGATCCTGCCGGGCGGCACGGTCAACCCCGACAAACTGCGGCTCGACGATGCCGCGGTGACGTTCGTCGGCGACTTCGTCCGCTCCGGTAAGCCTGTCGCCGCCATTTGTCACGGCCCGTGGACCCTCGTCGAAGCCGACGTCGTCCGCGGCCGCACGGTGACCAGCTATCCCAGCCTTCGCACCGACCTTCGTAACGCCGGAGCCACCGTCGTCGATCAAGCAGTGTGTATCGACGGCAATCTCATCACCAGCCGTTCGCCCTCCGACCTACCGGCGTTCTGCGAGGCAATCACCGAGGCGTTGGCGAGCAGTCCGGCCCAGACCTGAAGTCCGGGCTGAGGCAGCTATGACCACTCGTAACCCCGCTGACGTGGCGGAAGCGGCCCCCGGCATCCGGCAGCGCAACTTCGTGTTCCTCGCCGTCGTCCTCGGCATGCTGCTGGCCGCCCTCGACCAGACCATCGTGGCGACCGCGCTGCCGACCGTGGTCTCCGACCTCGGCGGCGCGGGCCACCAGTCCTGGGTCGTCACGAGTTACCTGCTCGCCTCGACGATCGTGACTGCAGTGGTCGGAAAGCTCGGCGACATCTTCGGCCGCAAGCGGGTCTTCCAGGTCGCCATCCTGCTGTTCTTGGCCGGGTCCGTGTTGTGCGGACTCTCGCAGTCGATGGCGATGCTGGTCGCTTCGCGCGCGCTGCAGGGCCTGGGCGGTGGCGCGATCACCGTGACGGCCGTGGCGGTGATCGGCGAGGTCATCCCGTTGCGTGAAAGAGGCAAGTACCAAGGCGCTCTGGGCGCGGTGTTCGGTGTCACGACGGTCGTCGGCCCACTGCTCGGCGGGTTGTTCACCGACCATCTGGGCTGGCGCTGGGCGTTCTGGATCAACGTGCCGGTGGCCGTGGTGGTCGTCGCGATCGCGGCAGCGGCCATCCCCGAGTTGGCCCGCGCAGGCAGGCCGGTCGTCGACTACGCGGGCATAGTCCTGGTCGGGCTCGGCGCCGCGGGTCTGACGTTGGCGACCAGCTGGGGCGGAACCACCTACGCGTGGGGTTCAGCGGTGATAATCGGGCTGTTCGTCGCCTCGGTCCTGGCACTCGTCGGCTTCGTCATGGTGGAACGCCGTGCGCCCGAACCGATTCTGCCGATCCGCTTGTTCGCCAACCCCGTCTTCACGGTGTGCTGTGTGCTGTCGTTCGTCGTCGGGTTCGCGATGCTGGGTGCGCTGACGTTCCTGCCCACCTACATGCAGTTCGTCGACGGCGTCTCGGCCACCGCGTCGGGACTGCGCACCCTGCCGATGGTGGCCGGTCTGCTCGTCACCTCGTTGGGCAGTGGCGCAATCGTGGGCCGCACCGGGCAATACCGAATTTTCCCGATCGCCGGCACCGCCATCATGGCGCTGGGGTTCGTGCTGCTGTCGCGGATGGATGCCGACACCTCGACGCTGACCCAGTCACTGTTCCTGTTGATCCTCGGCACCGGCATCGGGCTGAGCATGCAGGTGCTGATTCTGGTGGTGCAGAACACCGTCGACTTTTCCGACCTGGGCGTCGCCACCTCGGGTGTGACGTTCTTCCGCACCATCGGAAGTTCATTCGGCGCGGCGATTTTCGGCTCGATGTTCGCGAATTTCCTCGGCGAGCGCATCCCGTCGGCCATCCGGGCCAGCGGCGCACCACCCGAGGCGGCGACATCTCCGAAGGCGCTGCACAGCCTCCCGCACGAGACCGCCGCGCCGATCATCAACGCCTACGCCGACTCCCTGAGTCACGTGTTTCTGTTGGCGGCGCCGGTCGCCGTCGTCGGCTTCGTCCTCGCGCTGTTCCTCAAGCAGGTGCCGCTGCGTGACGCCGCTGCCAGCGGCAGCACCGACATGGGTGAGGGTTTCGGCATGCCGACCACCGAGTCGCCGGAGAAACTCCTCGAAGTCGCTGTCGGCCGGTTGTTGCAGCACAGCAACGGCATTGACCTCGAAGCGGTGGCGCGCACCTCGAACAGCCGGCTGGGCACCGCACAGTTGTGGGCGTTGATGCTGATCTACCGGTACGCGGCGGTGACCGGTGCGGCAGACCTGCTCGACATCGCCGACGACCGGCGGGTGCCCCGGCAGGTCCTCGAACCGACCTTCGACCGGTTGGTCACCACCGGATTTGCCACGCGCGCGGGAACCGAATACTCATTGACGCCCGCGGGCTCTGCCGAGGTGGGTTCAGCGCGCAATGTCATCTCGAGCTGGATCACCGAAACCCTCACGCAGTCAGACGAATTCCAGGGCGTGCCCGAGCGCATTCATGTCCAGAGCGCACTGGACCGTATTGCCCGCGGTGTGCTCGTCGAACGGGAGTCGGCCCGGCGCGAGAGTCGGCCGCCGAAACTCGGCCCACCGCAGCGGTATATCGCCGAGCAGCCCACCACGCGGATGCGCGCGCCCCGGCCCGAAGAGCCACCGACTCGACCACTCCGCGCGCACGCCACCATGCCCCGCAACTGACATGGTGGCCGGGACGGTCCGGCGCGTTAACACCGCAGCTCCGATGAGAGACAGCAAAAGTCGGGGGGTTCAGAGTCACCAGGGCGGGTATACGACGACCGGCGCCAGGTGGTCCGCATCCGTCTGGCAGCGAAGCACAGCGAGAGGACGAGCCATGAAGTTTTCAATTCGATTCACCGGCCTGATCCCGGTACTGGCTGCAGTACCGGTCTGCTTCAGCCTGGCGATGCCGACGACAGCCGCCGCGGAAACTGAGTGCAGTCCGGAATCCGTTGCCAATACCGTCAGCTCGGCCACCGGGGCGGCCAGCAATTACCTGACAGCGCACCCCGACGCCAATCAGGTTGTGGTGGCGGCATATTCGCAGCCCCGGCCACAGGCGTCGGCCAACCTCCGGGCGTACTTCACAGCGCATCCGCAGCAGTATCAGGACCTGCGCGGGATTCTGGCACCGATCGGTGACACTCAGCAGCGGTGCAACGTGACAGTGCTGTCGCCCGAATTGGCCACTGCCTACGCCGAATTCATGGCCGGATAGCGGTAGCGATGCCGTCACTTCGAACGGCCGCGGCGGTCCGCGGCCTTGCGCAGCGCGCTGTTGTCGTCCTCCAAGTCGAGAATCCTGCCGATTCCGGCGATATTGACTCCTGAGGCGACCAGGGCGACGATCCGCGCGATGCGGGCCACGTCGTCAGCGCTGTAGCGGCGGGTACCGCCGTCGGTGCGCGCCGGCGCGAGAAGGCCATGGCGCTCCCACAGCCGGAGTGATTGTGTTGGCGCACCGGACAGTTCCGCAGCCACCGTGATCCCGTACACCGCGTGATCGGATGCCGGACCGGCCGCAGCGGGTCCCGGGCTCGGCGGTACCAGCCGGCGATCAGCATCGTTCACGAGGTTTCCTGTTCCACTACTTGCATCCAATCATGCCCTGGTGCTATATAAAAATCTATGTCATCTGACGCAGATTAACTAGACCGAGTCGCACAGGTGGTAAGTGAAAGGGATACGCGAGGTGACCGCCATGCTGATGCGCACTGTTCCGTTCCGTTGCCCTGACCGTCGCGCGCAACCCGGCCTCGGCAGCACCTGACCGGCGAGCTGCCCTACTCGACCATCGGCCGTTCAAGAATCGTCGGGGGACGGGGATGTCAGCAGAGAAGCACGCGCTGCATCGTGCACATATAGAGCGCATCAGCGCAGCCCATCGGGCTCTGCGCGCGGCGCAGAGCGAGCTGCGCGAGGCGGTCGAGGCGGCGCATGCCGCCGGCCACACCTGGGACGCGATCGCAACGGCGCTGAGCGCCGCAGCTCCGCCGACGACCGACGATATCGACGACATCCCGAGCATCAATGCTGTCGTTCAAACGGTTCTGGGGATAGATAAGCGATCCCAACCGCCGGACCACCGGGAATCCGTTTCCGGTCCGCAGTGACCGCTGGAGTAAAAGGGACGCCTTCGGCTCGGTTGCTGCCCTCACCGCCAATTGCCGGCCCGGCGGCCCAGCGACCC